>OY969116.1:0-929420 GCA_963698075.1 uncultured Candidatus Berkelbacteria bacterium | reverse complement strand
GCCCCGCCGACTCGGCTGGCTTGACGGGCGGTGTGTACAAGACTCGAGAACGTATTCACCGTGGTGTGCTGACCCACGATTACTAGCGATTCCAGCTTCATGAGGTCGAGTTGCAGACCTCAATCCGTACTGAGGCAGTTTTTAAGAGATTAGCTTAACCTTACGGTTTTGCAACTCGTTATCTCTGCCATTGTAGCACGTGTGTCGCCCAGGGCGTAAGAGCCACGCTGACTTGACGTCATCTGCACCTTCCTCCGTATAAACTACGGCAGTCTCCTGTGAAAATAACACAGGATACAGGTTTCGCTCGTTGGACCACTTAAGGCCACACTCTACAGCACGAGCTGACGACAGCCGTGCAGCACCTGTCTTAGGATTCCCTTGCGGGCACGCCGCCGTTTCTGGCGGCTTTCCTAGATGTCAAGCCCTGGTAAGGTTCTTCGCTTATCGTCGAATTAAACCACATGCTCCACCGCTTGTGCGAGTCCCCGTCAATTCCTTTGAGTTTTAGCCTTGCGGCCGTACTTCCCAGGCGGCAGACTTAACGCGTTAGCTTCGCTACAAGAAGGGTCGATACTTCTGATAGCTAGTCTGCATCGTTTACGGCGTGGACTACCGGGGTATCTAATCCCGTTCGCTCCCCACGCTTTCGCATCTCAGTGTCAGAATAGTCTAGCAAGCTGCCTTCGCCATTGGTGTTCTTCCCGATATCAACGCATTTCACTGCTACACCGGGAGTTCCGCTTGCCCCTACTATCCTCAAAGAATCTTAGTTTCAAATCCAGAACCTTAGTTGAGCCAAGGACTTTGAAATTCGACTTAAGATTACCACCTACATGCTCTTTACGCCCAATAAATCCGGATAACGCTCGAGCCCTACGTATTACCGCTGCTGCTGGCACGTAGTTAGCAGGCCCTTATTCTTAGGGTACCGTCACAATCGTCCCCTAAAAAAGGTCTTTACAACCCGAAGGGCTTCTTCCACCACGCGGCGTCGCTGCGTCAGACTGTCGTCCATTGCGCAATATTCCCAACTGCTGCCACCCGTAGGTGTATGGGCCGTGTCTCAGTCCCATTGTGGGGGATCATCCTCTCAGACCCCCTACCCGTCGTCGCCTTGGTAAGCCATTACCTCACCAACAAGCTGATAGGAGCAAGGCCGATCTTATCCCGCCGGAGCTTTACTCTTGCGAGACTATGGGACATTAGCCCCGCTTTCGCGGGGGTATTTCCCGGGATAAGGCACGTTCCTTGCCATTACTCACCCGTTCGCCGCCCCTTTGCAGGGGCGCGACTTGCATGTGTTAGGCACGCCGCCAGCGTTCATCCTGAGCCAGGATCAAACTCTCAAAATTGTATGAGAATCTAGATTGCTCTAGATAAACATCTGACTTAGATTTCTTTTATTTCTAATCTTAAAGAAAAAGCTTTATTTACTTCTATACTTAAAGAAGTTCTTGCAACCGTAGAAAAACTGAAAGAATTTCGTTTTTTCTACAGGTTCGTCCCGCATACAATGCACTGCAATAACACTATGGAATAGGTTTTGCAGTAAGGAGTTGTGCGGGGCAACCATTGTTAATGTTCATCCATATCGTTCAAGCGTAAACAAAAAAGCTCCAAGGATCAGGAACTCTTTTGTTTATCCTCGAATGTATTGTTTTATATCAATTTGTTAAAAATTTACCTCCATCAATTATCTTTCAATTGTATTATAGCATGCTCATTATTCGTGTCAAGCCCGATATCTCTTCCCATTCGTATATCTCGGATAGGAAAAGGGCGTCGAAACATCAACGCCCTAATACTTCTTTGAGACGACCCCATTAATCAGACCACTGACTCAACCACTCTCTCGATCCCCATCTTGACGATGCTCTCCCACTGGAGCGGCTTGAAACTTGGCTCCAACGCCTTGACGCGGTAGAGCGGCAGAACGGTGAGTTCAGGAATCAGCTTCCTGAGACGGGAGGCTGTCCCCCGGGCCTTCCATTCCGCCGACAATCGATTGATCAAGAGCACGGAACCAAGCCGTTCCATCAGCTGGGGGAAACCGTACTTTCCCCTTAGAATCATTAGGTCCTCGAGCATCATGAGGGAAGGGCCCAGATGAGTCGGATGAAGCATCATTCCACCCGATGAGCCTCGCCACTTCGAGAGCGAGTGAAGGACTACGGAGGTAACAGGGCTCAGACCAGGCGGACAATCAATGAGACAATATTCATACCCCGCCTTCCCGAGCTTCCGCCAGACCGTGCCCAGCCCTGCGCTGACGAGTGGAGGATGATACCAGATTAGATTCTGCATCTCTTTTTTGGCCATCGCCAACCAGTGTTGTGGTTCTAACACCTCGCGGTCAGGTAAATCTGATCCGAAGATACAATCAAAGCTTGGCAGCGGCTTTTTCTTCCGAGCTGAAGGCAGGTTGACACCGCCCGATATGAAGGCAGTTATCTCGACATCCTGGTCCTTCTGACGGAGATATTCCGAAAGGGTCCGGCCGCTCTTAACCCCGAGTTTGACTGCCAAATACCCTTCCAGAACATCCGCTTCGACGAGACAGGTCTTCTTACCGCGGATGGATAATCCTTGTGCCACCCCAACGGCAACTGTTGACTTACCGGTTCCACCTTGACGCGAAGTCACCAGTATTGGTTTCATCCGATTTGCCTTTCCACAGCAGGTTTAGGAATCAGGGATGAAGAGCCGAAGACATCTGCCCTCGGCTAGATTCGTGAGATGGCCCCGGCGGGAATCGAACCCGCAATCTCCAACCCGGGCCGATTGCTTCAGCCTAGTAGCCTTAGGCCACTAGGCGGCGGGGCCCGCTGCTAGAGTAGCGGCGTGATTTGGTCGAAGGTTCGGGCTTCAACGCGAAGACAGCCCCAATACCATCGCCAGTATAGCCAGTATCACGCTCAGCCATCTATCCATCGCTCGTTCCTCCCTTTCTCCCTCTCAATTGGCAAAATCAATAAGCTCGCATACATCGCGAATCATCAATTCGATTGCATCCAGCATGTCATAAAGAAAGTCTTCAATCGATGCCAGCCAATCCCGACCCTCAGCCGTTATCTCTTTGATAACCTCGATGATCGGCATTCTCGCCTCCCTTTCCTTGCCCCGCACAATCTGTAAGATTTGTGCTGGGGTTCCTCATTCCTAACTTTAACGGCTCACTCCCTGAGCCGTTAACCATATTTCAAGGTTCGCGAACACCTCACCCCGTTGAGGTGTTCAACTCTTTATCACTTGATCAATAATACCATACTTTCCTGCCCCGTATATGACGCTCCTGCGTGATTGAATGTAATTCAATAAGTCAGGAAGGAATTGTACGGGGTTGGCTTCTACTGTTTAATAACCTGATCGATGATTCCGTATTTTTTCGCTTCAGCGGCCGTCATATAGAAATCGCGGTCAGTGTCTTTTTCGATTGTTGTCAGTGTTTTACCGGTATGTTTGGCCAAGATTTCATTGATGGCTTTTTTAATTCGCAAAATCTCGCGGGTTTGGATTTCAACGTCCGTTGCCTGACCTTCAGCGCCGCCCATCACTTGATGAATCATCACTCGAGACTGAGGCAAGCCGTAGCGTTTGCCTTTAGTGCCGGCGGTTAATAATATGGCGGCGGCGGAAGCGGCTTGACCAATACAAATCGTCGAGACATCAGCTTTAACATATTGAATTGTATCATAAATTGCCATTCCGGCGGTGACTACCCCACCCGGCGAATTAATATAGATCGAAATATCTTTTTTCGGATCCTCAGCATCCAAGAAAAGTAACTGCGCCATCACGAGATTAGCCACCGCATCATCAATCGGCCCGCCGATAAAAATGATTCGGTCTTTAAGCAATCGCGAATAAATATCGTACGCCCGTTCGCCAAACTGGCTTTTTTCGAGCACCATCGGCACTAAATACTGATTAGTTGTGTCTTCTTTCATTGTTTCCTTTTCGATGTTAAGTATAGTTTACATTTCTTGATTTGTCAAGTGAGCCGCATGCCACCCAAAACTAACTCGCGCAGGCCGAGCTGCACGGTCAAGAGCGAGGCCGAGCGCGTAGGGTCAAATTTCCTCGCTGGGGAAATTTTAGGCCCGGTATGTTTTGGCGTGGCTGGGGCGAACGATACTACTTTATCGCATAAGAGATCAACTTATCCAAAGCTTTCTTCCCGGCTTCTTTGTCTTTGGAATCCATCCCCTCTTTTTTGATAATCTCGCCCAAAGCTAGACCAATTTTAATCGTTTTTTCCGCTTGAGGTTTGAGACTTTCTCGAAATTCCCCTTCAGTTTTCTTTAAATTTTCCAAATATTTTTCAAAAGTGAGTCCCATTGTCGCCGTCCGTGAGCGGATCTCATTAATTTGACGATCAATTTCCTGAGCGATGAGACTATCAGAAATATCAACTTGGGTAATTTTAACGAGTTCTTCCAAAACCGCATTTTCAAGATTTCTCTGTTGCTGTTGTTCTTTCTGTTTGATTACGTCTTCTTTAATTGCTTTTTTAAGCTCGGTCAAATCTTTCTTTTGATATTTTTTGGCGAACTCATCGTTAATCTCCGGCAGAATGACTTCTTGGGTCTGTAAAATTTCGACTTTGAAATTGATCGGACGTTTTTTATCATTGGCTGTTGGCGCCATCATCACTTTAAATTCTTTTTTATCGCCCTTTTTAAGACCAATTAATTTGGCTTCAAATTCGGGAATCAAAACTTTACTGCCCAAAATTACCGGATAGTTTTGGCTCGAAAGATTCTCTAATTTCACACCCTTTTCCAAACCTTCAAAATTAATTTCGAGACGGTCACCTTCTTTGACCGGACAGCTAATATTTTTAAACTCGGCCCGCGTTCGAGCCAGGTGCGATAAAACCTGATCTATCTCGTCTTGGCTGACTTCCATTTTGCCAGCTGCGCGAGGCATGATTTTTGAACTTTGAATTTTGATTTTTTTGTAATCACCAAGTTTAACTTCTGGCAATAAATCAATTTCCGCTTCATATTCGAGGGCAGCGGTATCAGCGGTTAAATCTTTGAGCATCTTGATATTGATTTTGGGCGATGCGATAGGAATAAGATTTTCTTTTTTGAGCGCCTCAGTGAAAGTTTCTCGTAAGGTTAGGTCAATAATTTCTTGCTGTAGACGGTTTTCGCCGATGGCGACAATCGTCATTGAACGCGGCGCCATCCCTTTCCGAAAACCTTTAATCTCAATCGTCGGCGCAATTTTATTATAAGTACGGGCAAAAAATCCCCGCATTTCCGGTGACGAGACCTTAATGGTGAGTTTAGCTTTTGACTTTGGTAAATCTTCTTTTTTTATTTCCATAGAACTATATTATATACAATTTTTTTTCTTATGTAAAGCGAAGCCAAGTGTCCTCAAAAGTGGCCATCGCAGGCCAAAAAGCATGGTGTCGCCGCAGGCGACTTTTTGGCCGAGATAGCAGGCACCTTCGACGCGCTGGAGTCGAAGTAGTGCCGGCATCTTTTGACGGATACTGGCGAGCGATTATTCCAAAACTTCCAGTCCCGGCAGGGGTTTACCGGCCAAAAATTCGAGGGTGGCACCGCCGCCGTTGGAGATAAAATCGAAATTATTTTCCAAGCCCACTTGGCGAATAAAAGAGCTGGTATCACCGCCGCCAGCGTATTTTTGAGCTCGAGAATTGGCAATCGCCTCGGCAATTTTCCAAGTATTTTTCCGAAATTCTTCAACTTCAGAAACGCCTAAATTGCCGTTCCAAAAAATCGTCCTTGAATTTTTGATAGTGACGAGAAAATTGGCGGTAGTCTCCGCCCCGATATCGACGGCAAAAAAATCATCGATATTATTTAGATCTTCAATATTTTCATGTCTTAAATCTACGGGCATATCTTTCGACCTGGAAAATATTAAATCAACCGGCATTAATAATTTTTTTGAAGGGTTGCTGGCAAATTTTTGTAAAATTTCTCTTGCCTTAGATAAAACTTCCGTCTCAATCAGCGATTTTCCCAAATTATAGCCCTTGGCCGCTAAAAAAGTATTGGCAACCACTCCGCCGATCAAAAAATTTTCCGCCTTGCCTAAAAGGTTGGCAATCATTGGTAATTTATCTTCGGTTTTTTTACCACCAATAATGATGGTGCAACCTTCGGCGGGACTGGCAATAACTTGAGAAAGATTTTCCACTTCTTTTTGAACGGCCATCCCGGCGTAAGAAGGCAATAATTTTGCCACTCCAACGGTTGAGGCGTGAGCGCGATGACAACTGGCAAAAGCATCTTGAACAAAAAAATCTTGATTTTTGGCTAAGTCTTGGGCGAGACCAGGATCGTTTTTTTCTTCTCGTGGATCAAAACGCATGTTTTCATAAATGATGATTTTTTCATCGAGACAATAGTTTAGCTGTGGCTTGAAAAATTCGGTTTTATAGCCCAAGAGCACTGATAATTGATTAGCTATTGGCCACAAACTAAAATTTAGATCAACGCCTTTCGGTTGACCAACGTGGCCCATAATCGCAATTTTTTTGGCGTCTTTTTCTAACAAATATCTGATAGTAGGAATAGAGGCGCGCAGGCGCTCGTCATCTAAAATCTCCCGCGTCTGACCATCAGTCCATTCTTTTGCCATCGGCACATCGGTGTCAATGCGCACTAAAATATTCCTTCCTTCAATTTGTGCTTCTTGAATTTTTTTCATAGAGTCTTAGAACTCCAAAGTCATTATCCTTGGTTTATGTTGGTATCTTTGGGCCCAATTTTTAATCTAAATGATATCACCGTCATTAATATAGTAACAATAAATGCTACTACATCTCCACCAAGCAGAAAAACAGCAGAAAATCCCTCTGTGCCTTGAATGCCAGGTAATGCAAGAACTGTTACAACCGCTAAATAAATTGAACAAAAAAGTAAGTAGAGGCCGACTATTTCCGCAAGCAACTTGAACATTCCCTGGATACTAAAAGAATTAATATTTTGATTACCAGGACTACTTCGGGCAATAAGATAAAAAATTACTAAAGCTGGTACCCCAAAAAGTAATGAGAAAATTGAAACAAAAACCAAATCTTCGAGCATATTGCCTCCTCCGTGATATTTTTATTTCAAATCCCTAGAAGTTATTTTCAAAATCCCAAACGCAATCACGCCACCAGCGATCGCAGTCACGATTTGTGGCCAAGCCATCATGGTAGCCGCGGCTTTCAAGCCAATATTATGATTCGATATTAAACCAACCACGATTGTCGAGGTTAAATACAAAAATGCATACTTAAATAAAGTTCCGCCTATAACCCCGCCCCAGAAATTTACTTTTCTAAAATACGAGAATGTTAAAATCATTATTGCGTTAGAAATCATTATAAACGGCACCATTGGCGCCAGCGGCACTGGCAGTAATCCCGATATTAAAGCGACGACTGATGGAATTAGACCAATTAATATTGCGTTGCCGACACCCAATGTTACTACTGCGATAAACAAAACCGCATTAACAATCGGCCCGGTGATGAATTGATTGTGGACATAGTGCGGCAAAACCGCCACGACCGCCATTAATCCTACAAACCACACAATTGATTCCCATTTGACTTTGGCTATAACTTGAGTTTTTACTTTGGCCATATTTTCCTAAATTTTACAAATCCTCGCTTGCCTCACATTGTAATTGGTATGTAAATATTTTTGGGCTAATTCCGAGCCGGGACAGCCTAAAAATTCTTTATAAACTTGTTGGAGCACCGGATTTTCGTGGGCTTTGCGGATGGATAATTTTTTATCAATTTCATATAAAGCTTCTCGTCTTTTATTAATAATTTCTAGGGTTTGCGGTTTGGGCTGGCCGCCGCCGCCAACACAACCACCGGGGCAAGCCATGACTTCAATGTAATGATAAACTTCACCATGTTTTATTTCCGCAATTATTTTTTCCGCGTTGGCTAGTCCTGTAGCAACAGCAATTTTAATATCTTTGCCGCCGATATTGATTGTCGCTTTTTTAATTCCTTCCATCCCGCGGAATTCTTGGTAATCGATTTTATCAATTTTTTCATTATGAAAAATGTCGGCAAAAGTGCGGATGGCTGATTCCATCACCCCGCCGGCGGCGCCGTAGATTGCCCCGGCGCCAGATGCCTCACCCAACGGCGAATCAAATTTAGACGGCTCAATATTTTTTAAATCGATATTCGCTTCTTTAACCATTTTAATAAATTCGCGCGTGGTTAAAACCCAATCAACATCCCAGTAGCCGGATTTATCTTCGCCTTCGCGCCGCGATTCAAATTTTTTGGCGATACAAGGCATAATCGAGACCACAATAATTTTTTTATAATCTAATTTAAGTTTTTGAGCAAAATAAGTGTTAATTAAAACTGCCAGGCATTGCTGAGGCGAACGGACTGAAGTAATATTGCCAATCAAGTCTTTGTGGAAATCTTCAATATATTTTACCCGTGCTGGGCAACAAGAAGTAAAAAGAGGAATCGTCCCCTCCTCAATTCGGTCTTTGAGATCATATGCCTCCTCAAAAGTGGTAAAATCTGCTCCCAAATTAACATCAAAAACGTAATCAAAGCCGAGTTTTTTTAAAGCAGCTACCATCTGTCCTTCCAAAATCTCTCCCGGCGCGCCGCCAAAACTTTCGGCCAGACTGACTCTTGAAGAAGGTGCGGTTTGGGCCACAACAATTTTATCAGGATCAGCGAGGGCTTTTTTTACATCCTCAATATTATCTTTTTCTTGCAAGGTCCCTGTTGGACAAGCCATGACACACTGGCCGCAACGAGTACAATTGCTTTCGGAAACCTTTAATTTCCCATCTGGACGGAAATAGGTACAATCACCAACTTTTGTCTCCACTGGAATACCCAAATTGTTGTATTCCAAACATGCGGTTCGGCAAAGGCCGCAGCCAATACATTTTGATTCATCGCGAGAAAGCGCTACGTCTTCAAAATCGCGAAAATTTTGACATTTTTGACTCTGGAGAACATTTTGACGAGGTTTTATTTCAAAGTTTTTTTCATTGATTTCCACTGCCATTAACCCTCTTTATCGAACTAATCGAATGTTGTTCTAAAAAGCCAAATGGCGGCAATCAAAAAGAAAAAAAGAGCAACAATGGTTAAAACTGTCATTGATTGACCGTAATTGGCGTTGTCGGCGGAAACAAAAAGACGATCAGCCCCCAAAATAAGAGTGCCCATAGCCAAAATTATCAATCCAATTGTAATTCGCTGGCCCTTTTTAAGTTTCTGCATTTTTTTGTCGGTTTATTTTTTAAAAAATTTTATTCTTTATGTTGATCAAGAAAAGCTTTTAAAGCGGCGGCTTCTTGATAACCAACTAATCGATCACCATTGGCGGCCACAAACGTGGGCGTACCAGTGATATTATATTGGTTCCCTAAATTTGGGTTGGTCGCGACGTCCATTGGTTTTAGACGATAACCTTCCTTGCCTAAATCAGGCAAAACGTCTGACATTTCTTTCTGACACCAATGACAGAAATCAGAATAAAAATACATAACTTTGGCATCTTCGCTAAAATATTCGGCTGTGACAGCACCGGCAATTGCTTGGCCAGAGGCAGAGGGTTCGGGATTGGCAATGACTTGTTTTTTGGATAATTTAAGATAGCCAATTAATCCCAGACCGACAATTAAAATCAGCCCAATAATACCAATTAAAATCCAATCTTTACGCATTTAACTCCTTATGGTTTTTTCTTCTATATATTTGCAAAATTCTGCTAAACGGTAGGAATACCCCAATTCATTATCATACCAAGCCACTACTCTTACAAGATTACCATCAATTACCTGAGTTGACAAGAGGTCGATGATGGCCCCGTGAGGATCACCTTTAAAATCAGCGCTAACCAAGGGTTTATTTGAAACGGCAATCGCTCCTTGGGTTTTGGGATCATCGGCGGCATTCTTGTAAGCCGCGTTAACCTCTTCGACAGTCACGTTCTTTGAGACTAAAGCAACGAATTCCAGTAAAGAGACGGTGGCTGTCGGTACTCGATAAGAAATCCCATTCATTTTGTTTTTTAAGTCAGGAATAACGGCGGTGGCAGCGATCGTTGCTCCAGTGGTGGTGGGAATGATTGATAAGCTAGCTGCCCGGGCACGACGAAGATCTTTGTGAGCATCATCTTGTAAACGTTGGTCCATCGTATAAGAATGGATTGTCGTCATTGATGATTTTAGAACGCCGAAATTTTTATGCAAAACATCAGCCACTGGCGCCAGGGCATTCGTCGTGCAGGAGGCCATCGATAAAATATCCTCACTTGGATTAAACTCTTCTTCATTGACGCCCAAAATAATCGTTTTGATTGGTTTCTCACCTTCGGCTGGTGCGGTGATAATCACATTTTTGGCGCCAGCTTTGACGTGGGCAGAGGCGGCTTCGCGATCGGTAAAGACGCCGGTGGACTCGATGACCAGATCCACCCCTAAATCTTTCCAAGGTAAATTGGCAGGCTCTTTTTCTGATAAGACCGTAATTTCCTTGTCATCGACCATTAATTTATCACCCTTAACTTTGACTTGACCGGCAAACTCGCCGTAGGAAGAATCATATTTTAATAAATGCGCCAGTGTTTCAATATCACCCAAATCATTAACAGCAACGATGTTAAATTCTTTCGGATGCAACGCATAAGCGGCGCGAAAAAAAGTTCGGCCAATTCGACCAAAACCATTAATAGCTATTTGCATGCGTGTCATTTCTCCTCCATCACGACCCATGGCCTTCGATCACGTTTCTTGAAGACCACGGGCATTAAAAATTTGGTTGGTTTTTTAAGAAAGATTACCGTGGCAAAGCGAGCATTCCTATGAGTATCCCAGAATTTTTCATCCATGGCGGCCTCTTCTCGATAATTTTCTCGAAGCATATTAACTGTTATTTGATTAGAAATTTCGTAATATAAACAATTATCCACGATTGCTTTGCCAATTATTTTGCCGCCGGAAATTTTCAAGAGAATCTCGTCTTTTTTTTGAACTTCTAAATAGGGGGCAATTTGATTCTGGCTGAGTCTTATTTCGACGGATTTTTGGCCGGATAAAACCTTTTCTGCCACGCCTTTCAGGAAAATCGCAAGGTGTCGGCGGGCCATCGATACTCCTTTGCCCTCCTCTTTATAATTCCTTTTGAAAGCAAACCTTCTTGGGCGCCGATTTTTCCAATCACTGAAGCTGAATTAATGACGCCCCACTTTAGCGAAGTCGGAAGATTTTGCTCTTCTATTATACCAGCAAGAAAACCGGCCGCAAAGGCATCGCCGGCGCCAGTGGCATCAACGCGGTGGGCCGGGTAAGCACCAACCCGATAAAAATCCAAGCCATTATAAGCATAGGCGCCCTCTTTACCACAAGTGATGACCACGATTTTTGGCCCTTGAGCAAGAATTATCTTGGCCAAATCGCGAATATCCGACACGCCAGGTAACCCGGATAATTTTTGGGCCTCCTCACGATTTAAAAAAATTATGTCTATTAATCTTAAAAGACCACCGAATGAATGAAGACCAGCTTCTATTTGCACCGCCCCCGGATTGACGGCAACTTTCAGGTCTTTTTTGACCACCTCGGCAACGACCTGATCGAACAATCTTTCAAAATCCTTAGCCATCGGCCCTAGATAAAGCCAGCGTGTATCAAGATTCTCTGGTAAATGGAAATTTTGGGGCTCGTAAGCGTGATAAACAAAAATTGTTCGTTCGCCCTTGTACGACACAATAACAGAAAAGCTGGTTTTTTTACTATGATAGACCTTGATGAGACTGGTTGAAACTTTTTGAGTTTGTAACTTTTCTCTAACATCGATACCGGCATGATCCGAGCCAACCGCAGAAATAATCGCTGTTTTAAAACTTAATTTTGAAAGGCCTGAGGCAACATTAGCGGCCGTGCCGCCGACAGAAAATTCAACATCGGATATCGTGATTTTGTCACCGAGGCCAAAAACGAGATATTTTTCAAATTCCGAGTTCTCTCTGATTTTTTCACCTCGAGCCGGTTTTTCCATCTCTGTGACATCAGGAAAAAGGAAAATATCCCGCATACAATCACCAATTGTAACAATTTCATATGTCATATTTTATTATTTGACCCATACAATTTAATTTTTGCTTCAATCAATTTTTGAACGTCATTCATCACTTCGGATAAAATCTCGCGAGGATCTTTTTCCTGGGTATTTTGCCTTAGAATTTCGCGAATGGATTTAGAGAAAGTATGGCGAATATCAGTATCAATATTAATTTTAGCGATTCCATTCTGGATTGCCTTCTTAATATCATCACGAGACACGCCTGAGGCACCATGTAAAACGAGCGGGGCGTGGGTCAATGAATTGATCTTTTTTAGCAATTTAATGTCTAAGACCTCATTTTCCCCAATGCCGTGCTCAGAACCAATGGAAATGGCCAAATAATCGATACTGGTTTTTTGGACGAATTCAATCACATCATCAGGGTTAGTTAATCGACTGCGGTTTTGGCCGGCCTTACCCAAAGACCCGAGTTCGCCTTCGCAAGGGACATCATGAGAATGAGCCATTTCCACCGCCTGACGAGTCAGGATTTCATTGTGTTCTAAATCGGATCCCGAACCGTCAAACATCACCGAAGTATAGCCAATGTTTAGACAATTTTCCACCATGTCCAAAGTAAGGCCATGATCCAAGTGCAAAGCTACCGGGATTTGGGTATTCTCGGCCTCGGATCGAATGATTGAAGCTAAAGTCTCGAGCCCGGCATATTCGATGGCTTTAGGCGAGGTGGCAATGATTATCGGTGATTTTTGGGCCTCAGCCGCCCGAATGATCGCTTTAGTAATTTCTAAATCTGAAGTATTAAAACAACCGATGGCGTATTTTTTAGCCCTAGCCTCAAGAACCATTTGCTTTGACGAAACTAACATTATTCTCTCCCGCTTGCCTCCTGGCAAATCATGATAAATTCTTTGGCATTTAAAGAAGCTCCACCGACTAAGGCACCGTCAATTTCCGGTTGGAAAAGAAATTCATTAATATTTGACGCGTCAACTGAGCCGCCGTAAATAAATCGGGCCTGCTCAGCAATCGTCTGACCATATTTTCTGGCCAAGACTTCATTTCTTAATTTTTCGATGACTAAGTTTGAATAAGCGCCATCCGCCGGGTTACGAGATTCTGGCGTCCCTTTACTTATCGCCCAGACAGGCTCATAACAAAAAACAATTTTTTCAATATTTTCATGGCTTATCCCTTTTAGGACGCTTTCTAATTGCTGAAGGATATTTGATCTCGCCTCTAATTTTGTCGGTCTTCCCCGCGCCCGTTTTATTTCCTGCATTTTTTTTAGTTCGCCGACACAGACAATCGGGGTAATTCCATATTGGAGAGCGGCATGGATCTTATCATTAATAAGAGCATTTGATTCACTAAAATGAAGCCGACGTTCACTGTGACCTAAAATTACATATTTGGCTAAACCTTTAAGCATTAAAGGGGAAATTTCGCCAGTCATTGGTCCTTTATCGGCAAACCACATATTTTGAGCTCCAAGCGAGATATTAGCCGGGGCATGTTCTAAAATTTCCGCCAAGGGTACCAGCCAGATAAAAGGTGGGCAAAGAACAACTTCAACATCCAAATCCGAAACGGCATTTTTAATCTGCGTTGCCAAAACGATTGAATCAGCGAGCGTTGTATTCATTTTCCAATTAGCAACAATAAGAGGACGATGCAAAATTACCTCCCTATGCCGCACCAAGTGCGGCCGGGCGATCCGCCAACGGCGGATCTAGCCTTTAGTTCCACTATACTATTTATTTTAAGTTTTTTCTATGTCTCAACCGATAATATTGCACGGCAAACCTATGGGCTTCGTCGCGGACGCGCAGAAGCAATTTTTTATCGATGGGAAGATTCTCCAAACCGATAACTTCATCTTTATCCCGCTCCGGCCCTTTGGCAATACCAACGATCGGAATGCTAAGCCGTCGGGCTTTTAAGATTTCGCGCGCACCATTTACTTGTCCTTTGCCGCCATCGATTAAAATTAAATCAGGATATGGCCATTCGGTATGATTAAGTCGGCGCGAGAGAATCTCTTTAAGGGCCGCGACATCGTCAGCCCCTCTTTTCCAAGCTTCGGAAATTTGGATCTTAAATTTGCGATATTGGCTTTTATCAACTAAACCTTCGCTAAAAACAACCATCGAACCAACAGCAAAAGAACCGGAGATATTGGAGACGTCATAGGCTTCAATCCGGCTCGGAATATCTTCGGGATGACGCAGATCTTCTTCTTGGATTAAAGCAACGTCTTGGATGTGACGGAGAGCGAAAATTCGGTCGCGAATTTTCGCCGCCTTTTCAAAATCCGTGTCTTTGGCCGCCTGTCTCATATCTTTCTCAAGTTCTTTAATAACACTTTTCTTTTTGCCTTTTAAGAATAATTTAATTTGATGAATCGTTTTTTGGTATTCTCGCACCTTAATTTTGCCCGCGCAGACCCCCGGGCATTGACCCAGGTGATATTCAAAGCACGCTTTACCAGAAAGAGGCGTGCAGGAAACTCTAAATGGAAAAATTCTCCGGATAATTTGCAGGGCTTCGCGCACTTGTCCAGCTGAAGGAAATGGGCCGTAAAACTCGCCCTTTGGTAATTTCTGGGTAATTCTGGCCGGATAAATCCGCGGCCAATCTTCTTGGGTAATAAAAATGCCCAAAAAAGTTTTATCATCTTTAAGTTTGACATTATATTTTGGTTTATATTTTTTAATGAGTTCGTTTTCTAAAAACAGCGCCTCGATAACTGAATCGGTTTTCTTGGTTTCGATACTATATACTCGCGCCAACATTTGCTCTAAACGCGTCTCCTGCGGCCGCTGAAAGTACGACAAGACGCGCCGCTTGAGCGATGACGCCTTGCCAATATACAAGGGCCGCCGTCGCGCATCGCGCATAATATAAACACCCGGGGTGTCAGGAAATTTTTTGATTTTGAATAAAAGTTTTGCGTTTTCCATGACAATCGATTATAACGCTTTCAGCGATATATCGCAACATTTTCTTGACATCAATCGTAGATTTATTATAATGTTGTTATCCTTCAAAGAGGAGAGGACAGATGCCGAAGTACGAAATTTCGTTCGATCTTAGACAAGCAGTACTTCATCACTGTTCATTCCCCCAAAGTCACAGTCAAGCAATTCGTAATCGGTTAAGAAATGCCCATCTCGCAGTTCCCGCTTCATTGGAGTTAGAAGCTACCATGGTTGTTGAGCCGAATCCCAAGGACCAAAACAAGCCTGTATTTCTGTTGACCTGGGCCTGTAACCATCCCGAGCGAGAAGTTCGAAGAATAGTTGATGGCTACATCGCGGCACATCACCTATATCACCGGCCAGTCAAGCCCAGGATTTCCTTTGTCAAGATCCCCGATACTCCTGGATCTCCCATTGCTGCTGAGTTCGTCACGCTTGAAGAGTACTATGAACAACGCAATCAAGCAGTTATCAGCGCCTTAAGTCGGTTTGATAGGGCCACCATCTTTCAACCTTCATAAAGACGCCGCGACTACTACGTCTCATTCGCCCTCGTAAGTGTTACGGGGGCTTTCGTTTATTTTTTAAGGACTTTTTTTAAATACTGCCCAGTATATGATTTTTCGATTTTGGTGATGTCTTCGGGACTGCCAGTGGCGATGAGGCGGCCACCATCATCCCCGCCTTCGGGACCTAAATCAATAATATAGTCAACTTGTTTAATGACGTCCAAATTGTGTTCGATAATGACAACCGTATTTCCCGTATCAACCAATCTTTGTAAAACCGCTAATAATTTTTTAATATCGTCGAAGTGCAATCCGGTAGTTGGTTCGTCTAAAATATATAAGGTTTTGCCAGTTGCCCGGCGCGCCAATTCTTCGGCCAATTTGACGCGCTGGGCTTCTCCACCGGATAAAGTCGTTGCTGCCTGCCCCAAATGAATATAGCCCAAACCAACGTCTTTTAAAATTTCTAAAATATCGGCGATTTTGGGAATGTCGCGGAAAAATTCCAAGGCTTCGTCAACCGTCATTGCCAAAACATCGGCGATATTTTTTTCTTTGTATTTGACTTCCAAGGTTTCGCGATTAAAACGTTTGCCATCGCAGACATCACAAGGAATGTATATATCGGGCATAAAATGCATTTCGATTTTGATCAAACCATCGCCCTCGCAATTATCGCAGCGACCACCAGCAACATTAAAAGAAAAACGGCCGGGGCTATAGCCGCGCATTCTCGCTTCACGGGTTTTGGAAAATAGTTCGCGAATCGGGGTAAAAAGATTGGTGTAAGTTGCCGGGTTTGAGCGCGGGGTTCGGCCAATCGGCGATTGATCAATAATAATGGCTTTATCTAAAAATTCCGCGCCTTCAATGCGGGCGTGTTTGCCAGGTCGTTCCAAAGCACCCGTCAGTTTTCGGGCCAGGGCTTTATACAAAATCTCATTGACTAAAGTTGACTTGCCCGAGCCGGAGACGCCGGTGACACCAACAAAAACGCCCAAGGGAATATGGATGGTGAGATTCTTCAAATTATTTTCGCCAGCGCCGATGATAGTGAGATATTTATCTTTAATCTTGCGGCGACTTTCAGGAATTTCGATTTTCTTTTTGCCTGACAAATATTGGCCGGTAATTGATTCGGGATTGGCGATAATATCCTCGGCGTTTCCTTGAGCCACAATTTGACCGCCACTCTTGCCGGCCCCTGGCCCGATATCGACAATTTCATCTGCCTCGCGCATGGTTTCTTCATCATGCTCAATGACTAAAACTGTATTGCCCAAATCGCGCAAATGTTTGAGAGTTTCCAATAAACGAATATTATCGCGGGCGTGCAAACCGATTGATGGCTCATCGAGAATATACAAAACACCGACTAGCCCCGAACCGATCTGAGATGCCAGCCGGATACGTTGTGCTTCCCCGCCGGCCAAAGTAAACGCCGCTCTATCCAAAGTCAAATAATCCAAGCCAACATTGACCAGAAATTTTAAGCGGTTTTTGATTTCATTTAAGATTTTTTCGGCAATAAGAATCTCGCGCTTTGATAACTCTAAACCTTCAAAAAATTCCAGGGCCTTAGCCACTGACATTGCTGTCACTTGGGAGATATTTTGACCGGCGATTTTGACTAGCAGACTTTCTTTTTTTAACCGCGCGCCCTGGCAGAGAGGACATGGCGTTTGGCTCATATAACGTTCAATCTCGCGGCGAACATTGTCAGATTCTGTTTGGCGATAGCGGCGTTCGAGTAAAGGAATAATCCCTTCAAAATTAATCCAAAAAGTCCGTGCCTGACCGTGAGTCCAGTAGCGAATGCGCAAAGTTTGGATATCGCCAGTGCCGAACAAAATATCATTCAATCTTTCATCTGGCATGTTGGAAATTGGTGTGTGTTCAGAAAAACCCAGACGGTCAGCCGCCGCTCGCAAAACCACGCCGTAATAATTATTGGGTTTGTAGGAAAGCGGCATAATTGCGCCCTGAGCAATTGATAAATTTTTATCCGGAATAATCAAGTTGACATCAATTTCTTTTTTGGCGCCCAAGCCATCGCATTCCGGGCAAGCGCCGAAAGGACTATTAAATGAAAATATCCGTGGCTCAATTTCGGGAATACTGGCGCCATGAATCGGACAAGATAATTTTTGATTGAAAGTTTGTTCATTTTTTTGATGAACAATTGTTACCAAGCCGTCAGCCAATTTGAGCGACTGTTCGATATCGTCAGTGATTCGCGCGATATTTTCCGATGAGACCTCGACCTCGTCAATTAAAACTTCAACGGTGTGTTGCTCATATCTTTCTAAGGGAATCTTTTCGGTAAGTTTGCGCACCTTGCCATTGACGCGGACTTTGGAAAATCCTTGCTTGAATAAATTTTCAAACAAAGTGTGATACTCGCCTTTTCTACCACGCACAATTGGCGCCAAGATTTTGATTTGATTGTCTTCGCCGATGTCGAGGATTCTTTCTACCATCTGCTCGACAGAAAGTTTAGTGATTGGCTCGCCGCCGATCGGACAATGAGGTACGCCGATGCGAGCAAAAAGAACTCTTAAATAATCATAGATTTCGGTTACCGTGCCCACGGTTGAGCGGGGGTTGTGGGAGGCGGCTTTTTGGTCAATTGAAATCGCCGGCGATAATCCTTCGATTGATTCGATATTGGGTTTTTCCATTTGACCTAAGAATTGCCGCGCATAACTTGAAAGCGATTCTAAGTAGCGACGTTGACCTTCAGCGTAAATCGTGTCAAACGCCAAAGTCGACTTTCCTGATCCGGAAAGTCCGGTAAAAACGATAAATTTGTTCCGCGGCAAAACTAAATCGATATTCTTCAGGTTATGTTCGCGCGCGCCTTTAATAATAATATTTTGTAACATTTTTTAAATTACTTGCCCCGCATAAAGCGCACGGCGTGACAGAACGTAGTTCTGTAAACCAGTAAGCTTTTGTGCTGGGGTGTTCTCGAGCTCCGCGAATTATAATTTTGTCATACATGATGATTTTGCCTGCCCCGCATACGACGCTCCTGCGTGATTGAACGTAGTTCAATAAGTCAGGAAGGAGTTATGCTGGGGTCGTACATAAACGCAAATAGTACCCGCTTTTCGCGGGTTTCCCTATACAATTTATTAAATGTGCGATGTTATTATATCATTAATTAAATCAAAAATCTACTATCTAATTCTTAATCTCTTTAACTGAACAATCTCATCTCTTAAAATAGCCGCTTCTTCAAAGCGCAATTCCTTAGCGGCTTTTTTCATTTCTTCAGTTTTGGCTTTAATGACAACTGGGACATCTTCTAAATTTTCGAGGTTAATATACTCGCGCGTCACTTCTGGTTTGAGTTCGTGATCAATAATCGTTTGAATCGCTTTTTGGATAGTCTTGGGAGTAATATGATGTTTTTTATTAAACTCAATTTGCATCTGGCGGCGGCGGATGGTTTCCGAAATCGCTCTCTTCATTGAGCCGGTGATGTTATCGGCATACAAAATCACTTTACCGCGGACATTACGTGCCGCCCGACCGATGGTTTGGATCAAAGAAACATCACTTCGCAAAAATCCTTCTTTGTCGGCATCTAAAATCGCCACCAATGATACTTCTGGCAAATCCAATCCCTCTCGCAATAAGTTAACGCCAACTAAAACATCAAATTCGCCTTTGCGAAGATTATCCAAAATCCCAACCCGATCCAAAGTTTGAACTTCACTATGTAAATATTCGGCACGGATGCCAGCTTCTTTGAGATGTTCTGATAAATCTTCTGCCATACGCTTGGTCAAGGTCGTCACCAAAACCCGCTCGCCGTGGCGAGTTCTTTCTTGAATTTCTTTGACTAAATCATCAACTTGACCAATAATTGGCCGAACTTCAACTTCCGGATCAACTAAGCCGGTTGGGCGAATAATTTGTTCGACGATTTGGTTTGATTTTTCCCGCTCAAATTTGGCCGGAGTGGCTGAAGTATAAATAACTTGATTAATTTTGCCCAAAAATTCCGGAAATTTTAACGGCCGATTGTCGCGAGCGCTCGGCAAACGAAACCCATGTTCAACCAAAGAATCTTTACGCGATTTATCACCTTCATACATCCCATTAAGTTGAGGCACGGTCACGTGTGATTCATCAATGATCAATAAATAGCCTTCGGGAAAATAATCGATGAGGGTATAAGGCGCCTGGCCTTCGCGGCGGCCAGTTAAGTATCGCGAATAATTCTCGATTCCCGGACAATAACCAATTTCGCGCAAAAGTTCTAAATCATAACGGGTGCGGCGACGCAAACGTTCGGCTTCAATAATTTTGCCTTCTTTTTCAAAATATTTTAATCTTTCTTCCAATTCTTTCTCGATTTCGCCAATCGCTTGCGCCATCGTCGGCTCATCAACTACAAAATGCTTGGCCGGATAAAGTGTAATTTCTTTTTCCGCTAACAATTTTCTCATCGACACCATATCAAATATTCCGACATTCTGCAGAATATTGGAATGTATTTCTAAACGAATAACGACTTCCTGATCGGCTGGCACAATATCAATGATTTCGCCGTGAACGCGAAACTTACCCCGGCCGAGAATCTCGGAACGTGAAAAGTATAAATCAATCAGTTTATGGATAATTTCGTCGCGTGATATTCGCTGACCGATCTTTAAACTTAAAAAGCTCTCGCGATACAACTCGGGGCTGCCTAAGCCATAGATACAAGAGACCGAGGCGACAATAATTACATCCCGCCGCGCGAGTAATGCCTGGGTGGCGGCATGCCGCAGACGATCAATTTCTTCATTGATTTCAACTTCTTTTTCAATGTAGATATCAGTCGTCGGTAAATAGGCCTCGGGCTGATAATAATCATAGTAGGAGACAAAATATTCGACCGCGCTGTTGGGGAAAAAGGCGCGAAATTCCGCCGCCAATTGGGCTGCGAGCGTTTTATTGTGGGCAATTACTAAAGTTGGCCGCTGGACTTTTTCAATTACATTAGCCATCGTAAAAGTCTTGCCGGAACCGGTGACACCCAAAAGAGTCTGATGTTTATTGCCTTTCTTAAGACCTGCCACCAATTCGTCAATCGCCTGCGGCTGATCACCGGCAGGTTTGAATTTTGAGGATATCTTAAACTCCATATGGCGATAGTTTACCACACTTTTAGTTCAAAGTCTATCTTAAATCTAACGGCTCAAGAGGTGAGCCATTAAAATCTTAAGAATCAGGGATGAGGCGACGAAGCGCGACCGCGCTTCGTCGCGGGCTCGAAAGAGCTACCAGGCAGGGGAAGGAACCGTTACCAACTGGGGAAACATCCCCAGCAGAAACGAAACCTTTGTATCCTCTTTGGTGGTAAACCACGTTGGAGTCGGCTTGTCGTAGCTATCCCTTTCGGGATGCCATCTTAACTCACCGTGTCTTGTGGTTTGTGGGCTCGGCCCGAGCCCCGGTTTTTAACCTGGCAGCTCGAGGGTGCGAGGCTGATACCCTTTTTCGAGTATCATTATCCAGGACGGGGACTTCGCCTCACACGACGCATCGTGCTTCCTCGGCACCTCGCACCCAGACGCAGCTACCCGATCATTATCGAACCCCACTGGCCAGTATCAAGGCCAGTATGGCCAGCAGAATCGCTATCCACCTACCCATGGCTGCCCCCTTTCCTCATCTCTAATTCCCACCTTCGTCCCGCTTGGCGGGACTACGGTGGGTAAACTTAACGTACAGAAAAAAATGTATCATTAAATGGTTCTTCTGTCAATAACAAAAACCCCTCATAATCGCAGGGGTTTTTGTATAAAATTTTGAAAATTACTCTTCCGGCTTTTCGCCTTTGGCCTCTTCGCCCAAATCGCCAGCCGGCGCGGCCGGTACTTCACTCTTTTCTTCTTCGCCTGCAGCTGGTTCACCTATCGCTGGTTCAGCGACTTCTCCTTCTCCGGCAGGCGTTGGTTTCTCTTCCTCCTCTTCTACTGGCATGGCGCCAGTATCATCAGAGCCAGAATCACCTGCAGCTGCTGGCGTGGTCGTTTTGTCTTCGTCCATCAAACCTCCTTACTATTTATTTTTGTCTTTATTATTGTCGCAATTGTTCAATAAACTTGTCAAGCGTTATCAGACTTGACTTTTTACTATCGCGTTTTTTTACCTCAATTTTGTCGCCAGTTTTTTCAGAGACGACGGCTCGATAAGGTAACCCCAACAAATCGGCGTCGGAAAATTTAACGCCGGCAGACTCCGGACGATCATCATACAAAACCTCGATTCCTGACTTCGTCAGTTCGTCGTAAACTTTATTTGCCTTCCTGTTTGTTAAATCAGCCAAATAAACTTGATAAGGGGCAACTTGCTCAGGCCAGATAATGCCATTATTATCATGACTTACCTCTATAATCGAAGCTAAAAGCCGGCCGATGCCGATGCCATAACATCCCATAAAATAGGATTTTTGTTTGCCATCTTTGTCAGTGAAAAGGCCATTCATTTTAGTTGAATAAAGATCGCCCAAATCGAAAATGTGGGCTACCTCGATAGCGTTGGCCGATTTAACCGCGCCAGCACAGGCCGGACAAGCTTTAATATCAGTAGTCAGTTCGGCGTTGACAGCGTAGTCGCAGGAGCCGCAAATAAAAACTTCGTCTTCGCCTGTTTCAGAAAGAATCATAAATTCGTTTGAACGTTTACCACCAATCGAACCGGAATGCGCTTCGACCATTCTTACTTCAACGCCAACTTTTTTGAAAATTTTGCGATATGCTTCAACCATTTTTTGATAATATTTTTCAAAATCCTCGTGGTCAGCATGGAAACTATAAGCATCTTTCATTAAAAATTCCTTTACCCTCAAAAGTCCGCCCGTCGAGCGTTGTTCGTTACGAAATTTAGTTTGGATTTGATAAAGCATCTGCGGCAGTTCTTTATAGGAAGAGATTCGATCGCGGACAAGATCAACAATTACCTCTTCGTGGGTTGAGCCCAAGGCAAAATCTTTTTCATGACGGTCTTTAAATTTAAACAAAGGAGGGTCCATGGTGCTCCAACGTCCTGTTTCCTCCCAAAGTTCTTTGGGTTGTATCGAAGGTAGAAATACTTCCTGCCCGCCAATCGCATCCATTTCTTCACGGATAATTTGAGAAATTTTTTGGATTACTTTCCAACCAAGGGGCAACAGAGAATAAATGCCGCTTGTTTCCTGGTCAATGAAACCGCCACGTAAAAGCAAGGCTGATGAAGCATTTTCTGCCTCGCGCGGTGTTTCTTTAAAGGTTTTAATGAAGCTTTGAGAATATCGCATAATTTAATTCTATAATGTTAAAGCTTAAATGGCAAAACTTAAAGCTTCAATTTAAATGATAAAGGATTTAATCATTTTTGTTTTAACTGAAAACTTTAACATTTGAGTTTTTAGTTTTTAGTTTAGCGAAAGCGTAATATATCTCTAAAGGTAATTGCCAAAAGCAAGATAACTAGCAAAATAAAGCCGATGGTATGGATAAGATTTTCCACTTCTTGACGAATAACCTTTTTCCTGAAAATGCCTTCAAGCCCCAGAAAAAGAACTTTCCCCCCATCTAAAGCCGGAAAGGGCAGAATATTAATGATCCCCAAATTTATTGAAAGAATGGCTAAGAGTTGTAAAACATAAATAAAGCCCAATTTGACAGCCTCGCTAGTATAGTTGTAAAGACCAAATGGTCCGACCACCCCAGCGCCAGCTTCCCCAGCAGTACCTGTCGTAAAAACACTTTTGATGATCATCCAGAGAACCTGAAAAACGACAATGATACTGCGACCAACTTCGATGACAGCGGATTTGATAGCTTGGAAAAAAGGTTGTTTGACACGGGTAATAGAAACAGCGCCCACTCCCAACGGCGCGTCCCCAGAAGTTAAAGTAACTTTACGAACTTCAGTATTACCATTTTTTTGGACCGAAAGATCAATAGTTTGGCCGGCATGAGAGCGCGTAAATTGCTGCAAATCAGAGGGAGAAGCAAAGCCGTTTAAAATGTAACCTCTTTCCAGACCAATTTGAGAAGCCGGAGAACCAGAAACGACTTCAACAATCATTACTTGGGAGGTTTTGGCTCCCGGTAAAGAAGCCGGATCGGACACGAGTGGAGTCATACCAATACTAAACCCAATAGCGAGAACAATAATCGCCAAAAGAAAATTCATGATCACACCGGTGCCGACGATGAGAATTTTTTGCCAAACTTTTTTTGAATAAAAAGAACCTGGCTTGAGAACTGCTTCGTCCTCGCCAAGAAGACTGACATAACCCCCCAAAGGAATCAGATTAAAAGAATAACGCGTCCCTCCACGGACAATACTAAATAATCTTGGGGGGAAACCAAAAGCGAATTCTTGAACTTTAACTCCAATAGCTTTGGCAATAATAAAATGGCCAAATTCATGAATAAGAATGAGAATTACCAAGATAGCGACAAAAGTTAAGATGCTTATTAACATCAGACTGTCCTCAATTCTTTTTCTTTGGCCTCAATGAGATCATTGATTTTGAGATTAAAATCTTCAATCAATTTATTCAATTCCTTTTCGGCATCGTAACGATCATCTTCGGTAATTTGTTTCTGGCTTTCTTGTTTTTTGATTTCTTTCCAAGCTTCTTCACGCAGGTTGCGCAAAGCGATACGACATTCCTCGGCAGTTTGATGGAGCATTTTGACTAATTCCTCTCTTCTTTCGGCAGTCATCGGAGGAAGACTTAATCTAATCAAACGGCCGTCATTTATTGGATTGAGGCCGGTTTCTGAATTACGCAAGGCCTGCTCGATGTCTCCAAGGGAATTATTATCCCATGGCTGGATGGTAATCGAATTCGTGTCAGGAATCGAGATATTGGCCATTTGTTTTAAAGGCACTTTGGTCCCGTAGTAAGAGACAATAATATTTTCCACCAAGGCAGAATTGGCTTTACCGGTGCGAAGAGAACGAAAGCTCTCCGTCAGTTTATCTTGAGTCTCTTGCATTTTCATTCTGAGATTGCGTAGGATATTTTGATACATTAGCCTTCCCCCAACTCAAATCGCGTAAATCTTTTGACTTGAATATTTTCACCAATTTTGGCAATTGTCTGTTCAATTAATTGACGGATCGTTAAAGATTCGTCGCGAATATAATTTTCGCTCATTAATTCTTCCACATTTTGCGGATTCATCGAAGCGATTTGCATCGCCAGTTCATGAGCTAAATTTTTAAATTCATCATTTCTGGCCACAAAATCAGTCTCACAGGCTAGTTCTAAAATCACGCCGATTTTCCCGCCATGGCAATAACATTCAATCAATCCCTGCTCGGCATTTCTTTCGGCTTTTTTCTTGGCAATGGTTTGGGCACTCTGGGCTAACAACTTTTTGGCTTTAATGTAATCGCCATCGGAATCTTCTAAAGCTTTTTTACAATCCATCACTCCGGCCCCAGTTTCAGCTCTGAGTTTGGCAATTTGTTCGGCCGTAATCATTTATTTGCTCCTTTTTTTAAAAACTTTTTTGATCGTCTTTTTAGCTTCTTCGTCTTTTTCTTCGGTTTTTTTCACTTTTAACCCTTCTTCTATTTTTCCAAGAATTAGCTTGATCGATTTTTCAGAATCATCATTGGCCGGGATGGGATAATCAATTAAATCTGGGTTGGCGTTGGTATCGCAAATACCGACAATCGGAATATTCATCCGTCTTGCTTCTAACACCGCCACATTTTCCTTGGCGGTATCAACCACGAATAAAATATCAGGCAATTTGGATAAATTTTTTAAGCCCTCAAAAAGAGCATTGAGTTTAATTCTTTTTTCTTCGATTCTTTTTCTTTCTTTTTTCGTATATTTGGCAAAATCCTCTGATTTTATAAGCTCATCTAATTCAGAAAGTTTCTTTAAACTTTTATTGATAGTTTCGAAATTTGTCAATGTCCCGCCGAGCCAGTGGGCGACAATATAGGGCATCTTGAGATTTTGAGCGGTTTTTTTGACTGCTTCTTTTGCCTGACGTTTAGTCCCAACAAATAATATGATCTTTCCCGAATGAGTCGCTTGTTGGAGCCAATCAAGAGCTAATTTTAAGTGGGCAATGGTTTTTTCCAAATCAATAACATAAATACTATCACGGATTGTGTAGGTAAACTTTTTGGCTCGGGGATATGAACGTTCTTTTTTATGTCCGTAATGCGCCCCGGCTTCAAGTAATTCAGTTAAGCTTGGCATCGGCATATTCCTTCCACTCCTGAATTTCGCTTCTGCGAAAGCAGAAAGAAAGTTCAGGAAGCCCCGTAAATTGCGCTTCTTTGCTTACACTGTGTAATAGGTTGCAAAGAAAGCAATTTTATGGGGCCGCACCCGCCATAACTTTATGCGGTTGCTTAATACTATTCTAATATATAATGACTAAAAAATATATGGCTTCCCGCCGCAAAGAAATCTTAGCATATTCCGCAATCTTAATCAATGGATTGATTACCTTGACCCCGCACAATTCCTTACTGCAAAACGGACTACGTCCTGTTATTGCAGTGTGTCATCTGCCGGGTCTGCGCCAGGCGGTCCGCCGAAAGCGGACTTTGCCTGGCTTGACTTTTGACAAGGTTTATGCTAATATTAGCAAGGTCACATGGGCCAATTGTTCCTCAATCGAAATAAAATGCCATATAGGCATGTTGTTATGATCTTCCGATGTTATGGGATAGGCCTTTCGGCTGCTGAACCCACTGCCGGGCGGCAGTGGCATCCCAACTCGGAGGTCAGCCGTGATGGAACGACGCTGTTGGTTGGTAGACGGAATTCCGGTGAAGTCTGAGCTCGGCGTGCGGATGCCAGACGCCGAGATAGTGGGGTTATTGGAACAGTTGGCTTCTGCCAAGAAGAGTCTAGGATTGAGCCGCGAAAACATTACTGGACTCTTCATCCGCAAGGTCAGCCGATCCCAGCGAATCCTGCGCAGGATTATCAGATACCCTATCATTGACTGTCTTCGTTGTAAGATGCCAGTGCTGATGATTTGTGTCGCATTTCTCACCGCCACCGGCGAGGAGCGATACTACAACGATCTGATGGGCTGGTGCCCAAACTGTAAGCTGTTGTACTTTGCGGCCGTTCCCGATAAGGACTAGTGATTACGCCCTCGTCGTAGACGAGGGCGTAATCTTTACATGAAACGAATCTCGTGCTACAATATTTTCGTATGAAAAAAGATCCCCCTTCATTTTTACCGTCAAACGAATTACATTCTGTTATGACGGTGCGAATTTCGGAGGGACAAGTATTCACCCATTTAGAAAAGACTTATTATGAAGAAAGACATACATCCTAAGTATTATCCTAGGACCAAAGTTACCTGCGCTTGCGGCAATACTTTTGAAGTCGGTTCGACTGTGCCTGAATTGCATGTTGAAGTTTGCTCAGCATGTCACCCTTTCTATACCGGTACTGCTAAATTTATTGACACCGCCGGTCGAGTCGATAAATTCCGAAGTAGAGTCAGAAAAGCCGAAGAAATGAGAGCAAAAAAAGGCAAAAAAAATGAACGAAGAGCTAAAAAGGCAACTCAAAGAAGCTGAAGAACTATATCGCTCGAGCAATGACCCCGCAATCCGCGAGTTAGCCAAAGAAGAAATTGAATCAATCAAAAGTAATGCACTCAAAATGACGACATCCAATGATACTAAACAGGATGTCTTTCTTGAAATCCGCCCCGCCATTGGCGGGGATGAAGCTGAACTTTTTGCCGGGGAATTATTAAGGATGTATCAACGCTTCGCCGAAAAAAAGGGTTGGTATTTCAGCATTTTAGATTCTGACCGGACATCGCTTGGAGGCATCAAAAACCTAACCGCTGAAGTGACTGGACCAGGTTCTTATGAAAACTTAAAATTCGAATCAGGTGTTCATCGAGTTCAACGAGTGCCAAAAACTGAAAAATCTGGCCGCCTACATACTTCGGCCGCCACTGTTGCCGTCCTTCCCGAAGCCGAAGGGGTTGATATTAAAATTAATCCTCAAGATATTCGCATTGACGTTTATCGTTCGCGCGGCCATGGCGGCCAGGGGGTTAACACAACCGATTCCGCTGTCCGCATCACTCATCTGCTCACTGGCATGATTGTCACTTGCCAAGATGAACGCTCACAAATCAAAAATCGCGAAAAAGCGCTCAAGGTCCTGCGTTCGCGACTCTTGGCTCTCGAAGAAGAAAAGCAAGAAAAAGAACGAGGCGAAAATCGACGTCTCCAAATTGGCACCGGCGACCGTTCAGAAAAAATTAGAACTTATAACTTTCCGCAGGACCGAATCACTGACCACAGAATCAAAAAATCTTGGTCAAAAATCGAAAATATTATGGATGGTAATTTAGAAAGAATCATTGATTCTTTATCTCAAGCTGATAAAAATCTCAAACTCAAAAAATTTTGTGACTAAAAGTCCCGCATTCCGCTCAGTAGAATACGGGACTTAGATCGCTTTGGCAAGCCAGACTTTGACCATTGTTCTATCTTGATGGACTTCAATTTCCGGATGATGCAAAAGAAAGGCTGGTTCATATACCATCTTGATATCGCCGAGCGCTACCCAACCCTCGGCCAAAAGAGAGTCGGGTCTAAGATAGATCCTACCTTTCATCGAACGGCAAACCCGACAGGAGATTTCCTGAACCCATCTGTCGTTATCGCTACTGATCAAGACAGGGAGCGAAGCCCCGCAAATTAGACAATAGCTCAAAGGAAAAGGAATAGCGCTTCGGTCAGTATCCACCCTTGCCATCGGTCTACCCCCTTGTGCTAAGGTACATATCCAAAAGAACAGTCCTCAAGACTGTCCCTTGTTAGAACTTTCTAATAAACCAAAAAAATAAATCCTCAATTTCCCCTCTATTTAAAGCATAGATCAACAAGCTTGGTTGTCAAGAGGATTATTCAGTTGAGCCCAATTTTAATTTAAGAGTGCTTTCATGGCCCGCTCGAAGAATTTTTAAATCGACCGTGTCGCCAGGTTGAAAATTATCTATCAATCCTGCAAGTGGGTGATTTTCATCAATTCGATCACCATTGATTTCTAAAATGATATCGCCATCTTTTAGGCCGGCCTTGTCAGCCGGTGAACCGGCAACGATGGCACTTTGATTACTCGTGCCCACCAAAAAAGCGCCGTAATCAACCGAGAGATTTTGCGATTGAGCAATTTCTTTGTTGACGGTAACGTACCGAACTCCTAAAAATGGCTTGATAATTTTCCCGCTTTTTTTGTAAGAATCTAAGGCGCTTTTGGCTTGATTAATCGGAATGGCAAAACCAATATTTTGGGCATTGGAGGCCACGGCGGTGTTGATGCCAATAACTTGCCCGGCCAAATTGACCAGCGGTCCACCCGAATTACCAGAATTGATAGCGGCATCGGTTTGGAGCAAATTATTCAATTGTTCCTGTGTTCCTCCTCCGCCAGCGATGAGCTGTCTTTCGCGAGCAGAAATGACCCCGACAGTGACCGTATTTTGAAGTTGGCCTAAGGCATTACCCACGGCAATAACCCATTGGCCAATTTGTAAATCATCAGAATTCCCTAAATCAACCACGGGCAAACCTTGAGCCTCGATTTTTAAAATTGCCAAATCATTGGTCGGATCTTCAGCCACCACTTTAGCTTGATAGTCTTTGCCATCAGCAGTTAAAACCGAAAGAGAACTTCCGGCTTCAGCGACATGTTTATTAGTTATAATAAGACCATCATTAGTAACTATAAAACCAGTTCCACCTCCTTGTTCTTCAATCGTTCTTCCAAAAAAATCCAAAACATTTTGACTAGTGGTGATAGAAACCACTGCCGGGGTAACTTTTTTGGAGGAGTCAATAATCGCCGAAGATTCCTCTAAGCGTAGTTTTTCAGTTTTAGTGGTGGCGATATTTAAATTTGAACCCTTAATCCCCAGGGCGTTTTGAAATTTACTATTAGAGGAAAGAAGTAAAATTGCACCTGTGCCCCCAACCACTCCCATGAGAAAGGCCAACACCAGAAAAATAACCATAAAAACGCCGCCACGGCGCAATTTCTTGGGAAATTTTTTGGCATCATCTAAATAGTTTATTTTTTTAGGCATCATAAACTCCTTGTGAAATATATTTTAGCGCAAATAAAAAATATTACAAGTCAGCTTAATTTTTCTTCTAGTAGTTGATTGACAACTTGGGGATTGGCCTGACCGGAAGTTTTTTGCATTACTTTACCAACTAAAAATCCTAAGGCTTCTTTTTTGCCTTTTTGATAATCAGCAACGGTTTTTTTATTTTCTAAAATGACTTCGTCAATAATACGACCAAGTTCATCTTCACCGCCAATTTGTTTAAGGCTTTTTTCAGCAATAATTTCGTCTGGTTTTTTGCCGGTGGAATGCATTTCGGCAAAAACGTCTTTGGCTATTTTACTGGAGATTTCGTTGCTCTCAATTTTTTCTAAAAGCATTATTAGATTCTCTGGCGCGATATCCAAAATTCCTTCGCTTTTTAACTCATTAATTATCCAATTGGCGGCTAATTTCGGCGAAACTTTTTCGGCCACTTTTTCAAAATAGGCAGCCATTGTATTGTCTATGGAAATAATGGCCGCGTCTTGAATCGGCAAACCCATTTCTATATATTTACTACGCTTGAGAGCCGGTAATTCTGGCAATTCTTCTTTTAATTTTTTAAGATCGAAAAGTTTGGCTGGCTCATATGGCGGCAAATCCGGTTCAGGAAAATAGCGGTAATCTTGGGCATATTCCTTGCCTCTTTGCGAGATGGTGATGCCTTTGGCATCAATCCAACCACGCGTTTCTTTTTCAACTTTATTTCCCTTTTCGATCTCTTCTTTTTGGCGCTTTTCTTCGTACGATAATGCCCGCTCGACCATTCTAAAACTATTCATATTTTTAATTTCAATTGGGACTCCTTCTTTGTCATCTTCTTCGATCGAGATATTGGCATCACAGCGTAGATGTCCCTTTTCCATATCGGCGTCAGAGACATCTAAATAGCGCAAAATTGAGCGTAATTCCTGCATAAAAATTTTGGCTTCTTGCGGTGAGTTGATTTCTGGCTCGCTAACAACTTCCATTAAAGGCGTGCCAGCGCGATTTAAATCAACCAGAGAATAGTTTTTGCCGGAAGGATGAACTAACTTACCGGCATCTTCTTCAAGATGAACTCGACGAATGCCGACTTTTTTGAGTTCACCAGCCACATCGATTTCCAAAAACCCACCGGTGCAAAACGGCTTGTCGTACTGTGAAATCTGATAACCCTTTGGCAAATCGGGATAAAAATAGTGTTTGCGGTCAAAACGAGAAAAATCGGCAATTTGGCAATTTAAAGCCAAGCCGGTTTTGAGAGTCCATTCAATTGCTTGTTTATTCGCCACCGGCAAAGTTCCCGGGAGCCCCATACAAATCGGACAAACCAAAGTATTCGGCGCGGCATTTTCAGCATTATTGTCGCACCTACAAAACATTTTTGATTTAGTTTTGAGCTGAACGTGTATCTCCAGCCCAATGACGGTTTTTAAATTCATAATTATTCTTTGAGAATATTAAGTCTGACCAAAATCGCTCTAGATAAATCCCTCCCAATACCGGCCTCCAATGCCAATTCACCAGGACTAATTAAATCAGCGGATAATTCAGCTTTAGGATTAGAATAACCTTTAGCATGGGTATTTCTTCCCTGTAGAGAATCAATACAATGGAAAATACTTTTAGCCATTGGTACGGCTTCTGCGGGACTATTAAAATTGGTTTTTGCCATTAATACTTCGTATATTAATTGTTCGGCCCCGACAAGATCTTCAGACGGATCCCGATCAAATCCATGCTCTTGTTCCATTTTTTTCTCCTTTATCTCGAGCAAAGTCGAGAGATTAAATTAATTCGTCTATCGCTTTTTTAAAATTATTGATGGCATTTTTGGCGCTATAATCCATTAATTCAAATTGGCTGTTGTGGACTAATTCGTTTCTGACTTTGTGGGCTTTCCAGGCCGCATCATAACCTTCTTTGCTAAATTTATTTTGCGACGCTTTGAGCCGATCAGCCATCGTCATTCCCGGCGCCCTGAATCCTTTTAAGATGTGATCGAGCAATTTATCGGCCTCCAAAACCGCCCGGGCGTAATTGGACGGCCGACCCAATTGTATCAATTGCTCGATTTCCTGCCATTTAGTTTGGATGTATCCCCTATCCAAACTGACGCCGGGCTGAACGGAAACTTTTTTTCGGCCGAAGATTAATCTAAACGGCAAAGAAATAATCCACCAAATTGCCTTGAAAAAACCTTCCACAATTTGGACTTCGGTTGACTTCTTATGATGTTCACTATTGTATCGGCGCACTTTGTAATTCACCTCTGACCCCCTCAAATATTTTTCCCAATGAAAAAATATTGTTTTCACTCAACACCGGTCCGATGATTTGCAATCCTACAGGCAAACCATTTGATAATCCCGCGGGCACTGACATCGCCGGAAGCCCGGCTAAATTAATTGAAATAGTATAAATGTCTGATAAATACATTTGTAAAGGATCGTTAGTTTTTTCACCGATTTTAAATGCCGTTGTTGGCGAAACCGGACCCAAGATTAAATCCACTTTCTTAAATGCCTCATCAAAATCTTTTTTGACTAATGACCGTGCTTTCTGTGCTTTAGCATAATATTGATCAATATAGCCAGCCGACGACGCGTAGTTGCCTAAAATTATTCGACGCTTAGCTTCATCCCCAAATCCTTCAGCTCGGCTCTTAAAATAAACTTCCAACAAATCTTTCGCCTCTTTTGTACTATGGCCGTATTTTATTCCATCGTAGCGCGCCAAATTTGAAGAAACCTCGACAAACATAATAATATAGTATACTTCAAGGGCATATTCAGCGTTAGACAAACTGATTTCAATAATTTCATTTCCCTCTTTTTTGAGTTTCTCAATCGCATCTTCAATAACTTTCTTGACACCCTCGTCTAATCCTTTGCCAAAATATTCTTTCGGAACCCCGATTTTCCAGCCCAAGGCTGATCGGCCCTTGGCTGAGAATTTTGCATTTTGAATTGATGTTGAGTCCATCGGATCGTAACCAGCAATGATGTTAAAGAGTATTTCCGCATCCCCCACTGTCTTTGCGAACACGCCGATTTGATCAAGCGATGAAGCCATTGCCATCAGTCCATATCGTGACACTGTACCATAGGTTGGCTTCAATCCGACCACACCGCATAAACTAGCCGGCTGTCTTATCGATCCTCCAGTATCAGATCCTAACGCCGCGATACACATATCCGAGGCAACCGCGGCTGCCGAACCGCCGGATGAACCGCCCGGTACGCGCGAGGTATCCCATGGATTTTTGGTAATTTTATAGGCCGAGTTTTCCGTAGACGAACCCATCGCAAATTCATCGCAGTTGGTTTTACCAATAATTATCGCACCCGCGTTTTTAAGTTTAGATATTACCGTCGCGTCATACGGCGGCACAAAATCTTCCAAAATTTTACTGGCGGCCGTGGTCTTCACGCCCTTGGTACAAATAACATCTTTAACTGCAATCGACAAACCGTCAATTTCGCTTTTCCATTTATGGCTCTTATCCGATTCTTCCGCCGCCTTCTTGGCCTCGTCCGATAAGACCGTCAAATAGGCATTAATATCTTTGTCATGTTTTTCGATTCTTTCCAAACAATCGTCAACAATCTCGGCCGATGATATCTCGTCACTTTTGAGTTTTTCTGATGCCTCTTTTAACGTTAGTTTATTGAGATTCATTTTTCTTCAAATATTGCTTTCACTTTAATAAATCCGTCTTCTTGCTTGGGCGCGTTGGCAAGCAGTTCATCACGGTCATATTTTTCGCCAATTTTATCCGCCGCCGTCACGTTTTCCATATTATTGATTTGATCAATCGCCGCCACTTCCGAAGTGTCGGCGGTGTCGAGTTTTTCAAAATACTCCAAAACCGACCCGAGTTGTTCAGTGAACTTGGCTTTTTCTTCGGAATTTAGTTCCAAACGAGCAAGATTGGCGACATGCTCGAGGTCGTCTTTAGAAATTTTGGCCATATCAGTTTTGATTTTACACTTTGCTCTTGATTTTTGCAATTTTAAATTATATAATTCTATCGCTAGACAACATCGAAAGGAGCACCTCGGGTGGCTGCCAGAACACGAGCACAATGGACGGGAAAGATCGTTTTCCAAGATCTTGTGGTTTCGGGAAGACTTTTCTCAGCCGAGTCTGAAAAACCTGAAGAGTTAACCCTCTCCCCTATTCACATTAAATGCAAGCAACGTCTCGACCTTCCAATGGCAACGAAACCCAAAACGAGGGTGGCAGTCGAGAGACCAGATCGCAGAAGAACAGTCATCAAAAAAGTTGGACAAGCTAAACAGGGATTCTTCTGCCAAACATGCGGTATCGCTGTACCAAAAGAAGAGCTTGGCAAAGTCTATGAACCAGCCGAGGGCGAACCAATTCTCCTGACAAGCGGCGAGATCGAGCTCCTTGAAGTTCAACCAATGGATGAAGTCCACGCTGAGTTTATTGCTGAAACTGATCCCCTGTTGGATACTTTCGGTACAGATCGAAGAATGCTCTTTGTTCCTAATATCAAGGACATTCAATCAGTGATAAACTACTGGAAAGTGTTTCAGGCCCTACAAGAGCAAGGCAAACTGGCATACTTTAGAGAGTTCGTCATTGTACGCAACATCTATTCCGCCATCATTCGACCAGTTACCTTAGATGCTCGTATCACTCAGAGACAATATGTCGATATCCTGGTCATGGAGGGTCTCCGGGATCCACGAGTGACCAAAGATCCTCATCAGGTTACCGAGATAACTCCCAGACAAAGATTCGGGAGGAAAGAACTGCCTGTCTTCCAAACTCGACAGCTTGATTTGGACTCGATTCTAACGCCCAGAATCGAACTCCTAAGAAGATTGGTCAAGGCAAAAGCCCTTAACTTCACTTCCAACTTCTAAATACGCCATCCCAGCTGATCACCCGCCAGAGCTTCATGCGAAGGCGGGTTTCGCATATTAAGACCTAATTTGAGGTCACTAAAACATTATCAGACAAGGTTTCGGCATCCTCATTATAGAGCCCAATTTTCCCGGCTGAAAATGAACTATCATTAACATTGACCACTTGCACACCATCAATATAGATTTTAATGTTTGTTCCTTTAAGGACAACCTTGTAGGTATGGGTTGAACCGATTGTCAGTTTTGGCGTGCCGGCGGTATAAAGAAACTGCTGACTACCATTGACGAGTTTTCCCAATTCAATGCCATTGGTCTTTTGAATAAAATAATAGAAATTTTTAGAATCAACGTAACGGAAAATCAACCAGCCGACTTCCCAGGGGTTGGGATTTGAAGGTCGAAGTTGCCTGACGGTTTTCATGGAAACATTGAAAATATAGTCTTTCCAAGCAACATCACCGGCGACAATTAAGGGTGCGTGGGTATCTGACGGAGAATTGTAGGTTTGAATCAGAGGAATTAAATCTAACTGACCATTGGAAATACTAGCTTTTTCATAAACTACTTGCCATTTCGAAAGCGTCCCGGAAAAATCATCAGAAAATAAAATGGCAGGCGTTGCGGTCGTCGAAGGCGATGGCGAGACTACCGACGATGGACTGGGTGATGGTTTTGGCGAGATGGGCAACGCCGAGCTGGTCGGTGTCAATGTTGGCGAACTAGTTGGTTTTCCTTTAATCCCGCCTCTTGCAGCTTCTGAATAGGGTCCGTATTTGTAAAAAACAATGCCAAACGCAATAATTAGGATCCCCAAAATAATCAATAGAACCTTGAGTCTGGTTTTGTTTGGTTTCAATTCTCCTCCTCATTATTTTTTTTGGATTTCATTTGTGCTGGCTTTAGGTAAAAATTTATCGGTCCGAAAAGCCCAATAACTTATGGCGATAACTAATAAAATTGCCATTAAACTGACAGCAATCTCCAGCAATAGAATCTTGCGCATATCCCCTCACTTAGTAAGTTCCGAAAATTCCTTTTCATTTATTATTTTAACACCAAATTCTTTGGCGCGCGAATATTTTTCGCCCGGCTCGGAACCGGCGATGACAAAATCCGTTTCTTTGGAAACCGATTCGGAAATATCTCCGCCGAGCGCGCGGATTTTTTCTTTGGCTTCATCGCGAGTCATTGTTTCCAGACCGCCGGTCAGCACAAAAATCTTGCCGGACAATTTGCCTTCATGAATCGCTTCCTTTTCAATGTCAATGCCGGCGCTAATTAAGCGATCAATAAAATTTAAATTCCCTCTGTCTTGAAACCATTCATAAATGCTTTTGGCAACTATCCCACCGACATCGTGGAGAGCATCAATTTCTTCCAAACTAGCCTTACGTAAATTATCAATTGTCCGAAAACGCTCTGCCAAATCAATCGCCGTTTCTTCGCCAACATTGGGAATCCCTAAGGCATAAATGAAACGCGCCAAGGAGATTTTCTTATGAGATTGAATGGTATCAACAACATTTTGGGCGCTCTTTTCGGCAAAACGCTCCAAAGGTTCGATATCGCCCACTTTTAATTTGAATAAATCAGCTGCGTCTTTGATTAAACCTTCTTCGATGAATTTATCAATGATTTTTGGTCCTAGGCCAGCCATATCGAACGCGGCTCGTGAAACAAAATGCTCTAAGCCGCGGCGCTGGATAGTAAAACATTTTTTGTTTGTGCATTTATATGCCGCTTTACCTTCTTCACGGACTACTTTTCCTCCGCATTTAGGACAAGTTTTAGGAAAATGAAATTCACGCGCATTTTTCGGCCGCAATTCTTTAATTACTTTTTCAACTTCAGGAATGACATCGCCGGCTTTGTGAACTACAACCGTATCCCCAATACGAATATCTTTTTTGCGGATTTCGTCTTCATTATGCAAAGTTGCCCGGGAGATCGTTGAACCGGCAATTAACACCGGTTTTAAAACCGCGACTGGCGTGAGCGTACCCGTGCGACCGACATTGACAATAATGTCTTCGATAATCGTCGTTGCCTCTTCGGGCGCAAACTTATAGGCAATCATTCCCCGAGGCGCTTTGCCAACTATCCCCAAACGCGCTTTCAAATCATTATCATTGACTTGGACAACTATCCCATCGATTTGGAAAGGTAATCTCTCACGAACTTTTTCCATTTTTTGTTTGAATGTTTCGACTTCTTCCAAATTTCGACAATATTGATTTTCTTTGATGGTCTTAAAACCCAATTCATGTAAAATTTTATGCGATTCTTCATGAGTTTTTGTTTCCAGGCCAAATAAATCCCAGGCGATAAAAGATAATTTTCTCTCTGCGGTTATTTTTGGATTTAATTGACGAATAGAGCCAGCCGCCGCATTTCTCGGATTGGCCAAAAGCGCTTTCCCCTCTTTTTGATATTTAATATTTAATTTTTTAAATATTTCGATTGGCATATAAGCTTCTCCACGAACTTCGATAGTAGTTGTTAGTTGTTGGTTGTCAGTTGTTAGTTTAAGCGGGATCGCTTCAACTGTTTTTAGATTTTGGGTCACATCCTCGCCCACCCGGCCATCGCCCCGGGTCGCACCTCTGACAAATCGCCCGTTTTCATAAACTAATGAAACGGCTAACCCATCTATTTTAAGTTCTGTAAAATATGAAAAGTCACCCTCGATAACTTTTGCATTCCGAGTTTCCCAGTCCTTAAGTTCTTCAAATGAAAAAGCATCGGTCAAAGAAAGCATCGGCCTTTCGTGAGTAACTTTAGTAAATTTTTCTAATGCCTCACCGGCGATTCTTTGTGTCGGCGAATCAGGGGTAATTAGTTCTGGATATTGATTCTCTAATTCTTGCAATTCATGTTTGAGGGAATCATTTACTTCATCGGAAACGAGCGATTTATCAAGCACATGATAAGAATAGCGATATTTTTCAATCAGCTCCCGCAACTTTTCAATTCTTTGTTTAGCTGCTTCTTTGGTCATTTCGAAATCATCGCCTTTAATCTTTTAATTCGCTCTTCCACTGGCGGATGGGTATCGAATAAACCAGCAAACCAGCCGCGGCTACCGTGGCCGTCGCCTTCGGCATTTTCTTTAAACGGATTCACTATATAAAGATGGGCGGTGGCTTTGTTGGCGACTCCCAAAGGTCCACGGTCTTTAGATATTTTTTCGAGCGCCGAGGCCAAACCCTCGGGATAGCGCGTTAACAACGCCCCGGAGGCATCGGCTAAAAATTCACGTTTGCGCGAAATGGCCAATTGGATTAAAGTCGCCGCCAGCGGTGCCAGAATAGCCATCGCAATGGCGATAATAAATAGTATTAACCCCAACTGACCGCTATCACCATCACTGCGACGCCGACCTCCAAACCATGTCCAACGTAAAAAGAAATCGGATAAAAGCGCCACCACGCCCACCAAAACTACGACCACCGTCATCAAACGAATATCGTAGTTGCCAACATGTGAAAGTTCGTGGGCAATCACGCCTTCGAGCTCGGTTTTATTTAACTTTTCCAACAATCCAGATGTTACCGCAATCGAAGCATGTTTGGGGTCGCGGCCGGTGGCAAAAGCGTTCGGTGCTGAATCGTCGATAATATAAATTTTCGGTTTGGGTAGTCCACCCGTAATCGCAAGATTTTCCACCACCCGATGCAAATCTAAATAGGGTTCTTTTCGCGGAACTTCCTTTGCCCCGGAAACCGCCAGCGTGATCGAATCGGAATAATAATAAGAGACTAAGGCTTGGGTAACGGCGATAATGACGGCAATCACCAATATAAATTGATTATCAAAAATCCAACTTAATAAATAGCCGAGCCCAATGACAAAAATGAGGAAAAAACCCAAAAGGAAAGCTGTCCTCCTCTTATTAGAATCTATATCCTTATACATAATGTTAGAATTTGACTTCGGGAGTGGCTTTTTCGCCCTCGGCAGCGCCGAATAATTCAAATGCTTTGGAACCAGTCATGCCGGCAACCATTGAATTGGGGAAAACTTGGATCTTGATGTTGAAATCGCGGACATTACCATTGTAGAATCGGCGGGCGGCTTCGATTTTGTTTTCCGTGTCTGTCAATTCATCCTGAAGTTTCTGAAAGTTCTCTGAAGCGCGCAGTTGGGGATAATTTTCAGCAACGGCAAAAACTGATTTTAGGGTATTGGTCAAAACATTTTCTTTGGCAGCGGCGTCTTTAGCCCCCTTGGCCTGCATCGCTGAAGCCCTTGCCTCAGTGACCTTTTCAAACAATTCCTTTTCATGTTTGGCATAGCCTTTAACTGTTTCAACTAAATTAGGAATCAAATCGTGTCGGCGTTTAAGCTGAACGTCAATATCCGACCAAGCCTCTTGGGTACGATTACGCAAAGAAACAATACCGTTAAAAACAATAATAAACCAGAGGATGAGCACCCCCACGATGCCCAAAATAATCCACAAAGCAATCATTAATTCTCCTTTCTTTAGGTCCCCTTGGAACCTGTCAATTTGTATATATAGAATTGGCCAACATTTACGCCCTCGGGATCGGTTTTGTCCTCCAACACACACGTTAATTCAAAACTTTGACCGTCTGATTTATAGCTATAATAATATTGGGGTGCCAGCGGATCATCCGGCAGTTTATCGAGGTATTTTGGAACTAAGGCTAGAGCTAGAATGCTCGCCGGATCTGATGTTTTTACTCCTGTCGTGGCTAGTGGAAATTGGTTATTATCAGCAAAATATTTTACTAAAGCTTCTTTAATCTTAGCTAAATCAGCTTTGCGCGTTTGATCATTGACATTGGTGGTGACCACGGGCGACGTGTTGGCTGTGGGTGACTCAGAAACTGTCAAAGAAGGTTCAACCGAAATGGCAGCCGTCGGTGTTGGCAAGGCTTTTTCCCCACCTCCCCAAAGTTTTTCAAGCCCTCCCAAAGAAATCCAACCTTTCCAGGAAATAAAAACGAGAATGCCCAGCACTAATATCAGACTTAAAAAAATCATCAGAATTAAAGAAACAAGGGGATTTCTGGGTTCTTGATCTTCTATCGGTTGAAGCCGTCGCCCGGAAGGACCGGCAGGCGGGGGTTGATTGGCACTCGGCTTGGGACTTACTGACTGACGTGGCGGGCGGGCGAAGTATGTCGGTCCAGTAACTTGGGCGTTTCTTCCCCCCATCGGTTCAGGCTGGGAAAGATTGGAATAATCAACGCCCCCACTTTCGGGCATTTTCAATGGTTTTTCTAAATTATCATCATCCACAACCCCTCCTTGTAATTTGAATCTATCACTTCTCAGGAATTAAGGCAACTAAAACTTGAGTCTTTAAATCCCCCGATTTGATTAAAACTGGATGGTCACCGAGAGCTTTAATCGGCTCTGTTTTTACCCAATCCTCCATTATGTCCAGTTTTTTAGCAATGTCTTTGGCACCAACGGCTTTAAAAGACACTCCCTTTTTATTGACTTTGACTTTAAAAACAATTTTTTTATTTGTCAATTCGTCAAATTTTGACAATGTCATATCCTTTTGGGCTTTTGATTCTTGCTTTCTCTTGGCTCTTTCGCGAAGAAAATCTTGAGATTGGGGATCACTCGGCAAAACGGCGAATTTTTTTAAAATTAAAAAATTGCGGGCATATCCTGGCTTGACATCCTTGATTTCCCCTGCTTGACCCAAATTGGCAACATCTTTGATTAATAAAACTTGCATAGATTTAACTACTTTCTTCATCGACTCGCTTCCTCTAAAGCCCGATCAAGTTGCGGATCGCGGCCAGCGGCTTGATCCTCGTTCGATAAATTGACTTCAATATCGGGACTAATGCCTTCTTTATCAATCGTCTTGCCTTTGGGAGTTAACCATTTAGCCACGGTCAAGCGTAAGGCGGAATTGTCTTTTAAGGTTTCCAATTCTTGCACCGAACCCTTGCCAAAAGTCTTTTTACCAATAATTAAGGCTCCGCGACTATCTCTTAAGGCACCAGCGACAATTTCCGAGGCCGAGGCTGAACCTTCATTGACCAAGACGAAAATCGGATATTTTGCCAATTTTCCTTCAAGGGTAGTTTGGAGTTCTTCAATCCGGCCATTTTTGTCTTGTTCTTTGACCACGACACCTTTGTTCATAAAAAGCGAAGCCACATCAACGGCTGAATCCAAATAACCGCCGGGATTGTCGCGCAGGTCGAGGATGATTGAATGAGGATTTTTACTAGCGATCTCGTCAGCCGCTTGTTTGGCCAAGGTCGAAGTATCATCGCCGAATTGGGTGATTTTGATATAAGCCACATTCCCCTTCATTTCAGACTGAACTGATTTGATGACAATTATCGCCCGTTTAATTTTAAATTCTTTCGGAGTACTAAATCCCGAACGGTTAATTAAAAGGGTTACTTCAGTCCCTGCCTTACCGCGAATTTTACCTATCGCCTCATCAAGAGACATATCGTTAGTTTTCTCGCCGTCAATTTCTAAAATTTCATCCTGGGGCTTAAGACCGGCATTTTTGGCAGGCGAGCCATCTAAGGGTGAGACGACTAAAAGCTTGCCGTCCTTTAAAGTAATTTCCGCACCAATTCCCTGGATTTCTCCAGACAAATCCTCCAAGAACATTTGATTAGTACCCGGTTCCATAAAGGCCGAGTAAGGATCGCCAAGAGATTCAACCATGCCCTTGATGGCACCACGAACCATCTCTTGTGCGGAATATTGACCGACGTATTTATCAGTGACCAGTTTCCAGGCATCCCAAAAAGTGGAAAAATCAACGTCTTTTGGTTGACCAAGATTGGTGTTAACAATCGTCGGTTTAAGATTTTGTTCGAAGACAATATTTCGATGACCAACGAGATACCCAAGGAAATAAAAAACCAGGGCAACAATGATAATGCCAAAGATTTTGGTTAATTTAGTGAATACTTTCAAGTGACTCCTTGATAATGCCGCCGCCCAAAACTTCATCACTGTTACCTGCCTGCCGGCAAGGCAGGTAGAAAACAATCGATTGTCCGGGGGCAATGGCTCGCTGGGGCTCGTCGAAAATTACTTTAACTTGATCATTACTTTCAAAATCGATTTTACATGCTTCAATTGGATGACCGTAGCGGATACTCCCACCAATTTTTGACAATTCTATTTGCTCGCTTATTTGTGGCCGAATCCAATTCAAATCCCTCGCGATTAATTCTTTCGCATAAAGATCTTCTTCTGCGCCAACAATCAAACTATTATCGCGTCTATTTAATTTTACCACATAATACGCTCGAGAACCACCAATTCCCAAGCGTTCGCGTTGACCGATAGTATAATCGATTAAACCATTATGAAGACCCAATTTTTTACCCGTTTTGTCGAATATCGGTCCTGGCTTGGTCAACTTTTTGGCATGCCGCCGCAAGAAGCCGCAAATGTCACGGTCAGGAATAAAACAGATTCCTTGAGATTCTTTACGGGCGGCGGTCGGCAATTGCCATCTCTTGGCCATCTGGCGAACTTCTATTTTGGTATAATCGCCGATAGGAAATAATAATTTTGCTAAATGTTTTTGAGTCAGCGTCCATAAAAAATAAGTCTGATCTTTTGTTTTGTCTTTAGCAGTATATAAATAGTATTCCTTGAGTTTCGGATTTCGGATTTCGAGCTTAGGATTTCCCGCCGCTACGCGGCGGGCATAGTGTCCGGTGGCTAAAAAATCGGCTTCCATTTCAAGAGCTTTGCGCATTAAAATTTCGCCCTTGATGTCGCGATTACAAATCACGCAAGGATTTGGGGTTCGACCTTCTTCGTACTCTTTGACATAATAATCCACGACCGCATATTTAAATTCTTTTTGGAAATTGACGACATAAAAAGGGATGTCTAATTTATGGCAAACTGACCGAGCCGCCGTCCCTGTTTCTTTATCGGATTTATCCCCCGTAGCTTCAGCGGAGGGGGACCAAAGCTTCATAAAAATACCAATTACTTCGTAGCCTTGTTTTTTAAGTAAAGCCGCGGCCACTGACGAATCCACCCCGCCAGACATAGCGATAATAACTCTTTTTTTCTTAACCATAGTAAAAATATTCTACCATATTTTTCTCTGAAAGAGAATTCTTCTCCTTCATAGTAGAACTATTTTAACATATCTTTCCGATAAGAAAAAGTCTCGGTCCTAAAACCGAGACCGAGACAGAAGCAAATCACGATAGTGAATCCAATCAGGTAGAAGTTGTCTTGCCCAAACGCCTAGCCCAACTGCCACTTCGCCCAGAGCCACATCATACGGATCAATCTCTTTCCCACGTTTCCTCCTGGCCTCAAGGATAGCTTCAATGACTGAACGGATAACAGTCGAAGGAAGATTATCCTTAACGCCTTCAAGAACTTGCTCGACCATTTCATCGGGCGTAAGTTGCTCAAATGGTTCGTCAAATTCTTGATGGAAGAACTCCCCCAAAGTACTTAAATAGAATCCTTTGATGGTGAGTGGAATGAGCCATTGACCACAGCCGGGTTCGTAAACAGCGACTTCATGAAGAACATGCATAATAGCGTTCCAAAGACCGCACAATTCTCGATGATCACAAAGACCTGTTGGTCTTGGTCTCTCAATTGTTCTTTCCACCGCTGTTCACCCCCTTAAAGAGTTCTAATGAAAATTTATCAAAAAAACAATATGAAGTCAATGATTTTTCGCGGCTTCAACTAAATTCTATCCACTTAGATTAAATTTTAATCGAAGTGTGCTAGATGACTCTGTTTATTCTTGATGACATTCGCATATTCTATAGAATAATAGAATATCGTCTAGATTTAACACCTCAACGGGATGAGGTGTTAGAGAACTTCGTAGTAAGTATACTTGCCGGTTTTGCCGACCTGTTTAATGAGACCTTCTTTTTCGAGTTCGTCTAAATATCTAACAATTGTTGCGTCGGAAACGCCAAGGGCTTTTTGAAGCTCATCATTGGTGATCTTTTCCTTGCCTTTAATGTATACTCTTGCTTTTGCTAAATTCTCCTCTTTCTTCTCCACCGATTCGCTGATAAATCCTTGCCCCGTGAGATTTTTTTGTATCTCACTGGGGCGGCTCTCTCTCGGTTTCAAAAACCACCCGAGCCCAAAACCAACGATAAGAGCAATAATTATGTAAATCATATTTTTATTATATCACTGTCCGCCTGGCAGAGTGCGAGCTTGTTTAAAAAAATTTTTCTATTAATATATAGTTAGATCCCGACTTCAGGAAAGGACTGCCATGAAATGCCCTCGCTGTAAAGAGGAGATGGTTGTCGAGGATGACCATGGCCGCTACCGTTGCTTCAGCTGTGGCTATGGCCACGACGCCGTCACAGGAACGGCATCCAGCACCCCGAGTATCCCACAAGTGAATGTCGATGGCTTCTCGGACGCCGAGAAGGCGCGAATCCCGCCGCTCAACCGCCTGAACGCGGCACCGACCGAGGCCGAGGCCGAAGAGCTTCGCCTGATGTCAGAAGGGATGAACCTGTTGGCCCGCGGGATACCAGTCGACAGCCCCGAGTACCGCGCCCACGAGGAGGCCTACGTTGCAGCCCAGGCCAGAGTCCGAGCAGAACGAGGCGGCTGAAAGATGCCCGCCCAAATGGGAGGAGCTTGTCTCCTCCCTTCGCTTTTACCGAGACCTCCCGCCGCCGGCAGAGTGCGGTTATTTATCCCGTGAGATGACATTGTCTATCTCACCTGGGATTTCTTTGGCGCTTTCTTGATTTTTCTATTTAAATAATTTTGGTCTAACTCTTATTCAGTAATTTCCAATCCTGAATCACGAATATATAAAAAGTGATCTTCCTTTTCGCTTCCAAAAAATCTAGCAGGTGACCTCTGACAAGCTCCGTAGACAAAAAACCCTTTACCCCAACAGATTTTATTTTTTGCGTCAGCAAACGGACGAAATCTGAACAGCACAATGGAACTAACTTGGTTTTTATAATCTTCGTAAATTGTTTGTAGCATTTCTTTCGCTTTTTCTTTAGAATGGATTTCCTCAGCGTATATTCCCGGATCAATATAAACTACATAAGGTTTATCAGCTTCATAAGATTTTTTAATAGCATCATCTAGATTATCAAAATAGAATTTAGGTATTCCGTTCCAACGCCTTTTTTCGATTAAAATTAAGTTTTTTGTTTTACCATCAGAAATAACTAGATAATCTGCTGTATCGGTTAGATAGGTAGCACCTTTGAAATGCCCCCATGCAGTAAATTTCGATTTTAGTTGAGGATTTATCGGTGGAAGCTTCTGAGAAAGTTTTTGGATGATTTCGCCAGCACTTTCACTGAGTAGAGAAAAGGGTATTTTTATCATTTTATTTTCATCCTTATTTTCTCGTAGTCTTAAAAACAAATCCTCTGCTAATTCAAGAATAGTTGATCCGAAAAGATTTTGTTTAGACTTACACTCAGCAAAAAAATAATTTTCACCGTTTGATATTTTTAAATCAGGCTTATCAGAGTTCACAGAAGCAAAATCTGATGTTAGACCAATTATTTTATGAGCAGCAGCAACTGCTAATTCAAATCGAACAGTTTCATAATTATTTGGGTCCTGGAGACTCTTAATGATCCGTCTTCCTTTTCGAGCCATCTCCTCCTTGAGCAAATGGAGATCTCTGCCCAGCAGGCACAAAGAGATTCCACCTTGAGACTTCGGATTATTGAGAGAAAAATCGAGAGCCTTAGGTATACTTGCGTGAGAACTCAATATATCTTTAACGAGCGGATGCGTCTTAGACTCAAAAGACAAATTCAGTGCACAAATCGAATCACTGGGATAGTCGCTTCTAAGTGATCTAAAATCTTCGATTTCCTTTCTGAGCCAGTCCACACTAAAATATTCACAGGTGTATCTACTATTTTTTTTGAATTCTACATTCATTGTGTTTTAAAGAAGCGCCAAGAAAAATTATTTATTTTTTTTACCTAACACGCCTAATAACTCAGCGAGCACTCCTGCAATTGTTCCGATAATTGCGCCTTTAATTAAAACGTACCAATTAAATCCATTACCTTTAAACAGAAATACTAACGCTATTATTAATGCAATGATTATTCCAGCAGTTAACCCGCCCCAAACTGCATTTCTATTTTTCCAGTATATCGTCAAAAGTACCAACGATATGATTCCTAAGATAACCCATATGGTCGTCATTTTTCTCCTTTCATTTAATCGCCGGGTGTCAAATCGGCTATCTAATTTTCTCAATTTGTTCTTTTAGCTCTTCATAAATTGGCTCGTCTTTTGCCAATAACGCAACTTCATCGAAAAATTTAAGCCATTTTGTACGAACCCATTCGCGCTCTTCGTCATCTTTGGCATATATTAAATACGGAAAATTATCAATATGATCGGCGATGGAAACAATCACCGTATCTTTTCCAGCTTCTTTCATATTTGAGTGCAAAGTCTTTGTTCTCAATTGGTCATCGGCGATATTTGCATCGTGCGAAACCACCCAAACAATCGCCGCGATTTTATTCCCAAATTTTTCAGCGATTTTTTCTTTTGAAATTTCTGCATCCTCAATCACGTCATGTAAGATCCCCGCTATTACAATTTCTTTTGAATAATTGTAATTTAACAAAATCATCCCGACTCTTATTGAATGCAGGACAACCGGCTTGGGATTAGCAATTTTCGATATCCCATTTTCATCCAAACATGAATCAACTAGATATTTTATCGCTTTTTGAATTTCAGTATGGCCTTGTTTGATTTGATCAATTTCCTGCTTCATTTTTCTCCTCGCAAACGCCCTACCCTCGTGGATTATTTAATTATCCCCGCTGTCAAATCGGCTGAAATATTTTAATAATTTTAAGTAAAGTTTGGTGGGCGGCGGCACGTGCCGCCGCCCACGTGAAGTCACGAGCGCTCATCGCGCGTCAGCCTTCTGGCTGTCAGCGAAGCTGACGCGGAGTGGGAAATAGCAGAGGCTCCTATCGCTCTCATGTTCGGACCCGGTTACGTCCTTCGGTTCCCAACTGATACTACTGTCGAGAACGGTCGCCTCGTAGAAGCCGTCTTTTCGGTAACGGAGTTCCACCGCCGGGCGGTCCGGCTTAACCTTGAGTTCTACGTATTCATCAAGGTCAAGAAGACACCGACCCCCTTTGCCAACAACAATCGCTTCAGCGATTGCCCAGCCACGGCTACCGAGCGGCATCTCGCGGATCTTCACTACCTGATGAGGATCGATGTAGATGTGTTCGCGAGGCATCATGGTCTGGCTTGCCTTGGCTTTCGCCATGAAAGCAGCTTGCTCAACCATGCTGTGGTGTACCCCAAGATAGAACCAGACAACGAGTACCACGACAGCGACCATCAAGACGACCTTCACGACATCCCAGATGATCTTCCCGACCTTCATCGGTTTATCCTCCTTGTTGACTCCCCTTTCGGGCTGATGTTGTTATACCATAAAATGGCCTGCAGAGCAAGCCCATTTATAGTCCCCGCTGTCAAATCGGCTAGATTTAATTATCCGGCCCATAAACTTTATCAAAAAGTTCGCGGCCGTCGGGCAAAGTGCATTTCGAAGGGTCTGTTCCGTTCGGATATATTGTAATTTTATATCCGGCTTTGACACAAGCATCAAAAGTATTGATTTGTTTAACCTGAATATAATAGTAAGTATATTTACCGGCAAAATAAAGCATGCCAGCCAAAATAATAATTCCCAAGATAATCAATATTCTTTTCATTTTCTCCTCCCTAACACCTCACCCCGTTGAGGTGTTGACCATCTCCCTATCTTAGATCGGCTTTAGACTCTTCCTCTTCGGGAGTCAAGGTAATCAGTTGATCCAACAAAGACACCATTCTCTCATAATGTCCAATTCGTCTCGATCCAGCTCGCTCCATTTCCCTCATAGCTGGACCCTTGGGTTCTGAAGAGAGATTTTTCTCCGTCGCAGTAATTTTACTTTGATAAAATGTTTTTTGTCTTTCCAACTCCGTACGACCCGCCCAATCAATTGCCTCAACTTGCTCGGCAATTTCATGTTTTCCTAATAAACCTCCAACACTTAGCTGACGCCTAATCTCAGCTATGATTTCTTCCCTAGAAGGCATTCCTTTTTCTTGTTCTAACATTTTTACTCCTTAATAACGCCTCAAGACCTGAACCGTTATCATCTCCCCATCTTTAATTGGCTTGAGTTTATATTTTTTATCAAATTCTTTGATGACTTTTTCTTGCCTTGCGGCGTATTTTTCTTTGCCCCAATGGGGCAGAACGACGAAGTCAACAAGACCGATGCCGTCATAATTATCCAATTTGGCGGCGGAGGGATCGTCGAAGGATTTGATCGGTTCGATATTCGGGCCAAGAATGATTGAACCGGCACTCGAACCAATGTAGATTTTATCGCTATCTTTTAGCTCCCTCAAAACTTTATCAAAGCCACTTTTTTTGACATGTTCAAGTAAATAAAAAGTGTTCCCGCCGGAGACGAAAATGATGTCGGTTTTCGATAGAGCCGCGCGGACTTCGTCTTCGGATTTCCCTTTCAAATCAAAATCTTCAAGCTTAAATCCAAGTTCAATAAATTTATCGCGGTCAGCATCAAACCACGGCCGATTGTCTTTTGCATAAGTATCGGCCGCGGTGGGAATAAAAAGAACTTTAAGCTCCGCCGGCTTTTGAGGCAGTTCTTGCACAATTTTATCAAGTGATTGTGATGCCACTGAAGTTAAATATAGTTTCATAAATCCTTCTTCATTTCTACATGATCGATACCGGCTTCTTTAAAAACAGCATCCTCCCCTTTAAAACCGAATTTTCCATAAAATTTCTTTGCATGAATTTGTGCATTTAAAACTGCTGTTTTAATTCTTTTATTTTTAAGATAACCCATAATAAATTTTAAGAGCTCGCTCCCGATATTTTTGCCCCGAAATTCTTTCAGAATGGCCATTCTTTCTATTTTCGCTTCATTACTATCGAGATATCTCACCCGAGCGGTACCAATCGGCCGGCTCTCATAATATACCAAAAACTGATCACATTCTTCATCTAAACCATCAATCTCTAAAGCTGGATCGACTTTTTGTTCGATTACAAAAACTTTGTGGCGAATTTTAAAAGCATCTTTTAATTCTTTTGAACTTGTGATTTTTTTAATACTAATCAGATCCATAATTTTCCCTCGCAAGCGGGGTGTCAAATCGGCTACCAGTTTTTTAAATTATATTTATCCCTTTTTGAAATTTCTTCAATCAATTTTCGGATTTCGGCGATATCGCCAACGTTGAGCGGTTCAAAATTATCGTAGAAGCCGGTATCGCGCTGAGGCAGCTGAACTGCATCGCCGAATTTTTGAATTTTCGCATCTTTGGCACGGCCATAAATTTGGATATGAAATGTTGGCGTCCAATTTCCCATGTCTTGATAATTAATCCGCCCAATATTGACACCGCGATTATTCAAGCCCTGCGCCATTGCTTCGCCGACAATCATTGTCAACCGCATCAATTCTTTGGCTTTTTCTGGACTTAGTTCAGTCCGGTCCACAACTTCTTTTTTTGGAAGAATTCGAATATGTCCGCCATCAGTTCTTGTCACATGCGGCTTGTCAGCGGCCTCAACAATAAAGTTTTCTGTTTCATAAATTAATGCCATTTTTCTCCTTTATTTTAACTTAAAGCCGATTTTTTTGATTTGTTTTTTAGATGATTCGCGTAGTTCTTCTAAGATTTCAAAAACGATGCGGAACTGCCGGTCGTAGCCGCGTTCCATTGCTTCAATTTTCTTTAATAGATCCGCATGTGTGGCTAAAAGTTTGCGCAGTTTAATAAAGGTCCGAATGATTTGAATATTAACTTGGATGGCGCGCTCGCTATTTAGAACACTGGATAACATGGCTACACCTTGTTCCGTAAAAACGTAAGGTCGGTATTTTGCATGCTCTTTATTCTTTAAGGTCGCAATTTGCGACCTTAAACCTGTTGTTTCTTTCCATGTCAGTAAAAATGCGAAATCCGAGGGAAATCTCTTCTGATTTCTTTTAACCGCTTCATTCAATCTTTTGGTCGGTACGCCATAAAGAACCGCCAAATCGCGATCCATCATTACTTTTTGGCTTCTGATTAAATAAATTTTCTGTTCAATTACTTCTTGGACAACTAAATCTTTCATAATTAAGCTTTTTTGGCCGCTTCAATGAGATTCTTCATCAAACACGCCACTGTCACTGGGCCGACGCCGCCAGGGACGGGAGAGTAGGCGAGAACTTTTTCATAAACTTTTGGGTCGACATCGCCGCGGATTTCGCCTAGACTTTCGGCGGTGCCAGCGTCAATGACGACCGCTTTTTCAGAAACCATTTCCGGCTTAATTAAACTCGGAATGCCGGTGGCGGAAATAATTATATCGGCGTCAAGGGTTTCGGAGGCGATGTCACTACTTGAAGTACAAATTATTAGCTGAATATTCAGCTTACGCATTAGTTTTTCAAGAGGTTTGCCCACCAAACGACCAAAACCCACGATAACAATTTTTTTATCTTGGAGGCCAATATCATAATATTTAAAAATTTCCAAAATTGCCGATGGTGTTGGCGCTGGATATTTTCCCGAAAAACCATCAATATCTTTTTCAGGCGAAATTGCTCTTAAAATTTTATCAGTGTCCAATCCTTCTGGCAATGGCAATTGCAGAACAATGCCGCAGACATTTTTATTTTTATTAAGGTCACCAATTAGCTCGGAAATTTTACTTTCGGGGGCAATCCCCGTGAGATGAAAAAGTTTAAAATTTATTCCCAGAATCCTTGCCCTTTTTTCTTTGGCGCGCACGTAAGTCAAACTAGCTGGATCTTCACCTGCTAAGATAACTGCTAAAGTCGGGATAAGATTTTTTTGTTTAAGCAAAGCAATATCCTTAACTAACCTGGCATAGATTTTTTCGGCTATTGGTTTGCCTTTTAAAATCATTACCGCTTTCTAGTCAGTAAAAATTTGAGTAATCATTTTACCATAAGGATCGGCATCAATCACCCCGATACCAATCCGTTTGTAGTCAGGATCCAAAATATTTTCTCGATGAGAAGGAGAGTTCATCAGGCCGATGTGGGCCAAATCAATCGATGGCGCTAAGGCCAAATTTTCGCCTACCAGGCGAAAATTAGCATTGGCAGCGGTCAGGCGATCATACGGCGTTTCGCCAGAGAGACTTTTGTGAGCAAAATAACCGTTCCGGAGCATATCCATTGAGTGCGCACGAGCGACGTTTCTGAGTAATAGATCCGTGGTCAATGGTGCCAGACCCGCTTTTTGTCTTTCGTTATTGACTAAAGAAACCAACATCTCCTCACCTGTGGAATCAATGTTAAAGTCATTGGTTTGGAAATTTAACCGGGTAATTTCTTCTTCATTTCCGGGAGCAACGGTTAAAAATGTAAAGGAATTATTTAATTGACCAAATATTTTGGCCATTTGACCTTCAATTCTGGCGGTCGATTTGATTAAAGGACCAGCAATGAGAGATTTCGATAAAGTATTTTTAAATGAGGTCGCGAAAGGCAGGGTGATTAAAATAATCAAGAAAATGGCAACGATCATTAAACCTTTAATGATTCCCGGGAAAATTCCCAAAATCTTCCCCGTTTTTCTCCCTTCAGAATATTTGGGGAAATAATGAAAAATTAGAATGGCCAAAAGATAAAAAATTATTTGAGTCACGGTCCAGAGGACAAAAAAGCCAACTGGCCGGGCAAGATTGATATCGAGGCCCCAGGCAACAAAAAGATTTCCGGCTAAAGGATAGAATTTCAAAGCGATAACCAAAGAGATAATCACTGTCAAAATGTCGAGGATAATTTTCCAAAAACCCTGACGATAGCCATCAAGGGCATAAAAAATAATCACGACAATGATTAAAATATCGATCCAGGTGATCATCAATCATCCTTTCTTTCATAATAGCACAATCTTTTTTTAATGGCGATTGTTCTTGGACAAATTTTTTTGCCCGCTTCGCCGCGAGGCGAGCCAATCGGCCAGGGCTTTTTCGAGTGCTTCTTTGGCTAAAACCGAGCAGTGCCTTTTGATTGGCGGCAGACCGCCCAAGGCATCAGCCACCGCCGAGTTAGTTACTTTTAGCGCTTCCTTAAGAGTTTTGCCCTTAATCATTTCCGTCATCATCGAAGAACTGGCAATCGCTGCCCCGCAACCAAAGGTTTTAAATTTGACATCAGTGATAATAGCATTATCCTCATTGTTAATGTTTTTATTTTTGCCTTTTGCCTTTTGACTTTTAACTTTTATATAAAGCTCCATCACGTCGCCGCAAACGGGATTACCAACCCGACCAATGCCGGAAGGATTTTTTATCACTCCCATATTTCGCGGATGTAAGAAATGCTCCATGACTTTTTGGCTATACAACTTTTCGATCGCCATCTTAACCTCTCTTTCCGTATGGGCTAATTTTTCTTAAGTGGGCGACAACTTTTTTAAGTTTAGTAATCGCAAAATCTAAATCTTTTTTGGTGGTCAGTTTTGAAAAAGAGAATCTCACTGAACCGGCGGCTCTGAAATGATCATTGAAAATTGCCATGATAACGTGGGAGGGCTCTAAGCTTTGTGAAGTGCAAGCCGAGCCGGTTGAACAAGCGACCCCTTCCAGATCCATTCCCAAGACAATCGATTCGCCTTCAATATTTTTAAAATAAAAATTAACAATATGGGGGGCGCGGAGGGTTTCAGAACCATTGAGATAGACTTCGGGAATTTCTTTTATGATGCGCTTGATAAAATAATCTCTTAGTTTCTCTAAATTTTTAATTTTAAATTTTAAATTTTTAATTAATTGGATGGCGGTAGCCATACCAATTATATATGGCACATTTTCCGTGCCGGCGCGTAGGCCCTTTTCTTGTTCGCCGCCATGAATAATGGAAGTAAGCGGCGTGCCTTTGCGGATATAAAGCAAACCAACACCTTTCGGCGTGCCAATCTTGTGACCAGCGATGGTAAGCAAATCAACGTGTAAATAATCGACGTCCATTGGCAAATATTCGGCGGCTTGAACGGCATCAGTATGGAAATAAATCTTTTGCTGGCGGTCGTGATTCTTTTTCTCGATCATTTTGCCGATTTCGCGAATCGGCTGGATGGTGCCGATTTCGTTGTTAACATACATAATCGAAACCAAAACCGTATTTGGCTTGATGGCTTTTTTGACTGTAGCGGCTTCAATAATCCCCTCTTTATTTGGCCGAATGTAGGTCACTTCAGCCAATCCTTTTTTCTTCAAATCCTCGCAGGTTTTGAGAACAGCATGATGTTCGAAGGCGCTGGTAATGATATGGGGTTTAATTTTTACCCCGAGGCCATCTATAAGCCCGGTGATTGCCAAATTATCCGCCTCCGAGCCGCTGCCGGTAAAAATTATCTCTTCACTCTGGCAATTTAAAAATTTAGCAATGGTCGCCCTAGATTCATCGATGGCTTTCCGCGCCGTCTGTCCCCAGGCATGAATGCTCGAAGGGTTACCAAAATATTCTTTAAAATATGGCGTCATTGCCAGAAACACCTCTTTTTTGTCCGGCGATGTCGCCGCATAGTCCAAATATACTTTCATTTAACCAATTTCCTTAAATCTTCAATACAATGTTTGCACTCGCCTTTGAGCTTGAGGTAATTTTTGTAAGAGATCAAAACCGCCACTGGTTTTGAATAACGATTTACCTCATAAACAGCGCCTTTTTCGGTTTCTTTCAAAACCTTGGAAATATTGGCCTGTAAATTATAGACATTAATATTTTTATTCATAATCGTCCTTTCTAAATATATATTAGATTATATATAGAGTTTTGTCAAGTCCCGCAAAAAGATTTATTCCCCTTGAGTTCGAAAAGAATGAATACGATATTGGATAAGATTGTTGTTTGCCTCAATGATTTCAATCGAGACATCAGTCTGACTTTTCGAAAAATTTAAATTTTGGGAGCCTTCGGCAAAAAGTGTCCAACCATTGTCAACCAGGGTTTTTTTATAAAAATCGAGAATTTCTTTGGTACTGGAAGAGGTAATGTATTCGAGGTTAATCTCGGTGCCATCATCATTTTTATCGTAGCCCGTCCTCATCGAACCGCTGTAACGTGGGACATCGGCGAGATCTTCGCCGGCAACGTCGGCAGAGGGCATATTCAGTGCTACCGGTATTGTAGAAATCGAAGGAGAAGGCGTGGGAGTCGTCACACTCTCGGCATTTTTAGCGGCGTCTAAAGCGGAGTTGGCGATATTTTTTGTCTTAACGAGAGACCAATAAATGATGCCGCCAGCTAAACCGACGAGAAAAAGAGCAATAATTAAAGTCACCCACAACCAATTTTTCATACTTTTATTTAAATGGATTGAACCCGAAATCCATTTTTTATTTTAGCACATTTTCTTGCTAAGGACGAGTTTTAAGGATAGAATAAACTCATGCGCATTTCCTATTCGGCTTTAGTAACTTTTAATCGTTGTCCGGCCAAATATAAATTCCAATACATTGATCGGATTAAGGTTCCCGAAAAGCCCGAGCTTTTTTTTGGTTCTTTAATTCACGAAGTGGTTCAATATGCTTTAAAAAAAGACCCAATTATGCCGCCTCGGGAGGAGCTTTTAGAATATCTCAAAAACAACTGGCGCGACGAGGTTTTTAAAAATCCCGCTCAAGCCAAACAATATTTTGATTGGGGAAAACAAATGCTCGATAAATTTCATGCTGGTCACAAACCCGGCTTGCGAAATATTGTCTCAACCGAAAAACGCTTTCAAATTCCCGTGGGCGAGCATACTTTATCGGGAATGATTGATCGCGTCGATAAACTGCCCATTGGTGCTTTTGAAGTCATCGATTATAAAACCAGTAAACAGTTACCTTCTCAAGATGATGTTAATCGCGATAAACAACTTTGCATTTATCATTTGGCAGTGGAAAACTTATGGCCCGAAGCCAAAGAGATTCGCCTGACTTTATATTATTTAAAACACGATTCACAAATGACAACCAAAAGAAGACCGGATGAAGTCGAGCAAATCAAAGAAGAAATAGTCAAAACTGCCGAGAAAATTGAAAAAGAAAACGAGTGGCGGCCAAAACATAATTTTTTATGCGATTATTGTGAGTACGCGCATCTCTGTCCCTTGATGAAACAGAAGTTTCAAAATCAAAAATCAAATAGCATGCCTAAAGGCAAAAATCAAAAAGAAATTGAAATTGATAATATGATTTGTGATTATTTAGAGGCCTGCGCGAAAATCCAAGACCTCGAACCGCAAATCCATAAACATTTTGACGCGGAAAAAATTGAGAGTTTTCATCATAAAAAAGGTGTGGTTTCTCGTTCTAAAACTGGGAAGTTTACAATTAGGAAGAATTAATAATATTACCTGGGTGATTTTTTTGAGGGAATGTAATATGATTTTTAAATGATATTCGCATATTCTATAGAATAATAGAATAGCTTTTAAATTGGCCTCTTTTGAGTTGATTTTATCTGGATTTGGAGTAATATTTAATTGGACTGATATCCACAAGAAAAAGGGAGAACCCTGGATGACTGTTGCTGAGGAGACGATGGTCTGTGAACATCGGTGGGAATTCTTGGGTTGGTTGGTATGGTCTGATGAGGAAAAAAAGCTCATCACCGCTCCTCTGTTTGTACCGTCGGGTCCGCACCGGTTCCAGGTTAGATGTTTGGAGTGTGGCATTCTGGAAGATCATTCGAATGCTGCGTTATGTCCCAAATGTCTTATTCCTATGGAACAAGTGGCTGAGGAACCTGGTTATGGCCGGCATTTCACCCACCACAAATGTCCGCGTTGCCATTACTTCACGGTCAGAACCCACACCCATAGCCTGTAGAAGATCCAACTTTTCATTTCGTCTTGCCACCCGCATATCGCAGGTGGCGTTTGTTTAATGCTTAGGAAACCAAATTCTGGGCCAATTGCCGCCGGCAGACCACGCCCCCCCCCAAATCGCCGGGGGTCAAATCGGCTGATGCTATTTTGCCAAAAATTGGAAGGCCTGGTAGACCAAAAATGCTGGCCAGACGATGGCTTTCAAAATTGCTAAAACGATCGGCCAAAAACCGTGCGCTTGGCTGATAAACCAAATTGCCGCGCCGATAAATCCGAGCCCGTACACCGCACTTGAAGGTCCATGATGAAATGATTTCTTCATTTTCCCTTTCTATTTTTTGTAGTCTTAAGATAATTATCCAATAGTTTTTGATGTAATTTAATATCAGTTCCATCTTTATTAACAAGGCAGTCAAAAAATCCCGCCATAATTCGGTGGCCTAAAATTGTCGAAAATATCGCTTCAAAATCAGGCGGTAATTTTGCTCTTTTAAAAAAGATTTCCAGAAATTTATCAGCAATTTTTGGCTCTCCAAGTTTCGTATAGAGCCGGTGATAAAAATGGGCTAAATCATAATACAAAGGTTTTCCTTTACAATTCTCATAATCCACAAGGTAAAATTTGGGAAATTTTAGTTCGTGCATGTGCCAAGGAACAAAATCCGAATGATTAAAACCATTGATTAGTTTGGAATGGTTTTTGTTAATCAGGAAGATAATTTTATTTTTAAATGATTCGGAATAAAAACCTTGCAGGACCGGTTCTTTTGACCACCCTTCGGCTCTCTCGAGCATAATTTCAGAGATATGATAATTTCCCTCCAAGGGTTTGATTTTTAACATTTGAATTAAAACCTCAACAATCGGTTCCAGCCAATTGGCCAGTTGTCTTATCTTTTTAGGTTTCCAATCAGCTAAATGTTTTCCGGGTAAATATTCCCAAAGCGCCCAACTTTTTTCAGCACCAAGCTTATAATCTATTAATTTTGGTAAAATGATTTCCGTTTGGCTTTCTTCTACTCTTTTTTGAAAATCAATCTGCTCTTTAAATTTATCCGGCCGATCATTATTTAGTTCTTTGTAAAAAAACTTCTGATTATTTCGTTTGAGAATTAGACAAATATATCGCTCTCGCCGGTCATAATGAACTTTTCTGATTATGTGAAAATTTTTTCTATTTAGTCTTTTAACCATTAATTTCTAATTTAAAAAGTTTGATTGCATTCTTTGAAGTTTGTTCAGCAACTTTTTCTAAAGGTAATTTTTTTATTTCGGCGATTTTTTTGGCGACTTCGATAACAAAAGCTGGCTCGTTTCTTTTCCCCCGATATGGCTCGGGTGTCATAAATGGGCAGTCGGTTTCAATCATTAAGCGATCTAAAGGCGTATTTTTAATTACCTCAAAAGTTCCATAGTTTTTAGAAAAAGTGATGAGGCCGGTGAAGGAAAGGTATAAGCCCATATCCAGAATCACTTTCGCATACGGCCAATCGCCCGGAAAACAATGCATCACACCCCGCGGTTCGGGCCGCTCCTCCATCAGTACTGACAAAACATCCTCGCCGGCATCCCGCGAGTGTAAAATCACGGGTTTCGAAACCGCATGCGACATTTGTAAAAATTTGCGAAAGATTTCTTTTTGAAGCTTGGCTGATGACTTATCATAATAGTAATCCAAGCCCGTCTCCCCCAGCGCCACGACTTTTTTGTTTTTGGCCAGTTTCAAAAAAGCCGCTTCATCAAACTCTTCATCCTTGACGTGGATCGGATGAAGACCGATGGCGGCGTAAACCCCTTTGTCATATTTTTCCGCGATCTCAATCGCTTTCTTTGACGTTTCAAAATTAGAACCAACATTAATTATGCCCTTTACATCAGCCGCCAAAGCGCGATTGATTACATCACGATAATCTTTTTCGAACGCCTCAAAATTGAGATGGGCGTGCGTATCTACATACATAACTAAAAGTTTAAAACGCAAATGTTAAAACTTCAAGAAAAAACTTAAATGATATCATCTTTATACTTTAAGTTGTAGTTTGTTTACTTAAGGCTCTGCCACATCCTCGTGTAGATTTTCCGTTGGGTTTCGGCTAGTTCCCTATTTTCGATGACGACACCGACGATTTCGCGCTCGAACGAAAGCAGGGCAATTTTATCGCCGTAAATATAGAGTTCGGTGGGTCCAAAAGTTTCGCCCTCTGGCAGGAAACGAATCTCCCGCAATTCTTGGGGGCTTTTTTTATCCAAAGCCACGGTTTCCGGGGTGCGCGGACAAATCCCTTTAGCGTTGATGCCGAGTTTGACCCTTCGCCTGACATAATTGTTCCAAAACTTCATGTCCGGAATCAATCGTTCAGTGGCAGCAAGGTCAGAGTAAACTAAAAGGTCTTTTTGAGAATTTAAGGTATCTTCATAAATCGCCTTTAACCCTTCAACACCTTCATAAAATCTGACTTCGGGCCGTTTGCCGGCTAAGCGATAATAGGTTTTAAGTTCAGGCAGAAGTTTGCGAATTTTGGTTCTTTCTTCTTCGAGTTCGCTCTCGCGACGTTTAATAAGTTCTAAAATATAGTCAGGATTTTCGACGGATACATATCTTTTTTTATCTTTTTTAAACCAACTGGCTAAACCTTTTTGGATGAGTTGTTCGGCAATGGTGTAGCTGGCCACTCTTGAAAGGCCGACTTTTTGGGCGACTTTTTGAATCGCCGAGGGCCCCATTTCCAAAATTGCCAAATACATTTTGGTTTCATTGTCGCTTAAACCCGCAGCCAGGCCCAGATTTTTAAACTTATCATACTCTATTGCCATCTTTCCTCCGTCCCTGACAACCATACTATTTATAATATAGCTGATTTGCAGGGAAAAAGAAGAGGTCCACCAAAGGCGGACCTCATTGATCCCTCTCCTTGATGATGTGATGTCACTTCTTCCACGGGTGGAAGGTGCGATTGAACTCGGCGATGAAGTCGGGAAGCGGAACCAGCGCTGTGTGACAGATTACATCAGCCTGCATTTCTGTCGCCCGCTCACTGAGTACATCCAGCGCCCCTCTCACATTGGATGGCTCTGTCAAGAAAGCTACAATCTGAGTATAGGGCCTACCTGAAGCAGTCGCCTCTTTGGCTTTGCTATCAAATTGGTTGATACCAGAAACTTCATCGATCTCTAGGGTCTCCAGCGACACGAACGGTCTCGCTTCCTTCTCCAGCGCCTCGCGATACTCCGCCGGCACGTTCCAGAGCAGAATCTTGGCCATCTCAGCCTCTCTTCTTTTTTCGTTTCGCCGATTTGCGCTTCGAGGCAACCTTCCCCTTCTTCTTGCGTGTTGGTTGAACGACCTTTCTGACCGGCGTTACCAGCCCTAGAAATATCATACCGGCGGCGACATCCGGTGTGATCCCGACGATCCTGCCCTTCCGGTCTTTGGTCTTCACACCCATAAAAGCCGACATTGGCTTCTCCTTTGTTCAGGTACATTCTTTTGCTTCCAGCTACCACCGTAGTGATAACCGGGAGAAAAGGCCCACCTTCGCCCAAGGCTATGGTGGGCAAGATCTATTTTCAGTTGTTAAGATTTACGACCCCTCGTTCGGGAATTGCCCCTGCGCCACCAGATTGATTGACGGAATGTGAGCGGGAATGGTCAGCGCAGTAGCGATGGCGTAACCGACGGCGATGGGCGGAGCAAGTTGAAGGCCATTCTGGTTCCAGTGATTGCCATATTCCGCGTCGATCTCCAGGACTGCCTTCTGAACCGCTTCCGAATCGTACATCCCGGTGTCGACGACCCCTGGCCTGACATCGGTAACATAGATACCTTCTTTCCAGAGGTCGAGCATGGCCGCATTGGCATATCGGCTGATCGCGCCCTTGGCTGCGCAGTGCGTCCCGCCAACGTTATAGCCTCGGATTGCTGACATCGAACTTACAATCGCAATCCTCGTCTCCATTCCGAAGCGACTGTTTTGCTCACGGAACACCGGCAGTAGCTTCTGCATCAGGATGTGTGTTCCCTTGAGCACAGTTGTCGATTCCAGCTCAAGAAGTTCGAGCGGGATATCCTCAAGATGCAGATACGGGTTTCCGTCCTTGAGTTGGTAAGTACCGGCTCCCATGCCGATAGACTGGACCCAAAAGATCCGTTTATTCTTCGGCAAGGCGTCCACGAACGCCGTGACTTGCCCTTCATCAAGGAGATCAACGGCTGATCGTTCGACTTGATCCTCCCTAACCTCCTCAAGGAAATGGGTGATGTTGTGGGCGATCTGCTCGAGCTTCTCTTCGTTTCGGGAGACCAAGTGGACAGTCGCGCCGTTGGCTGCCAGAACAAAGGCGGTAGCAGTCCCACGAAATCGCCGTGCCGAACATCTCTGATGATGATCAGATAGCCATCTTTGGGCTCTTCAGGCATCTCTCTCACCTCCTCTCGTCTCGAGGGTTACAGTCGCGAAGGCCAAGAACCTTGGCCACGCGCTTCTCGACCGGAAGTTCGTGAAACTTGCCGTACTGGTCTTGCATGTGGAGTGTCAGGCATCGCCCAGTGTCTTTCGCCAGCGCGAAACTTGCTAGTAAACTCAGGCGGCGCTGGGGCAGACCCAAGTCCCATTGGAAAAAGCCTGATGGCAATTGCCTTGGACCGATCCGGCGAGGATCAACGATCCAGTGCAGCCACCGGTAGTGGGTTCCGGGTATCAGAAAGCTGAAGTGTACCCTTCCGTCCCGGTCCGTGTACATGGTTACGCGGCTACTACCTCGACCCACTTCTTGGGCATCCGGGTAGGGGTAACGCTCCGGCACAAATCGGACAGCTCCGGTCTCGCTCCGTACCAGTTTGCCCTGACCCAGATTGTGAATGCCTTTAGACCTGTGGGTCAAAGCAAAGGAATGATTCGGACCATTGGGCAGGAAGGCGAGAACTCGATAGCGAGGATTCTTGATACCGATCCTCTCTACCGAAATCAGCTCCGCTCCTATCCGGTCCCATTCCTGAAGGAAGGAGGATACGTCCTTCTCCTTCACACCACTCGCAACCAGGCAGGAGCCTCTAAGCACCTTCATCATCTCTCTCACCTCCTCTTCCGCAAGATAAGGAGCAGAATGATGACGCCGCCGAGGACGGCAAACGACCACGGGGCATACTTGACTCCCAGAACAACCACAGCGATCCAGGCAAGGACGATAACGGCGAAAAGAAACCATCTCTTGTTCATCAGGGTTTCCTCCCTTGTTCAGGTACAACATTCGTCTTCTGGCTCCATCCGTGGATGGAATCAGGAGAAAATGGGGCAGACAGGCCATAAGTTTGAAGGCCTGTCTGCCTGGTTAGTCAGTAGTCGTTGTTCCCTACTTGAACGCCATTGAGTAGCTGGCGTCCAGGTAGAAATCGTCCTTGGTCAGGTGTGTGGCGGCCCAGAAGCTCCAGCCGCCATCGCGGTAAGTGGGACCAAGGTAGTAGTCCTCGGCCTTGCCGTCGCCCTCGATTCCCACCGCCAGGAACATCGCGCCCAGATGTTCGCCCTTCAGTTGGTAGTCAGCGATGAGATAGGCGCGGTCGCAGGTGGCGGCATTGACTCCTTTGAGCGGCCGGAGGATCAGTGTCAGCTCGTTCGAGATGGGCTGGACGTGGTTGAAGCCGAGCCACAAGCGGCTCGAATCATCCCAGCGCACCAGTCCCATAGTCGGGCTGGACTTCTTGCCGGCGTAGAGGGTGTAGCGGTCATAGCCGTCAGAGTAGTACTCGAGAGAGAGCTTCACTCGGTAGGTCTTGTTGCAGAACGAGAAGTTCTCGTAGAGCTCGGTCGTCTCGTTGCCATCGGGGGTCCGCTCGAGGTCGTAACCCATGTTGATGGACTCGAGGTTGATCCCCGGCTCCTCAACGTGGGCCCCGTAAGCAGAAACCCCTAGTCCCAACAGCATTACCACCAGTACAGCTATTGTCAGGTAGCGCATGGGCCACCTCCTTTCCCGATTTACCTCGTCACCGGCGGGTTTTCAGGTTCGCTCAAGCGATTTCCGCTTGATTATCACATCTTATCACATTTTACCAATTTTGTCAAGTGAGTATTGACATTTTTATGATTTGCGGGTGTTGAGCATAGTAAAGGTCAACTTTACATATTATCAAAATCCCTCCTTATAACTGCATTATAATTCCTTGACTTTTAGACCAATTTATGCTATAATTCAATGTCCCAAAGATGTGGGACGATTTGAACCTTGACTCTATATGGAGGCACGCTGTGACAGTCAGAAGCCTGACTATGCCCCGAGTTCTCGGGGTCCCTGTAATCGTCACCTGGGCCCGCAGTCGTCTGACCTATATTGCCGCCCTGGTGTCCCTGGCTGGTACGGTTAGCCTCATCGCTATCGTTGCCGCCGGGGTGTATCTCCCAACAGAGCTCCTTGTCGGAGCCCTGGCCATCTTCTTTGGTATCCAGATGAAGGTGGCTGACCTGCTCGTCGACCACGGTCTGGTCTGGTTTCGAGGAGCGGATAAGGTCCTGGGTATTGGTTGGGGTTTGGCGGGGTCACTCCTGATTCTCGCCCACCCGCCCCTAGCCAATTTCCTGATTCCCTTGGTCCTTGTCTGCTTTGTCCGTGAAAAGATCGATCGCGCCAATCATGGTTTGGCCACGACAGTAATGCTTTTGGCGGTTCTCTTGGCCGATCCGATCATCTTCGCGGTCCGAAGCTTCGTGGGGACGAGGTTCTTTCACGAGAGTTTCGTCTCCAATCCGACATTCCTGACCATCAACCTGGAGCTCAACGTGGCGGGCGCCTTTCTGGTCGTCCTCCTGGTCCTCGGACTGGCGGAAGACATCTTGGAGAAGAAGCTCGACCCTAAGTGGCACGGCCACCTCTATGAACTGATGGAACAGCGCTACTGGGCCCTGCCCCTGGTCTACTCTCTGCTCTCTCGCGACTGGCTCGTCTTTGCCTGCTCGGCGCTCTTTATCAAGAGCTATGAGCTGGCTCGCGTCAGTCACGAGGGTCCCTTGCGGCGCGGTTGGGACAACGAGCCGGAAATAGCGAGACTGACCTTCGGCTTCTATCTCGCAGTCGGCCTGGTGGTGACGGCTTGGCTCTTGACCACTGGCATGGCCAAATTCAGCCCGAACTACGTTCACTCGGCCTGGGACCTTCGGCAAGGAGAATACCAAGTCTTCAAAGCCGAGAGGTCTCCCCGCGATCCGAAAGCTGAGGTTGTCCTGACGGTCCGCGAGGGCTTCTATGGCAGTCGCGCCCCAGCCTTCCTGCCGACCCGGGAGTTCAAGGTGGCTCTGCCTTCCTGGGAACTCAACGGCCAGAGCAAGGACAACGTTGGCACTGACATCCACGATGCCTGGCAGATGTGGGTATGGGAAAACCCCTGGGCTGACCCGCCGATGCGTGTCCCGCCCGGGGATTGGCTGGACGTCCGCCTCTGGCCCGATGGCTTCATGGGCTGGCAGCGCCACTTGATCGCCATCTTCTACTCGCGGGAGTCGGATGATCCATTCCGCGAGAAGTGGCCTTCGCACTAACCCCACAAGGAGGTGGAGAACACAACATACAAGCCGCAGGCTTTCGAGCCTGCGGCTTGTTTCGTATTATTTAGATCTTATTCTATCTTAAATTAAAAACCGTCGCGTAAATGATACAACCTAAAATCACTAAGCCAGAGATTATTGTTCTTGCTTTGACGTGCTCGTGTAAGGCGATCGTCGAGATAATATAGACCAAAATTGGCGATAAAATCAAAATTAAAGAAGTGTAAATCACCCCGTAAACCTCAAAGCCGTAAAATTTGGTTACCATCTGAGCAACGCCCAAAGCCGAAGTCGTCAAAATCAGCAAGGCATTGGTATTGGCTACTTGTCTAATATGCGGCCGATAAAAAAACATGAAAAAGAGAAAAATAATCCCGGTGCGGATAAAATACAAAGCCACTGGCGATAAAACTTCAAGCATTATCTTTTGTAAAATGATCTCCACAGATATAAAAACGACCGCCAAAATGAGACCCTTGCCGGCGGCGGAAATTTCAAAGTGATTTCTTTTAAGATGAGAAAAAATCAGCGCCAAGGATGCCAGGACCGAGGCGATGAGGAGGTGAATATTGGTATTTTTTTCAATCAATATCGCCGCCAAAAGAATCGTTAGCAATGGCTGGAACATAATGATGAGTTCAAATTCATGAACTTTTTCCGCCTGGGCACCTTTGTAGTAAAAAACGTTCCAAATCAAGGCGCAGATTATCATGGCCAAGAAGATTATTAAATAGTAAGGCCGGAAAATGTCTAAACTAATGTTGCCAAAAAACGGCATCAAAATGCCAGTGAGTAAAAACAGAAATAAAAAAAGAACCGGGATGTAAACGTGAAGCTCCATCCTCCGGCGAGTCAAAATTATTTTATCAACAATGATGCCGGCGGCCTGCGTGACAGTGGCAATAAATGGGAACAAAAAATCCTCCTTTATTTCTTTCTCGGAAAAAGGACATAGGGTTTGAGGCTTTTAAGCTGCTCGATAATTGACCAAGCGGTCTCCGGCATAAATGGTTCAAGTTCGTAAGCGATTTGAGAAAGCGCCTGCAATAGTTGACTGATAATTTCTGTCAATCTTTTTGGGTTGGTTTTGGCCAATTCCCAGGGTTTTTCAGCATCAATCCGTTTGTTGGCCTCAGTAATGATGTCCCAAATCAATTCCAAGGCTCGATCGAATTTTAAATCCTCGATGGCTTGATCGATCTGATGAAAGGGCTTGGTAATGGTCCGATATTGCCAGTTAATTTTATTTTGACTGGCTAAAATTAAAACTCTTTGGATTAAATTACCTAGGTCGTTGGCCAGATCGGCTTTGTATCGCCTCTCAAAACGGTCAACAGAAAAGTCACCGTCTTGAAAAAAGGGCGTTTCGCGAAACAAAAAATAGCGTAGGGGATCAACGCCATAAATTTTGGCAATTTGTAAGGGATCAATCACATTGCCACGAGTTTTAGAAATCCGTTCACCATCAACGGATAAAAAACCATGGATAAAAATTTTGCGCGGCAGTTCTAAACCGACGGCCAAGAGCATCGCCGGCCAGATGATACAGTGGAAACGAAAAATATCTTTGCCGATTATATGCAATGACGGCGGCCAATTACCACGGGAACCAGTGAGGTAATTTAAGAGGGCATCAACCCAAACATAAATGGTCTGCGTTGTATCCCAGGGAATGGGAATTCCCCAGCTGACTTTGGAACGAGAAATCGCTAAATCTTGCAAGGGCTCTTTGGTCAAGAAACTAATGATCTCATTTCTCCGCGTTTCGGGCTCGATGATAATTTTCTTTTGTTTAATAATGTCTAAAATTTGTTGTTTGTATTTAGAAAGCCGGAAAAAATAGACATCTTCGAAAACTGCTTGGCAAGGAGTTTTGTGAGTCGGGCAAAGATTTCCAGGCAATAATTCACTTTTAACTTTATATTCCTCACAACCAACGCAGTAAAGTCCCTGGTAGCGATCTTTGTAGACCTCGCCAAGTTCATAGAGTTTTTGGACAAATTCTTGGACATATTTTTCATGTTCCGGATCAGTGGTGCGCAGAAAATTATCGTATTTGATTTCAAGGGCTGACCAAGTGGCTTGATATTTTAAGGCAATATCATCGACAAACTGTTTTGGCTCTTGACCTTTTTTTTGGGCAGCTTGAAAAACTTTGAGGCCATGTTCATCGGTGCCCGTCAGAAAGAAAACTTCGCGGCCGCGGCGGCGCCAATAGCGTGCCAAAATATCGGCGGCAATTTTTTCTTGGGCATGACCGACGTGGGGAAGATCACTGGCGTAATCAATGGCGGTGGTGACAAAAAAAACATCAGCTTTTGATTTTGATTCGTTATTCATGGTTGATAATTATTACGAATTCACCTTGAGGTCGGATTTTCGGTAAAACTTCGGAAATTTTTCCGCGTAAAATTTCTTCGAATTTTTTGGTTAATTCGCGGCCAATAATTACTTCGGGATTATCTAAATATTTTTGGATATCTTCGAGGGTCCGCTGAATTCTGTACGGCGATTCAAAAAAGACGATCAGAAAGGGAAATTTTTTTAAATTTTTCAAAAGTGTTTGGCGGCCTTTTTTCTTGGGAAAATAGCCTAAAAACAAAAATTTCTCGGCTCCAATTCCAGCAATCGACAACATCGTTGTCAGAGCCGACGGGCCGGGAATTGGCTCTATTTCTATCTTATGCTTTATCGCCTCGGCTATCAAGACGCCACCAGGATCAGAAATACCGGGGGTGCCGGCATCCGTGACTATAGCAATATTTTGGCCCGATTTTAGTTTATCCACAAGATAGTCAATTTTTTGCAGTTTTGAATGTTGATGAAAAGAAACCATCGGCTGACGGATATTATAATGCTCTAACAAAATGCTTGTCCGGCGAGTATCCTCACAGGCAATTAAATCAACTTCTTTTAAAATTCGTAAAGCCCTTAAAGTAATATCTTCCAAATTGCCGATGGGGGTACCCACAATATACAATATGCCCATTTTATTCCCCGAAAATTGAATAAATCGTAATTAAACCAGTAATAATCATGAAAGCTGTGGCCAGCCAGCCGATGGTTTTTGTCCAGGGACCGTTAACCCAATGATTCATGATCTCGTGTCTGCCGGAAAGAAGCATAATGAGAATCATAATCACCGGCGCGACCAAACCATTGATCACGGCGGCGTAAATTAGGGCTTTAATTGGATCGAGGCCCACAAAATTAATAAACAAACCGATAAGCATGGCCAAAATAATCATGCCGTAAAAATAGGCGGCTTGGCGAAGACGAAGATTTAAGCCTTCTCGCCAACCCAAACTTTCCGAAATCGCGTAAGAAGCGCTGCCGGCCAAAACCGGGATGCCTAAAAGTCCGGTGGTTATAATGCCCAAGGCAAAAAGCAAGGAGGAAAAATTGCCCGCCAAGGGTTTAAGAGCCGCTGCCGCATCAGCAGCACTGTTGATATTAGTTATCCCGTGAGCAAACAAAGTTGCCCCGCAGACAGCGACAATAAAAAACATTACTAAATTGGAAAAAAACATTCCTGTCCAAACATCAGTGCGCATCTTGCGAATCTCGGTTCTTGCAACATCTTGACGTTCATGAATAGTGGTTTTGCCATTCGCGATGCGTTCCTCAACTTCTTGAGAAGTCTCCCAAAAAAACAAATATGGCGAGATCGTCGTCCCTAAAATCCCGGTGATTAAAATAAATTGTTCTTTGCTAAAATTAAGCGTGGGCGAAAAAGCGTGTTTGAAAACCTCAAGCCACGGAAAGCCCTTGAGGGTAAAGGCAGTGATAATGTAGACAATCAAAGTTAAAGCCAGATATTTTAAATAGCGAGCATATTTGGTGTAAGAAATAAAAATCTGCATTAAGCCGCTTAAAACGACGAAGCCGAAAATCAAAAGCCAAAACGGAATTGCCGGGGCAAGAAGTTGGGTTGCCTTGGCCATACCACCTAAATCAGCGCCGATGTTAAAGGAATTGGCGACCAATAGAAGACCGGCAGTGGTAAATAAAACCCAGCGGGGAAAATGATTTTTGATATTGGCGGCCAAACCCCGACCGGTGGCCAGGCCGATACGGGCGCAGATTTCTTGAACAACAGCCATCAAGGGAAAAGTTAGCGGCGCCAGCCATAATAATTGAAAGCCGTATTTAGCGCCCTGCTGGGAATAAGTCGCCACCCCAGAGGGATCATCATCAGCCGCGCCGGTGGTTAGTCCCGGTCCGAGCTTATGCCAAAATTCTTCGGCTTTTTTAACCGGGGCCTCAACCGCTTTTTCGGCAACTTTGAGTGACTCTTTGCCAGTCTCAGTAAGTTTCTCAATTTCATTTTTTTCTGACATCATTTATCTTAATTTAAGTATACAATTTTGACTCAGTCTCAGCCAATCTTCTAGGCTCAAATCCTCGGCGCGGAGTTGCGGATCAATGCTGGATTTTTTTAGCCATTTTTCGATTTCGTCTTTTGGCAATCTTAATGTCGCCGTTAAAGAATTATGAATCTGCTGGCGTTTAGCGGAAAAACCGGCTTTAACAATGCGAAAAAATTGTTTTGGCTCAACCTGTTCTATCCCACCCCTGGGGTGGGTTAATGGTTTAATCCTAATAATCGCAGCATCAACTTTGGGCTGAGGACGAAAACTATTTTTTGAGACTTCGGCGATGATTTCGGCATTGCCGTAAAATTCGACTGATAATGTCAGAATTCCCCTTTCCGAATTCCCCGGCTTGGCGAGAATCTTCTCGGCCACTTCTTTTTGAATCATCAGAACCATCAGCTCCGGCTGGTTTTGGCTTTCTAAAAATTTTCTAATTATCGGTGAGGCAATATAGAACGGCAGATTAGAGACAACTTTATAGCGCTTAAAATGGGAAAAATCGAAAAACAAAGCATCTTGGTGAACGATTTTGAGATTTTTGCGGTCGCCAAAAGTCTGCGTTAATTTGGCAATTAAATCAAAATCTTTTTCAATCGCAAAAACTTTGGCCCCGGCGTCTAAAAGTGCTTTTGTGAGGATTCCTAATCCAGGACCTATCTCAATAATGATATCGCCTTTTTTGATTTCAGCCGCATTAATAATAGTAGGTAAGATTGATTCGTTGATTAAAAAATTTTGCCCCAGGGCTTTTTTAGGACGAAACATTTTATTCCTTTGTCAAAACCACGGGGATAATTCCCGCCCCTAGCGGTGCCAACTGCGAAAAGGCATCGGCGGATAAATCAATGATGGCGTCTGTCTGGATTCCCCGATCCACAATTTTGACGACAATTGAACGACCAGAATTGACCGCGGTGACGCGAACGAAGGAACCCATCGGTAGGGAATTATGGGCGGCGGTCATACCGGAAATCCAATCATACCAACTGGCCATTCCTTGTCCTAAAACAACGACGCGCGTGCCTACATAAACAATTTTATCTTGGGATTCCTGAGTGACTTCTTCTTTTTCAAGCGTTCGCGCGACCTCTATTCCATTTTCGCGACGCACAAGATAGGTTTTTATTTTAGTGCCATTTTTACCTGCCTGCTCGACGTGTGTCTGGCCTTTGTCCATATTCGGATCATTTTTACTGATAGTTTTAAAAGGGACTGATTCTTCTTCTTTGAGTTCGGTTTCCGCGACTCGGACAATAGTGATTTTCGTCTCTGGTCTTAACCAGGTATTAAGATCAGGGCTGATTTTATCTTTATCGCCCAAAATAATGTTTTGTTCGCCTAAAAAATCTTTAACCTGGGTTGCCCAAGTACGAAAAATGGAGATCTTACCCGCATCATCAACGGCGACGGGTAAAGCTCTCTCAATGGTAATTTTACTGCCAAGGCCTAATTCTGGGGCGGGAAAAACCCTGGATTTATCTTGGTCATAAATTCTTATCCCCAGATCAGAAAGCATATCTGCTAAAGAATGGTCGGTGGGCGAACCGTAATAAACCTCAACCGGATGATTGGGGTCAGAAGAATCAACTACGCCGGAGACCGTGGGTTCAAGGTTGGGATGTTGATTGGCCAGCACCATCCAAATGGCAATAATAAATACGACTATATATCCTCCAATAGCATTTCTATTCTATCTTAAATATCAATTCGCGTCTATGCATGCCTACCTTCGGTGTGCGTGTAAAAGATTCGTGGATGTCAGATCCTTTCCGTCAATTCATTCGGGATATCTGAGATGAATCTTGAAGGTTGATTGGCCGAGGTGGTGCCGTAGATCATCCGCGCCGCCGCATAGGTTAGATAAAGTCGTTTCTGGGCTCGGGTCATGCCGACGTAGCAGAGTCGTCGTTCTTCTTCAAGTTCAGAAGGTTCAAACATTGAGCGGGCGTGAGGAAACAAACCTTCTTCCATCCCCACCATAAAGACAATTGGAAATTCTAAACCCTTAGCGTTATGTAAAGTCATGAGTGTGACCGCATCAGCTGCCCGGTCATAATTATCAATATCAGAAACCAAAGTGACATTTTCTAAAAACGTTTCTAAGCCTGCCTCGCCGGCAGGCGGGTTATCCGCCCGAGATGCCACGGACTTCAGCTCTGAAATATTTTCATACCTCATCTCTCCTTCTTCGGTGCCGTCTAAAACCCAATCGCGATAACTGGATTTTTCTGCCACCAGATCAATGAGTTCGGGCAGTTTTAATCGCCTGGCGGATATTCTTAAATCCTCTAACATTTGATAAAATTTTTCTGTTTTCGGGCTTCGTAATTCATAATTCGTCATCTTGCCGATGCCTCGCGGGGGGACATTGATAATTCTTCGCAAAGATACTTTGTCGGCCGGATTGGCGATTAATTTTAAATAAGCCAAAATATCTTTGATTTCTTTGCGTTCATAAAACCGCAAGGCTCCGACTAACCGATACGGCAAATTATTCTGCATTAAAACTTCCTCAAAAATGCGCGATTGGGCATTGGTGCGATATAAAATTACAAAGTCGTTGTAGCGACCAATGTGCCGGAGAGCATTAATTTCGTCAATGATAAACTCCGCCTCTTCAATTTCATTTTGGGCTTCAAAAATGGTGGCCGGTAGCCCTTCTTCATTTTCAGTCCAAAGACCTTTTTCAGAACGCAAGATATTTTTTTCAATCACGTTTTGGGCGGCAGTGATGATATTTTTGGTCGAACGATAATTTTGCTCCATTTTGATTACTTTGGCTTTTGGGTAGTCTTTTTCAAAGTCTAAAATGTTGCGGAAATTGGCGCCGCGAAAACCGTAAATGGCTTGATAATCATCGCCAATGACAAAAAGATTCGCATGCTGGGGATGTTTTTTTACTAAAAGATTAATCAAAATATATTGGGCGTGATTGGTGTCTTGATATTCATCAACCAAAATATATTTGAATAATACTTGCCAGCGCTGGAGCACTTCGGGAAATTCTTGGAAAAGTTGGACGGTTTTCATAATCAAATCGTCAAAGTCTAAAGCATTGGCCGCTTTAAGATCTTTCTGATATTCGGCATAAACTTTTTGGACAATCTCGCCAAAGTAGCCCTGGGCATATTTTTGATATTGAGTCGATGTGATGAGTTCGTTTTTGGCGCCGGAAATGAAGTTTTTTATGGCCGTCGGATTGTATTGTTTTTTATCAATCTCGAGAGTATCCATGGCGTGTTTGATCGCATTTAAAGAATCGTCTTCATCATAAATTAAAAAGGAGCGTCGGAAACCTAATGGTTCAATTTCTTTTCTAAGGATTTTGGCTGAGATTGAATGGAAAGTGCCCGCCCAAGGCAATAATTTGGGAATCTTTTGATGAAGAATTTGTTTTTGTTGGCCAAGGAGTTTATTAATACGACCGATCATTTCTTCGGCCGCCTTGTTAGTAAAAGTAACGACTAAAATATTGTAGGGCGAAACTTTTTTATGTCGGATTAAATAGGCGACGCGATGTGTCAAGGCTTTAGTTTTACCAGAGCCAGCCCCAGCCAATATTAGAACAGGCCCTTCAGTAGTTTTGACTGCTTCGATCTGACGTTCATTTAGTCCTTCAAAAATTTTGGAGTTCATGTAGACATATTGTAACAAAATTTTTGGATAAAAAAAGGCGCGATCGCTATCGGCCCAAATAAACTTTAATTATTGACCGCGCGTCGCGCCTTTGTGGTAAGGGCAAAGTAATTGGCTTTGTCCCTACCACAACGCTAAGCGTTGCAGTAAGGAAAGCATAACTTCACCCTGTCGTTCCTGCCGTAATTGGTAAAGTACATTTTATTTTTGTTTTTGCTTGCCCCGCGACGAGCGAAGCGAGTTTTGCGGGGTTTTCGGTAACGGCAGGGATAAGGCTAGGAGAACATCCCCTCCTCTTAACCTTTTCCCTAACGTCTAAATTCTCAATATTAAAATAGTATACACCATTTGAGAACAAAAGTCAAGGCCACCTACTCTTCTTTTATTTTTTTCTCAACTGAGGCAAACTTCATAAATTCGGGTTTAAAATAGAGCTCAATATCGCCAGTCGGACCATTGCGATGTTTACGGATTAAAATCTCGGCGAGATTTTTTTTGTCGGAATCTTTGTCGTAATAATCGTCGCGATAGATGAACATCACGACATCAGCATCCTGCTCGATACTGCCAGATTCACGCAAATCAGCGAGCATCGGCCGTTTGTCGGGACGGTGTTCAACCGCCCGAGAAAGTTGAGAAATCGCTAAAACCGGCACATTTAATTCCCGCGCCAGGGCTTTCAAAGAGCGAGAAATTTCCGAAACTTCTTGGACACGGTTATCAACATTGCGCGTTCCCATGCCAGACATAAGCTGCATATAATCAATAATAATTAGTCCTAAATCATGTTCAACTTGGAGACGGCGGGCCTTGGTTCTAATTTCCATCACGTTTAAAAAGGGCGAGTCGTCAATAAAAATCGGCGCCTCGGAAAGTACGCCCATGGCATAGTTTAATTTGCCAAAATCTTCATCTTCTAAATTGCCGGTTCTTAGTTTCCAAGAATCAACTGAACCGCGCAAACACAAAAAGCGATCAATCACCTGCTCTTTGGACATTTCCAAAGAAAAAAGACCGACTGGCAATTTTGCCTCGCAAGCCACATGATCAGCTATATTTAAAGCCAGTGATGACTTGCCAATCGAAGGCCGGGCAGCCAGCACTATTAAATCCGAGCGTTGGAGACCAGCCAAGAGATTATCCAAATCCCGGAAACCTGTCGGCACTCCGCGGAGAACGCCTTTTTCTTTGTGAAGTTTATCAATTCGATCGAATGATTCTTCTAGGACGTCCTTAATCGGCGTAAAATATTGCTTGACATATTTCTGAGAAACGCTAAAAAGAGTACTTTCGGCTTTATCTAAAATCGTTTCTAGATCTGCGGTTTCATCAAAACCGATCTCTGTGATCGAGGCGGCGGCAGAAATAAGACGTCTTAAAGTGGCTTTTTGATGAACAATATTGGCATAGGTCGTCACATGGGCTGACGTCGGCACCGAATTGACTAAAGTGGTAATGTAAGAAGCACCACCGACATCTTTGAGCTTTTTATCTTTTTCGAGTTCGTCAGTTAAAGTAACGACATCAATCGGTTTGCGCTTTTCAAAAAGCTTCAAAATACAACCGTAAATGGTGGCGTGGTCTTCACGATAAAAATCATCGGTTCTCAAAATATCAGCGACTTTAATAATGGCATCTTTATCCATTAAAAGAGAACCCAAAACTGATTGTTCAGCTTCAATGTTTTGCGGTGGAATTTTGGCAACAAGATCAGCCATTCGTCTCCTTGAAAAAGATTTTATCCACAATTGCATATTGCTATAATGCTATCAATGCTGTCAACGGTGTGGAAGATGTGGATTCAGTGGAAAAAGTGTATACTATATATAGTAGGAATAATTTGAATCAGTCCTATCAAACAATCCGACCAGCGATTCCAGCCAAGCCAAGATTTCCCAAATGGCTTTTATTTATGATTGTTGCTGTCGGCTCATTTATCTTAACACTGGGAGGTTTTTATTTAAAAAATAAAATCGGAGCCAAGGCAGAGACTTCGGAAAGTCCAAGTCCTTCTTTTACGATTACTCACACACCTTCACTATCGCCATCACCTTCACCCAGTCCCAGCCCGTCATTGACGCCAACAAAAACCCCTACTCCCTCGCCATCGCCGAGCCCGTCGCCCTCTCCCACACCTACTCCCTCGCCATCGCCGACATCCCCACCTACTCCAACACCATCAGCAACACCATAAGAAATATTCAACTAAGGAGGAATTATGAATCAACCACAACCATCTAAACCGGTGGCACCAGCGCCGGAAAGCAATCTAAAATGGCTGTTGATTGTTTTAGCAATCGTGATTATTGGCGGCGGTTTATACTATTACTTTGGAATCTATAAGGGATCCAAAACAACAGTCACTGCTAGCCCAAGTCCAACAAAATCAATCACAGCTTCACCCAGCGCTAAAACTAGTGCTAGTCCAACATCTTCTCCCAGTAAATCTTCGTCATCAGATCTGACTTACACCAACACCAAATATGGTTTTACTTTAACTTTCCCGGCAACTTGGGAGGGCTACAAAATGAAAGAAGCAAATATCGCCGGCGCGGAGATAACTTATTATATAAATGTCCCAACCACTGACAAAAATGCCACCGGGGATAGCACGGCAGATGCTGGTTTTTATTCACCATTTGCCATTAGCGTTTATACCCTTTCTCAATGGAATGACGTCGAAGCATCCGATGGACCACACGATACCTTAATTACTAAAAATAGTCAGTATGCCTTTGGTTGGAGTCATGCTAATGGTAATCCTCCAAGTGATTTTAATTTAGATAATGATACAGCCGGCATAATCGCCAGCTTTAAGTTAAGTCAATAGTTTACTCTTCCACCTCAAAAACTTCCTTTGCCCCATTTAAGAGTTCTTCATCGGGGTCGAGGGGTTTTTGGATCACGAGAGCAGGGTCAACAACACAAGAGACTTTATATTGAGAACCAGTGATTTTCGAAATGATTTCCTCCACCATTTGAGTGTTTTTCTTGCCCGAAACCACGTCCGCATGGAATTTGAATTTAAAAGCTAAGGTAACGATGCCACTCTGGCAACCGGCGATTGTAGCGTCGCGAAGCAAAGCGCCCAACGAATGGTTATGAGTGCGGGCCTCTTGAATGATTTGAGGCCATAAATTTTTGGAGAAAGAACTTTTGTCGGCCTCGGGTCGCCCCTCGCTCTCGGGCACCCTAGCCAGCCTAGTCTCGAACTTCGTTCGGGACACCGCCACTTCGCTCGGGGCATCCCCTCGGCCTTCATCAGTTTTATTTGAAGATTGCGTTATCTCATAAACCACCATCTCCAAGGGCAAAGCCGGCAGATGGGCGGATTTAATTTTGTGGATACTATCGGTAAATTTGGCAATATAACCCATTAATTCTTCAATCGAAAACTTTTGAGACAAAACTTTTACTTGAACTTGTTGTTCGCGGGTTAAATCAAATAGCTGGTCCTCACCAATTTTTAAGAGAGCGATTTTTCTTAAAACTTCGATGAGTTTGATGGTGAAATTTTCTAGATCAATTCCTTGATAATACAACCTATCAATCAGGCGAAAAGCTTTTTGACGGTCTTTCCTAGAGAGCAATTCGATAAAATCAAAGACCGTTTTTTCTTGAGCCAGACCCAAGATTTCTTGAACTTGTTCAAGGGTGACCCTTGAAGCTGCGGTCTGCCGCAAAGATGAGATCTGTTCCATGATGGAAAGGGCATCGCGGTAAGAACCAAAAGCCAGTTGACCAATAAGTTTTAGAGCATCCTCATTGATTTTTATTCCTTCGTTTCTTGTAACCCTTTCTAATAATTTGCTGATTTCTTCGAGAGTGGCCTTGTGAAAATCGAACCTTTGGACTCGCGAGAGAATTGTGGGCAAAATTTTTTGCGGTTCGGTTGTTGCCATGATAAAAATGGCATGCTTTGGCGGCTCTTCAAGGGTTTTTAAAAGGGCGTTGAAAGCTTCTTTGGTGAGCATATGAACTTCATCAATAATATAGATTTTAAATTGGGAGCTTGTCGGGGCAAAACGGATTTTCTCCCTCAACTCCCTTATTTCATCAATGCCGCGGTTGGAGGCAGCGTCAATTTCAATTAAATCAAGCGATTTGCCCGCCATAATTTCTTTGCAAGAGAGACAACGATTGCAGGGTTCGAATGAGTCTTTGGCTAATCTTCGGCCAGTACAATTTAAAGCTTTGGCCATAATCCGAGCGATGGTCGTTTTTCCTGAACCCTTCGGCCCAGCAAAAAGATAAGCATGGCCAAATTTCAAGGAAGCTAAAGCATTCGATAAGGTCTTGGTGACGTGCTCCTGACCAACAATGTCAGCAAATTTTTGGGGACGATATTTTCGATAAAGGACCATAGTTATAATTTTAAGAACATTTAAGTTTTAACATTTATTTTAAGTAAATTCAAATTGTGCTACAATAAATTTAAACGTGCAAACGTTATCGTTTTATGTGTAGGAGGGGCTTTTGACATCGAAAGAACTCAAAAAATTGGTGGCAAAAAACTCCAATATTGATTTAGAAAGTGTTTCAAAAACCCTAGATTCAATCCAAAATACTATTTCTAAAGAGCTTTTAGCCGGTCGGAGCGTCAATATCCCTGGTTTTGGTAATTTTGTAATGATTAAATATCCTTCAAGAACCGTCAAGGATGTCCGTAACCCTTCCAAGACCTATTTATCTTTGGAAAAGACCATTCCCCGCTTCCGGCCCAGCCCAGAATTTAAAGAGGAAATTGCTGGCGGTAAAAAAGTGACCGGCGAAGCCGTCTTTACCCCGGCGATAAATATCTCCTATATTGACCTCTCAAAAACGACTGTTCCCAAAAGAGTCTTAAGTCTTCTTCCCGAACACATTGCTCGTCATTATCAAATTGTACCCATTGAAGAAAAAGAAGGACGGCTGGTGGTGGCAATGATTGATCCTGAGGATCGTGAGGCGATTGAATTCGTCAAAAAGAAAACAGGCAAAGAATTAGATATTCGAATCTGCACCCAGGCCGATCTCAATCATGTCTTGGATCAATACTCGGCGCTTTCCGGAGAGCTCAAAAAAATTGTTGAGTCAGCCGAAGAAGAGGAAGAAGAGTTAAAACCGACAAAAAAAGAGGGGCCGGTAATTAAAAAAGAAGAAATTGAGGAAACGGCGCCGGCAGCTAAAATCGTCCAATCTCTTTATAAACGAGCGGTTCGCGAAAAAGCTTCTGATATTCACATTGAACCCGAGGAAGATCAAGTCACTGTTCGCTTCCGGATTGACGGCATCTTGAGAAAAATAATCTCTTTGCCCAAGGAAATACAACCGGCGATTGTCTCGAGAATAAAAATTTTGTCGGACCTTAAAATTGATGAAACTCGTCTTCCCCAAGACGGTCGTTTTCAAACTGTGGTTGATGGTGCCGAGGTTGATTTTCGAGTCTCAACTTTACCGACGGTTAATGGCGAAAAGGTGGTGGCCAGAATTTTAGATAAATCATCTGGCATTTTAACTTTGGAACAACTTGGTTTAAGAGGAACAGCTTTTAAGGTTTTGGACGAAAACATTCACAAGGCTCATGGAATGATTTTGGTTACTGGCCCGACCGGCTCAGGCAAAACTACCACTTTATATGCCGTCATCGATAAAATTAAAAATGTCGGTATCAATATTGTTACTTTAGAAGATCCGGTGGAATATCGCATGCAAACCATCAACCAGGCTCAGGTTCATCCCCAAATTGGTTTTACTTTTGCCAATGGTCTAAGATCGATTGTCCGTCAGGATCCCAATGTCATTATGATTGGCGAAATTCGTGATTATGAAACGGCTGACATGGCGGTCCACGCCGCCTTAACTGGTCATATTGTTTTGTCAACTTTACACACCAATGATGCGGCGGGAGCCATTCCCCGGCTTATCGATATGAAGATCGAACCCTTCCTCGTCAATTCATCCGTAAACTGTGTGGTTGCTCAAAGACTTTGTCGGAGAATCTGCGAAAACTGCAAAGAAGCCCTCCAAATTGAGACCGGGGAAAAAGACGTCGCCGAAAAAGAACTCAAAAACCTACCACCTGGTGCCCAGCAGCCTACCAAAGTCGAATTTTTCCACGGCAAAGGCTGCGATAATTGTAGCGGATCGGGCTACAAAGGAAGGATCGGGATTTTTGAGATTTTCCAATTAACTGACGATTTAAAGGAAATGGTCGCCAAAAGAGCTTCCGGAACAAATTTGGGAGCCCAAGCAGTTAAAAATGGGATGGTGACAATGAAACAAGATGGAATTCTCAAAGCGATTGATGGTTTAACCACCCTTGAAGAAATCTGGCGAGTCACCAAAGATTAGGATTTTATGAAATATATTTATCATGCAAAAAGTGCCAAAACTAAGGAAGGCCAAATTCAAACAGGTATGATTGAAGCAGGTTCAGAAGCTGAGGCGGCAAAAATTCTCAAAAATCACCAACTTTTTGTTTTGGATGTGAAAAAAGAAGAAGCAGGATTACCCGGCATTAGCAAAAAATCGATTGAAATTCCTTTTATTTCCAACCGCGTTCCTTTGAAGGATAAAATCATTTTCACCCAACAGTTGGCAATGATGATTAAAGCCGGTCTGCCCTTAGTTGAGGCTTTTACGGCATTAGAGGAACAAACCGAAAATGATTATTTTTCTCGAACTATCGCCGAGATCGCCAGTGAGGTCAAGGGAGGTAAGGCCCTTTCAGAGACCTTAGCGAAATTTCCAAAAATATTTAATAAACTTTATATCTCCATCGTCCGCTCGGGAGAGAAAAGCGGCAAACTCGATGAGGTTTTGGAGCGCTTGGCTGAACAATTACAAAAGGATTATGATTTGATTTCCAAAATTAAAGCGGCAGTCACCTATCCGATTGTCGTCGTTTCCGCTCTAGTGGCAATCGTAATTTTAATGTTAATTTTTGTGGTGCCGGAACTTAAAAACATTTTCCAGGATTTAGGCGCCGAATTGCCTATAACCACTCGAATAGTTTTAGGGACGAGCGATGCCATTATAAATTATTGGTACATTTTCCTGGTGGTGATTTTAGGTTTAATTTTCGGCATTCGTTTTTGGGCCAGAACAGCTGCGGGCGGCCTGATCTGGGATAATTTTAAACTTAAAATTCCTCTCATTGGACCGCTGACACGCAAAATTTATATGGCCAGATTCACTCGAACGATGGGAACTTTAGTGGCTTCAGGACTGCCGATGTTGGAAATTGTGGAAACAGTTTCAGGCGTGATTAATAATCGCCTTTATAAAGATGCCTTCAAAAGAATTTCCAAAGATATTGAAAACGGCGTCCAACTTTCCACAACGCTCGATAAACAAAAAATCTTTCCGCCAATGATTTATCACTTGATTGCCGTCGGTGAAAAAAGCGGCAAATTGGATTATGTTCTTCTTTCCATGGCCAATTTTTTTGATAAAGAAGTGGAAAACATCACCTCCAATCTAGCGACTCTGGTTGAGCCTATCTTAATAATCCTTATCGGAACCGGTGTTGGTTTTGTGGTGGCCTCGGTAATTATGCCGATATATTCCTTAGTAAACGTTATTTAGAGATATGAAAAAGGCTTTTTCTTTAATGGAAATGTTAATCGTCATGGCGATAATCGGAATTTTGGCGGCAGTAACCGTGATGGGAATAAACAGTTTTCTACCCAGTTGGCAACTTTCGGGGGCAGCCAGGTTATTAACCAGCAAACTTCGCCAAGCTCAAGAAGAAGCAGTGACCACCCAAAAACCACATCGGATTTATTTCAAGTCAACCGCACCACCCGTGAGTTATCAATTAGTTAAAGTCGATGGTGGCGATCATGAATTAGAAACCATCATCCTGCCGGAGAATATCACCTTGCAATTAAATATTTCTAATCCGATTACTTTTAGAATTGATGGCGCCCCTGATTATAATGGTTCAATTATTCTTGATTTAGGAGGAGCCACAAAAACTATTAATATCTTACCGGCAGGAGTGATTAATTTGCAATGAAAAAGCGTTCATCTTTCACCCTAATTGAAGTTTTATTGGCCGTTTTTATTTTAGAAGTTGGGCTTTTGGGTATCGCCGGCTTTTATGCCTCGAGTATCAAGATTATCAAAACAGCGCGCAACGAGACCATTGCCTCTAATCTTGCCAGTGGACTTTTGGATGAAGAATCGGCAATCTCCTATGATAATTTGGTAGTTAGTTCGCCCGCTCCCGCGCCCGCACCCTATTCTGATGACCTTGATAATCCTTTCCACAATTGGAATAAACAAATCGTTATCTCGCTAATTGACGCTAATCTGCTCGATGTCAATCAGGGAGGAATCTGTACTGAAGAACTGCCTTGTAATATGAAACAAATCACGGTGACCATTTCCTGGAAAGAAAATGGTCAAGATAAAAGTTTTAAGACAGCCTCAATCAAAGCAAAACATTAAAATGAAAAAAAGAAAAGGATTTACGTTAGTTGAAATTTTAGCGGTCGTTTTTTTGTCGGTAATAATTGTGATGGCCGGTTATGCTATTTATTCAATGTCTTACCAATCTTTCAAGAAAAATTTAGTCAGTGCGGAATTGACCCAAAATGGCCGCATTGCCTTAGAAAGAATGACGCGAGATATCCGCCAAGCCGTCGAGATTTGGACCGTGCTGCCGGCTGATCCAGATTCGGGAACACCATCTTCGGAGTTGAAATTTCAAGATGGCCATAATTTTTGGCCGGTGGGCGTCGCATCGCCGGTCCCTTCGCCTTCACCCTCGGGTGAGGCGGTGGGGAAAATTCAATATGTCACTTATAAACTAGTTGGGACCGATCTTCATCGAATATTAAGCCATTATGCCTTCGGTGGCGCTTCCGACACCAATTGGGTTTTGTGGTCAACGCTCGCTCCCGGCGGGGGGCAACCAACTGAATATATTGATAGGGATCAAATTAAAGCCCAACAGATGACCACTTTACAATTTTGGGGAGAAGAAGTAATTACAATCAATTTAGAAATTTCTGATGGTACCACCACCTATCCTTTTCAAACCAAAGTTTTAGGAAGAAATGTACAGTAAAAAAATTCAAAATTGGCAACAGGGTTATGTCAGTATTGTGGTCTTAATTTTGATGATGGTCTTAGTGACTGCCACTTATTTTTATGCTAGTTCTTTATTTAGTGAGTTAACCATTGCCCGTAACAATAAAGGGGCAGCAGTGGCTTTTTCTTTGGCCGAAGCTGGTGTCCAAGAAGCAATTTATCTTGTTCAATATGATCCCGACATTCGAGAGCGATTTATGACCACCACTGATGGTTTGACCATTTTTTCTCACGAGACAGCCCTGATTCCCCAAGGTGGTTATGAGGTCAGGATTCAAAATAATGCTTGGGGTTCGGCCATTGTCACTGCTATTGGGACTTATCATATCGGAACTTTACGGACCGCCAGGCGAGAAATTAAGGTCGGTATTGCCCAGGCGAATGACCGAACTTATCCCTATGATGGCGGGATTTATGCCACTGGTTCAGGCGCTGGTTCTTCCATCGCTGATAGTGATTTTTGGTATGCCCCAGTTAATATCTATAATGGCGGTGTCTTGAGCAATCGCGATATTAATTTTAAATTTGGATCAATTATTAACGTTGAAAAAACGGTTGAAGCCGGTGATCAAGTAGTTAATAAAAATTCAACTGTCAATTGTAATTGTTTGTTTGAAGACGATAGCGATCCGGAAACGCCTCAATGTGGTGATAATCCGGGTTGTGCTCCTCTTGAAGGGGCGGAAACCAAGAAAATTCCGGAAATTGATTTCGAATATTATAAAAATATAGCCAAAAATATTCCCGGCGAAAGTCCTGAAGGCAATCAATACTTTGCCAAGCAAAAAGATTTTAAAGATTTAATTCCCAAATTGGGTAGCCATACTTTTTCTGGAGTGGTCTTCATTGATGGACCCTTGGATATTGATTGGGCAAGAACCATCACCATGAATGGGATAATTGCTGCTTCGGGTAGCATTACTATTACCCTGGGACAACTTTTTGTTAATGTACCTGCTGGAGGTCCGGCAGGAGTCTTGAGTAGCCGCGATATTGTCATTGGCACTGCCGGTAATTTTCAAGGTACTGGCTTGGTTTATGCCGGTGATCGAGTCGAGATTGATTCTTCCATTCCCTACATCCTCAATTTGACCGGTGGCATTATCGCCAGAAGGGTCTGGATCTCTGGCTTTCGTACGGTCAATATCCATTTCGACAGTGACATTGTTAATACGGCTTTAGATAATCCTACGGAAACGCCAGTAATCGAAATTAATCATTGGGAAGAAGAATACTAGCCCGCCTCGCGGGAAATCCGAAATCCTAAATCCGAAATCCCAAACAAATTCCAAATAACAAATCCAAAAATCAAAATGTTTTTTAAAATTCTGATTTAGGAATTTAGATATTGTTTCGAATTTAGTGCTTAGAATTTAGGATTTCTTCGATTATGATATAATCGAAGTTGAGGAGGGATTTTTGTACGAGGGAATTCTAGGATTAAAAAAGCCCATTTTCGGTCTAGATATTGGTTATTCAAGCTTAAAAGTAATGCAGCTTAAAGGCGAGGGTGCCGGCGCTAAACTTTTGGGCGTGGCAGAGGTTAAAATTGAGTCTAAAACTTTAGGTAAGGATGGCATCAAAGATCAAAAGAAAGCAACCGAGGCAATTTGGCAGGCAATGAAATCAGCCAAGCCTCACCCAATTTCTTCGAAAGTAGTCTCAGCGGCCCTACCCGAATCATTGGTTTTTACTAAATCAATCGATTTACCGGCAATGAAAATTGAAGAAATCAACAAAAATATTCCCTATCAGGCTGGCGAATTCTTCCCTATTCCCGCTAATGAAATGTATATGGATTGGCAAATTGTCGGTCAATTACCAGGTAAAAATCTCATTGATGTCTTGGTCGTCGCCGCCCCCAAAAAAATTGTCGACTCATTTGCGGAGGTGATGAAGCAGGCGGGATTGGAACTTTCGAGCCTGGAGACCAAACCGGTTTCGGTGGTCAGGGCTTTGATTGGTAAAAATGATGCTGGACCCTATTTAATTTTAGATATTGGCGCCAAAACCTCGAGCATCATCTGCTTTGACCAAGCAACCATTAAATTGACTTCAACGATATCGAGTGGCGGCGATGATTTGGCCAAAGATTTTCAACCCATCATTAATAATTTAGTCTCGGAAATTATTCATTTGATTAAATATTATCAAAATCGTATAGGGCAAGCGACAATCTTTAGAAAAATTATTTTAGCGGGAGGCGGTGCCAATACTCCCAACATTACTTCGGCAATAGAACAATCAACAAAAATTAAGACAGAAATTGGTTGGCCATTAATTAAGACAAAAACTTACAATCCAAAATTCGCAAGTGTCATTGGATTGGCGATGAAGAAAATATGAGAAATCATGATTAACATTAATCTTTTGTCTCCCGAGCTTAAGCTTCGACGAATTGAAGCCAAACGCAATGCTTCCTTGATTGGGATTTGTATTGTGATTACCCTTGTGATTGTTGTCATCGCCATTATCGGCCGGTCGCTTGAAGCCACGATTAAAGATAGGCTTTCAGCCGCCAAAAGCAATGTTGAAAAAAATACTGGTCAGTTAGAAGAGTCAAAGGATCTTGAAGATCTGGCACTGCTCATCAACGATCGCGCCAATACAACAGACACTATTAATAAAACTCGTGTTATTTGGTCTCAAGTGATGCAAGAATTGGCCAACAGCGCCCCTTCTGATGTTCAATTTGATAATTTAACTGCCAACACGAGCAAGTCTCCTAATTTTATTCTGCAGGGTAATACCACGACAGAAAGAGAAATTATTAAATTCAAGGAAAAGCTCGAAAATTCACCTGTCTTTAAGAATGTTAATTTTAAAAGCTCTAGTCTTCAAACCGATCAAACGGCCCAGGCCCAAAAATTGAGATTTACTTTGGAGTTTGATTTAGAAAAAGTAAATTTGTCGCAATGAAAACAAGACCAATTACAATTTTAGGTATCACCATCATTCTCGTCGGAGCGATTAGTTTTTTGGCGATTAAACCGGTAGTAACATCTATCTGGTCAGCCTGGAAAGATTTGGAGCGGGCCAAAGGAGACCTCAACCAAGTCGAAGAAAAGAAAAAAATTCTTGAAGAATTGAAGAAAAATCCAAACCTTTCCAATGTGGGTCAGATCGCCTTAAACTACATTCCCACCGAGCAGGAATCGGGTGAGCTAGTGATTGAACTCACCGCCATGGCCAGCGCTAATAATCTAAAAGTTGAAGAAACTTCGATGGAGAAAACGAAAACAAGTAGTCAGACCTCTGAAGAGACAACAACGGGAAAAGCTTCTCCCACTCCCAAACCAAGCACTAGTACCTCTCCTTCAAGTGGTGCAAAAGAAGTAGAATTCACAATGAAATTATCCGGTGGATTTTCCGATTTTATGAATTTTCTTAGAGCCATTGATTCTAGTAGCCGTCTCATTAGTCTAAAAAACCTCAGCCTACAAATAACTCAAAAAGAGAAACAGACAGTCTTTATTGCCCAAATCAGCGGGGTAGCTTTCTATAAAAGTAATGTCTCTATTGCCAATACTTTAGATAATATTCGAGTTTCTGATGATACCATCAGAAAATTTCTTAATCTGAAAACTTATGGCGCGCCCATAAACTTACCAGCTGAATCGGGATTTGGGAGATCAAATCCCTTTGAGAACTATTAGTTATTTCTGTCCTATCGCATTTTTAATCTTGGCAATGACTTCTCCGGGCATGGTTTCTGATTTAACAATATAATCGGCTGCTCCTAATTTTTTACCTTGAACACGATCAACGTCCTGAATTAAGGCAGTCAGAACGATCACGGGAATATCTTTGAGTTCAGGATTTGATTTCAATTCTTTTAAGACATCGAAGCCATTGACTTTAGGCATCATAATATCAAGTAAAATGATGTCTGGCTTGTTTTCGCGAGCTTTCCCAAGCGCCTCTTCGCCATTGGTGGCCTGAATAATTTTAAATCCCTCCACCTTCATGCGTTCTTCATACATTTCTCTAAGCGTCAAATCATCATCGACCAAGAGAATTGTTTTGTTATTTTCCATATTGCTCCTTGTAAATTATCGGATTTATCTTACCGCCATATATCTCAGATAGAAAAAGAGGTCGCTTCCTAAAATTAAAATGACGATGAGAATCAAAAAGAAAACAACAACCGCTGAGGGTTTTGTTTCCACGGCCGGTGTATTGGTAGCTGGTTGATTGGTTATGGGAGTCGGAGGCACGGCTTGGGGAGCGGCTGGGACACTGAGATCTGGTCCGCCAATGGCAGGCTTGCCCTGAGCGGATTTATCCCGAGTTGAGTCGAGGGAGTCGAAGGGTTCAAATTGAATTTCTTGGGGCCGTGATTCTGTTTTGGGTGGTTCAGGAGGAGTCACGACGGGGGGCGGTTCGATTGGAGCTGGCGGTGGCCCGGGAGTGGTTGGCGTTGGTGGGGGTTCGACAACAGTCGGTTTTTCAGGCTCCTCCGGCGTAGTCGAGGGGGTAGTGGGAACTGATTTATTGTATTTCTTTAAAACTGCTTCAATTTTTTTAATGACATCGGCCGGCATGGCTTCAGATTTGATAATGTAATCGTCGGCGCCTGATTCAATGGCCTTGCTTTTATTGATATCGCGCATTAACGCGGAAAGGATGATGACAGGAGTATTCTTGGTGGCGGGATCACTTTTAATTGAGGCCAAAGCTTCGTAGCCATTGACCTTAGGCATCATAATGTCTAAAAGGACTAAATCCGGCTTGACCTGATGAATCTTGGCCAAGCCTTCTTCGCCATCGCGGGAAATTTCCACTTGATAACCAGCCAGCTCCAATCGTTCTTTATAGAGTTCAACAAGCATCTTGTCATCGTCAACTAGCAAAACTTTTGTCCCCTTTGGCATAAGGCCCCTTTCTATACAAAAATCCCCTCGCTTTTTTGATTCCTAAAATTATTGTACATAGATTTCTGTGTCAAGTCAAATAAAAACGAACGGTGCATTAAATCAAACGCTCAGTTTGTTGAAAATTTGGACTGCCTTTTTGAGGTTTTCGTTACTGTTGGCAAATGAGATTCTAAGGTATTCTTTTGATTTAGAGAACGCACTCCCAGGAACAACAATCACTTTATTTTTGATTAATTTTTTAAAAAATTTGTCTTCAGAAATAGGAGTTTTGACAAAAGCATAGAAGGCGCCTTGGGGTTTAACAATATTATATTGATCTTTTAAGCCATTATAAATAATGTTCCTTTTAATCTTATATGCTTTGATGTTATTGGAATTATCAAGATCGATGGCTTTGATTGCCGCTTTTTGAGCAAAAGAAGGAGCGCAAACATAAGTAAATTGTTGCAATTTTGCCATTTGGGCAATAATTTCTTGAGGGCCGGTTGCGTATCCAATTCTCCAACCAGTCATTGAGGCCGATTTAGAGAAGCCATTTAAAGTAATCACCTTGTTATAAATACTTGCTGGGCTAAAATGTTTACCTTCATAAATAAAGTCTTCATAAACTTCGTCTGAAAGGATATATATTCCATTTTCTTGAGCGATTTTGACAATTTCGCGGATTGTTTTTTCGGGATAGACTGCTCCAGTTGGGTTATTTGGACTATTAAGAACAATGATTTTAGTTTTTGAACTGATGCTTTTTTTCAGTAAATCGATTTTTGGCTGGAAGTCAGGAAAAGTGCTGACAAATTTTGGTTTGGCGCCAACTAAAACTGCTAATTCTTTGAAACTTGCAAAGTATGGCTCAAAGATTATTACTTCATCGCCGGGATTAAGCAAGGTCAAATAGGATAGGTAAATTCCGCCCGAAGTGCCGGACGTCACAATAACTTCATCAGACGAAACTTTAATCGAATTTCTTTTGGCCAATTTTTCAGCAATTTTCTTTCTTAGCTTTAATATTCCAGCCGTCATTGTATAATGATTGAATCCAGATTTAATATTTTTTATGGCTTCTTTTTTCACGAGAGCAGGGACATCAAAATCTGGCTGACCAATACTTAAATCAATTGGGCCTTTAATTTGATCGGCCAATTTAAAGGCCTCTCTGATTCCTGAAACATTAATTTGTTTAGTTCTTTCGGCGATTTTTTCCATAATCTTCTTTTTTCTTTAGAATTTTCTCCGCTGCCATATTATAGGCAACCATCATTGGAGGGATTTTGTTTTGTCTGGCTAATTTAAAAGCTTTGGCTAATAGTCCTGGTATTAAATCAGTTTTTTTCATGGCCACCGATAAATCTTGCCCTTTAACCTCGGCCATACCATGGCAAACCCCACCAGCATTAATAATAAAGTCAGGAGCATGTAAAATTCCCGCCTCCATCAACATTTTTGAATGTTTGATCTCGTCTTCCAATTGATTATTGGCACCACCAGCGACGATCTTACACTTTAATCTTGGAATGGTATCATCATTGAGAATTTCCCCGACGGCACATGGTGCAAAAACATCACAATGAGCATCATAGATTTTTTTGGTGTCAATCACCGTAACTTTGTATTTTGATTGTATTTCTTTTCGAGCTTCCGGATCGGTATCAGCCACAATCAAATTGACCTTGTGTTTGCTTAATAACTTAACCAAAGTACCGCCGACATAACCTAATCCCTGGACAGCGACTGTTTTACCCTCTAAATTATCATTGCCATAAACCTCTTTTAGACATTGCTTTATGCCTTTATAAACTCCGTGAGCCGTGGTTACCCCAGAACAACCCCTACTATTAAAAATATACTCAGTCCGTTCTCTAATAATCTTAGCATCATCTAAACTCAAACCCATATCAACGCCGGTTAAAAAAGCCCCCCGCATTGATTGAATAAAATCACCAATCGCATAGAGTAATGTTTTAGATTTATCTTTGTCCGGATCACCAATGACGACTGCTTTTGAGCCGCCAAATGGTTCGTCAATAATTGCATTTTTAAAAGTCATCGCGTAAGAAAGACGCAGGGCTTCTTCGATGGCCTCTTCTTCATTGACGTCTGCCATTCTGATGCCACCAGTACTTGGTCCCAAAGTTGTATCATGAATGGCTAAAACCACCCTCATGCCGGTTTTTTGATCAAACCCGAAAATTAATTGTTCATGACGGTTGGTCTTTAAAATTTCATCAATATTGGTTTTAATTTTTGGCTCTTTGTAGGTATAATCTTTAAATTCCATTTTTCCCTTTCTAATGAAAAAAGGTCTCTCGTTTTTCTAAAATGAGTTTAGAAGGACGAAAGACCTCTCTTCCGCGGTACCACCTTCATTGCCCCGCCGAGGCGAGACCTCTTTTAGGCACTCCGGTATTTTCAACCGACATACCTTTGTTCTTTCACGGGAACGCCCGGCATTGGCTACTGGCTAAAGCTTTCACCTTGCACCTCGCAGGCCCATTCTCCTGGTCATTGGTTTTGAATTTGGTATTTTAATTGTATAATAACTAGAAATTTTGTCAACAGTTGACATTTATTTAAAAGGTGTCATAATAGTTCTAACAACGCCGCGCGGAGGAATCGCATGCTGATCCTCATTTACGGTATACCTGACACCATCAGCCCAGATGAACGGCAAGCTCTGCGAGATAAGATTCAGAGCAAAGTCGCTGAGATTCTGAACATTACCGAGATGATCAAGCCGATTTTCGTCGAGATCGTCCCATCCCACTTCTCCGACAGCGCTGGCCTCTTCGCTCAGATTCATATCGACACCAGGGAGGCAAACGCCCAAGCAAACAAGGACGAGATCGAAGAGGCAATCTGCGTCATCCTAAGAGAATTCGCAACCACTAATCTTCGAGTTTGGATGGTTGGAGCCTTCTCCACCGTCCAAGAATTCCACCTTTCGGAGCTCGAGTTCTAACATCATCCGTCCCCTTCCGGGACGGATTCTTCTTTATATAAACGAAAAGGGAGTATGAACTCCCTCTACTGGATCGGATTCGTTAAAAGGAGGCGCAGGGATTTGCCGTCCCGGAGCGGATTTTGATAAGCTCCGGTGCCTCTTGCCAAATATCGAGCAGGGATTGGCGATAGACGTTTCCCACGACGGTAGTAACGACATTGCACGGGGAGACATCCCCATTGGGCTTGATTGCGATCGAATATCTTCCGCACGGACATGGGAGAATGGTTTGCCCCACATAGCCTGCGATTATGGGATTGTTGTCTAGACCAAAGTGAATATTCAGATCAGGGTAAGATTCGGCCTGGGTGCGGATTGCCGAATACAAAGCTACCCATTCTGAAGGACTCAACTGCAAACTTGTGAGGTTTTCGGCCGCGTTTCCCACGGCTTTGACATAGGCAAACTGCACGAAGGTAACACCGCACTCTCGCGCCAGATCAAAGACCCCGGGGGCCTCATCTCTGCTACGAGCGTGGAGCGAGAAAACGATCTTCGTCCTCACGCCGGCCGCCTTGAGAATGGTAGCCGCTCGTAGCAAACCGTCGAAAGAACCCGGATGACGGGTGAATGCGTCGTGCGTTGCGGCTTTGATACCGTGAAAACTCAAGGAAACAAAATCGAGAGGTATAACTCGAAGGAGATTCGCTGTGCTTTCATCGATAAACGCCCCATTGGAACTTAGACTCACGTTAATGCCGGTGCTCGTCAGTGAGGAAGCGATCGGACCAAAGTCTGGTCTCATCAAGGACTCACCCCCTCCGAAATGGGTATGGACGGCTTTGGCGGCGATTATCTCGGCAGCAATGTGCTCGGCCTGCACCAGTGTCATTTCGTGTTCGATGTTTGCCCTGGCGTCTTGTCTTGAGTAGCAGTGGATGCAATTCATATTGCACTGATAGCCGAAGTTCCACATGACGGTGACGGGATAGACGCTGGCCATCACACTTCCACCAGAATGCCGCATTGAACCAGGTCGGAGACGATAGCGGAAACATCATCTGCCAATTCGTTCTCGGCGACCTGATATTCGCAACCGAGCCGGGCGACTAGATCCTCCTGGTCCTGCGGCTGCTGACAGAGATCGAGAATCCGCAAGGTGACTTCGTTAGCCTCAAACAAATCCTGATCGTGGTAGACCAGAGGTTCCGTGGGACTGAATCTGACTCCTTCGGCGGTTTTCAACACTTCCTTTCTCCTTTACTACGAATAGAGGAGGAGTTGTGTAAACCTCCTCCTCTTGTGCGGCTTCCGGCGAATCGCCCCTAGGTGGTCGTGATGCGGGCGATCCGCCTGATGGTCGGGCGTACGTACCTCTTCATGCCCTTCTCCTTTCAATGTTCTACAAAACATGGCAGAACGACACTGCACACGTTTCGCACATCCATTAAAACACAATTAGAACAAAAAAACAATTTTTGCTGTTATTTTTGGATTTTTTGATGGGAAACCGTAAGTTGACCGCACCCGGCTTTCACAGATTTCCCCCCGCTAACGAAGACAGCCACATCAATTCCAGCCGATACGAGTCTTTCTTTAAATTCGTCTATTCTTTTTTCATCCGACGGACAGCTAAATTTCGTGTTTGTATCATTTGGTATTGATAGTTTGACAACCACCTTATTTGTTAACGAATGTTGGTCTAACAAACGGATGAGCTCATCCGCAAAGCAGATTTGATCATTAACTTGTCGAATCATTAAGTAGTTAATAATAACAGGAGATTTAACCTTTTCCGAATATTCTTGGGCCAGTTGTATAATCTGACGGATGTTTCCCACACCCATTATTTTTTTCCTAAGAATATCATTTGAGGCGTGCAAAGAGATCTGTAAGTAAATTGGCAAGAGTTTGTCAGAAAATTTTCTAATCAATTTTTGAAAATTTTTTAGCGGTAAGCCAGTTGTCGGAAACCCAAAAAAGACATTTTGGTCTTCCTTGTGAAAGATTTCGATTGTCCGGATAACATTTTCCAAATTCAGAAGCGGCTCACCAATCCCCCCGAATTGAATTTCCTCCAGTCTCTGACCAAAGAATTTTCGGGAGATTTTTTGAGCTTCATCTACCTCTTGTTTTATTTCTGACAGACTTAAATTTCTTACGAAGCGCTTTTTTCGATTATTGCAAAAACGACAAGTGTTGACGCAGCCAATTTGAGTAGAAACACAACAGAACACGTGTGTTTTTCTTAAAGAACTATCTGGGAGATTTAGTTTAGGAAAAAGTCCTTTTTTTGAAACGACACATTTACCAATCAACGTTTCTACTAAAAACCCTTCCCCGGCCGATAAAAGCAACTTGAAATACTCATCGTTTTTTTCTTTACCGTAAAGATTCTTAAGTATTTTCAATGTTTTTTATTTTTCGCCTATGAGCTTAATTAATTTCTCGATATTAGAGACTTTGAGGTCCCTTGAGCCGCGCGTTCTAATGGTGATATTTTTGTCGCTTATCTCTTTATCGCCAACCACAATTATAAATGGGACTTTTTGAAGTTCGGCATCGCGGATTTTTTTACCGAGCGATTCGTTCCGTTCGTCAACTGCTACCCGGAAACCCTTAAAGTCTTCGGCTACTTTTTTCGCATATTCAATGTGCTTATCGGAAACCGGCAGGACAATGGCCTGGGTCGGCGAAAGCCAAGTCGGTAAAGCGCCGCCAAAATGCTCAAGCAGAATGCCAGTGAATCTTTCAATTGAACCCAAAATCACGCGATGAATCATCACCGGCCGAACCTTTTTCCTCTTTCCGTCGACAAAGTCTAAATCAAATTTCTCCGGCATTTGAAAATCAAGCTGAATCGTCGAACACTGCCAGGCTCGATCTAAAGCATCCAGAACATCAATATCAATTTTCGGACCGTAGAATGCTCCGTCGCCCTCTTTGATTTTATACTCAAAACCACTTTTCTTAAGTGCCTCTTTTAAGTCTTTTTCGGCTTTTTCCCAGGTTTCGATTTTGCCCATAAAATCAGATGGTCGGGTGGAAAGATTAATCGTGTATCGAAGCCCTAATTCTTTATAAGTTTCATCTACCAGTTTTAAAACTGAAGTGATCTCTTCAAGAATCTGATCCTCGCGTAAAAACAAATGAGCATCGTCTTGTGTTAACTGTTGGACCCTAAACAATCCGTGTAAAGTCCCCGAAAGTTCTTTACGCATCAAAGTATCAAACTCAGAGTAACGAATCGGCAGATCTTTATAAGAATGAGTTTTGGTTTTGTAAATTAAAATCGAGCCAGGACAACCCATGGGACGAATTCCAAAATTTTGCTCCTTTGCTTCATTGCCGCCGGCAAAGTACATCGCATCTTTGTAATGATCCCAATGACCAGAAACCTTCCAAATATTGATGTTTAAAACGTTGGGCGTCAAAACTTCTTGGTAGCCAAATTTTTTTGATTTCTCGCGGGAAAAATCTACCAATAAATCAAAAATCACTTTGCCTTTGGGATGCCAGAAAACCATCCCCGGGGCTTCGGGATGAAAAGAGAACAAATCCAAATCCTGGCCGATCTTTCGGTGGTCACGGAGCTTTGCCTGTTCAAGCATTTCAAGGTACTTTTCTAAATCTTTTTCGCTTTCCCAACAGGTACCGTAGATTCTTTGAAGCATCGGGTTTCTCTCATCGCCCCGCCAATAGGCACCGGCAATATTTAAAAGCTTGAAATGTCCAATCTCGCCAGTGGACTTTACATGCGGACCACGACAGAGATCAACAAAATCACCCGTCGTAAAGTAGATGACTTTTTCATCGGGAATATCGTTTATGAGTTCAACTTTGTAGTTTTGCTTGGCTTTTTTCTCTTTATCAATCGCCTCTTTTTTAGACAATTCCGATTTTTCAAACGGCAAGTCCTTTTTGGAAAGCTCATGCATTTTGGCTTCGATTTTTTTTAGATCTTCAGGGGTTAAAGTTTTTGGCAAACCGAAATCATAATAAAAACCATTTTCGATTGAAGGCCCAATCGCAAATTTGGCGCCAGAATAAATTTCGTGAATGGCCGCCGCCAATAAATGAGCGCAGGAATGCCTTAAAATTTCCAATTTTTCTTGAGATTCCATGATTCGATTTTAGCACGTAGAAGTAATTCTAGCAAGAGTTTTTATCACATCGCCTTGGTCCCGAGTTATGATTTTGAAAAGGACTCTGGTGTCGGCCAGAATCCTTTGTTTAATGCTCTGGTTGGAGAACTATAGCCTTGCAGCTGCAATTCGCTGCATGGTATTGTATCTTACCAACAACCTTTTCTGCTCGTCGGCGTCCAGTTCAGAAATCTCCCCATAGGTCCTCAATCTCTCTGAGGCACAGTCAAACTTGCTGGCCTCGATACGGTAAAACGCTACTGCCTGGGAGGAAGTACGGATGCGCTCAACCATCTGGATACCATCGATTGAGTCGATCTGGGACCACAGGTTATCAGTGGTTTCGCCTTCAATAACAATCTTGACGAATCGCTCCATGTCTGTCTCCTGGTTCAACTGGTTAGTCTAATTCTAAAAGAATATGATTTAAAAATCAATAGTTTGTAGATCAAATAAATAATTTTATATCTCTTCCGCCTGCTTCATTAACCAGGCGAGTGGCTTAAGAGCTTATTGGGTCTTGGGAAACTTCGGATTCCTCTTGAAGAGTTCTAATCTCTCTATAGTAACGACTTCATCATTTTTGTACTCGGCAATGTCTATATTTCCAATTCTACCGGCAATAGAAATTTTTTTCCAATTAATTTCGTTGGTTAACTTTTTGCAAACCTGTGGATTTTTGTCATTACCAATACCTATATGTGGAATATAAGGGATATCTCTCCTGAGCTCTGGTTCTAGAATGCCTGTGTATAATTTATCATGTAATTTAACAATTGTATCATAACCCTTATCGGGAACAAGAAAAGTATGGGTATAGTCAATGAAAGCATCTTTCTCAACTATCGCTTTCGTAAGAATAAAATCTATTTGTTTTTGCCCAATTAATTGATTCGCTATATGTTGTATCAATTGTCCTTGCGATACAGATGTTAAAGGAAATACAAAGGTAAAGTGGGGGTTGATCACGTTAAAATAGAGTTCATCGTACTCTTTTCTTACAGATTGAATCCATCTGAATTGTCTATCGTCAATTTTAGGGTAGCTAATAACAACTAATGTCATGAATTTATTATACTGGAAAACGACTTTTAGATCTCTTCCGCTTCTTTGACCGGACGGGCGAGAGGCTTGAGGGCTTCTTTGGTTTTGGGAACTTGGGCTTCCATTTTTAAGAGTTCATCACTTTGACAAAATCCTTGGGTTCTAAAATTAAAGTTCGATCGAATTTTTTCAAAGGTAACAAATGTTTGCGGTCAAATGTGATCAAATAATCAGCTTGAATCTTTCGGCATAAAGCAAGAATATGTTTATCTTCAGGATATCTCTTGCTAATTGTTTTCTCATCTCTGGAGCTCACTTCGACTTCAAAGTCACATAGATTTCTGACAGTTTGTCGGGCTCGATGACTAGTTGAGGTGTCGAATTTTAACTTTTTTTCTAAATTAATCGAAATTTCATCCAAAATCTTATTTGAGATAAAAATTTCAATTTGAGAACTTTTATATGATTTAAAAATAATCTGGCTAGCAAAGCCGGTACGAGAACCAATCCCCGCAATCCAAACCGAACTATCAATGACAATTTTCATTGCAAGATTTTAACGACCTTTTCTTCCGTGTCTAAACCAAGTTTTTTAGCTTGTTTTTCGCCAATCTCCTGCAAAAGCTGCCATTCGGTAAAATTACGAATATATTTTTTGGCACCAATTCTTAAAACATCGCTTCGGCTTAAAGCTTCTTTTTTCGCAAACTCGTCAATTTGCTTAAGAACATTGTCTGGGAATGAGATGTTGACAGTTTTAATTGCCATTTTTTTACCTCTAATGTTATAATATACAAATTTTGTATGTTTGTCAAGGGGCTAGATCTCTTCCGCTTCTTTCACTGGCTTTGCCAAAGGTTTTAATTGCTCCTTCGGCTGCGGAGCTTGGGCTTCCATTTTTAAGAGTTCATCTTTGGAAGATATATCCGGCAGAGAAAAAGTGAAGGTTGAGCCGTGGGAAGGACCTTCGGATTCGGCCCAGATTCGGCCGTGATGGAGCTCGACTAAAGCGCGAGAAATGTAGAGACCGAGGCCTGTGCCCTGCGATTCGGCAGTGGTGTAGTCGCCAACGCGATGAAATTTTTTAAACAAACGCGGCAATTCTTCTTTGGGTATGCCAATGCCTTGATCTTGAACGGAAATTATTAGTTGTTGGGACCCGACTAAAGCGTGGAAATGTTCATCAACCGCCGATTTAATTGCTTCTTGATCGTCCAATGGCCGGGCTTTGATTTCATCCTCCACTTTTTTCCATTTTTCGGCGACCCGCGCGGTCGGGACTTTTTCGATTTTGATTGTAATGGTGCCGGGATTTTTGGAATATTTGATTGAATTACCGATAACATTAAGCACCACTTCTTTGAGTTTGTCAGGATCACCGAAAGTGTTCCAGCCGTCAGGATTTTCAAAAACAATTTTTTGCTTATTTTCTTCGGCCTTAAATTTAATCTCTTCGATGACCTCGTTAATGAGTTTTGATAAATCAATTTCTTTTTTCTCAACGAGGAGCCGTCCTTCCTCGATTCTTGATACATTAAGCATATCGGTGACGAGACGCGCTAATCGTTTTGCGGAAGAATAAACACGGTCCATATACTTTTGGGCTGTTGGATCTTCCACTTTGGCCATATGCTCATCCAAAAGCATGCTTAAATATCCTTCGATGGCGGAGACGGGTGTTAACAACTCGTGACTGGCCAAACTGACAAACTCCGTCTTCATCGCATCAAGTTCCTTAAGATGCTCATTGGCCCGGGCTAACTGTTCGGTCATGACCTGTAACTCTTGCCTAAATTTAATCTCGCGCCTCACTGATCTAACTAAAATATAACTTCCGTAAAACACAAAAACAGCAAACATTGCTCTTAATAATGCCTCCATTGTTGAATGCGAAGTAAATATCTGAACCGTCAAAATAACATCAATAATCACAACTGCGGATTCGGTTAAGATAATGCGGATATTGAAAAGATGGGTTTTTAAGATTGCGTAGGCAAGGAAACCTACAAAAATTATCGAAGAATAACTGCCGATCCTTGCTAAAAGAAAGGTCTTAGTGATCATAGGAATAAACATATTAAATGATAAGTTTAATAAAACGAACACCAATAAACCATAGAGTAAATATTTTAATTGCTGTCTTTCTTGCCCTCGAGACTTAATAAATTTGTTAATTAGGGCAATCAGTATAAAGATAGAGAGAATAGATACATATAATACAAATACAATAAAATATTTACCTTGCTGAAAATTTGAGCCATAATCCTGCATGTAAGCATAATCGACAATAAAATTTGGTAAAAGACTTAGTACTGCGATGATAATTGTAATCGAAAAAATTATTATTTTCCCTAGGGAGCTAAAATTTATATATGTCCTAGGAAAATAATTAATAAAATAAGTCAAAGAAAAAACCATTAGAATTATGACCAGGAAAATTATTTTCCAAAGTATAGTCTGATAATCAGCAAGGCTTTGCTCGTAAGTACTAAAGTCTATTATCAGCCACATCACAGTTAATACGGAAAATATTGCAAAAGCGCGGTTAATGACTGATTTTCGGTCTGCCAATAGTACTCTTATCCCAAAAATTAAAGTTAATAACGAGATTATCCCAGTTAAACTAATGTAAACTAATTCCAAAAACCCCTCCGTTATCTTCTAAAGGATCCCATTCATTATATGAATTAATAATCGGAATTGATTTATTTTCCATATATAAAAAGATTAGACTTATTTTCATTATAGCAGGAAATGAGAAAGGTTCAAAAACATTGACATCTCTATAAAATGTGAGATAATAACCCTAAAGCGTCTCACTGGAGGAAACCGATGCTCATCCACATTTACGGCATACCTGACACCATCAGCCCAGACGAACAGAAAGCTCTGCGAGACAATATTCAGAGCAAGGTTGCTGAGATACTGAATATCGACACCATCGTCAAACCGATTTTCGTCGAGATCGTTCCATCCCACTTATCCGACAGCGCTGGTCTCTTCGCCCAGATCCACATCGATACCAAGGAAGCAAACGCCCAAACAAACAAGGATGAGATCGAGGAGGCCATCTGCGTCATCCTTAGAGAGTTCGTTACCACTAATCTTCGAGCCTGGATGGTTGGAGCCTTCTCTACCGTCCAAGACTTTCACCTTTCAGAACTCGAGTTCTAGTCATCCGTCCCACTCCGGGACGGATTCTTCTTTTTTATAACTTTAGACTTACATTTTCAGGGATAGCTTGACAAAGAATAAATAACCTGATAATATTCTCCAAAGAAAGATGTACTTATTTTTTCTAAAGTCGAATTCGAAAATGAAAAATAATAAATCGATGAGTTTTAATAAAAACATCCAAATCTCATATGAGAAAATGGAAGCGCTGGGATTGCGATTTTATGCCTGGCCAAAATGGCTTTTATACCAAGTTAAAGATTTTAAAAATAATCAAATCGCTCAATTCTCACAATATAAAAACAAAAAGGGGTTCATTGGGACCCTATTAGAGCTTATTAAGTTAACCTTAGCATGGCGATGCCTTCCGTTTCACTATTTCAGGTACAAGTTGTATGACAAAAGTTTCTCATATAAAGAGGTACTAAACTTTATGCCCGAAACAGTTATGTATTACAAAATTTTGCCTAAAATAAACAAAAATATATGGCTTCTTGACGACAAAAATATATTTGAGGAAATCTGCAGGGGTTACAAAATACCAATACCAACCACATTAATAAAAATAAAAAGAGGAACAATATTCAATAAAGATTGTGAAATAATTAAAAATAATGCTGAATTAAATAAAACATTAAGTTCTACAAAATCAAAGAGAATCTTCATGAAGCCGGCTGATGCCGGAAGCGGCGGTAATGAAATAATGCTTTTCTTGTATGATAAAAGTAAAATGATCTTTAAAAATGATAAAAAGATCAAGCTTGATATTGAATATCTGCAAACCTTATCTTTTAGAGATTGGATATTACAAGAAGGTATAGAACAAATCGAAGAATTAAAAAAAATTAACTCCTCCTCGGTAAATACCTTCAGAGTCCTAACATACTTCTCTCACTTTACAGGGACTAGTGTTTTAGCTTGTACGCTGCGATGTGGAATAAATAAATCTTTTATTGATAATGTTCATGGAGGTGGACTACATCTTCAGATTGATATTAAAGATGGTTCAATGGCTAATATTGCTTACGATGGAAAATTAGACACTTATTCTGCTCACATTAACTCTGGATACGTATTTAGAAATAAAAAAGTAAAACAGATTAAGCAAGTCACCAATCTAGCGATTAAATGTGCCAATCTTTTTCCAACTATTACTTGTATTGGCTGGGATATAACACTTACTCCCGATGGAGCGATTGTTATTGAGGGTAATAGTAGCCCCGCTTTAGAAATGCAAATAACCATGAACGGAATGGCAAAAATCTTATTGGATTCTTATAATAAAAAAGGATATGAATAAGAAACTAGACAAAACTAAAAAAACCATATTAATTGCCGATTCATGCGCATGTGGTATCATTGTCTTAAAAAATCTTTCAGATAAAATTGGAGAATATAATGTTATATTTCTTGCTGACGGTGAGATGAACCCATTCGGATTGAAATCTAAAAAAGAGATTATAAATATTGTAGACGGTTGGCTGAGATATTTTAACAAAATTAGTAAACTCACTTTATTGGTTGTCGCCTGCAATACAGCGTCAATAGCTATAAATTCTTTTAAAAATATTATTTCAAAGAAATACAACATAACAATTATAACTATGGTAGATCTGTTAAAATTGCTTTTAAAAGACTCTGCCGTTTTTATAGGTAATAGAAATATTGGTGTATTGGGTACTAAATACACAATAAATTCAGGATTATATTTTAAACTCATTAAAATGGCCAAACCCCAAAAAATGGTAAATTTTATTTTAACAGAAAGCGAAGCGGTTATCGCAAGAGGACAACACAATACGAATGAGGGAAAAAATAGAATATTAAAAAATTTAAAATCATATAAAGAATACAGTTTAGACGGTGTATTACTGGGATGCACCTGCTTTTGTTTTATACAAGAGGAGATAAAAATAGAATTTGGGAAAAATTTAATTTATTTAGATCCAGGTAATATGATTACAGAATTTTTTAGACAGAAGAGACCCTTCGACGAATCAAATAAAAAATTAGAAAATGTAATATTCTACACCACGGGTGAAATAAAAGAATGGTCAAGAAACATAAATTCGTTGGCGAAGATAGTTTTCGGGCAAAGTGTAAAAATTAGACACATTAAAATTAGATAACATGTCCAAAATGACGTTAAAATTAAAAACATTCAATATTAAAAAACAATACGACGAATTAATCGAATTGTTAGTATCCAATTTTCAATCCAAGAAAGAGATTGAAGGAATTGTATTACTCGGAGGACTCGGGAAACGAAGATTTATTGATAAATTTTCTGATTTGGATATGGCAATTTTTATCAACACAAAGAACATTCCAGACTATCTTCCAGGTTTTGAATTTCACCTCAAATATAAAAATAGAGTTTTAGAATTTAATATACATCAGGAAAACCTGATAAATAAATGGAATGAATGGCCCGAAGGGAAAAAGGCTGTTTTCGCTAATGGATTGTTGGTCTACGATAAAAATGAAAAAGTTAAAAAATTCATTGAAAGAAAAATTCAACATGATGAAACATACAGAAAGAACAGAATCATCAAGATAATGGGACAATATAATTGGCACGTCAATATACACACCCGAAGAGCACTTAAAAGAGGATTCCCAGAGACAGCTCATTATTTAATTAACGATGGCGTAGATTCAATAATTGAGCTCTTGTTTCTCATTAATAAACAATTTATGCCTCATAAAAAATGGAGCATACCTTTTCTGGCAACTTTTCCCTTTGTGCCGCAGGATTGTCTTAATAATTTAAAAGAGGCTATGAAAATTAAAAGTTATCTGAAAGAAGATGTTGAAAGAAGAATCAGATTTTTAAATAAACTTTATCAAGAAATATCTATGTATGTAAAAAAGAATATTAAAAATTTTCCCGAAAATCCTTATGAATATTCTTATAAAAATCTTGATTCATATCAATTAATAAAAGACCCATACATTGATAGGTTCTTCCGATTGATTGAAAATAAATTCAATGCCCAAGAAAAAAGTGATGTCCACGGCTTTCTATCCTTTTTCTTAGTAAAATCAAAACAAGAATTAAAACAGGTCCTCACAAATTCAATGGCGAGAAAATTATTAAACAACAAAATGTTTTCTAAGCTCTCGGAGATTAGTGATTGACATAAGCATAATTTTATTATAAAATTATGCAAGAGGGATGGATCATTCATCATCCCTTGTATTCAGGGATAACATACTTCAGTCCCACCTTGCGAAAGGAGGTTACAAAATGGAGATTAAGCTCACAAACACGATGAGTCGAAAGAAAGAGGTTTTCAGACCCTTTGTCCCTGGAAAAGTCGGGATATACACCTGTGGCCCGACAGTTTACAATTATGCCCACATAGGCAATCTGAGGGCCTACGTTTTTGCCGATACACTTAAGAAGATGTTTCGCGTAAATGGTTACGATGTTCAACATGTTATGAACATCACCGACGTAGGACATCTTTCTAGTGACGCCGATGAAGGCGAAGATAAAATCGAGAAAAGTGCAACCCGAGAAGGGAAAACTGTTTGGGAAATCGCCGATTTCTACACTCAGGCTTTTCTTCACGATTTAGAGTTATTGCAAGTCGAGCGGCCTAACATCATATGCCCAGCAACTCAACATATTCCCGAAATCATCGCCATGATCAGGCGTCTGGAAGAACGCGGGTTGGCGTACGTCGCGGGTGGCAATGTGTACTTCGACACCTCTAAGTTCCCGGATTACGGAAGATTGGCAAGGCTAAATCTAAGCAAATCCTCAAACATTGCTCGAGTGGAGAAAGATCCCAATAAGCGGTCTCCCCATGATTTTGTGCTCTGGTTTACTTTCTATAAGTACTCCAGTCATGCGATGCTCTGGGATTCGCCATGGGGACGAGGCTTTCCAGGTTGGCACATCGAATGCTCAGCCATGGCAAGCAAATACCTCGGCGAAAGATTTGACATACACACAGGGGGAATTGATCACATTCCCGTTCATCACACCAACGAAATCGCCCAGAGCGAAGGCGCCCTTGGTCACCAATGGGTTTCCTACTGGCTACACAACGATTTTTTGATCGTCGGTGGTGACGAAAAAATGGCGAAGTCAGGTAGTGGTTTCCTGACGCTCCAAAGCCTTATCGACCGAGGCTACGATCCGCTTGACTACCGTTATTACCTTTTGGGAGCACATTATCGTAGTCCCCTCGAATTCACATTTGAGGGGCTGGACGGAGCCAAGAACGCCCTCAAAAGACTAAGACAGAAGTTTATCGACCTGAGGGGTCAAAACCAGGGTGAAGTGAAAGCGAACGATCCAATTTTCGACGAGTACAGGACACGCTTCCTCCAAAACATAAACGATGACCTCAATACGCCGAAAGCCCTAGCCGTACTCTGGGGAGTCGTCGATAGCCCGAGAATCGCTCCCGCTATGAAGATCAAGATAGCGGGATCCTTTGACCAAGTCTTGGGCATAGACCCGTTCAGAATCAGAGAAGAAACTATACCAGATGAAGTTCGTGTTCTAATCGAAGAAAGATCAAGAGCCCGAACCAACCACGACTGGGCAAGAGCCGACACGATTCGCGAAGAGTTACTCAAACACGGATATGAAGTTCAAGACAGCAAATCCGGACCTGTTATCAAAAGGATCTAAACCTACAAAATATAAATGAGAGCGTCTCGATGACTGCTCTCATTTTACTACTACGCGTTAAGTGAGACCGATTTACTATATAATCTAAATAATTCAGCTAACCCAAATTACCAAATATTGTAATGGAAAAATAATTAAAAAAGTGCCCAGTTTTCACCTAAGGTTTAAGCTAAACAGAGAACTTGATTTATTTCTTTAAAACCAATCTTGGTTTTGTCCTTGTTTTGTCATTCTCAAACGGACCTTCACCGTTGTTATATATTTTAATAATGAAATCGGCATATTCCGGATCAGCCTTGTAAGACACGGCATAATCACTGCTTACCTTCAACAATCTGTCCATAATCCAATCGTGATATTTCTTTTCCATTTTCTCAATCTGTTTTTGGCTATACGAAATTCCACCTTTGAGCTCGAGTAAAATATAAAATATTTGATGTTGTTCTTTGTCATAGTCGGTTGCCAGTTTAAAGCTATGAATATCGCGGACTTTCTCATTGAATAGAACTGGAGCAATTTGCTCGGGATAAACATTGGCGCCACCAATGATCACTGTGTCGTCTCGCCTACCGAAACAATAAACAAACGGCTGTTGCCAAACAACTTCATCGGGATTTAGTTTCTTTTTACGCAAAAGTTTTTTGTAATCATAACCATGTTTATTAAGAACTTCTGTCATTTCTCGAAATTTAATCACCCCCCCGTGATCATGAAGGTTATATCTAACGAGTGGAGTAGTACTTTTGGTCGTAATGACAACTTCACCATTAACTTCCTCGATAAAATAAGTGCCAGTATTGTATTGGAAAAGAGATGGCACACAATCGGTTCTACCAAATAAATCTTCGCATAATTTTTCGTTCTTCTGGGCCAGATCTCTGATCAAATTAGTCAGAACTGATCCTTGGCCAGAGAGACCAGTATCAGTAACACCATATCCATCAATGATACAGGTCAAATTTTCCGGATCGCCGGTGGCTAGCTTATTTATATACTGGCGCCATTCAACGGTGTGGCCTTCGCCGGCAAGGAACATCTTAAGATTAAGTTTTTTGAGATTCAGGCCTGCCTCTTCTAAACGATCAAGGATGGTTCTGGCAAACGTCGCGTAAGAAAAAATTATAGTTTGATCATAGAATTTAGAAAGCTTAACAATTGTATAAACGATTGAATCAATATCGGCACCAGGGGTGGCTAAAGTTAATTTATATTTTTGCGTTAAAGGCCTGATTGCTGAATGAACGGAAAATCCCGCCATCCAAGGTCCCATCGCATAAGCATTAACGGCAAGAGTTGATTTTTTATCAATTTGCCAATAGAGCCGCATTAAAAGATCAAAAACCAAAGGAAGGAACTCCTCGTATTGGTAATAGCGTGGCCAAATGGTTGGTTCATCAATTGTTCCTGAACTTAGAGAGACACTATACAGATCTTTGCCGGCTTTAGCCGAGTTGACTTCGTTAAAGCCGTAGGCTTGGATGTAATTATATTTATCCATCACCGGGATTTTGTAAAAATCTTCGATGGATTTGATTGTTTCCGGATTGAATTTTTGTAATTTTAAAAATTCTTGATAGGCAGGTATAGTTTGAGCCGTTTCCGAAAACACCCCCATCGCGGTTTTAACCGCTAACCCTTCCCACGCTTCGGCCGGCGTGTTGGCAAAAAACTTCACCGCTTTATTATAATCAGCCATGATTTCACGCATATCCGGTGGTTTTTGTCCGGCCGCACCTGGTGGCGGACCTGATGGCTTTTTTTGATCCATAATAAAAACTCCTAAAATTACCCCCTCTACATTAAATTCTATAACAAAAAGCGGGCTTTTCCAATAGATTAGGAATAAATTGGTTACGCTTTGGATTTTTCCAATTTGAGAACGCGTGTATTTAATTTCGTAATTTTAATACTTTGTTCATCGTTTCTCTTGACTTCGTTATCAAGTTTTAGTTCGATCCGGGTTAAAGAATTATCAATATCCCCGAATCTCTCATCATGCTCTTCGAATTTCTCATACATTTTATCAAACTGAGGAATCACAACTTTATCCAGAGCATCTAAAATTATTAAACTTATATCTTTCTTATCTTTAGAATTCATCATCCCTCCAAACTCATTTTATACAAGTACTACTTTCGGTGTCAAATTCTTAGCTGTCTCTTCCAAGAAAATCTCGACTGCTTCATGAAGATTTTTTTGAGCTTCTCGGGCGGTTTTTCCGCAAGAAGAGACGTCTAATTCGGGAGCATAGGCAACATACATTTTCCCCTCTTGCCAAATTTGAGTAATAAAATTTATTTCCATTCTTTTGTCCTCGGCTTTAATTATATCCTGAATTTTTAGGATTGTCAAATTGAAATATTTTCTGCCTTTTTAACAAAAAAGGCGGCAATTAGTCCTATCAAGGCGGCGATCACCAGAATATAAAAAGCCAAAGAATAGTTTAAGACAATGGCCGCCACTAAAGCGATGCCGATCAAACCGCCTAATTGCTGTAGGGTATTCAAAATTCCCGAAGCGCTACCGGATTTTTCAGTTGGGGCCGAGCCCAAAATAGCGGCAAAACCAACGGTCATCAAAAAGCCGGAACCAGCGGCGATTAAAACCATCGCCGGCAAAATCAATTTGTAGTAGGAAATGGACGGATGAATTTGGGTTAAAAGTAAAATCCCGGCCAAAATCAAGCCGCTAGTTAAAAACGCCGCCAATTTCCAGTTTTTCATTCGGCCCGCCAAAATCGAGACCACGCCGGTAGCTGCTGGCACGGGCAAGAGAGCCAAGCCCGCCTGCAAAGAATTCCATTTCAAAATATCCTGCAAATAAAAAGTTAAAACAAAACTCATGCCAATAATTGTTACCATTGCCAAAGCGCTGACGATATTGAAGGCCGTAAAAGTGCGGTTTTTAAATAAAGAAAAATCCAATAATGGATTGGCGACTTTCTTTTCATAGAAAAAGAGCAAAAGCAAGATCCCCACTCCGGCGAGCAGATACCATTTACTAATAATCGTCAAAGAAAGAATGATAAGGGCCAGGCCAACCAAAAGCATTAAGACGCTCAAAAAATCGATTTTGATTTTTTGGGAAGGCAATTCCGGGATAAATTTGGTAGCGACAATCAGACCAAAAATAATAAAGGGAATGTTAAGTAAAAAAATTAAATGCCAGCCGTGGAAATTGCCAAAATTTAAATTGGTAAAAACGCCGCCGATTAATGGGCCAACAAGCATGCCGCCGGCAAAAAATGAGGCGGTGACTGAAAAAGCTTTTTCGCGGTCTTGCCAAAGATGAGCAATGATGGCCATTGGCATAGTGTATAAAATCGCGGTTCCCAACCCCTGAAGTCCGCGAATGGCGATGAGAAGATAAGGATTATTAATAAAACCCAAGATGGCTGAAGCCAGACCAAACAATATTAGGCCAAAAAGATAAAGTTTTTTGACCCCAATTGAATCGCCGATTTTGCCGAAAAATAACAAGGTAGAAACGAGGACTAGAGTGTAAGCGTTGGGAATCCACTGGGAAATGGTGATGGGGATGGCCAAATCGCGAGTGATTTTCGGCAAAGCAATGTTAACGCCGGTGGCATCAATCGCGCCTAAAAGATCAGCAATTGCCAAGCCGATTAAGATGAGGGTTAAGGATCTCTTGTTCATTTTTTTGGCTTTAAAACCTCGTTGGGATCAAAAGAAATATAATCGGGAGCAGTAATAATTGGCTCATCATTGGCCACTCGCTTGGCGGCCATCACCGTCATGGCAGATAAAATATAGGCGGCGGAAACGGGCTGTGGATAATGTTTACGCTTGCCCTCAACCACTTCCATCGCCATCTTCTGCACATATTCCGGCAAAAATTTGATGAAATATTGGACGAATTTACCATAGCCCTCTTCGTTGCTGATTTTTTCCACTGGCGTTTCTGGATCAAGACCAATCATTTTCTCATAGGAAATTGAATCGGGGGTAAAAATTTGAAGCAATCCCCCCCAGCCAACATCCATCGGCCCAATAATGGTTTTATGTTCTCTTTGGGCCGCCCGGTGCATGGCAATGACGGCTTGGGCCGCAGTAGGATCAATTGTATCAATAATAATATCGGCCTTGTGGACTAATCGGGCGGCGTTTCCAAGATCAACAAAAACCGGGTATTTTTTGATTTGAATGTGGGGATTAATTTGACGGAGTCTTTTGGCTAAAGCATTGACTTTGAATTTACCGACATCGTGAGAACTATATCCCTGACGATTGATATTAGATAATTCCACTTTGTCGCCGTCGACGAGGACGAATTTTTCAAAACCGAGCCGAGCGGCAGAGATAGCAATCAGCGAGCCAACCCCACAACCGGCGATAAGCAACGTTGTGTCATCAATTTTTTGTTGTTCTTCTTCGGTTAAAAGCCCCAAATCGCGGGAATGATGTTCGAGGTGGAAGGCAGTTTTATCAATTTTAGACATTAGTTCTCTCTTTCTTGTCTTATTCTCTCAAAGTTCTCTTAAATTTTCAATGGATAACGAAACCCGCCTTCGCATAAAGCTACTGGCGGGTAAAAGCGGCCGAAAACTTCCGACCGCCTTGATGATGACTGGTGGTGGGGGTTAGCCAGGATACATAACGTGGACCGTCAGGGTACCGAGGGGAATCTTCTTATTCTTGTAGATGAGGTATCCCTGGAACTGGACATCCTGACCAGGTTGGAGTTTAGGACTCAACGCCAATCGACCGCGCAACATAAACGCCGTGTCACAATAACCCACGTTTTCCGGATAATAGGGATTACCCTGAGGGAAAAGCTTGCTGCGTCCTTGGTAGTCGCAGACGGCCAAGCCAGTGGTCGTCAGATTCTTCAAGAGCGCGGCGTCCTTCTTGTCGTAGCCAACGTGAACATCGTGTAATGCCCGGTCGAATACCGAAACCTCCCGGAATGGCGTCAAATAGAGATAGCTTACGGGCTGAACAATAAACCGCAACCCTTCGATGACGCTAGATCCTTTATTCTTAACATCAACGTGGAAGGTGATCCCGCCGCCTGGTGGCAATGACTTCTCTCGAACATATTCAGTGGCGAAAGCTAGCTCGAACGCGAAATGATAATCAAGATGCCTTATCAGATCATCTGTCTCGGCTCTTGATCTGGCAATCTGGAATTCTTGCTCTTTGCGCTTCTGGCATTGCAGACAGGCAGAGGTACGCTGGACTTCGACAATCTCGTGACGAGCATCCTTTCTTTTAGCGATAGTCGGTTTCTCATCAGTCAAGACGACTCGGTTGCCTTGGTGTTTGGGATCATCACAGACAACCTGGATCTTCTTCATCGTTGGAACCATCTGGTTGTCGTACACTTGTACGCCTATGAAAGTGCAGACGACGACAGCGATAATGACAATCCAGGCCGCACGTGCCATTCTCAACGTCCTCCCCACTTCGAGTTAAGATTATTCTAACAGATAAAGCTTAAAAAAACAATCAAAAAAGCTTTGATAATTACTGAGTTCAATTAAAAATTTTGGATAAATTAACTCGCCTTTTTTGATTCTAGTCGGAGGACGCGACGATTCATTTGCTTGGTCTTCAAGTCCATACTATCTTGGTCCTTCACGACAGTATGCAAACGAGTTTCTATTCTTTCGATTGTGAATTTCGAATCGCTGAGATCTTCCTTCATTTCCGTAATATCAATAGAATTCTCCGCCACCTGCTCCCTTATAAATTCTACTGATTCTCCAATTTTATCCACCTTGGGAATCATTGTTTCTAACTTTGCCAACCGCGGCACAACCTTTTGGTCGATCGCCTCACCGACAATGCCGGCCATTTCCTTTTTTTCTCTTGGGTCCATCCTGCCTCCTTTATAGATTATTAGTGTGTATTTAATATACCACATAGGCAATAAATCATGTCAACCCTTCAAGAAAGCCCGCCTTCGCGTGAAGCGAAGGCGGGCCTGAAAAGTTCGGTCTTACCAGTTAACGTAACCCTCGACAATGTCCCAGATTTTCCATTGGTTGTTCTCGAGAACCAGGATCCAAGTGCTGTGGTCACGGTCTTCTGTCTTACTCAAGGGATTGTTAGTCGTATCCACTTCGACATGGACATCGCATCGAGTCGTGCCATCGATTTCATAGACTTTGCCGGAACCAAAGGCTCCTGCTTTCGCCTTTTTGGCCAAGGCGATAAAGTTCTGGAGAGTCTTTTTGGTGACGGGGGCGTTGCTAGCAATGGGGAGTTGGGTGCCAGCACTGGCAAGAAAATTACGGCAAACCCTTTCGGGCCAGAGACCATCACGATCGCGTCGGTCCGTCCCAAAACCCACGCGTGGCAAGGAATCATCTTTGACATCAAGGATGATTGGCGAGGTTACGAGATAGTCTTCGATTTCGATGATATAACGATGAGTCCCTTGGGAGCATTGTGTGTCATGAAAATGATAGCGCTGACCATCGCTCGTCTTCTCCGGGGCGGCAAAACCTAAGAATTGACCGTCACGATAGAGTTTGGCCTTTTTCCATGAGGCCTTATCTGGCAAACTGATGGTGAAGAAGAACTCCGGCCGGTTGACAGACTGCGGCGTAAATCCGGGCAGATGGTTGATTGAGACTAACTGGGCTCCGTCGTTGGCGGCGTAGGTCCGACCATTAGCCAGAGCCGCGAGCAGGTTTTCATCCGTTAGTTTATCCTCAACCCAGACGTAAGTCTTGTGAGTCCAGCGAGCGAGATCCAAACTGGTAGGATCAACAGACATATGGCTGTCACAGCCGGAGGTGACAAAAATGTCTCGGCCGGCGGCGCCGGCGGCAATCAAATCCAGAAGCCGCCCCAAGGTCTTTCGGTCCGCGTCTCGGCTCTGATTGTAAAACTCAATGCCCGCGATGGAGGGTGCCATTGAAAGGTCAAAAATGAAGTTTCGACCCTTCTCGTTGAGATCGGGATGGGCCGCGACTGCCAACAGTCCAGCCCGGCTCAAGTTCTCGATAAGATCTTTAGGAGAGGAATATGTTTGGCCGATGATTTTCCGAAGATCGCCGATGGCCAGAACATGCGAGGAAGCCCCTTGACGAGGAACCGCGATCTCGGCGGCGGCAATGATGATAAGTTTGGGCGTGCTTTGGAAACTCGCCAAATACTTATCAAAACCAAAGTCATCAGTTACCAGGCCCGAGAGCTTTTTTTCTTTCGGAATCTGCTCCCAGTGATCAGTGACAATCAAGAAAGCCAAGCCATTGGCAACAGCAGCATTTTTGAGCATGGCTGGGGTACGGTCACCATCGGAGAAGGTCGAATGGACATGGATGATACCTGGATACCATCGACCACCTTTTATCGAATCAGCCAGCAGCCGACAAACGAAACGGGGGCCAAAAAGACCGAAAATCACTCCGGCCAAGAAAGACCGTCGGGTCATGGTCTTTTCTCCTTGTCAACGTTCTTCCCCTAGTTTCAATCTTAAAAGATCATTCTGACAATATCAATCAAAAAATGCTACAATGAAAAAAGGAGGGTAAATTGCCTGAACAAAATAATCGTCGCCGTTTTGGTCGCTATGAGAAAATAATTGAGGTCTCAACTTGGATTGTGATGGTTCTCATCATTTTCGGCGTCCGGTTTTTACCATTAAAACTGATTGAAAACGATCAAGTTTATTATTTAATCGGGGGATTGATTTCTTTTGTTCTCGTCTATTATTTAGTCATTTATAAATATTTCTCGCGCTCAAATCGTTTTTATCTCAAGACCATTGCCGACATTGTTCTAATTGGTGTTTTAATCCATGTGCTTAAAGATTATGGTCAATATTTTTTCGCTCTTTATTTCTTGCCGATTGCCGCTGCTGCTTTGGAACTAGAATTTATCAATGCTTTACTCATTGCCACCATCGCCTCTGTTTTTGTCGCTTTCGAAGTATTTTTGGGCTCTCAAGAGCTTTTGCCGCAAACTCAAGCTCTTTATCAAGGCGCCTGGCAGATTGGTTTGATCCTTTTGATGACAATTTTCTGTCGAGCCTTGGCCCTCCAAATCCGCCAAGAAAGAATGGCCAAAGAGGAATCTTTGGCTCGTCAAAAAGTGTTGGAGGAGGAGGCGGGGCGTCAAAAAGAATTTTTATCGTTGACTTCCCATCAGCTTTTTACCCCACTTTCAATTATTCGAGGATTTGTTTCGATGCTTAATGATGAAAACTACGGTAAGCTTGAGCCGAAGCAGAAGGCGGCAGTCGGGGAAGTTTATGCCAACACAAAAAGGATGATAAATTTAGTTTCGGAATTACTCTCGATTTCACGAATTCAGAGTGGCACTTTCGAGCTTAAAAAAACTTCAACAAAGATCGGTGATATTTTAAAAAATGTCGTCGATCAATTTCAAAAAACTCGACCGAAAAATAACGTTCTCCTTATTTGTCAAACTCATGATACCAAGCCAATTAATGTCGACGCTGATAAAATTCGCAATTGTATCTATAATCTCGTAGATAATGCGATTAAATACACTCCGCAGGGTAAAATTCGTATCGAATCAGAACAAAATGAAAAAGTTACCACCGTCAAAATTATTGATGAAGGCGTCGGAATTAAAGAAGAAGGCCGGGAAAAGCTTTTTCAGCCATTTTTTAGAGGTAAAGATATTTTAGAGCTCGATAACCAAGGCACTGGCTTGGGTCTCTATATCACACGCTTAATTATTGAAAAGCATGGTGGTAAAATCTGGGCCGAGAAAAATCCGCCAGCCGGCGGAAGAAGAGGGGCAACTTTCACCTTTGAAATTCCTAATTAACGAGGACTTTTGACGGCGCCTTGAATAACATCCAAAATCATCTTGGGCTCGTATTCCGCTTTGACTAAATAACCAGCGGCGCCTAATTCTTTGGCCTTGCCCTCGGAACTTTCGGCCGGAAGGTTAGTTAGTAAGAAAACCGGTATATTTTTAACTTCTTGATCGGCTTTAAGATCTTTTAAGACATCAAGGCCATTATATCGCGGCATGATGATATCGAGCAAAATGACATCTGGCTTTTGCTCTTTGGCCAATCTAATCCCTGTTTGACCATCGGTCGCCTGTAAAACTTCGATGCCAGTGCCAGTTAAAAACTCACTATACATCTTTAAAATTCCCTTTTCATCATCAACGATTAGGACTTTCATTTTGTCTCCTTGTTTAAAGTTAAATAATCCCAAGCGCTTAGGCCGGCTTTGGCACCTTCGCCGCAAGCAATGACTAATTGTTTATAGCCAATATCAGTGATGTCTCCGCCGGCGAAAACGCCCGGGATGCTGGTAGCGTTGTCTTTATTAATTTTAACTTCTTTAGCGGGAGTCAATTCGACAAAATTCTCCAAATAAGCGGTTGAGGGCACCCAGCCGATTTCCACAAAAATGCCTTGGATTTTAATTTCTGAAGCTTCGCCGGTTTTTAAATCTTGGTATTTGAGACTCTCAACCAAATTGGATCCCAAGATGGCGGTCGTTTTGGCCGAAGCAATAACTTCAATTTTGGTCGATTTTTTAACTTTGTCAATTCTTATTTCTTCGCCGATTAAATCTTGCCCCAAATTAATAATGTAAATTTTTCGAGCATATTTTTCGAGTTCTAAAGCGGCCGAAATCGCCGAATTACCCCCACCAATAACGGCAACCTCTTTGTCACGAAACAAGGGGCCGTCACAAGTGACGCAGGACGAAAGCCCTTTGCCAATAAATTTTTCTTCACCCGGGACGCCAAGCTTACGAGGACTTTTACCTGAGCAAACAATGATTGAACGGGCTTCAAACCTCCCACCAATAATTTCAACTTCGAAGGTATCATCTTTTTGTTTGATCTTTTTTACTTCAACGTTTGATTTTATTTCCACTCCCAATGCTTTAGCCTGCTTGAATGTTTTGTCCACCCAGTCGGCTCCGGAAATTTTTTCTATCCCTGGATAATTTTCAATTAAGGGTCCGTCCATAATTTGACCGCCTAATTTTTGAGTTAAAACCAAAATTTTCAATTTTTTTCGGATTAAATAGATAGCGGCAGTTAAACCAGCTGGACCCGCGCCAATAATGATTGAGTCATACATAATTTTCCTTCGGAAAATTTAAACTCTAAATCCTAATTTCTAAATTCTAAATAATATCTAAATTCCAATGTTCTAATATTTAAATTTTTTTTTAATTTTGAAAATTTGTTTTTAGGCGTTCATTTATTTAGGATTTCATGCTTCGAATTTCGGATTTTCAATTTCCTGCCAGGAAATTGCGTTGGCTGGACATTCGTCAAGTGCTTGCTGGCAATTGCAAGTTTGGCAGCCGACTGCATTTTTGACATGAGACTTACCATCTTCGCCAAGCTCAAAAACATCTCCACAGGTGGTGACGCAAAGTCCGCAACCAATGCATCGGGCTTGATCAACAGCGATGACTTTTTTTGTTGGTTCTTGTTTTTGCGGTTGGTTATCCATTATTCCTCGCTTAAAATACGAACTACGAAATTATTACAAAAATACGAAAAAGAAAGATTCTGTATTTTCGTAACTTTTTGTATTTCGTATCCATTTTATCATTTAGTTAAATAAAAAACCAAGACTGTCCCTAAAATCAAGGTGATGGTGGAAATAATTAACCTAAATATGGGGTTATTTTTCTCGTTCCAATTGATTATTTTTTCAGCCATAAATCTGTTAGCGGTCGCGGTAAAAATCACAATTAGGGGCAGAACGAACATTAAATTATAAATTAAAAGATAAAAAATTCCTTTAAGATAAGTTTCTTTCGCCGAAAGCAAAGCAAGGGTTGCCAAATATATTCCCCCGGTGCAAGGGAAACCAAAAATCGCCACGAAAAAACCCATAACTAAAGTCGCTGGAATGGTAAATTTATCGGCCCAAGAAGCAATTATTTGTCTTGATTTAAGTGAGGTTGAAAGTCGCCATGGAAGTTTTGGGAAAAAATAATCTTTAAAACCCCAAATTCCCCAAACAATCAAACCCCAGCCAATAACAATCGTAAAATAGCGCGGGATGGCGAATAAATAAACAGCCCTTAGTAAGCCGACACCAATGGCTAAATAGGTAAAATAGATGGCAAAAATATATGTTAGACCCAAAAAGAAAATGCGCCTTCGTGATTTTTTGAAGGTAAACATGAGGGCAATAAAAATCAAGAGCACCGCAATAGCACAAGGATTAAAGCTGTCCACGAGTCCAGCGGTAATGACTAAATATAGTAATGAATGTTGCATTAAATAATTTCTAATGTCTGATGATATAGCGTGTACGGGAGTCGGACCCGTGTTACAGGGCTGAGAACCCTGCGTCCTAACCACTAGACGAACACGCCATTTGGCTGCGAGACCTGGACTCGAACCAGGATTACCAGGTCCAGAGCCTGGTGTTCTACCATTAAACTATCTCGCAATATTAACTTTTCCGATATAATTCGCGATAAATTTTGAGCGGGGCGGCGAAAAAACCCTCGGCGAAGCCCGATTGATTGTTAATTTCCGCCCGGTATTGATTTAGGGCAACAATGGCTTTATCATAGCGACGACTTTTCATTTGCGACTCATGAGCCAAAATCGCCTCGGTTTTGGTCTTGATATAAAATGATATATCGACAAGACGATTGATGAAAATCGGTGTCCAAAGCTCATACGCCCAGATGGGAAAATCATCTTTTAAGGTTTTGGCGGCATTGATAAAAATCTCGTTGGTGACCCGATGATCGCCGTGATTATCCAAAAAAGAAGGAAGAAAAATTATCTCAGGTTTTAGACGAGAAATCAAGTCAGTTAATGCTCGAATCGCCGAAGTCCCTGACGCCAGCTTGCCATCGGGGTAACTCCAAAAAACTGATTCGCTAATTCCTAAGATTTCACCTGATCTTTTAGCTTCAGTGTTCCGGATGGCAATTAAATTTTCATCCCTCCGGGGCAGGCCTAATTCCTCACCCACTGGCCGTCCTTCGGGCACGCCTCTTGAACCGTCACAAAAATAGGCTACCGTCACTTTTGTGCCCGTCGTCGTCATTTTTTTAATAAAACCACCCATCCCAAAGGCATCATCATCGGGGTGAGGCGAGAGAACCAAAACATTTTTGAAAGGAATTTTATCTAAAGTTTGAAAGCTCAGATCGAATTTTGTCGCGGCATAGATTTGTCCAAAACCAAGCGTTTTTCTTAAGGTATTAAGACTAAGGGCGACTTTTAGCCAGCGTCTCATAGATTTGCTCCATTTCTTTGATCATATCGGGCAGATTAAATTTAATTTTGACTTCCTCTCTGGCCAAATCACCCATTTCTTTGGCTCTCTTAGGATCTCTTAGAATCTTAATGATGGCTTCAGCCAACGCCGTGGGGTTACTTGGTTCTACCAAAAGGCCGCTTTTGCCGGTCGTGACGACCTCAGGAATACCGCCGGCATTAGTGGCGACGATGGGAATGCCTAAATTCATCGCTTGAATAATTGCCAGGCCGAAACTTTCCGAAAGTGATGGTTGGATATAGACATCAAACTCTCTCATCTTATCATCAATTTCGTTGACGAATCCAGAGAAAATTATTTTTCCTCCCAGCTTCAGTCTTGTGGTTAATTTCTCCAAGGTTCGTCGATAGCTACCTTCGCCGACGATCTCTAAATGAGTTTGCGGAAATTCCTTCAATACTTTTGGCATGGCCTGGATAAGATATTGAATGCCCTTTTGAAAGTTTAAAGTACCGACGGTGCCCAATTGGAAATTTTTTCCGGAAAAAATCTTGGCTTTATTTTTAGTAATTTCGGTGGCATTATAGACAACAATAATTTTTTCGTCTCTTGAAATTTGGCTGGAAACCATAAAATCTTTAACCGCTTGAGAAACAGCAATGTTTAAAGTCGTAAACATATCTAAAAACCAGAGACCGGCAATTTGCAAGCCGTGACTAAGCCGGCTGGGCAATCGGTAATGCTTTGTCCAAAGGTGTTCGGTGTAAATCACCGGATAACCTAAATTGATTGAGGCTAACCTACCAACAGAACCCGCTCGGGTGCCATGAATATGAATGATGTCGGGCTTGATATGTTTAATATTGGCTCGAATTTCGTAAATGCTTGAAAAATCCAACTTAGATTGCATCGGCACGATTTCTAGATCAATGTTTTTTTTCAAAGATCTAATCTCTCCCGCTAAGGGGCCAGGCGGACAAATGACAAAAAGAGAAAATTTTTTCGGCTTTAAATTCTCTAATAAACTTAAAAGATGTCGGGGTGCCCCGGCTAGAGTGGAGTCACCAATAATTTCTAAGACCTTGATTTTTCGCATGTTCTTCAATTTTATCTTATCATATCGATGGCTTTTTGGATACGCGCGAGACTCTCTTCTTTACCGAGGGCTTCCAAAACTTCAAAGGCGCCAGGGGAGGCTTCTTTGCCAGTTAGGGCGACTCTTATCGGCCAAAGAACTTCTCCAGCCGACAGATTATTTTTTTGGGCCACCGCCCGAAGTAATTGCTCTAAAGAGTCGCGGCCAAAATCTTCTTCTTGACTTAAATATTTAAAGGCTTGTTCAAGGGCGACTTTTGTCTTTTCTTTTGTCGATCCTTCTTGAACCAAAATGTTACTAAAATCAGTCGGGGGCTTGAAAAAGAAGTCTATTAATTGGGGGATTTCCGCTAATTTCTTGACTCTTTCCTGGACAAGCGAAAGGGCGATCAAGATTTTCTCTTTCTCATCATCGAGTCCGGCGGAATGTAGAAAAGGTTCAGCGGCTTTGGTTAATTCGCCGACAGTCATCTTGCGTATATAATACCCGTTAAGAAAATCAAGTTTCTTTTGGTCAAAAATTGAAGGACTCAAACCAACGTCTGCTAAATTAAATTCGTTAACGAGCTCGCTTAGAGGCCAGATCTCGTTTCCTTTTTTGGCGGAGTCACTGTGAGGCGACCAACCCATTAAGGCAAGGAAATTAATCATGGCTTCGGGTAAATATCCGTGGGCGCGGAAATCTTTTTTGATAGAGGTTGGATTTTTACGTTTGGAAAGCTTGGTTCGATCAGGATTAAGAATAAGCGACAGGTGGCCATATTCGGGAATAGTAAAATTGAGGGCTTGACTGAGAAGAATTTGCCGCGGGGTATTGGGAAGATGATCTTCGCCGCGAATCACATGGGAAATCTTCATTAAAAAATCATCGATAACCCCGGCAAAGATAAAAGTGGGTACGCCATCGGATTTTAAAATGACGAAATCCCCAAAAAGAGCGGCGTCAAAATCCAATTCGCCTTTGATTAAGTCTTTAAATTTAACTTTTTGAGGTTCAACAATAAATCTTATCGATGGCCGACGGCCCTCAGCTTGACATTTAGCAATTTGGGTCGGGGAAAGATTTCGGCAGCGACCAGAATATTTTGGTGCTTGTTTTTTAGCTTCTTGGGCAGAGCGCTCCTTTTTTAATTCTTCAGCGGTGCAATAACAATAATAGGCCTTTTTTTCGCCAAGAAGCTCATCAGCGTATTTTTTATAAATTGAGAGGCGCTGGCTCTGACGATAAGGACCATAAGCATCATTTCTTTCCGGACCTTCGTCCCAGTCCAAGCCCAACCAAGTTAGGCCATCAACAATATCAACAACAAACTCGTCCTTGGAACGCGTTTTGTCGGTGTCTTCAATTCTTAAAATAAACTTCCCCCCTTTTTGCCGCGCAAAAAGCCAATTAAACAAAGATGTGTGGGCCGTGCCAATATGCAAGGGGCCGGTTGGTGAAGGCGCGATTCTTGTTCTAATTTCATCCATAATATTTTTTCCTACGAATTATTCCTCTACCGCAGAAATAATGTGGGCGATTTTTTCCTCATCAAGGGCGACAACATCGATTCTAATCTTTTTTTTAGGAAATTTTTGCCACAAGGCTTTGGCAAGTTGCAAAAGTTTCCTTTTCTTTTTATATGTTATCATATCGGCGGCCAAACCAAAATCTTTGCTCGATTTGGTTTTAACTTCAACAATTACCAAATCCTTTTTATCCCGCATTAAAAGATCGATTTCGCCACAAAAAAGACGAAGATTGCGGCCGATTAAAACATAACCCTTGTTTTTCAAATATTGGAGTGCTTGATCTTCGCCTATGTTGCCGAGCTCTTGCCGAGCATCTTTCATAGGAATATATTTTACTTTTTTTCTTGGGATTTGACTTCTTCGTGGGCGGCGGCGGCGGCTTCAAATTTCTTTTCTAATTCAGCTTTTTCTTTTTCTTTGGCAGCTTCTTTCCTGAGAGCCGCTTGATGTTTTTCTTCCTCAATTTGAGCGATCTCTTCCTCAGAAAGAGCTTCTTCCCACATTTTATAATCTTTGAGCTCGCGCGCTTTTTTGGCTTTTTTACCAACAAGATCTCTAATAAAATAAAGTTTGGAGCGGCGAGTTTTTCGAGATTTGATTTTTTCAATTTTTGAGATTAAAGGGGAATGAAGAGGAAAACTTCTTTCAACACCAATGCCGCCGGAAATCTTTCGCAACGTCAAGCTACCATCCAAACTGTTCCCATGCTTTTTGGCAATACAAATTCCTTCGTAAGACTGAAGTCGAGTTTTACTACCCTCAGTAATTTTAAAAGAGACGCGGACAGTATCTCCCGGTCGAATTTCCGGAATATTTTTCTTACCAAATTGTTGGGTTAAATCTTGTAAAAGCATTTTAACGGATTTAATTTATCATATAATTAAAGTTTATTCAAGCTTTAGAAGAAAAAAACTGGGCCGTCCCCCCGCAGGGGGACGGCCCATCCGACTGATCGACGCGTCCATCACTCGATGAACTGCACCCCTGAGGCCTTGGCGGCCTGGATATCGGCTGGCATCAGCCTGATGCCCTGGCGCCAGAACTCATCACCGACGTTCACGGAGACCTCACTTGAGAAAGCGAGGACTCCGCTGCCTTCAGGGGGAACGACGAGATCTCCTTTCTGGCATGGATCGCTTGGATCCAAACCAGTCCAGCAACGGATCGGTTGGGGGATCGCGCTTGGCGAAAACTGCATTTTGACCCCCAGGGGAAAGACGACGCGACTGAAGCACGTTGGCTCGGCTTCCTTGCCTACGCGCTTCTGGCCATTGCCATTGTCGGAGACAACCATGAGGCACACTGGCCTCACTTCGGCTGAATCGGCTCCTTCTTCCATCTGCCTCTCCTGACTGTGACTAGCCCATCGCCCCTGGGCTTGCGGGGTTTGCTGTGTGGAGAAGGCCTTTGACACACTAGAACTAATGATGTCGCCGGTCTCCTCTCGGAGAAGACGGTGACCTCTTCGATACGCATCCCTCCCTTCGCCAAGGAATTTGGGAGCTCTATTCGGTTGTTCAAGGTACTGCTTGAGCCCTCAAGAAAACCTGTCTGCCGACAGGCAGATCACCAGACTTTCTTGAAATCTCAAGCCACGGAAACGACGGTTTTATCCGACAGTCGGCCGCTGAAACGACGGCTTAGACGATTGTCAAAGCGTATCACCCCTGTTTTTTTGGCATATAAAGTATCGTCATTCGCTCGAGCGACTCCCGCCCCCGCATAATATTTAGAACCGCGCTGGCGGATAATTATTTGACCGGCATTGATTTTTTGACCACCGAAAACTTTAACGCCTAAGCGTTTTGAACGACTATCTCTACCTAATTTACTGGTTCCCTTAGCTTTTGTGTGAGCCATGATAATAACTCAAAGCTTAAAACTCAAAAGTTAAAACAACAATAAAAGATTAACATAAAGCAGGAAGGATGTCAAGATTGCGATTTACTTTTTCATTGAAGTTGAAGCTTTAACATTTACCATTTAAGTTTTAACATTAAATAAGATTATGCTAAGATAAAAACGCAAAAAGATGACTAATTTTGTCCACTTACACACCCACTCTCATTATTCCCTTCTTGACGGCCTCGGGAAAATTCCCGAGCTGGTTTCGCGCGCCAAGGAATTGGGCATGGACGCTTTGGCTTTAACTGACCATGGCGCCATGTATGGCGTAATTGATTTTTATCAAGAATGTCAAAACCAAGGCATCAAGCCCATTATTGGCGTCGAAACATATGTCGCTCGGCGCCAAATGACTGATAAACAGCCGAAAATTGATGCTAATCCCTACCATTTAATTTTATTAGTCAAAAACAAAACCGGCTATCAAAATCTTCTTTATTTAATCACCCAAGCCCATCTTCTCGGTCACTATTATCGACCAAGAATTGATAAGGAAATATTACGAAATCATTCTGAAGGTTTAATTGCCTCGACGGCTTGTCTTTTTGGCGAGATTCCTCAAGCCATCATTAATTCTTCTTGGGAAAAAGTTCTGAAGATCACCAAAGAATATCAAGAAATTTTTGGCCAAGACAATTTCTATTTAGAGCTCCAGGACCATCCGGAAGTGCCTGAACAAAGCAAGGTTAATAAAGGGCTTCGGAGGATAAGCGAAGAATTAAAAATTCCGCTTATTTGCACGGCAGACATACATTATATTCAGCTCGAAGATCGCGAGCCACATGAAGTTTTATTGGCCGTTCAGACAGGAAAAAACTTTGATGATGAAACACGGATGTCTTTAAAAGAGACTAATCTATCAATGCGGTCCCCGGAGGAAATGACGAAAATATTTGGCAAAGATATTGTCGCCAACACCGCCAAGATTGCCAAAATGTGTAATTTAGAACTTGAGTTTGGCAAACCGATTTTACCTAAATTTTCCCTCCCCCCAGGCGAGACCTCCAAAACCTTTTTGGAAAGATTGGCTTGGGAGGGTTTAAAAAAACGCTACCCCAAAGTTGCCCCGGAGCTTAAAGAACGTCTCAAATTTGAGCTCGGGATAATCGAAAAAACTCATTTTGAAGATTATCTTTTAATCGTCGCCGATTACGTTAACTTTGCCAAAACCAATGGAATTTTGGTTGGCCCGGGACGAGGTTCGGCCGCCGGGTCTCTGGTAAGCTACGCCCTTAATATTACCGATGTTGACCCGATCAAATACAACCTTCTCTTTGAAAGATTTTTAAATCCCGAAAGAATCGCCCCGCCGGACATTGATCTCGATTTCGCCGATAACCGGCGCGATGAAGTCCTTCGCTACATTTCTTCTAAATACGGTTCGGAAAATGTGGCCCAAATTATTACTTTTGGCACCATGGCTTCCCGCGGGTCGGTGCGCGATACCGGCCGAGCCTTAGGAATGAGTTATTCCGATGTTGATAAAATTGCCAAACTGATCCCTTTTGGCCTGACCTTGGCCCAATCACTTGAGGCGGTTGATGAATTAAAAGATCTCTACCAAAAAGACACACAAGTGAAAAGACTCTTGGATATGGCTCAGCGTCTTGAAGGCGTCGCGCGGCACGCTTCAACTCACGCTGCCGGCATTGTTATCTCCCGAGATCCGCTCGTCCTCCATGTGCCTTTGCAATTTGCACCTCGAGGTAACAATGAAATCATCACCCAATATGCCATGAACGAACTCGAGGATATTGGTCTAATTAAAATGGATATTCTGGGTTTGGCGAATCTTTCCATCATGGGTAATTGTATCCGGATCGTGAGAAAAACCCGCGCGCACGACGTCGATATCGATACCCTTCCATTAGACGACAAACCAACTTATGCCCTCCTTTCGCGGGCAGCGACCACCGGTGTTTTCCAGCTGGAATCTGACGGCATGAAAAGGTATCTCAAAGAACTTAAGCCCTCTGAATTCGAAGATATTATTGCCATGGTATCGCTTTACCGACCCGGGCCAATGGAACTTATCCCTGACTATATTGCTGGCAAACACGGCCGTAAAAAAGTCACCTACCTACATCCAAAATTAGAGCCGATTCTCTCCGAAACTTATGGTATTGCTGTTTATCAAGAACAAGTCCTCCAAATCGCCCGCGAGATTGCTGGTTTTTCTTTAGGTGAAGCCGATATTTTACGCAAGGCGGTCGGCAAAAAAATCAAAAAACTCTTAATGGAGCAGGAAATGAAATTCATTGCCGGGGCGGTCAAAAAAGGGGTGACGCGCTCTATTGCCACCAAAATTTTCCGCTTTATTGAGCCTTTCGCCGAATACGGTTTCAATCGCGCTCATGCTACTTGTTACGCCAAAATTGCCTACCAAACCGCTTATTTGAAAACTCATTATCCTTACGAATACATGGCAGCGTTAATGACCTCTGAGCAAAGCAATTTGGAAAAACTCGCGGTGGCGATTGCTGAATGCGAACGCCTCGGAATCGCCGTTTTGCCACCAGATATTAATGAATCTTTTGTTGATTTTGGGGTTGTCCGGGACACTCAAAACATTCGCTTTGGCCTGGCGGCGATTAAAAATGTGGGGGTGGGAGTGGCAGAATCAATTGTTGAAGAAAGAAAAAATGGCTTATTTAAAAATTTGGATGATTTTCTCTTACGTTTGGGCTCTAAAAATTTAAACAAAAAAGTCATTGAAGCTTTAACTAAAGCTGGGGCTTTAGATAAGTTTGGCGAAAGAAATGAAATTCTGGCCAGTATGGAAAATATTTTGAAATTTTTGAGCTCGTCAGGCAAAGAAACCTCGTCGGCCCAAATGGGACTTTTTGGGACAGCGGATATTCAAGTTATGAGTTTAGAACTCATCAAGATTGAACCCGCCACGAAAAAACAAAAACTATCTTGGGAAAAAGAGCTCTTGGGCATGTATGTGAGCGAGCATCCCCTCAAAGGCATGGAGGAAACCTTGCTTTCTTTTGCCAACCCCATCGGAGAGATTAGCGGCAATTTGCCGGGCGCCAAAGTCAAAGTCGCCGGCATTATTACCTCCATTTCCAAAATTATTACTCGCTCTAATGAACCGATGCTTTTTGCCACCGTTGAAGATACTTCGGCGCGAACAGAGATCTTAGTTTTTCCAAAAGTCTTGAAAAAAGACACTTTTGTTTGGCAAGTCGATAACATTATTTTAGTCGAAGGGAGAACCAATACCAAAGATGGTGCCTTAAAAATTATTGCCGAGGAAGCTAAAGAATTGGCCGTCCAACAAACAATCGAAAAAAGGCCTGCCTCGCCGGCAGGCGGGGAACCAAAATTAACGATCACATTAAACAATGGAGTAGGTAAAGAAAAGCTGCTGGAGATCAAAAAGGTCCTCGTGGGTTTTCCTGGCGAACTACCGGTGTGGCTGAAAATCCCCCATAAGCATGCGGTGGATAATTTTCGCGAAGTTAAAACCAAGACTAAAGTGTCCGCCGATAAATTAATGCTTCAAAAATTGGCGAATATTGTCGGCAAACGCAATATCGCCTGTGAAAAGTAGAAGGGTTTGACAAATAAATCTTTCCTCGTTATGATGGGGATAGGTAAAATGTATAAAAAGGAGGTTTTTATGGCCGAAGTACAACAAGGGGGTGGCGATGGGGGCACCGAGGGCATTGACCCCAAATTAGCAGCGTTGCTCTGTTACATTTGGATTGTCGGGCTTGTCTTTCTTTTGATTTCTAAAGACAAGTTCGTTAAGTTTCATGCGCTGCAATCGATATTTTTGGGGATTGCCTGGTTTATCATCACCTTGGTTTTGGGCTTTATCCCCGTCATTAACTTCTTTAGTTGGTTACTCTGGCCGCTGTACGTGGTCTTGATTGTGGTGATGATGGTTAAAGCCTACAATGGCGAAAGATATAAACTGCCGTTGATTGGTGACTTTGCCGATAAAAATAGCCAATAATTTAATTTTCAATTATCAATTCTCAATTTTCATTGAATTTTCAATGATTCAATTTTGAAAATTAGAAATTGAAAATATTATGAAAATCACTATTTATACTACCCCGACTTGCCCCAATTGCCAGATGGCCAAAGAATATTTCAGCTCCAAAAAACTACCATTTGAGGATATTAATGTTTCTCGTGACCAAAAGAAAGCCGAGGAAATGGTCAAGCTTTCCGGTCAAATGGGTGTGCCAGTAATTGTGATCGAGCGTCAAGGCCTGCCTGCCGGCAGGCAGGTGATTATTGGTTTCGACGAGAAAGAGATCGAAAAAGTACTCTAATTTATCGAATAATATTTTTATTCGGCGGTGATGAAAGCGTAGGAATGTTCTTACTATATTTAATGATTTTCTGCTGAACTTCGTAAGGGTTTTCGACATTTTTAATTATGATGATCGGATCAACGCCAGCGGTGGTAATTTTTATGTTGCCGAAATTTAAGAAAGTTTTAATTGGACCTTTAATTTCGGCCACCATATTTTGAATTTTATCTAATTCGGTTTCATTTAAACGTCTAGAAAAAAGGTTGGCCTGCTCCATGATAATCATTCTTTGATTGGTTAAGATATAGAGTGAATTATTATATAAAAACCAACGATAGCCACCATAGACAAAAACAAAGAGCACGATCAAAATAATTACGATGCTGGTAATGGCCGAAAGACCCCAAAATAAGATCGCTAAAATCAACACAATAACCAAAACAACCCCGATAAAACCAGCATTCGAAAGTACCCAGGGATGTTGTTTTAAAACAAAAATCACATCCTCATCCGTCCGCTGACCTTCAAAAGTAAATTGAGATTGGTCTTTCATTCTAATTCTATCTTATCAATTCTTCAGTTAAAAAAGAAGCCCCGTCTAAACATCTAGACGGGGCCCAAACCTACACGAACTTCATGGTGTAGGCGAAGAATTCGGTGAAGCTCTGCTCGAGCTCCGGAAAACGGGCCACGAACTGCTCGACGCGCCCTCGATATGCCTTCGACGAGTAGAACTGGCTGAAGATCTCGGCCCGGACCTCACGGATCTCGGTTGGACCGATGTGTGGGTGGTCAAAGACGAGGTGGTCGGTGTCAAAGAGCCGCCAGTCGGTCGAGAGCTCACCAGCATGGAAATCGTCGAACCATTCCGAACCAGGCAATGGGGTGGCGATTGAAAGCCGGATGCGGTGGAGGTTGAGTTTTCGAAGTTCCATCGCATTTCTCCAGACCGCATCGAGCGTCTGGGTAGGCCAAGCAAATACCACGTAGCCCCAGTTGATGATGCCGAGCTTGGCCGCCGCATCTAGCACCAACCTCGTCTCCTCTAGAGATTGCTTCTCGCCCATCCACTTTTGGCTGGCTTCATCTGTTGCTTCAATTCCCCAGGCGACCGTCCGGCAGCCAGCCTTTCGCATCAACGCCAGAAGTTCTGGCGTGACTGATCGCACCGTTGTCTGGCACCACCAGTTCATGTTAATCTTCCGCACGAGAAGCTGCTTGCAGAACAACTCAACCCATTTTGGAGCCAGCGAAAATGTCAGGTCTTCCATGAAAACTAGGTTGACTCCCCATTTCTCTTTGGGACCAACGAAGCTCTCCTCAGCTACGTCACCACAAGAACGAACCTTGTAGCAACGTTCCCAGAGCTTCGGGGAACTGCAGAAACGACAGTTGTGGGTGCAACCCCTACCAGCCACATCCGAAATACATATGACTCTCGAGGGTTCCGGATAGTAGAGACTGCAAGGATCGCCTGGCTGGTATCGGAACTGGCGCGGGTCAATCCTCATTGGTGACGAGGGCAACTTTCCGAGATCATCAATTCTTGGTCTTGACTCAGTCCGAGTTACTCTTCCGCCCCTGTCCTTGTAAGCGAGCCCTTGAATCTGACTGAAATCCCGACTTCCGGCCTCACAGACTCTTAGAATCTCGCGCCAGGTCTCTTCGCCCTCACCGATTACGGCCAGGTCAATAGCTGATTCAGAGATGACATTCGGCAGGGCGCTCGGGTGAGGCCCTCCGGCCACGATAAGCGCGCTAGGCAAAGCCTTTCTGATTCTCTTGGTCATCGCCAGTCCGTCAGGCACTTGGCAGGTGTAGAGTTGCAGACCGACGACATCCGGCTTCCAGGCGATCACCTCGCGGCAGAGTTCGGACAGCGTCTCGGTAGTTGGCACAAAGAGCTTGACCTCATGGCCCATTTCTTGGGCTACGGCTCCGAGATAACCCAGTCCGGTCGATTCCTCCCAGTCCGGATCGAGATACGGATTGGCCTTGAATTCCTGAGGGGAAATCAGAGCATCTTTCATCGGAAACACTCCTTTATGTGTTTTGCCGCTAGAACCCAAACAGTAATAAACAACCAGCACCAGACCAGCAGCAGGTAGACACGAAACCAAAAAGGTGGGATTTTCTTACCCGCTTCATGCCGCAAATCAAACCAGATGCCGAATCCGACTACAACCAATATCAAGATGACGAAGCAACTAACCAGTAACAATAAGCACATATCAACGGAATATGACACCCTTTTCTCCCTTCTTGTCAAGGTTCGATTTTACAACTATAGAGTATACCATATGCCCTCGATATTGTCAATACTTTAGACTATTTATGCGTGTTTATATGGTTTATTGAAGTATTGTAATCTTATGTCGTTTATAGTGTTGTCGAAAATATTGACACTGGCTCCTATTTATGGTATACTTAAGATATGAGGATTGAAGAGGTTTTGGAGACAATCGGTTTAAATGAAAAGGAGGCGAAGGTCTATCTCGCCTCCCTTAAAATGGGTCAGGAGACGGCCTACAATCTCGCCCAAAGAAGCGGTCTTAAGCGCTCAACCGTTTATTTTATCTTAGAAAAACTCAAAAAACACGGTTTAGTTGCCATCAAAAAAACTCCCAAAGTTACCTTTTATTCAGTTATTTCCCCGACTAAATTACTCTTGAAAATCGAAAAACAAAAAGATACCCTGGAAAAAGTCCTACCTGAATTAGACAGGTTTTATCATGAGCAGCCCCATAAGCCCTCGATTCAGGTTTTTGAGGGCCGGGCGGGCGTGGAGTTAATCTACCGAGAGATGGCAGAAAATCTTAAAACCGGCAAAGAAGTCCTCTACTTTGGCTCTACCAAGCATTTTTTGGAGGAATATAAAGATTTGCTCGATATGTGGGTTCGGGCGATGAAAAATAAAAGATTCAAAGCCCGAGAAATTTTGATGAAAGAAGAACTGAAAGATTCTGATTATCTTAAAAAAATTAGCCAAAATGCCAATCCAAACCATCAAATCAGGTTTTTTCCCAGAGGGATTGAATTTCAAGAAAACGATAATATGATTTTTGGCAATAAACTGGCGATTTTCTCGCTTAGAAAAGAGGTTTTTGTGATCTTAATTGAGAGCGAAAATATTGCGAACTCATATCGAAATTTCTTTGAAATGGCCTGGAGAATGGCAAAGAAAAACTAAATCTACTTCCAAATCTGGCCGACGAAGACGCCAACCATGCCTAAAATAACTAAAATTATAAGAATGATTAGTAAAGTCCGTTGACAAGATCTCTTTTCCATTTCCCTTCCTTAGATTTTATCTCTCTTTCTCCATTCTAATCTAACTAAAACCAAAGCTAAAGCGGCCATCAGCCCCGAAAGGATCAAAATGGCATTAATTTTTGCTTGGGTGGAAGCCACCACTGCCACCGAACCAAAGACAATCGCAATCAAATACAAGACAATGACTGCCTGACGCTGGGAAAGACCGGCGGTTAATAAGCGATGGTGAAGATGTTTTTTATCCGCCGCAAAAGGCGAAATCCCACTAAATAATCGCCTTAACACTACCCATCCAACATCCAAAACCGGAATTCCCAAAACCAAAAAAGCGGTTGCCAGTTTCCCGCCGGAAATGATTGATAAAACTCCGATTAAAAAACCCAGGCTCATCGAACCGGAATCACCCAAGAAGATTCTGGCTGGGTTAAAATTCCAGGGCAAAAAACCAAGACATACCCCCGTAATTAAAACGGCCAACAAGGCATTGGCGTCTTGGACTAAGGCTAAACTTAAGAAAAAAATCACCCCTCCGGTGATGGCGGCAATCCCCGAAGATAAACCATCGAGTCCATCGAGAAAATTAAAAGTATTAATCAAAAGAACGATCCAAAAAATGGTCAACAAATCGCCCCAGACGACAAAGTTAAAACCGTGATCGAAGAGCGAGATCGGGATTTGTAAAGTCGTCAAATCAAGATGTTCACCAAAGGGCAAACGGACATAACTGACCGAAAGACCGAAAAGGACAACCATGGCGGCGGCTAAAATATGCCAAAACAATTTCTTCCAGGGCCTGATCCCCCGAATATCATCAAAAATGCCAACAGTCAGTAAAATCAAAAGACCCAAAATCACGCCGACTAGTCTTTTATCAACCTTTAAAATCTCAAACCCGGAGAAATTGAGCCGGTGAGAGGCCAAGGAATAGCCGATGACCAAAATTAAAAAAGCGACCACAATCGCCATCCCACCCAAACGTGGAATCGGTTTGGGATGGATTTTTCTGGGAGCCGGCCAATCAAAAATTTTAAATTTTTCCGCCAGGATTTTGACGTAATAAGTCAGCCCAAAAACCATCAAGGCAGAAATAATTAAAGGTGGTAAATAAGCTCTTAACATAGTTTAACCACTTTATTTCTTCTTTTTGACTTTGCCCCATTCTTTGGTATAAAAAACATTTTCGGTGATTAAATCATAATCGAGAATTTCGTCTTTGGAAAACCAGAGCTTAATTTCCGTCTCAGCCTCTTTGGGAGAACCAGAGGCATGAATGAGAGTGTGAATGGCACGTTCAATGTCATCGGCCAGTTCATAACTTTCAGCGCTATAATCACCTCGAATCGAGCCAATATCCGCGATCAAAGGATTGGTGGCGCCAGCAGTTTTTCTTCCCAAAGCCACGGCATGCGGCCCTTCCCAAACCATCAACAACAACGGCCGATCCGACAAATGCTCGATTAATCTTTGGCGAGTGCGTTTGGCCAACTCAATCGGCGTCATCCCGGGATCAATCCCCCGCTCTTGATAGTTTTCATATGTTTTGGTGCCTGAGGAAACGTACCAGGCTTCATCATCGGGATAGTGTTTTTCAATTTGAACTTTCGTGGGCACAACCATCTTACAGGCAACCAACTTCAGACCTCTTTTTTCAAATTTAGAAATAAATTCACCGATAAGATGACGCTGGATGGACTCGGGTTTGATGGCAATAAGAGTTTTTTCATTGTTTTTCATCAAAACCTTTCTAGGATTTTTTGAAAATTATTGGACTCTTTAAAAGGAGCAATCATGGCTAAATTAAGATTTTTAGGAATAAAAAATCTTCTGGCAAATTTTTGAATATCTTGAGCCGTAACTTTTTCATATTTTTTGACCAATTCGTCAGGATCATCAATTTTGTCCCAAAAGAGCGTCTGTTCAGCCAAAAAATCAGCAACGGCGAAGGATTCTTCTAGACTCAAATAGAGCTTGCCTTTAAGGTTTTCTTTGGCACATCTAAGTTCGTCGCCGCCGACCAAGGTAGTTTTAAGCTTGCTAAATTCTTCTAAAATGACTTTAATGGCTTCCTCGGCTCGGCTAAGATCAACCCCAGCCGAAACGCCAAAGACGCCGGCATCTTGAAAATCCGCCATTTCCGAAGAAATATAGTAGGCCAATCCCCGTCTTTCTCGCACCTCGCTAAATAGCCTTGAAGACATATTTTCACCCAGCAAATTATTTAAGACCTTAAGAATCGGCCGACGCTCGTCAGTGCGCGGGATTGTGCGGAAACCTAAAATCAGATGAGCTTGGTCAGTAATTTTGTGATGAATAAGCATTGCTGGTTTGGTTTGTCCTTCTTTGATTCGAAGATAATCACCTTGTTTTTTGGTCGTGATTTTATCGAAAAATTGATGGATTTTTTCTTGCCAATTGAGGTTGTTTTTGCCTTGCCCTGAGCCTGTCGAAGGGCCGCCGGAGATGGCAATGATTAGATTATCAGGTGTGAAAAAATTATCTCGATACGCCAAAAGGTCTTTTCGAGCAAATTTTTTTAGAGTCTCTTTTTCGCCGGTGACTGGCCAGCCGAGGGGCTGCTCCCCATAAAAGAGTTTTTTGGCGACATCAACAATGTAGCTCGGCGGGGTATCTTGATAAAGATTAATTTCTTCAGCAATGACCCCCTTCTCCTTTTCAATTTCTTTTTCGCTGAACTTGCTTTGATACAAGATATCAAACAAGATATCTAGGGCCAGATCAAAATGGACGGAGGAGGCACGGACGTAAAAACCAGTATATTCTTCAGCGGTAAAAGCATTGTAACTGGCGCCGACCGCGTCCAGGGCTTTGGCGATCTCTAAATTGGTGGGGCGCTTTTCGGTGCCTTTGAAAAACATATGCTCCAGAAAATGAGAAAGACCATTAAGCGTTTTGGGCTCATAACGTGAGCCGACACCAGCCAAAAACAAAACCGTGACCGCTCGGGTATTCGCCAGAGGGGCGGTAATTAATTTTAGCCCATTATTAAAAGTAGACAATTGGTAGTCTAACATGCTCTGATTATATCAGATTAGAAATGCAAAATGCAAAAAGTTATTGGGTTAGGGTAAAGAAGCTAGTATGGTCAATAGGTTAGGTCTTAGGTATTGTTGCCAATCAACTAATGACTTTACCCAAACCAGCATCCTCACCTTAACCCGCGGACTATTAACTTAACTGCTTCTCTGGAGTTTCGGGATTGGCAAAATAATCATTAATTTTGACAACTGTGCCGTCAGGGGCAATAGTATAATCTTTTTGGAGATCTTTTATCTCCTTTTTAGTCTTTTCATCTAATTGTTCGTCTATTGGAGCCTTCTCGGGCATTCTGTTCTCCTTAATGGGTCTCCATCTTTCGGTGTCGAGCAGAAATTCTCTCTTGTCTTTCTGGATCATTAGTTTGCCAGTCAATATATTCGGATTCTTCTTCGGTCAAATCCCTGGCTCTTTGGCCAAGATATCTTTTTTGCTCCTCGGTCAAAATTGCTTTTTGCTCGAAGGAAATGATTGATTTTTCACTCATCGCTTTTCCTTTGTTTTTATTTTTAGTATCCCGATTATTTATATAGTATACCATAAAATACCTTGTAAGTCAAGGATTTTAGGCATTCTATTTTGAGGTAAATGTCAATCATATTAACAGGTCTAAAAATTAAAAAAGCGGGCCGTTCGGCTGCACGCCGAACGGCCCCGTACGACAGAGCAAATTGCGACCTCCTGCCCCGCTGTGAACGGAGCCAACAGCCACAACTTGCTCTTTGGCCCCGATGAGCGGGGCCGTGGTGGGGATCGAAATCCCCTCCGTGAACGACGCAGCCTACCTCTTCGCGAACCCCCAGAGAAGCAGAAGCCCTCCGAGAGTTTGAATCGCCCAGCCCAGAAGCCCCCAGAACAACGACGGCGGGTAGTGGTACCAAGTGGCGTGGAGCTGGTACCAGCCACCTTGGCCAAACCCGGCGCGGATGCACCAGCCGAAAAACAGGCCGATGAATCCCCAGACGAACCAGCGATGGCCCCGATACCAGCGGGCCAGATCGCTCCAATCGAAGATGTCTTCGTCCTCTGCAGCGTAACCGTCGACTGCCATGTTGCTTGTCTCCTTTCGATCCTTTCAGCTCAAGACGGTCTTGGCCCACCAATCCCAAGCGCAGGCCAGTAACACTATCAGACGCCTCAACACCGCAAACCCCTTTCCGTCCCCGATTCAGTGTCAACTTCGCTCTTGAGTTTAGCACGTTTCAGTTCTATCCTCAAGAGTTTCCTATCTTTAGGTAATTCATATTATACCATAAAAACACTCAAATGTCAAGGGTATGGATGTCTCCACGGGACACATTTGACAGTCAAAATACATCCCTGATATGATTAAAATGACCATTATACTGGGCGCATTATATTGGCCGCATTTTATTGGCCGCATTTTATTGGCTGTATCATTAAGGAGGGTTTATGAACGAACTCAAGGTTTCTTTAGAAAACATCATTCCCCTAACCTACGCCCGAGATCATTTTTCGCAAATTGTAGCTGAAGTTCAAAAAGATAAGCTTTTTGTTCTAACTAAGGGCGGTAAGCCGGCGGTGGCGATTATTGATGCCAAATATTTAGAATTAATTACTGGCGGTCAGATTCAAAAAGCCGACATCAAGGAAGAAATTAAAAAGGCGCCGGAAAAAGTCGGCCTACCGCCGATGGTTGAGCACCCGCCTTCGACTGTTCCCACACCACCACCGAAACCAATGACACCGCCGGTTAAGCCTCCTCCGCCACCCGCTTCGCCGAATCGAGGCGAGCCACCCAAGCCCTTCGACTCTGCTCAGGGTAAACCCGCCGGGTTCGCTGCTCCCCAGCCACCAAAACCCAAAGAAGAAAAACCTTGGCCGCCACCTCCACCTAAGATAGAACCAAAACCGACACCACCAGCGCCGCCACCACCAAAACCTAGTCCAATTCCCCCGCCACCTAAACCAACCACGGAAAAACCCTTCGAGAAACCTCAGGGTGAACCAGGAGAACTGGTCATGCCCAAAGAACCTTCGAGGCCAGAACCAGCGGGAATTCCGAATAAACCTCTAACCACCTTACCGCCGGTTCAGGAAAAAACTGAAGGACTTGATCAGGTAAACGTCGAATTTGCTCCGGATGAAACGACAATGGCGGCAAAGGGACTCGATGGCAAAATTTCTGATAAAGAAAAAACTGCCCCTGATGATAAAAATCCACCAGCTCAATATGCTGGGGAAAAAGAAGAGGCAGAACCTGAAGATATGGCCCTGGATTAAAGAAAATCCTAATTTCTAATATCTAATTTCTAAACAATATCTAAATTCCAATGCTCTAATGTTTAAAATTTTTTGAATTGAATGCCTTGCCCTCGGCAGTGGGAATTTATTTAGGATTTAGAATTTAGTGCTTAGAATTTTGTCTTAGGTGGCGCCAAATCCACCAGATAGCCCCAAGAATTATGAATCCTAAGATAACGTAATCAAACCGGTGAAAAATGGGCCGTAAATTTTCCCAATTTTGGCCCATTTTTTGACCGATAAAAGCAAGCAATAAACACCATGGCAAAGAGCCCAAGAGACTGTAAATAACAAAACGGCCAAAAGGCATTTTGGCAATGCCCGCGGGGAAAGAAATAAAGGTCCGCACAATCGGTAGGAGGCGCCCGATAAAAACGGTGATTTCGCCTCTTTTTTTAAACCAAGAATCGGTTAAATCTAAATCATGATGGGAAATTAAAATATATTTGCCATAGCGCTCAATCAAGGGCCTGCCTCCGACCATGCCCAACCAATAAGAAAAAATTGAACCAATAACACAACCAATGGCGCCGACAAAACCAACCAACCATAAATTAAACTGACCCTGGGCGACCAAAAACCCGGAAAACGGCATGATGATTTCCGAAGGTAAGGGAATATTGGCGGATTCAATCGCCATCAGAAACATTATTCCACCGTAGCCCAGGATGGAAATAGTCGAAATAATAAAAACGCCAATTGTGCCTAAAATCTGTGAAGCCATAATATCAATTAGTCAATTATACAATTCAGAATTCAGAATTAAATATAAATTCATAATTCCTAATTGAATAATTCGAAAATTGATTAGATATAGCCGAAAAGCCAAAAAACTAACGATGTCAGCACAAAAGCAATTAATGCCCCACCGATGACCTGATCGAGGCGGTGGCGTTGACGATAAACTCTTGACCAGGCCAAGGGAATCAAAAGAAGAAACGCCCAGGCATATTGTGGTCCATAAAGAATAACAATCACTGTCACCACCGAACTAAAAAGAGCCGTATGGACGGAAATCTTCCAAAACAAAGTCAGGATGCCAACGGCGACGGCATTGACGGCATAAGCCACCCCCATTAAAACGACGGGTTTGGCCGCACCGATTATCGCCAAGGCGGCGGCCCCCAAAACCGCCGAAATACCGGTAACCAAAAAAGGAATTTTTCTCTCACTATGGTCGGAAAGATGAATATCACGGACGTGTTTTCGCTCGATCAGCCAAATGATATAACTGGCTGGGATTAAAATAGCAAAAAGAAATGCTATCCCAATCCAAGGTAAAAATTCGCGAACGTTTTGGGCGTAAGTATAGGTGATCAAAAGAATAAATATCGCCGCTGTCACATAGGGCGAGAAAATGGCGGAAATCCCAAAAGCCAGTATGTCCCAAAATTTTCTATGCGGGTAATTTTCTTCCATAAAAATCCTTTTAAGCCAACTTTAATTTTTTGGCAAGGGAAATTAGGAAATTGTAGAGATAGTTTAGGGGACGATCAAAGAGCCAAACAAGCCAGGCAGCCAGCCAGCCGATGACTGCGCCGGCGACGATATCTAAGGGATAATGAAAACCAATCCCAATCCGGCCCAAGGAAGCAAAAAGAGCAACAAGGAGACTCCAAAAAGCTAATTTTTTGTATCCTGAATAGTAAAAAGAGATGGCAATGGCGAAGAGAAATGCGGCGTGATCGGACGGAAAAGAATAATCAGGCCGGTGGAAAAGCAATTCTTTGATCCCTACAATTTCAAATGGTCGTGGTCGGTTAATGACTCGACCGAGCACATTGGCTATCACCAACCAGGCGAAAGCCCCACTCAAAGTGGCTCGCAGGGCTATTTTTTTACTTTGGGCTGACCAAAACCATAAAACGACTAAAAATAAAGGCGCGAGATAAATTAAATAGGTGCCCAAAAATTTAAAAATTACCTGCCAAAAATGGGAGCTCGTGGCAAAATGATTGACCGCCAGTAGCCAGGATTGATCGACGCTCAGAATTTTTGTAAACATTGCTCTTTAACTTTACCAGAAAAGTGGGCCTTTTGACAAGAAAGTAAATGCGTCGTACATTTTAAATATGACTATTAATAGTCTCATCACTGATTTCTTGGAGTATCTGGAGGTGGACAAAGGCCACTCGGTTCTGACGGTCAGAAATTATGATCATTATCTAAGGCGTTTTGCCGGTTTTGCTAAAGATTCGGGAGTGGAAACCCCTCAAAAAATTGATCAGGATCTAATTCATAAATATCGGCTGTTTTTGCATAGATTGCCTGATTCAACCAAAAAAGATATTATTGCCAAATCAACCGCCAATTATCATTTGATTGCCTTGAGGGCTTTTTTGAAATATTTGGGCACTCGCGGGATTCAAACACTGTCTGCCGAAGGCATCGAACTGGCCAAAACTGGCGAACGTCAAATAAGTTTTTTGGATGATGAAGAACTTGACGCCATCCTCAAACAACCAGATTTAAGAACCATCCAGGGTCGGCGCGATAAGGCAATTTTGGATCTATTTTTTTCAACTGGACTTCGGGTTTCTGAGCTTTGTAATCTTAAAAAGGATGATATTAATTTGGAAAAGAGCGAATTTTCGGTGGTCGGTAAGGGTGGTAAAGTCAGAGTTGTCTTTTTGGATCAAGAAGCACGAGAATCGATAAAAAATTATTTAAATATTAGGAATGATAAAAACCCGTATTTATTTATATCTTACGGACACTCTTTAAAACCTAACCCCTTAAACCTAAAACCTTCCCCTATGACTCCCCGGTCGGTTCAGCGGATGATTCATAAATATGCCCGAATGGCGGGAATTACCAAACATGTTAGCCCCCACACCATGCGTCATTCGTTTGCCACTGATCTTTTAATGTCCGGAGCGGACTTGCGCTCGGTTCAGGAACTTTTAGGCCACGCTTCGGTGACGACAACCCAAATCTATACTCACGTCACTGACCAGCATCTCGCCGAAGTCCACCAGGCGTTTCATGGGAGAAGAAGACATCAAGAAACGCCTCCCGCGTGATGCAAGGAGGCGATGTTAGGTTTGAGTTCGTGCTTAGGGTAGCTGAACGCGAGGAAGGCCGATTCTATTACGTAAGGCGTTCTGGAAAGCTTGAAGTCTCCCCCATATTTCTTGACTGTGGAGCTCAATTGCCTTTTTGACAACGGTCATAAGACTGACAAATGCTATCAGACGAACATTTATCGCCTCAAGCAATTCACGAGCGCCTTCATCTCTGTTTACGAGAACGAAACAATCGACATTGTATCCGTCTCTCTGAAGCACCAAAGCAGCTTTACCAGCCGTGTTGCCGGTCTCAGTGGCATTATCAATAATCAAGCTGTAATCTGTCTCCAACCTGGGTTTTCGCTGCTTCGCAAGAGCCAGCTCAACCTTGCTTCTTCTGATAATCTTAAGACATTCTGACTCCCTATCATCACCCGACCACTGCTCGGAAAATGCCTCTGCCAAGTGTCGTCCACTTTGAGGAACTCCAGCAAGAATGATTCGACGATCTTGGGCGTATGGCTCAAATGCTAAAGCCATGTGTTGACCAAGGAGATTAACTTGCTTCGAACTTAACGGCCCCTTCGGTTGGATACGTGTATCAATGAAAATGGGACATGGTGGCAATTCAGAATACATCCTGTGAGCCAGTGTTCTTCTTGTAGGTGCACAAACGACGGCTCCAAGCTGGCAAAGCGCGTCAGCCATCTCTTCGGCACTAAGGGGCTCACGCGCCTGGAGTCGTTCTTCAAGCATTGCTATCGTCTTGTCGCCCTTCATTGGGTTCACCCCCAGTAGCAATTTGATCGTCTTTTCGAACATATAAAATCCATAAATAAAAAACAAGCCCGCAGGGCACTCTATCCCTACGGGCAACAAGTCGTGTGAATGGTCTATTGATTGACTTCGAGGAGAATATTGCTCAAGGCAGCGACGGGGTCAGCCGATTTCATGATTGGGCTACCGCAGACAAGGGCATCAGCGCCTGCCTCAGCCGCTTCCTTTGGTGTAATCTCGGCTTCTTCGCTATGGCGATCGTCGTGATACCATGTTGGCCGGACACCGGGGACCACCTTGAAGGTGTCAAGATCCCGGACAGCCGAAAGTTGAGTTCCAGGAAGGATAATCCCATGGCAACCATTCTCGACCGCAACTTGCGCGAAGTGGCGGACGGTTGAAGGGAAATCTCGGCCGAAATGGCGCTGACAGTAGGCTTCGTCATAGTGGGTCAGAACAGTGAGACCCAGAATCTTGGTTTGGGTTCCCTCGACGGCTTTGATAGCCTTAGGGAGTAACCTTTCCGCCTGAGCCCAGACATTGGTGTAGTTGATCCCCAGATCGGCTAGTTTGCCAAACAACGAAGCCATGGTCCGGGTGCCGTTGAAAACCTTGAGGTCGGCAAAGATCGGACGATTAAGCTCTTGGATCGGCGCCAAGATCTCTCTCAGTCCCATGTCCAGATCGATCAAGGCATCGAGGTTGATCTTGAAGCCGAAATCGCCACCTTCTGCCTTACAAAGATCTTCGGCTGTCTTAAGGGTTTTCGCTCTTTCGGTAGCCAATCCATCCAAAGCAACAAAGACTAATGGCTTGTTCATTGAGTTCCTCCACTCGCGACTGGCTTGAGTCCTCGCTTCGCCTGCCAGCCAAGAGGATCATCTTTGAACTCGCGATAGGCGGCAATCTGACGAGGAGTGCGTAGTCCGTCTTGCTCGGCGATATCGATGAGTTCTGGCATCGTCAGAAGAGCAATCATCTCGATTCCCTCTTCCTTCAGATTGGCATTGGCGACCGGATTGTCGTAGTAAAGAATCGTGGAAGCATGGGTAACTACGTAGCCAGCGGCACGCATCGCCGAGGCACTATTGATCGTCGTCTCAGCGAAGTTGACTAGCTCTTCATGAATCAGACAATTCATGCCTGGCGTAAGATCAGGATTAGTCGCCAACCCGGTAATAAGCTCCTTCTGACCGCCCTTCTTTCTCGTCTCGCGGACATAGACGTAAGGCACTGGTCGACCAAGGAAAGGCTCCAACATCTCTGCCAGATTCCAGCCAGGCACCATTCCGCCGCTAACGTTGGCCGCCAGAAAGTCCATGTTAGGTACGGCCTCGGCAACCTTCACCGCCAAGTGAGCAGTCAGCACCTCTATCAGTTTGACCGGCTTAACAACAGAGACGAGTCCCTTGATCGAAACATAGATCGGACCCCAGTTTCCTGAGGCGTAAAGAAATGCCTCTTCGCCGGCGTCGACATCATGGATTTCGAGACCCTTAGCCTCGATGATTCGACGGACCATTTCTTGTTTGGTCACTACCGTCTTCCTCCTGTGGAGTGCTACCTCATCGTTTTGAAGAGAACCGATGAGGTCAAGTTCAAAATATCTTGGATGAGTCCAACTTGTCAAGTGAGAGAACTACAAATAATTTTTCCCCGGGTTAGTAATTAAAATATCATGAGGATGACTTTCTGCCAAAGAGGCCGGGGTAATTTGAATAAACCGCGCTTTTTGCCAAAGCTCAGGGATAGTCCGGCTGCCAACATAATAAAATCCTGATTTGACCCCACCGATGAGCTGTTCGACTAATTCACTTAACGAGCCCTTTACCGGCACCAAACCTTCAATGCCTTCGGCAATCAAATGACCATTCTTCTTTTTCGGATATTCTTTATTGTGAAATTCGTCTTCGGATTTAATTTTAATGCCCTCCTGCATCGCTCCGATTGAGCCCATGCCGCGGTATTCTTTAAAAGGATATTTATTTGTTCGCTGATGACCCGCATGATTCGCATTATTATTCCAAATGCTTTTAAATCTTGAAGGGACATGGGAATAGTCTAAGAAAACCACCTTGCCCGGCGATTCCACAGTTTGGGCAAACATCGAGCCCATCATTACCGATGAGGCGCCGGCGGCCAGGGCTTTGACAATGCAGCCGGAAAATTGAATCCCGCCGTCAGCAATCACGGGAATCTTGCGCGTTTTGGCAGCCCGTGAAGTTTCCAATAAAGCGGTGATTTGCGGCACCCCCATCCCGGAAATCACGCGCGTTGAGCAAATTGAGCCCGGCCCCATGCCAACACGTAAACCATCAGCGCCGGCATTGACTAATGCCCGCGCGCCGTCATAAGTGGCGACGTTTCCGGCAATGACTTGTAACCGAGGATATTTTTTCTTAATGGTTTTAAGACAATCAATCACAAATTTGGAAAACCCATGGGCCGAATCAATGACAATGCAATCGGTTTTTGCCCGAATCAAAGCTTCGGTGCGTTCGTCGAACCCGGGTTGCGAGCTGATGGCGGCCCCCACGAGCAGGTTTTGACTTTTGACTTTGGCAACTTCTCGCGCCTGATCTTTGACGGATAAATTGCGATGGATAATGCCAATGCCGCCAAGTTTTCCCAAAGCGATGGCCAGACGGTTTTCAGTGACTTTATCCATTGGCGCTGAAACCAGCGGCAGGGCGATTTTGAGTTTTTTTGTCAGATTAGTGGAAAGATTAATTTCCTTGCGCGTAAAATCAGTGTAGCCGGGCAAAAGCAACACGTCATCAAAGGTTAAAGCTTGATTAAGATTTGATTTAGCCATTTTCGATTACCCATTTTTGAGTATTTTAATCTATACTAGTTTATCTGAAAATTTTGTCAATGGCTCACGTCTTGAGCTGTTGGATTTTATTAGGTTTTCAGGTATAATTGACCTATGAGTTTCGGACTTAGAGAGTCCTTTTTTTAATACTCTCTTGAATTTGTAAAGGTTTTAATATACAATTAGCTGTTGTATCACCACGGAAAGGAGGACGGCATGATACCGACCGTTCTGATCGTAAAGGAAGGACAGTGGGGGCAAGCAACGCCCGAAGACTACGAACTGCAGGTCAAGTATCTCCAGGAAACGCTCGAGGCAGAAGTGCCTGCCCTACATGGCGGTACGCAGAAAGCGGCAGATGTGGAGATTTTCGCCACCGCCAAGGAGGCGGAGCACCGCATCCAGACAGGCACGGGAGTGAGCGCGATAGTCTTCGTCAGCCGCGATATGGAACGGACAGCCGAGGAGATGGCGGCTCGCTACCCGAGGATGCGAGTCGCCGTCTGGACAGGTTTCATTCCGGATGGGAAGGTCATCTGGATCGGGAAGGGTTGGACTACCCGCGCAGAAGATCTGCGAGCACACATCCTGAGCTAGCCGCCTGATCACAGCCGCGTGGGGTGACGGGATCTGTCCCGTCACCCTCTTCTTTATCTATAGGTTAAAATACGCTATAATTGTGCTATGTCATTAAGTATAGGCATCGTCGGGCTTCCGAATGTTGGAAAATCGACACTTTTTAACGCCTTAGTCAAAGGCCACCAAGCCAAGGTGGCGGATTATCCGTTTACCACTATCGACCCGAATGTCGGGATGGTCGAAGTGCCGGATGAACGGCTTGATAAGATTGCCGCAATATTAAAATTGCCCAAAAAAATCCCGGCGACGGTCAAATTTATTGATATTGCCGGATTGGTTGAAAATGCGCACCGCGGTGAGGGATTGGGCAATGAATTTTTAAGCCATATTAGCGAAGTTGACGCCATTATCCACGTAATTGACAACTTTTCCGAAGATTCAAATCCGGCTGATGCCAAAGAAACTATTAATATTGAACTCGAACTCGCGAATATCAAAAAACCGACATTGTATGTTTTAAACGTTGCCGAAGCAAATCTCAACAAAATTGCGCAGGATGATGATACTATTATTATCTGCGCTAAAATGGAGGAAGAAATTACTGATTTATCCGATAACGAGGCCAAACAATACTTAGAATCTTTCGGCCTCGGTCAATCGGGATTGGTGCGCCTAATCCAAGAGTCCTATAAATTACTCAATCTTATCACTTTCTACACTTTAATCCCTCACCAGCAAATTCAGGCCTGGCCAATTTTAGCCAACACCAAAGCCCCTCAAGCTGCTGGCAAGGTTCATACCGACATGGAACGCGGCTTCATTGCCGCTGATGTCTGCCATTATGTTGATCTCACATCATGTGGCGGCTGGCAGGAAGCTCGCGAAAACGGCAAACTTCACACCGAAGGCAAAGATTACACCGTCCAAGACGGTGATATTGTTCACTTTAAGTTTAATGTCTAAAGTATTGCTTAATTTCCCTCCCTATGCTATGATTTATTCGTATATTTGTAACAAGATTTGTAGTTCGTAATGGAGCGAAGCGACTCATGAATAAGTACGAAATTACGATTATAACCAAAGAAGATGCCAAGGACGCGCCAGTTAAAAAGGAAATTGAAGGCCTTGGCGGAAAAGTTTTAGAAATCAATTCGCTTGGCCAAAGACAAATGATCTTTCCGATCAAAAAAGAAACGGCTGGATATTACACCGTTGTTCTTTTCGAAATTGATCCGACAAAAGTTTTGGAATTAAATAAAAAATTGGGTCTTTCGCCGGCGATACTCAGGCATATCATTCTGGTTGCCAAAGCAGCAAAAGTTGCTGTACCGAAAGAAAAAGTTAAAGAATCCAAGATTCTCGCAAAGCCGATTGAGATCGAAAAACCCAAAGAAATTGTCAAAAAAGAAGAGGAAAAAGAAAAGCCAGCGGAAAAACCAAAAATCGCCAAGGAGAAACCGGCGAAAAAGATCGAAAAAGTCGAAGCGCCGGCCGAAAAGCCCAAGGTCAGCCCGGCCGCTAAAGCCATTGAAGCCGAGGAAATGTCCGCTGATGAGCGTTTAAAAGCGTTAGATAAGAAGCTGGACGAGCTTCTAAAGGAATAAAATGTATAGTTTAAATCGGGCGCAAATTGTGGGGAATTTAACCCGCGATCCGGAAATGCGTTATACCCCGGCTGGTCAATCAGTTTGCTCTTTTGGCGTGGCTACCAACCGTCGCTGGCGCGATAAAGATGGCAATACTCAAGAACAGACCGAGTTTCACAATGTCGTGGCCTGGGGAAAGTTGGCCGAATTAATGGCGCAGCTGGTCCACAAAGGCTCAAAAATCTATGTCGAAGGCCGTTTGCAAACTCGTTCTTGGGAAGGTCAAGATGGCGGAAAACGCAATCGCACCGAGATTGTCATGAACGATTTCATTCTTTTGACCCCCAAAGGTGCTACCGCCCCCGCCGCGACTGAAGCTGATATCGAAGATTTCCCCGCCCCCAAAAAAGAAGAAACCCCGAAAGAAGAAAAACCGAAGCCCAAAAAAATTGCTGACGAAAAAACCCAAAAACCCAAGGAAGAAGAAAAAACAACCGCCGACGATTCCGAAGAAATTAACTTAGACGATATCCCGTTTTAGAAAAGCGTAAAGCAATATGCCCAGACAATTTACATTTAGAAAAAGACAGTGTCAGTTTTGTCGAAAAAAAATCGATTATATTGATTTTCGTGATACTAACACTTTGACCAAATATTTAACGGCCTGGTCCAAAATTAAACCGGCCCGTGATACCGGAAACTGCGCTCGACATCAGCGAATGCTTACCGATGCCATCAAACGGTCCCGGTTTATGGCGCTGATGCCGTATGTCCGCCAATAGGCGGAAACTCTAAAGTTATGCTTAGCATCAACGATCTCAAAATTGGGAGTAAAATCATTTTTAATGACCAGCCCATGGTGGTGGTATTTTCCCAGCACTCAAAACTCGGTCGCGGCGGCGGAATTATGCGGACGAAACTACGCAATCTAATTTCTGGCACGATTATTGAAAAAAGTTTTGCTGGTGCGGAAAAACTGGAGGAAGCCGAGCTTGAGACCAAAAAGGCCCAGTATTTATATCATGATACCAATGGTTACTACTTTATGGATTCGGCCACTTTTGAGCAGTTCTCTTTAGCTAAAAATCAATTGGATAAAACCGCCGATTTTCTTAAAGAAGGCGGCGAAGTCGATATCGTCTATTTCGATGACAAGCCGATAAATATTAACTTGCCCATCAAAATGACCTTTGAAGTGACCTATACTGAGCCGGGATTCCGTGGCAATACGGCCACCAATGTTCTCAAACCGGCGACGCTCGAAACCGGCACCCAAATCCAAGTGCCTCTCTTTATCAAAACCGGCGATAAAATTGTGATTGATACGAGAACTGGGGAATATGTTGAGCGGGGCAACTAAAAGCTGAAAGCGCAAAACTCAAAACTTCAAGAAAAAGCTTAAAAGAATTTTTCTTTTTTGTTTTAAGCTGCAAGTTTAAGTTTTAACATTTAAGTTTTTAGTTTATTATGTAGTTGATGTACATCGAAGCCAAAAAACTTATTGGCATGCCCGTAGCGGCGACTGATACTCAATCAAAGGTTGGCGAAATCCGCCAAATTATTGTTGATCCTGAAAACGGCAATTTGCTCGGATTTTTAGTTTCTTCAGGAGGAATTTTTAGCCCTAAAAAAGTACTTTCCATCACTGATATCCGTGATTGGGATCCGAAGGGGATTGTCACTGAATCAATTGATAATCTTGTGAGCGCGGAAGAAATCATTCGCATTAAAGAAATCCTTGACAAAAAAATTAATCTTTTAGGGATGAGGGCCAAAACTGAATCTGGAAAAGGTTTGGGAGTGGTTGAAGATTTACTCATTGATACTGATAATCAGTGTGTGGGAAAATATTATCTCAAAGATCTCCTCGGTGACGCCCGGGTTTTTGGTTCAGAAAAAGTCCAGAAAATTGACACGGCGATTATATTTAGTGATGATGTAGCCGAGCCGCCCACCGGTGCTGCCGGCGTCCCGGCATAATATGGTCAAAGATTTCTCCAAAAGAGTTCTGGATATTGTCTCAAGAATCCCGAGAGGGAAGTTGATGACCTATTCTCAAGTTGCCCGCGAAGCTGGAAGCCCTCGGGCCTATCGGGCTGTGGGGTCAATTTTGAATCGCAACTATCGCGCCCGCGAATGGCAACTGCCTTTGGAGGATTTCGATCCCGTCCCTTGCCACCGGGTTATCCGCTCTGATGGTCATCTCGGCGGTTATGCTCGTGGGCCCAAAGAAAAAGAGCGGATATTAAAGCTCGAGGGCCATGTGATTGATAAACACAAAATCAAGCTACCGAACTTGGCTTAAAAATTTTCGGGGCTTGACCCCAGCACAACTCCTTCCTGACTTATTGAACTACGTTCAATCACGCAGGAGCGTCGTCTGCGGGGTCTGCGCCCCGTTTGATGCGAAGCTATCTAACGGGGCTTGACAAATTTATGGACTCGTTGGATGATGATTTAAGAAACATAACTTAATTTTTAATCTATGTCCGAAGGAGGTTTTTGCGATGATTAAAATCAAAGACACTGGCCAATTTGAGTTCCTTTTTGGCAAAAAGAAAGCCCAATTTTTACGCTACTGTGATGAGCAAAAAGAATTCTATCAAGCCCAAGTTGCTTCTGATCTTAGGTGGTCAATCGGCGCGGTGCAATATTATTGCCGCGGCTTTACCAAACATCATTTTTTAAAAGCCAAGCCAACTCTCTACAAAACTTTTTATCAATTTAACGAAGACGCGTTCTCACATCTTTTTTAAATTTTTTGGTATTTTTTTAAACGACCTTTCCCAAACATCGATTAATTTTTAATCTATGTTGGTGAGGTATAAGTTGACATTAAAAAAGTATTGTTGATATAATTGAATCACTCTGCTGTCAGGAGATGACCATGCAGAAGGTTGAATCTGTCATGAAGAAGGTCCGCCGAGCAACCGCCAGGTGGAATCCCCATAAGGATCCTGACTTCGTTCGTCGCCGCGATAGCTACATCCCTTGCACCATGCCACAAGCTATCCGTGATATCGGAGAACATACAGCCAGCAAGGCTGAGTCAATCTTAGTCGGAACCGGCATCTCGACACCCAGGCTCCAGGCGATGGCCAATGGTTTAGCCTCTGAAATCAGGAAGGCTGCACGAAGGAAAGCCAAACGAGTTGAAGCTCGACTCTGAGAATCAACTGACTATGCCCAGCAGGGTGCCAATCTGTCACACAGGGTCGACCCTTCCGATACAGGGGTCGGCCTTTTTCATATCAAGAAAACCGCCCTTTCGAGCGGTCTTCTTTATTTCTTATTATCTTTATGAGCCGAGGGGATGCCCCCTGAGCGAATGCCGGTGGCTCGAACGAAGTTCGAGCCTAGGTTGGCTAGGGTGGCTGGATGCGAACGGGGGCGACCCGAGGCTATATTCTCTTACATCATCCCTGGCATCCCACCGCCACCCATCCCCGACATATCTGGCGCGGCCGGCGGGTTTTCTTTCTCCGGTAAATCGGTGACCACGGCTTCGGTGGTTAAAACTGAGGCGGCAACGGAAGCCGCATTTTGGAGCGCCAATCTCACGACTTTCACCGGATCAATAATGCCGGCTTTGAGCATCTCGACATAATCATCGACTAAAACATCGTAACCAATGCCTTTGGCTTGTTTTTTGACTTCTTCGATGACGACCGAGCCGTCTTTACCGGCATTGGTAGCAATTTGACGCATCGGCTCTTCTAGAGCACGACGAAGGATATTGACGCCAATTTTTTCATCGCCAGAAACCTGAAGATTATCTAATGATTTAATGCAGTCAATCAAAGCCACCCCGCCGCCAGCGACAATTCCTTCTTCCACTGCCGCACGGGTGGCATGAACGGCGTCGTCAATCTTATCTTTTTTTTCTTTAAGTTCGACTTCAGTAGCCGCGCCAACTTTGATGACGCCCACGCCGCCGGACAGTTTGGCCAAGCGTTCCTCGAGTTTTTCCCGATCAAATTCAGAGGTAGTCTTTTCGATTTCGGCTTTAATTTGCTTGACTCGTTCTTTGATTTTGGTCTGGGCTCCTTTGCCTTCAATAATCGTAGTTTTATCTTTATCAGCGACGATTTTGCGGGCTTGGCCCAACATATCTAAAGTCACGTCTTCGAGTTTGACGCCTTTTTCTTCAGAAATAACTTGGCCGCCAGTCAAGACGGCAATATCCTCAAGCATCGCTTTTCGGGTATCGCCAAAGCCCGGAGCTTTGACGGCTAAACAATTCAAAACTCCTCGCAGTTTGTTAACAATTAAAGTCGCTAAAGCTTCACCCTCAACATCTTCGGCCATGATGACTAATTCCTTTTTGCCAGCATTGGCCATCGCTTCGAGTATGGGCATGATTTCAGCAATTGCCGAAATCTTTTTATCGGTAATTAAAATGTAGGGATTTTCTAAGACAGCTTCCATGCGCGAAGTGTCGGTCATCATGTAAAGCGAGAGAAAACCTTGATCAAACTGCATCCCTTCAACCACTTCTTTATCCAAGCCAACGGTCTGGGACTCTTCAACCGTAATGACCCCATCGCGGCCAACCATATCCATCACTTCAGCAATCAATTTGCCAACTTCTTCGTCAGTCGCGGAAATCGAAGCTACCTGGGCAATTTCTGCCTGACCAGTCAGCTCTTTGGATTGATCCTTGAGAGCGCGAGTGATAGTCTCTACCCCTTTTTCAATGCCGCGACGCACCGCCATTGGATCGGCGCCAGCAGTGACATTTTTTAAGCCCTCGTTAACCATAATTTGGGCTAGTAACGTCGCGGTGGTGGTACCGTCGCCAGCAACATCATTGGTTTTGGTGGCGACTTCTTTAACTAGTTGGGCGCCCATATTTTCAAAAGGATCCTTAAGTTCAATTTCTTTGGCGATGGTAACCCCATCATTAGTAATGTGAGGGGCGCCAAAACCTTTGTCTAACAAAACATTGCGTCCTTTGGGACCCAAAGTGACCCTAACGGAATCCGCCAATAAATTCACTCCCCTCTTTATTCCCTCTCTGGCGTGTTCGGAAAATTTGATTTGTTTTGCCATTAAACCTCCAGTAAAATAATTTTCAATTTTTCAATTAGAAATTTCAATTTAATTTAAAATTTAGAATTTATAATTTGAAATTTCGCAATTATTCTAAAATTGCGAGGATATCTTCTTCTTTTAAAATCATCACTTCTTCGCCATCCAATTTTATTTCATCGCCGCCATATTCTTTATACAAAACCACGTCACCAATTTTAACCGAAAGCGGCACCAACTTGCCCTCTTCATATTTTCCCGGCCCCTTGGCCAAAACTTTTCCTTTTTGCGACTTTTCTTTGGCCGTATCAGGAATAATGATGCCTGATTTAGTTTTTGATTCTTGCTCCAAGGGTTTCACGACCACGCGGTCGGCTAAAGGTTGAATTTGCATGCTTGGCATAAAACTCCTTTGACTAATTATTTTACATTAAGCATAAAAAAACTTCAAGTGCCTACCTTAAAGTTATGATGGAAGCGGGAAGGGGGATAACCACGCTTCCATCACATTTCATTTTAATCGATTTTTGATTTTTTTGTCAAGTGCCATAATCTTCTTTTCCCAGGCTTTTTGACGTTCCGCTCTTTTATCGTAAGGATGAAGCTTCATCATCCCCGGATCGGCGATTACTGAAGTGCCCTGGCGTTTATTTTTTGGGTCGTGCCAGATACGATTAATCTGGATTTTTGCCAACCATTTTTCTAAACTCTCTCCGAATTTCCCTAAGAATATTTTTTCTGCTGTTTTAAGTTTTACGTCTTCAGTTTTTAGTTCCTTGGGTTGCCAATTCGGTAATTCTTGATGTAACCAATGATTCGCCTTGATAAAATCACGATAAATCCCCCGGTCGTAAACGGGCGTTAAATTTGCTAACCAGTAAATAAAATCAATGTCTCCGCCGGCTGGCAGATTTAATTTAATCTTTCCCATATCAAGACGACTTTCATCAAAAGCAAAGCCAAGACAGATTTTGCCGGCTTTGTACCATTGATCCTTATTTTGACCGATAATTTCGAGCAATAATATCGTCAAGGTCCTTGCCGTCCAAAGCCGTCCCCCTTTGGTAACCATAAGGATATCAATATCGGAATCTTCATTTGAATTATTATAAGAGAGCGAATTAATGACGGCGATCATTTTCACAAATGGCGCCAGACGGATTATTTTTAAAACCTTGTCCACCTTTTGCCAGCGTTTTTGAGAAATTGAGAAATTGGTAAAATATTCAGGCACTATCTCTTTCCGTCCATTTAAAAAATAATAGATGTGACCGCTCTTAGGCGAGGTTTCTTGCCCAATAACCTTTTTGCTCAAGAGACTTTTGAGCCCCATAAAAACCTGCAATTTACTGGCCTTTTCTTGATAAAGGTAATGCCAGATTTCATCCAAAATTAACGGTCGGTTTAAAATATCAAAATAAACAAGAGTTTTAAGGATAGTTTTTTCAATTCTTTTCATAACCCGAAATCATACACCAGCCCTTTCTTGAAATCAAGTCATAATTGACATAGAATCAAGGTGAGGTAAAAATTATGCGTATTTTCTCTGGGATTCAGCCTTCGGGCGAATTCCATATTGGCAATTATCTGGGGGCGATGAAAAACTGGGTAGATTTACAAAAGGAGAATAGTTGTATCTTTTGTGTTGTTGATTACCATGCGATTACGGTTGACTATTCTCCGAAAGAATTGCCTAAGCGAATTATTGATGCCGCTAAAGATTTACTGGCAATCGGTATTGACCCAACAAAGTCGATACTATTCCTGCAATCTGATCGGCCGGAACACACGGAATTGGCCTGGCTTTTAAATACGATAACCACCATGGGAGAACTCCAAAGGATGACTCAATACAAGGAAAAAAGTGAGAAATATGAACAACGAGTCGGGCTTTTTGATTACCCAGTACTCATGGCCGCCGATATTTTAATTTATAAAGCCGAAGGCGTGCCGGTTGGTGAAGATCAGGTACAACATGTGGAATTGGCGCGAGATTTATCCCGGCGGTTTAATCAAAAATTCGGCCAAACTTTCCCCGAGCCGAAAGTTTTATTGGCGCCGGCCAAAAGAATTTTAGGATTAGATGGTCAAGGAAAAATGTCTAAATCCAATGCTCCCTCGACTTATATTGGTTTAAACGATAATCCCAATGCTATCCGCCAAAAAATTTCTGCTGCGACCACTGACCAAGGTAATGAACCGGAAATTAGTAATGGCACTAAAAATCTCATTGGCTTGATCGAAATTTTTGCCGGAAAAGAGCGCGCGGATCATTATTGGGAAGCCCGGCGTCAAGGGACAATTAAATATTCTGAATTGAAACCAGAGCTGGCGGAAGCTATAATAAAAGAGCTATCGCCAATCCAAAAACGCCGCTCAGAAATAACTGATGAAGAGGTAAAAAAGATCCTTAAAGACGGCGCGGAAAAGCTGGCCGTCGATGCCCAAAAAAATATCCGAGAAATTAAAGAAAAGATGGGATTGAAGATATAAAAACTTTTTAAGGAGACATTGTGAATCAACAACCATCACCTCAAAATCCCAATCAAAATATTTATCCCTCCCCTCAGGATCAAATCCCAAATCAAAATCAACCATCTCAACAAAAAGATCCAAACAAATCAGTTTGGGTTGTAATTCGGATTCTAATTTATATCCTAGCGATTCCCATTATCGGCATTATCCTGGCAATGGTACTGGTTTTACACAATAATTCTAAAAATAAAACCCCCAGCCCGAGCCCAAGTCCGGTTAAATCAGTTTCAATAACTCCCTCGCCTATAAACACTGCTTCCCCTACAACATCAACACCAAAATCATCAGGAGCTTGCCCAGGGCCAGCTCCGGCTGTTGGTACCGGTACTGGTACCGTCGCTGCCATCCAGCCAAATGTTTCAATAACAATTAACTGGGAAGAAGCAGGTAAAACAGGCACAACGACCTTTTATACTTCCTCGGTAGATGCTTATAATGCTCAAGGTCAAAAAATTTCTCAATCAGATATCCAAATTGGCAAAGAAGCAACTTTCGGTTGGTGCACTCAAACAAATCAATTAAATTACTTAATGGTAAATCAATAATTGCGTCGGAAGTTCCCGTTGTGATACGGAAGTGGTATAATTGTTATTGTTTTAGGAGGGGATGATGGCAAATTTGTCTTTTTTCGGATTGCCATGGTTTGATTGGCTATTGTTTATTTTTAGTTTGGCCTCAATTGGTTTTATTTTTTGGTTTTGCCTTAAAAAAAATCACGAAAGTTATAACTCTAAAACGCCAAAACAATGTTTAATGATCACAGTTCTCTCTATTATCCTTATTTTATTGACAATCTGGGTAATTTTAACCTATATTTGAGAAGTTCGATACTAACAGGGGGGACGCACCACCACCAGAGGGAGGAAAGCGATGGGCAGAGAACTCATTATTCTGAAAGTCTTACTCCTGAGTATCCCAATCGCCGGTTTTCTTTTGCTGATCTGGCACATCATTTGGAATTGGTCGGACTATTATGGCCAGAATCCTGACGAGGTTATATAAATGCCCCGTTTACCAGCAGCCATTATTGCTTGCCTTTTCGCCGCTATTACTTTCTACATCATTTGGAGATTCGTCAGATTCTGGGAGAATAGAAACAGACTCGGTTAGAACCATCGAACTGACCGCCTCTACCGGGGCGGTTTATCAAATCCCTCTTGACTGGAAAAACCGAACAGGATATTATGATCTCATCAAGCCATGGGCTTGTTGGAATAGCCGCACCTCAACAAGATTGAGGAGGTGAGAGATGGTAAGAAGCCCATTCACCCTGACAGGCCAATTTCGAGATTCTGATTGCTGGCGAAACTTCGAAATCCCTTTTTTGTTTCCTGTCACCATCTTGCGCAATAATCATCCCTTCGGGTCATACGTCATCTGTGAAGCAAAGGCAGGTGGCAAACATCGATGTGTTAGTCTGGATCTTGAAGCCACCGAAGAGTCACGGTTGCCTTTTGCTGGCAAGGTTATCCTTCACAACAATCCACCAAAACCAGCTAACGAAAGATACATTCTTGAGCCGGCAGATACTGAAGGAGTGGTTCTTAGATGTTCTTCACATCCTCGCTATCTTTTTGGCTCTCGAGTCGGTGGTCAATTCGTCCCCCAAGCCGGACTACGCAATCTGCAGCTTGTTAAAGGAGGTAAAAGACGATGAGAAGGAAACTCACTGACGTAGAGATCAACCGCGCAGAGTTGGAAGAATTGGAGAAACGAAGACATCTTCGTCAAGTTCTCGAAAGCAAACCCCGAACTATAGGCTGTTGGACGCCTGTTCAAGGTCCAAAAACCTCGAGCAGAGGAAAGAGACGATAGATCGAATCGGTGCCACAAGCACTAACGAAGCAATTTCACATCGACCCAACCCCCGCCACGTCAACCTTGACGTGGCGTTTCTTTTTTTTGAGAACTTAATATTATTTAATCAAATGTTCCAACTCTTTAACCTTTTCATCAACCAATTTTTGCGATTTGGCCTCAATATTTAAGCGCACTAACGGTTCCGTATTTGAAGGACGAACATTAAATCGCCAATCAGGATATTCGACTGACAAACCATCAACTTCTGATTGTTGGCCATCCGCATATTTCTCTTTGAGCTTGGCTACCAACGCATTTTGATCTTTAACCTCATAATTACTTTCTCCAGAAATGAAATATTTCTCAAAATACGACACTAATAGTTTATCTAAATCCCCCTCTTTGGAAACCATCTCCAAAACCATCATTAAAGGAATCATCCCCGAATCGGCATACCAGAAATTTTTGAAATAGGTGTGGCCGCTGGATTCACCGCAAAAAATGGCGTCTTGTTTACGCATAATCTCTTTAATATAGGAATGGCCGACTTTAGAAATGACAGCTTGGCCGCCATTTTCATTGGCTGAATCAATCAAAGCCCAAGTATAACGCGGGTCATAGACAATTTTACTAGCCGGATATTTTTTCAGCATGGCTTTAATCAATAGAGCGTTCATGTAATATGGTTCGACAAAAACGCCAGAACCGGTACAAAAGAATACCCTGTCGGCATCCGCATCCCAAGCCACGCCCAAATCAGCTTTTGACGATTTTACTAACTTAACAAATTCTGGTCGATTCTCTGGCCGAAATGGATCTGGTCGACCTTTGGGAAAAGTGCCATCCGGAGTATCGTTGAGACCAATCAAATTTAAAGGCAATTTGCCGACTTCAACCGCTTTTTTCAAGACTTCGCCCTGAAAACCAAAGTTGGGATTAAAAACCAGCTTCATCGGTTTAATAGATTTGGCGTCAATAAAGTCAAGACAAAATTTGACATAGTCTTTTAAAACATTCCTTTTTTCAACTTTTCCTTTTTTGATAGAGGAAACTTTGTCTTTTCCAGCAATAATCAAATCGCGAATTTCATAAATACCGCTCTCACCAGTTAAAGGAATGACTTGCTCGCGCGTCATTTTCATCCCGCCCCATTCTTTGGGGTTATGGGAGGCAGTCACGTGAATCCCCCCAGCGAGATGGTAAAAACCGACGCTAAAATAAATTTCTTCGGTCGAGGAAAGTCCGATGTCAATAACTTCAACACTAGCATTGATTAGTCCTTCAATGACCTTTTTATGCATCTTTTTGGAACAGGCTCGAACATCAAAACCGACGGCGACTTTGCCCTTCGGTTCAACTAATCGCACATAAGCTTGGGCGATTCTGTAAGCCAAATCATCATTAATCTCTTCGGGATAAATGCCGCGAATGTCATAGGCTTTGAAAATTTTTGGATCCATATTTTTATACTATATTTAAAGACTCTATTTGACAATGATTAATTAATTTGACAATTTTTTGATTTAGGTTTTTAGTCTAAGAGAGATGACATCTGGGAGAGAGGAAATGCCAGAGGATAATGAGTCGCCGCAAAAGGTTAGGATCCGGGCCGACGGGAGGATAGGTGAGATTGTTGGTTCCAGAGGGTCTTATTTGATCGTCAGATTGATCCTAAAAGAACCTGGTTATCCAGACGAAGAAATTCACCTCACCTTTCACCAAGATGCAATCGAACCCGTCAACGATTCCCCCTGAGCCAGAACTTAGGGGGATTTTCATCCCGATAAGTGTTGGCGAGGCCGCGAGTAGATGATTAAATTAATCTATTTTTTAATTGTTTTTGTGGGGCTAGGCTTTGGCGTGGGCGTAGGCGAAGTTTGAGGCGTCGGTGGGGGTGTTTCCTGACCCGGAATCCCCGTTGTCCCCGGACCATACAAATAACTGTTGGGAATTGGAACATATTTACTAACATAGGTCTCATTTTCTAAAACTGTTCCGTCGGCCGAGGTAACATGATAAGTAAAAGATGCTGTACAGCCGGAGGTGGCTCTTTCGACCTGGCGTATCGCCCCGGCTTCCATGCTCGGCGATTCGGTATATATCGAGTCACCAGCTGAGACATAATCGTAGGTTACGGGATTGGAAATCTCAATTTTCCGGCCATCTTTGGTGCCGTAGATTTGAAAAACTAAGCTATTATTACCGGCGATGGCCCAAATTAAAATTGGCGTTTTCATATCGTTGATAAACTTAAAATCTGGCGCTGGATCATAAATCGTCGCATCCATCCCCACCGGCGGTTCATAATAACTAACTCGGAATGAATGCGGCGTTCGGGCAGTCACCTTCAGCCCGGAATTTATAACCGCCCGAAATAAAGTTGTTGAAACCTGACAAAGCCCGCCGCCGTATTCGGGTTCGACGCGGGTGCTGTTTTTAATGACCAATTCCTGTAAGAACCCAGTTGAGGGACCAACGTGACCAATGGCTTTAAGGGCGGAAAATTCTTGCCCAGGCATGACGATATTTCCAGAAATATTATTGGCGCCGAGGGTAAGATTGTGAATGCGGTTTGAGGGCGACCCTCTCCAAGATGTCCGGCCCTCGCCGATTAAATCTTTGATCCCCTGACTGGCAGTTTCCGTGATTGCCGGCTCGGTCACCTTAACGGGCAATTCAACGGAGGGATCGCCATTTTTCAAAGCTTCAATAATAACGGAGGTGGCTTTTTCTTTATCAAGGGCGTAACCGGTTTGGGCAATCTGAAAAGCGCGGACCCGGCCGTCCGAGACTTCAAATTTGGCATCTTTGGCTTCTTGGTCGATTTCGGCGGCGATTTTTTGGACATAAGCTCCGATTTTATCGGATGAAAGTTCAGGCGAAAGAGTATAAGGAATAACAAAATCTTGGGCAGTGTTTTTTTGCTCGCTTTGCTCTCCCAAAACACCCTTGTTGCCGAAAATGGTCACAAAGCCAATAAAATCGGCAACATCTTTGGGATAAAGTTGAAAAGTTTTATCTCCAGCTTTTAAAATTAAATGCCTGGAAAGAAGTAGCTCGGTTTGCGCCAAAGCGGCCTGGGCACCCAAAGTGGTGACTTTAGGATTGATCTTAATTACTAGAAAGGGGGTTCTTGCGGAAAAATTAAAACTGCCGATTGTCTCAAGGGCAATTCTTTGATTATCATCGAGGGGAAATTTTTGCCCAATTTCTTCAGGGATTATTTCTGGTTTATTATCCTTGATGACAATTGAGGCATCTTTTTCTGGTTTATCAATATCGCCGGCGATCGTTTTTAAAAAATCTGCTAACTTTTCTTCGGCATAAAAAAAGGCGGCAAAAACCTGATTTCGACCAAAGGCGGCGCGGGTTTGTTCTTTGAGAATTTGGACGATTGAACCTGAACGACCAACAGCAAATAAGCGATCTAAAGTTTCTTGATTCCTGACTTGCCAATCAACTTCAAGATCATTTCTCGTTAAGACATAATCTTTATCGTTCCAGTTAAAGTTAAGGCGGCCATTCTCGCTTTGATTTTCGAGTTCCTCGAGTATACCAAGCGCCGCTTCTCTTCTTTGTCCACCGAAATTTGTCTGACCGATGTAAGTGTGGGGCAGGATTCGATGATTATAAATTAAGTTAAAGACAGTAAAAAGAATGGCAACAAAAACTACAATTAAGCCCGAGGCGATTAGGGCTCGATGGATAAATTTACTTCGCCCAAATTGGCGCAAAATTTTGCCAATTTTTTTTAAGTTAAATTTTTTGTAAAAATTATTTGCCATTTAAAATCTCTTCCAAAATGGCTTTAGCTAATTTTTTCTCTTGCAAGGTGCCTTCTTGGGAATTCATAAAATAAAGGCTAAAAATTTGACCGACTTCAAAATTGGCCGGTAAAAAATCTTGTGGGACGCTGATTTTTTGACTTGCCCCTTCGGGACCCTCAATTTCAATTTCGGCTAATTTCCCCTTTTTGGCAATAACTTTTACTTCAAGACCTTTTATGGTCATATCATCTTAAAAACTTAACTATCAACAGCGCTACGATATTTAAGATTTTAATCATGGGATTGATCGCTGGCCCGGCGGTGTCTTTGTAGGGATCGCCGACCGTATCGCCAGTCACTGCGGCTTGATGGGCCGGACTCCCCTTACCGCCTAAATTGCCTTCCTCAATATATTTTTTGGCATTATCCCAAGCGGCCCCACCGGTGGTCATCGAAATGGCGACAAAAAGACCGGTGACGATTGAGCCAACAAGCATCCCTCCCAAGGCAATTGGGCCTAAAATAAATCCAACAATAATCGGCATTAAAACTGGGATTAAAGCCGGCACAATCATCTGTTTTAAAGCCCCGCGCGTCACAATATCTACGGCTTTGGAATAATCCGGTTTGGCTTTGCCTTCCATTAAACCCTTGATTTCTTTAAACTGTCGACGGACTTCAATGACTACCGCGCCGGCGGCTCGGCCCACAGCTTCCATCGATAAGGCGCCAAACAAATATGGTAGGAGACCGCCTATAAACAAGCCAACGAGCAAGCGAGGATTGGAAAGTTCGAATAGCAACTGGCCATGCGCCACGGTAAGTTCTTGGATATATGCCGCAAACAAAACCAAAGCCGCCAGGCCGGCTGAGGCAATCGCATAACCCTTAGTAACTGCTTTGGTGGTATTGCCGACCGCATCCAATGGATCGGTCACTTTACGAACTGATTCCGGCAAATCTGCCATTTCGGCAATCCCGCCGGCGTTATCAGTAATTGGGCCATAGGAATCAATAGCAACAATAATCCCGGTCATGGAAAGCATCGAAAAAGCAGCGACGGCAATGCCATACAAACCAGCAAAATGATAAGCGGCTAAAATGCCGGCTGAAATCACCAAAATCGGCCAAGCGGTCGCTTTCATCGAAGTGGCTAAGCCGGCAATGATATTTGTCCCATGGCCAGTGGTTGAGGCCTGGGCGATCGTTTTGACTGGTTTGTATTTGGTCGAAGTGTAATATTCGGTAATAATCACCATCAGCATCGTCACCGCAATGCCGATCAAACTGGTAAAATAAAGATTATTGATATCGGTTATTCCAGTCATGAAATAGCGAGTGGCGAAATAAAAGCCAATGGCCGCCAAAATCGCACTCGCAGCCAGTCCTTTATAAAGCGCGTTCATAATATTCTGACCACTTAATCGGACAAAAAATGTTCCCAAAATTGAAGCGATGATGGCGATCCCGCCGAGCGCCAAGGGAAATAAAATGGCATTATCGGAAGTAAAAGTCAATGAGCCCAAAAGCATCACCGCAATCGCTGTCACCGCATAAGTTTCAAATAAATCCGCGGCCATGCCGGCGCAGTCGCCGACATTATCGCCGACGTTGTCGGCAATAACAGCAGGGTTCCGCGGATCATCTTCAGGAATACCAGCTTCAACTTTACCGACTAAATCCGCGCCAACATCAGCCGCTTTGGTATAAATTCCACCGCCTAAACGGGCAAAAATCGAAATCAGCGAGCCCCCAAATCCTAGGCCGATTAAAGCGGAAATGTCTTTGGTAATCATATAATATCCGGCCACGCCCAAAAGACCCAAACCCACCACCAATAAACCGGTCACCGCGCCGCCCCGAAAAGCCAGCGTCAACGCCGGTTTTAACCCCCTCGATGCGGCTTGAGCCGTCCGGACATTGGCGCGGACCGCAACGTTCATGCCAATGTAGCCGGCTAAAGCCGAAAAAATCGCCCCGATTAAAAAACCAATAGCTGTTTTCGGTCCCAGCGCCAGCCATAAAATTATTGCCAAAATCACCGCAATAATTGCCACAGTTTTATACTGGCGATTTAAATAGGCCTTGGCGCCTTGCTGGATGGCCGTGGCGATTTCCTGCATTTTGGCCGAGCCAGGGTCAGCTTTGAGGACTTGCCAGATTAAAATAAGACCGTAAATGATCCCTAAGCCAGCTGAGCCAAGAGCAATGAAAAAAGCCAGGTTGTCAATAGACATTATTCCTCCCGTAATTTTTGGTATATTTTCAATGTTTCTTCGGCAGTTTTAGACCAAGAATATTTCTTCGCCTGGATTTTGCCTTTTTCTATCAACTGATCACTAATCACTTTATCACTTATCACTGTTTTTATTTTATCAGCAATCTCTTTCGGTTTTAAGGGGTCAAAATATAAAGCGGCGTCTTGATAAATCTCGGGTAAAGATGCCCCCTTCGATGAAACAACCGGCACGCCGGCAATCATTGCCTCCAATCCCGGCAGACCAAAACCTTCATATAATGAAGGGAAAACAAAAACTGACGCCAGTTTATACCAAGCGGCTAATTCAGCGTCCGAAACAAAGCCTGGCATTAAAGTATCTCTTATTTCAGGTTTGCTGTCAATGTAATTTTTAATTTCTTCGGTGACTTTTCCCACCAAAACTAATCTAACTGACAACTTCTTTTTAATAATTTCATACGCTTTAAGCAATCCCTCGATGTTTTTATGCTTACGAAATTGTCCAACATAAAGGATAACTGGTCCTTTAATATTGTATTTTTGTTTTAAAGTTCTTATGTCTTCGGTTTTTATGTCCTTATGTAATTTATCATCTGCCGCTTCGTGGATAACCTTGATTTTTTCCGGCGCGATATGAAATGTCTTGACGATATCATTTTTCGTGTTTTCGCTCACCGCGATAATCCGGCTTGAATTTCGGCAGGCCTTAGCAAAAACATATTTGAAAGCCCACTTTTTGGTCAAGTTGGTTTTGTTGGCTGCCTCCGGATAAAAAAGCAACGTCAAATCATGAATTGTCACCATAAACTTGCCGCGATATTTCACCGGATAATTAAAATTAAGAAAGTGGACAAGATCACATTTTTCTTTGGCGATAATATTCGCTAATTTTGTCTGCTCCGCGATGCTATAATGCGGTATATTTGTGACTTTAATTTTTACATTTTGATTTGTCATTTTGATTTTTGATTTTTGATTTTTGAACTCTTCATAATCGGCCGGTGTCATAAATAAAACATATTGATTTTTATGATCAATCTCTAATAGTTTTTTGATTAAATTCTGAGAATATCTGCCAATGCCGGCCGTGCTTGAACGAAACATTCTTGCGTCTATGCCGATCCTCATGCCTGCGACTCCTTGAAGGTATAATATTTATTCGCCAAAAAATTCCATATTAAAACTATCGCGGTAGCCAAAACAAGACCATAAATATCATGTAGCTTAATTTTACTAACAGCGATAAACATGATGGTTGAATTCAAAACTAAACCAACCATCGAAATAGTCAAAAATTTGATAAATTGCTTGAGTTTACGAGGATCATTAGAACGAAAGGTCCAACGCCGATTCCAGATGTAAGAATTCAAAACCGCCACTCCAAATGAGAGGATTTTAGCCATAAGATAGAAGAGCCCGAAAATTCGCGTTAATAATAAATAGATTCCCCAATCAATTATGGTCGACGACGCCCCGACAATGCCAAATTTAACAAACTGCCGCACTCCGCGACGGTGGATAAGCTCTCTCATAGGGCAAATATACCAGAAACGATTCCTTTTTACCAGAGATTAATTTGTACTTAGAGTGTCTTTTACCAACTACGATTAATTTTTAATCGATGTTTATGAATATTTTTCCCGAATCAAATGCACCTAATAAACAAAAGAGGCGGCGGAAACTGCGTTTCCGCCGCCAATGCATACTTCGATTCCTCACCGCGCCGACAGCTCTGAAATAAGCCGACCGAAGTCTGCGTAGTAGCCAGACCTGCTGGTACAGAATCTGGCGATGTCGTCGATCATGGCTTTGGTCAAGCACTTGGCCAAATGCTCGGTGAGCACGTAGAGCGCCAAGCCAGGCTGGCACAGCTTCATGAAGTTTGGGTTGAGCACGAAGGTGAAATGTTCACCGCTCCACCTCGCGTGGAGAACCCACTGTAACTCGGTCTCGGGCTGCGGTGTGAACATTGTCACTTCCGTCATCTTCGTCTCATCAGCCGGTAGAACCAAGTGAAGTTTCGACTCACCTCGCTCGGCGTCGATGACAAGATAACCATTGGGGTCGATCCGTGCGTTCAGAGAATCCAGATCGAACTGCTCCGGGACGGCTGGTATCATCAAGAGCGTCATGTCGCCACCAGGATGTTTCGTTCCGATGCCGAAATGGCCGGCCGCCTCCTGCGTCACTTCGGGTGCTGCAGTCGAATTGCTCATGCTCGGCTTCCTTTCTTCGCGTACTGGAATCAGCCACTAATAGTACACTATAATATAATTTCGGTCAAGAAAATTGATAGAACGAAATTACTTTTTATTCACTTGGAGTACTTTCCCCGAATTAGATTCCACTTAATAATCAAGAGTTCTTTTAAAGTTTTTAATGCCGCGGATTTTTTGACTTGAGAACCTTCGGCATCATACCAGTCAACCGCGACTTCTTTGATTTCGTAGCCGTGCTTTACGGCAATCGCCAAAATTTCCATATCAAATCCCCAGCGCATGATAGTTTGTTTGGAGAAAATCTCCTCGGCGGCTTTAGCGGAAAAGAGCTTAAAACCGCACTGCGTGTCAACGATATCTAATCCCAATAACACCCTAATTAGCCAATTTCCCATTCGCGAAACCATTCTTCTTAAAAACGACTGTTTGATTTTGATAGAATCAGCTTTTAAATAACGGGAGCCGATAACAACTTCATAATCTTTGGTATAAGCCCATAATTTTTCAATTTCCGAAATATCAGTTGAATTATCGGCGTCCATAAAAAGCCGCCAATCGCCTTTCGCCGCCATCATCCCCTGCTTGACCACGCCACCCTTACCTTTGTTTTCTTTATTATCGATGAGACGGAATCCGCTCCATTCTTTAATCAAATCTGTCACCACTGCGGCAGTCCCATCCTTCGAGCCATCATTAACTACCAAAACCTCCCAGCTATAAGGCTGGTGATTCAAATAGTTCCGGACTTTAGTTAAAGTTTCCGGCAAGCGCCCTTCTTCATTAAAAGCCGGAATAATGACCGTTAATCGCATGCTCAAAATAGATAATATTTATTGAGTATATTTTTTGATAATTGCTTGATAAGTAGAATAGGCTTCGCGGGGCTCACCAATCGACCAAACGCCGGACTTAGACTTTTGGGCCGAAACAATCCCGTAATAGTCAGTATAGCCATTGCCGGAATTAGGATTATCCAAAAGCTCCAAGACAAAAAAACCTTTGAGACCGGCAGTGACTGACCAATCAGCCATTTGTTGAATAAAAGCCGCTTGTTTGGCTTCGGGTTGACCCTTTTGACCATTTTTGCCCTCGGGTCGAAAATTTATTTCTGCCAAAATCAAGGGTTTATCGTAGCTTTTGAGCTTATCAATCAAAAGGGTACCATCGGAAAGTTTCTTATCACCCATTAAACCCATGTCGGAAAACCAATCCCAGCCGATAATATCATAGTCAATTTTATCGGCTTTGAGTTTATCCAAAAAACCAAAATGGAGCCACTGAGCAGAAATAATCGTATAAGCTGAAGGGTCTGCCTTTCTGGTTCCCGCTAAAGCGCCTTTAATCCAATCGCGCGTTCTTTCATATTTTTGAGGATCATAATCAGAATCCTTTTCACCTGAATATGTGCCATCTTTGATGGCATTGCCGCTGGCTTCATTCATAATCTGATAATATTTAATTTGCCCTTTATAATGAGAAACGATCCGTAAAGCGTTGTCATAACCATCCTTATAGGGATCTTTGATTTTATCAAACTTATCAGAAGGTTCAATTATTAAATAAACTTCTGCACCATACTTTTTAAGATAATTTACAACCTCATCATTGTATTGAAATTGGTCCGGAGCATCGAAACTGTAGGCGAGACGCACCCACTTGGCACCTAAATTGACCTGCAATTTAATTTGTTTAAGCCAAAGTTCATCAATATATCGACCCAGCGAGGTTGGCCGCATGGTGATTCCCCACATAAACGGCTCCTTATAATTTGCGGCGGTGACGGCTTGAGTCTTTGACTGACCGCCTTCCTGACCGGTGAGATATTTCCAGGCAAAATAACCACCGCCGCCCCCGATAATTAAAGCGAATAAAATAATGAGAAAATTCTTCATTTTCGATCCTCCTTATGTTTTAATCTGGATAATATCATTGTACTGGTTTTTGGTCAAAACGCCAAATATACATCCCCTGGGCAACAACGTCGTCAAAAGGATATTTCGTCACCCAGCTAAAGTCATAATCATATTTAATCTTCAGTTGGTGGGCGCAGACGACGACCACCCCGTTTACCGGCGTAGTTGGTAAAAAATTAGCTTTGATTCCATAATATTCGAAAGATTCTAAATCCCAGCAATAAGTGTAAACTTCTTTAATATTTTTATCTTTAGCATAAGCAGCGAATCTTTTCATATTTTGATTCCAATCCAAATTGGAGTCAATTAAATGATTAATCCCACCCTTCGGTCCTCCGGCAATTTGGTTAAAATAAGCAATAAAATTCGGGTAAGCCAAAATGCCAAAAGCCACATGGAGGATCACCAAACCGGCAACGATCGGTTTGAGAATGAAATTGGTAGTTTCTCCCAGCCTTGAGGCGAAAAGAAACAAAAATGGCAAGACTGGCAAAATATGACGAATGCCAATATCAATATGGGAGGTGAAAGAAAAGCCCAAAAACAATAACAACGGAAAGGCAATCAAAAATTCATCCAAAAAGCTATTGATTTTTGAATGCTTCGAGTAGATATAAAAAATGATTGAAAGCCCAATGAGAAGAAGTGATGGTATGGTCAGTTTATACCATAAAACCAGCAAGAAATAATACCACCAACCAGTGAATTTAATTTGACCATTTAAATAGTTCCAGTGGCCAACCTGGTTGTGGTCAGCGAGGATATTGTAGCCTTGAATAAATTTATTAATCGGCGCCATAAATATTGGCGAAGTAAGTTCCCCTCTCATCGAGAAAAGATAGACCAACCAAGATAAAACAAGGGCGGTTCCCAAGATGACAAGTAATTGTCCGAAAGCAGTCAAAAATTTCGGCCTCTTGGCAATCCAAAAATAAAGCAACCCACAACCAATGACCGGCAAAATCAAAACTCCGGAAAATTTGGCAAGGATTGCCAAAGCGATTGCTGTCCCCAAAAGTAAAGCATTAGACCAGCTCGATTTTAAAATGTATTTTCGAAGCAACCAAACTGCCAACACAAAAAAGAAAGCCACTGCATCGGTCGTTGCCAATCGACCGTGGGCTAAAATATTGGGACAAAAACCTACTAGCGCCGCCGCCATAAGCCCGGCTTTTGGCCCAAAAACTTCTTTAGCCCAGATAAAAACCAAATAAATCAGCCCAAGGGTCAATAAAATAAATGGTAGTCTGGATGAAAAGACCAGTTTTTCAACATTATTATCTGAATGATAGAAAAACAAATCTCCATATTGCCACTGATCGCCACCCTCGAAATCAGATAAAGAAGCAGCTGGAAGATTGGGCCGGCTTAATTTGGCAAAAAAACCGGCTAAATCATTTAAAAGGGGCGGATGTTCGCTATTGAAGGTGTAATTCCCATACCAGGTATGCAAATAGCCGGCGGTAATATGGACTTTTTCATCGACTGTGAGAGAATCCGTTCGCGCTGAAAAAATCATCAATAGAAAAGAAGCGATGATGATGATAATAATCAGACTTATTTGAATCCAATATTTTTTCAAAACACCTCGCTCGCCAGTACCCGTCAAAAGACACCGACCTTGATTTTCCCAGCGAGAAAATCAGGTCTAAACGCTCGCCTCGCTCGTCCCGCCACAGGCGGGACACCTGCCCGCTCGGCTGCGCGATTTGCTTTTGAGGATACATGGCTCGCTCATTTTACATTTTTAATTGTCATTTTGCATTTTGATTTTTGAATTTTGCATTATCTATCCAAATCATCGCCCAGAATCCCCAAAAAATAATGCTTAAGTCATTCTTCCAGATTGAGGTTTCGATCAAACCATAAAGAAGAATCGCACTCATACAAGCTAAAATAATCGGCGCATAAACTTTTGCTGAATTTTTGAGCGCCTGAAAATAAAAGGCCACGATTAACCAGATAAAGGCGGCTAAACCCAAGAGGCCAGTGGAAAGCCAAAACATAAAAAAATTATTGTGCGGCGTTAGGGCCAAGGGAGTGATAAATTCAGGAAAATTGGCAATATTTTGGGTAAATTTCCCAAAAGCCGGCTGAAAGTTGCCTAAACCTACGCCCAAAATAGGGTGTTTAAACCCTAATTTTATTGATTCCTGCCAAATTTGCCAACGAACATTATTTGATGAGGCGACTCGGCCGGCCTCAGGCGAGGCAGAAAAGTTAGGTCGAAAAACCGTCCAAGCCGTGTAAATGCCGGCAATAATTAAAATCGCAATGATAATTTTGGCAGAAATTCGCTCTTTAATCCATCCCCAATAATTAGCTACTGCAAAAATTCCTAAACCAGCGATAATGGCCAAAAAGCCGCCACGCGACCCAGAAAAAAAGATAGCGAGTAACAAAATCGCTAACAGACCACAGACTACTGACCACCGCAAATATTTATTTCTTATCAACAATAGTCTGTAGTCACAGCGCATGCTAAGCAATAAGCATGCCAACAGCACCACTATCGGCGCTAAAAACAACGAGGTGTAATTTGGCGAATAACCAAAGATGCCTACTACTCGACCGCCTGGCTCAATGATTCCGAGAAATCTTTTGACAATCGTATGACCAGCCACAAAAGCGCCCGCTAAAATTAGCGCCCAAAAAATTTTAGTTAAATTTTCTTTTTTAATAAATTGGAAAATCAGCCAGCCCACCAGCATTGGATCAATAAAAAAGCCCTTAAATTCGCCCATGGCGGTGCGTTTATCTGGGGAAACAATGGTCGAAATAACAAGAGCGATAATCAATAATCCGATTGGCAACCATATCTTCAGGGGTATCTTTTTGAAGCCACTTCGATACGCCCGCCAGAGACCGACCAGCAATACTATATATATTAAGATTTCCAAGACGGTAGTTGGGATACCAAAAGGTGTAAAACGAATAAGATAGGTCGGCAGCAGAAGAAAAATTAAAGCAATTAGATTAGACATTTTTTGTTTTTAAAATGATATTCTGTACCGCAATTAATAACCCGATCATCACCCAAATATGAATAATATAGAGGGTAGACATAAAATTATACTGGATTAAAATCCCCACAAAGGCCGCGGCCAAACCAATTAAAACCGATCTCAGATAGGTGTCCTTGGCATGTTTTAGGGCAACCAGTGTCCTTAAAAGAAGAACGAAAATTATTAGTCCAAAAGCACTTAAACCAATGATTCCCGTTTCCGCCAAAAGTTCGAGATATTGATTGTTAACAATGTCCCAGCCCTTCGGCGGCGTCATTGGCGGGTAAAATTTATTCCAGGGACCGTAGTTACCAATGCCAATGCCCAAGATAGGGCTTTCGTGAAAGGCCTGCAAAGAACGCTCATAGGTTTGAAGTCTTCCTTGAATCGATTCCCCACGATTAATATCCGAAAGTAAAACATGACCGATAAATTCATTGGTCGCTTTGTAATCTCCCTTGGATAAGGCAAAAGCAACGCCATAGCCGACCACGCCAATAATCAAGACGGCAAAAACGATGTTTCGCCAAGTAAAAACTTTCCGGAAAAGAAAAATCGCCAAAACCAGAAATGCCCCGACAAAACCAAGGTAGCCGCCCCGAGAAACGGTTAAAACAAAAATCATTAAAAGCAAAGCCAAAAGACCAACCAACGGCCAGCGTTTTAAAGGCCCGGTACGATTAAAGAAAAAGGCCAAGCCGATAAATAAGGGGATTAAAAGATAATTAGCCAAATATAACGGCTCCATTGAAAAAGCCTGGATGCGGGGAAAACCAAAAACAGCTTTGGTGTAACCTTCTTTAAGGAAGGTCATTGATTGCGGCAGCCCCACCACATCCCCGCCAAATTGAAAAAGTCCAAAAATGCCCACGAGCAAACTGGAGGCAAAGAGGACAATAATCGTTTTGTTGAGAATTTCTTTAGAATTGACCATATTGACTGCCAAAATTGAAAGTGTAATGGTAAAGCCAATAAAAGCCAAAACCTCAAGGGCTCTCGTAAGAGCCACCGCGTGGGACAAAGAAAGCACCAAGGCAAAAACAAAAATAGACAAAGGAATGGCGAGGGCATTGGGGGAAACTTTGTATTTCTTGGGGGAAAACGCCAAGGCGAGGATCCAAGCTAAAAGAGTGATAAAGCCCAAAGCGGTATTAATTTTGACATCAATCCCGCCGAAATTAACCGTTGGCACTCGTTCGAAAGGCAAGAAAAAGATGATTAAAAACCAGCCAAGCTCGGGATTACGGATTATATAATAAGCCAAAAAAAGACCGGCCAATAAAACGGGGATAATGGCGATGGAAAGACTGGCGAATTTGCCAATGACAAAGGCAAAAAAGAGAGCGGCAAAAATAGCGATGCCTAACCAAATAATATTTTCCTTCAAGCTTAATTTAGCCATGTCTTGAGTATACCTTAAGGAGGAAATTTTTCAAGGGACAATGCGGCCAGTATAATGCGGCCAGTATAATGCGGCCAGTATAAGCAAAGCGCCCGGGCAACGTGCCTCGGGCGCTCAATGGGCGTAGCGGGCTCGACAGCGCTCGCAGCGCTGAAGATGGTGCTGGACGTGGGGATGTTGAACCCCTTTTCTCTTGATGAGACGGGCACATCGGGCGCAACCTGATGAATCAGCAGGATCTTGCTTAACCATCCCTTCCCAAGTGCGGGTTTGATAAGCTTTATCTCGGAAGGGATCTTGAGAAGACCTATCAGACATCGGTGCCTCCTTTGAGACTGGCCTCCACCTCTTGGGCAAGTTTCCCCAGCGTAAAGTCGCGGGCGGGCTCACCAGTCAACTCGTCTTGGTAAAGGTTCAGACCGCCGTAGCGGTCTAGATCAACCCAGAGCGGCACCACCGGCTTTCCCCAATTATCTGCATATTTTCGGCTATTTGTCAAGAGTTGATTGCGATTTTCCGCTTCTTTCTTTTCGCGACCCTCCAAACCATCTGTTCTTTCTAGACTTCTCAAAGGAAAACAACGAACTCTTAAAACCGGGGCGTTATGGGATTTAACTTGAATCGCCAGGGTTTGTTCACCGCGCCGAGCAAAAAGATCAATCTTATGAATGGCATCTTGCTCTGGATAAGGCAGGGCAGTTTCAAAACTCAAAGCGTTCATAATTTTGATCGTCGTTATAACTCCTAAGACGCCACTTCTGATGCTTCCCGACTGGTCTTCGCTCTCCTCAAAAGTGAGGCGAGAAAGTTTATGGAATGAGTCCCAAAAAAACTTTAAAAATTTACGGCCGGCCTCCATCTTCGCCAAGGCCAAAGTGACTCGAGCGATGTCATTTTGCCAATCGGCTAAGGGGATATTAAGTTCGTCAAATCGTTTTTTTATTTCGGCGCGATGTCGTTTATCAGGATTAGGGCGGGCTTCAATCGCCTCAAGCGCCCGCGACAAACTATTTCTTTCTCTGGTTTGGCTTAAAATCTCGCCCATTCCCCAATAAACCGACATCATTTTCCCTTCCAAAGGGCTTTCGGCAAAATCTTCGGCCTCGGCTTTGTGGATCTCCCCCATTTGGCTAAAAACTTCATCCCAGGTTTTTAGCCCACGTTGGGCCTCACTTATTTGGAATCTTTGAAAATTTTGAGCGTCTGATTCAATTAAAGAAGCTAATTCCTCGACTCTCTCTTGGCTGATGCTTTCGCCATCAGTCATTCTTTCTGGGCCAAAAACTTGCTCATGAGTATATTCCGGCACCGGATAAGGCCTAAATTCACCCATTTTTACCTCAATTTGAATTATACTATATTATCTATACTGATAACTAATAACTCTGTACTTTTTACTTTTTACTATAATTAGCTGCCGCCTCCCAGGCGAGGTTGAAAATGGTCTTTAAAGTAAAAGCGATATCTTGAGATTCGATTATTATTGCCAATAACTCTTTATACGAGATTATAATGACCAAATTTTGGAAAATATCAATTTCGTTCGTAAAAGGAAACTTTTCCTTAGGCACTAAACGGGTTTCTCGCAACTCTTCTTGATCACGTTTTTTTCTTTCCCGCGCCTCTGAGGAGTCTTCGGCAATGTCATAAACAAAAATGTTTTTTTTGGCTCTTTGTTTAATATATTCTAAACCCCATTTGAGATATTCCCGACCGTGAAATTGGGCGGTTTTTTGGGCGGTCGCATAAGGCGAAAAGGCATACATTTTGGCATTTTTCTTAGTTAAAGTTCTTTTATAGGCAGTTTTTATGCCCTCAATTCCTTCATAAATATGGATGTTGGGTTTTTTGATTGACAACCTTGCTAAAGCTTGAAGTTCTGAGAAATTTTCTTCAATAATTTGTTTTTTGCGTTTGGCTTGCTCTAATAGATTTTTTGGTTCAACGGCGGAATAATAGAGTTTATTGGCTTTTTTAGTTTTATAAAACAAACCGTCTTTAACCAATGATTCGCTTAAATAATAAGCGCCTGCTCTTCTGATTTGGGCTTTCTGGGCAAGATCCGAAACGTCGGATTCGCCCAATTCCAAAGCAGCCAAGTAGACCTTGGCTTGTCTTTCGGTAAGCCCATATTCTTCTAAAACTTCTTCAAGATTCATAATTGTTTTGTTAAAACTTTTAACAACATAGTCAAATATATCAGATTACTATTCTTTTGTAAATACTATTATATTTGTTAAATTGATTGACTATTTATAGATATCCACCGATAATCTGTTAATTACGCTCTGGCAAGGAGGATCAGAGTGAACACCTTTACAATCGTCACCCTCGGTCTTAAGGACATCGAAAGAATCATGCATACCGAGAGACTGTCCTTTATCCCCGCTATCCAGGCTAGTGAGGAGTCCGTCCGGCTAAGGTTGCATCTGGGGCATATCATGCTTGGGGCTGAAATGGCCGGAAAACTGATCGGGAAGATTTGCTTTTCCTATGCCAACTTCTCCCCCAATGATTTCGAAGGCTTTCCCAAAACTTTCCAAGAATTCTCTCATCAGCCTCGGCCAGAAAGATATAACACTGTTTTTGTCTATAACCTTGATGTCATCCCCAACTACCGGGGAGGCAAAGCCGCTTCTTTGCTGATTAGAGCGATGTTTGAAAGAGCAAAGAAGGACGGCTGCACTTACGTTGTCGTTGACGGCCGACCATCCTCCTACAATGGCAGCGTGGCGAAAGAAGAACAGATCAGACAAAATCCGGAACTGAAAGCCGCGCTTGACAGTTATTTGGCCGGTGGCCCATTCCCGACGGATGAAATACTGTTGACTGATCCAACCTTGGCTTTTTACATCCGGGTAGCCGGTGGCGGAAAATTCCTCTGGATCATCCCCGGCTTCTTGCCAGAGGACAAGCCGGCTGGCGGCATAAGAATAATCGGATATAAGGAGATATAAGATGAGACCATCAATGACCCTTTCCCAGGAGTGGTCAGCGCTTTCGGAGGCAATGTACGGCGAGGATTTCATCGCTGAATTAGCTGCTTTTCTCCGCCAGAATGGGGCGCAGAGGATTCTCGAGTGCGGCTGCGGCAATGGCTACTTTCTGGAAGGCTTAGCCAGACGGGGGTTTTGTGGCATTGGAATCGATGCCGAGCCAGAGATGATCGCAATGGCTGAACAAGAACATGCCCATACTAACCTAACCTACATTCTGATGAACTGGCTGAATTTGGGCCGACTGGGCGAGACCTTTGATGCCGTCATCTGCCGAGGTAATAGTCTCACCTACGTGAATAGTTGGGACAAAGAAAAGCACGATTTTGACTCTGACACCATAAGTATCCTGATCGAAAAAAGCATCAGAATAATGTATCGCCAGCTCAAGCCAGGCGGAATACTTTATCTCGACACGGTCTCTCAGGGAGAAATTGCTCTGGGTAGCCGAGCGGTCACAATAAGCTTGCCCGACATTGAACTTGTCGGCCGCATCGAGCACGACTGGCAAAAAAGGGCGCGCTATATTTCAGGTTCCGGGATGGTCCACGGTCAGGAATTCTGCGGTGATTCCATCTGTTACCTACTGACGGCAGACGAGCTCGTAGAGATCTTGCGAAGTCTTCAGCCGACCGGAATCTGGCAACCTAAATTGGCCCACGAGCCGAACTATGACGTTGTCTGTGCCCGGAAATAAAGAAGCCTAACCAGCCCCAAACCCAATCTCTCGATTTCACTCGAGACAAGCGGGTGCGGGGCTTTTTGTTTACTTCGAGCGTAGTCGAGAAGTTTTTCGAGAACTTATTTTTTCTTCCGCGAATATTTCAAGACCAATAAGACTAAAACCAAAATTCCGCCGGCCAAAAGGACCATTGGCAGCCATAAGTTGAGCAACTTGGTTTCTAAATTAACGGTCGTATCCCCGGCCACCCCAAATGGCTGGGTTGACGAGGAAACAAACCCTGGCACGTCATAGGCCAGATAATATTGACCGTCAGGTAAATCCAGACTATAGGAAGAATTAGTCAATTTTTCCTGGCTAAATTCCTGCCAACCCGAATCAGTTTTTTGATAAGCAATCACCTGGCCGTTAACTTTGCCGCCTAAAAATCCCATCACTTGGCCGGAAACCGTGGGGGCGGCTAAAGTTTGATCAGAAAAAATCGCCATATCCGAGACGCCGGCCACTTGGGCAATATTGGCGACTTTCGGCTCACCTTGAAGCTTATCATTTTCGGCGACGTAGTAATTATCCAGCTGACAGAAAATCGGCCGTTGGCCAAAAGCGAGCGTCGTATCGCCACCATTCCAGGCCAAAATCACCGAAGAAGAAACGTCTTTGCCGTCCATATCGAAGCAATGCATGCCGGAAGCATTGACGTGAAAACCGGTAATTTGACCGCCCGACGGATTCCAGGCAGCAGCCACGGCCCCGCCACCATCAGAAAAGATATAGAATTTCGAATTATTGTCTAAATCAAACCATTGAGAGATGCGTTTTCCACCTAACATTTCGATGGTTTTTTTATAATAATTGTAGGCCTTTTTGGGTCTAAGCCCCGCGGTCATTAAACCATAAGTGTTCCCTGTTTCATCGCGCATGTTAAAAATTAAAATCTTGGAGACTTCGTTAATCGTCCGGGCTAAAATCACGCCCCGAGCAATATTTGAAGCTTGGGCTTCTTCGCCGATAGGTCTCGATTGCCAACCCATTTCGGTAATCCAAATTTCTTTGTTACCGCGAGGAATTAAGACATTATAGACTAGATCCGTCAACTCGGGCCGCAAAGGCGCGTCAAAGCCATCGGGACCAATGTTACCGGGCGGGTAGTAATGAACGGAAATGGCATCAGTGTGTTCCCAGCCGCCGTTATCCAAATAAGCACTAATAAAACCATTGTCAATGTAAGTCGTGCCGCCCGAGCCGACTTTGGCTCCTGGATCAATTGATTTAATCGTATCGTAGGCGGCAATTAAGACCTCGCGATATTCGTCGGCATTGGGGCTAGGTTTCCACATCGCGTTCGGCTCATTCCAGATTTCCCAATCTTTGACGTAGTTGCCATAGCGCCGCACCAGAAAGCCAACGTAATTTTTCCAGTCATTGATATTGGGTTTATAAAACTGGGCGTCAGTGCCGGCGCGGGGGTTTGAGGAACCCCAAAGCGATGAATAACAAATCATCCCCAAAACTTTGACGCCATTGCGGCGATAGATAGAGACCGCGTGGTCAGCATTGGCAATATCGTAGCGGCCACGCCGTGGGTTGAGCGTTTGCCAATTGAATTCTTCGCGCACCCATTCACCGCCCATTGATTTGATGCGCGAGGTGCCGGCTTGTCTAAGGTTCTGAATCCCGCGGATAACAAACAAGGTGTTGGAGCCATAATAACCTTGAGCGGTTGACCAAACGCCCACATTGGCAATAAAAAAGAAAACCAATAAGAGTTCTAATAGTAAATTCCGTGCCTTTTTCTTCATAAATCCCTCCGCTCCTGTTTTTGCGCTCCTCACACGGAAGCAAAGAACAGGAAGCCCTCCTAAGCGATATCTATTTAGAGAAGAGAAATAATCATCTAATTCTCTAAGAGATTAAGCGCTGGATGGGCCTTCAATTTTTAATATTCTTTTTTTAATTTAACATATTATTTTGCCTTTGCCCACAACCCGAAAAACATCTCCTTAAACATTTTGACGATAATTTCGTCCTCGATAACTATTGCCAAAGGAACGACGGGGTTCCAGAGGGCAATTTTATTACCCCATAAAAGATATGAGGCCTCGAATTTCATATTCGATGGCAAAAATCGAGTGGTTCGCATTTCTTTCTCGTCGTCAATTTTAAATCTCTCGGTTAATGGGGTTTTGTGGACCAAAATATCAATATGGATTTTCTTACGTACCCTTCTTTTAATCCATTCTTTTTCAAACTGATAAGAAATAAGGTCAACAAAAAGCGAAGCCGCGCCAAAAAAATACATTTTTTCTTTGGTTTCATCTAATGCTTGATCAAAAACAGCCATAAATTGCTCTTTCCCCTCATAAAACCGCACTTTTGGCTGTTTGCCGCGCTGGTTAACCGTAGCCAACAAATCTGGCAAAATTTCTTTAAATTGATGTTCTTTTTCTTCGATGGCCCTCTTTTTGTGCCGCGCAAGAACCAATAATTTATCGGGTGTCTCAACTTGAACATGCCGGTCATAATCTTTGACTTCGATGCCTACTAATCCTTTTTCTTTCAAACGATCCAAAATCGCATAAACCGTTGCCCGCTCAACCTCCGCTTTACGGGCGATTTTAGTAATTGTTGTCGGCCCCAGCTCCAAGCAGGCGAGATAAACCTTCGCCTCATTGCCGGTAATTCCTAATTCTGCCAACAATTTTACTAACTCTTCATTATTCATATTGTTTAATTCTATTATACACTATTTATTATATTTGGTCAATAGTCCATAATATATGTCTATACAGACTTGACATTTGCTTGCATATATGCTATAATAGGACGTTCACGATGGGAAGCATACCTGATAACAGGTATCGCCCATTGGAACGAAGCTTAAAACTCAAGGAGAGGAAAATGGAAGTTCGCAAAATCGGCTATCCGAGGCCAGAGACTGCCGAGGAGTGGGCAGAGTTGATCTGTCAGAGGTCCCAATTCTTGGCGGATCTTTCCCAGGCAACCTGGGAATTGATCCCTGAGGAGAGCCGCTCTAGTAGGGACTGGAGTGGCTCACATCTCCTGGTCCATTTCAAACCTCCTGTTGTGTGTTTCTGGGTTTTCACTAAACGAGGAGATGAAGTCTTCGAGTATGACTTCCTGGTCTACCGAGGGGCTGTGGATGGGGATGACATCGTCGTCATCATCGAACAGCCGGCTGGCAGGGGTCAGTGTACAGTCTACATTCGCCAGCTTGACATTGAGCACTGGAGGAAAAAGTAACACTCACCCCGCCCCAATCAGGGGCGGGGTCAACCTTGAGCCATTCAGGTTTGACTTGGATGGCTCGAGAGTTGACAATCTACGGGCGGCGGCCCTTAAACGCAAGGGGAACAATGAAGAAGCTAGGGAGAAAGATTAAGAAAATCTGGGATGACATCAAGAATTGGTACTGGCTACTTGGCCATGTTGGCCCTTTCAAGAACTCCCCAGAGGGACCAACGTTCCATATCATCACCAACATCAAGTTACCACGCGGTACTTATCGGAACCAGAAAAAACAGCCGGAAGATGATCTGGAGGAACACCTGGTGGTTAGAGGAAACCTTGCAAGCTTGAATGAAAAAGGAGCTTTTCTGAGAGACGCTTGGTTCCCCTATCATCCGGGATACGACTGGGAAGATGAACCTGTACCGATGTGGATTCCAGCAGCAGTTATTGTTGCTGTAATCCAGACGCCTAATGTCGATTAGATCGCCCCAAGCCCCAAAGCCATATCGGCTGCGGGGCTCCTGCCCCGTTAGATACAGAGTTATCTAACGGGGTTTTGTTTTACTTCGAGACCTTTTTTTGATATTCCCCAGCTCTTTCCCAAGCAAGTTCATATAGCCGTTTCATCGCATCGGCGATATCTTTAGACTCAATCATCACCCCAATTTTCTCCCGTAAAGACATAAAAGAGACCTTATTTTCATAAATATAGCACTCAGGCTTAATATTCATTCGATTCTCGGGCACCAGTCGAATTTCGCGTTTTAACTCTTTATCCTGCTTTTGGTATGCCCGCGCTTCAGGAGAATCATTCAAAATACCTGTAATAAAGATATTTTTGGCTGCCCGGCGCTTGTAATAATCGTGAAAATATTCCGGCATGACTGCTTCAAGATTTTCGGCGCTATTCCAAGCATATATTTTTTCTTTACTGGTTAAAGAATCTTCATATAACGCTTTGATTCCTTCTTCGCCTTCGTAATACCTGACCGAGGGTTTGTTCTCTCCTTTTGAGAGGGCTTTAAGATTGGGTAATAAATTTTTAAAACGCTTGGCCCGGCGTTGGGCAATTTCCGCTAAAACTTCCGGCTCTTCCGCCACAAAAAGCATTTTCTCTTTTTTGAAAGTGCGGCTGACCAAACCATGCTGGATTAATTTCTCAATAATATAGTAGGTATTCACTCGACCAACGCCCGATAAGTCAGCAATGTCATGAATTTTCGATGGCCCCAATTCCAAACAGGCAAGGTAAGTTTTTGCCTCTTTCTCATTTAACCCAAATTCTTCTAAAAGTTTCTCTAGATTCATTGTTGTAAATTTTTTTTACATTTATTAATTATATTATATATCAAATCTTTTATTTTGTCAATATATATGTAAAAAGTCTTGACAAATCAGTCGGAATGTGCTATAATATTACGTTCTGAAGATAAGTTATACCTGTTAACCTGTTTTTGACAACCTGTGCTGAAAGGAGGTGAGACCATACCGATCCGCCTTACCACTACCGCCCGCAGTGGCCAGTATGCGAGAACGCCAGATACCCTCTACGTTCTCGAACATACCCTCCCTGCGGGAAAGGAGTACGTCGCCGATTTGGAGGCCAAGGAGATTACTTTTCCTGGCCAGGATAAACCCACCAAGATGAAGGACGTCAAGGTTAGGGAGTATCCCGAACCAAATCGCGGCTACTTCACTCTAGACTGGCTCCAACCATCAGGATTTATCATCCAAGCCGTAGCATTCCTGGTGAAGGAGTAGCTCTAGCGGTTCGCTAGCCGAGAACGGCTCAGCCTGTGTGGGGCGCCTGGGCAAGAACCAGAAGGCAACCACACGACAACCGATCAAACCCGTTCAAACAGCCATGGGTAAGATCAAAATAGCCGGAGGGTTGGGTGACTTTCCGGCTCAACCTCGAGCTTCTATAGAGATATGGGAGTTCAAGAGTTGAATCTATCTCCTAGGAGGAACTCATGGATTTCAGGCATTTGGCGCGAGCCCTAACAGGCAAAGAGCTGAAGGATGTGACCGCCGAAGACCAAGAACGAGTCCGCCAAGCCTACGCCGCCCTTGATGTGTCTGAACGGATGGTTCTGAGCTATCGCTTCGGCCTCTCCGCCCACCTCATGACTCTCGAGGAAGCGGGTCGGCTGCTCGGCAAAACACGGAGGCAAACCAAGCAGTTAGAGGGCAAAGCACTGCGGCTTATCCGCCGCAATTTCAACCAGCCCCGTCCGTGAGGGCGGGGCTCAACCCTGTTAAATAGTTTTCAGATTTAACATGGTCAACCTCGAGTCCCATTGGATACATCGTTATCTAACGGGATTGGAGCGTTGAGAAAGGAGAAAACAGATGCCTGGATGGGAAGACGTGTTTAGAGTGCTGTCCCCCGATTGGCAGACCGGACTCAAGCTCACAGGAGCTGTCTTTCGGGCAATGGCGGCATACGCCTACGTCGGAATCGGGGAAGATACGCCCGAGGAGTACGCCAAATGTTATCGGGCGTTCGATGAGGCCAGAATTTCCAGCGCCAAGGAATCAAAGGACAAAACAGATAAGGAGAAAATCCGCATTAACTGCCAAATTCTCGAAGCTCCCGCTCCCGTCGAAGCCCTTTTGGCAGCAGAGAAACGCTACTACCCCGATGACAAGCCGCGAATTAAAGCGCTGGAGGAACTACTTCTGGAGATCAAGTATGCCAAGATGTATTACTAGGCCTCGCGCCCCAACAGGCACAACGGCACCACCACCAAGCCCCAAAGGTGAAAACCGGCGGGGCTTTTTGTTTACAAATTAATAGTCTAACAGGGAAAACTATATCACTTTGATTACTCGAGTAGAAAAAGTAGTATATTTTTCAGGTTAAAAATAAAAAATATTATAAAATATAAAGAAGTCTCTAGCACACATAACTTAAATTTTAATCGATGTTTGAATGGATGATTGATTTATAAGAGTCCTATAAGGAGATTTTCTACCTTCTCTATCGTCTTTTTAGCATCAAAGTTCTCTAAGATATATTGCCGGCCGGCAGCTCCCAATCTTTGGCGATATTTAGTATCCGATAATAATTTCCGCATTGCCTCGGCCAGCGCTTTTGAATCTCGCTCTGGTACCAAAATCCCCACTTTACTATTGATATATTCGGGAATGGCGCCGGATTTGGTGGTGATAACTGGCGTGCCGCAAGAAAGCGACTGCAAATTAACCATCCCTACCTGCTCTTCCCAGCGCTTTAGAGTCACTGATGGATAAACTGTAAACAAGGCCTGATTAAATAAGGCCGGCAAATCCTGATTTTTGACCATGCCTATATACCTTATGCCCTTTTCCCTTTTTACTCTATCTTCCATCTCCCCTTTGCCTGCCATGACCAACTCAATATCAGGATAATCCCGCCAAATCATGCTCCACGCCTCAAGCAAATACGGAATTCCCTTGGCTTCATCAATTCTGCCGGCAAATAAAATGTGAGGTTTTAGGTTCAAGGTTTTAGGTTTTAGTGGTTTAAAAACAGAGCTATCAACGCCCCAGATGCCATATAGTAATTTCTTCAGTTTCGATGGATCAGCCCCCACTTCCAGGAGATTCCGCTTCGCCCCGGAATTTAGATAAAATATTAGCCTTGCCTGTTTCGCATAAGCCGCCAAAACTTTTTTAAGCATTGGCGCCAATAATTTGCCAAACCTCTCTTTAACCGGCCGGTTTTCGAGCATGCCGAAAATGAGCGGAATATTAAGCTGGCGCGAAACCCGCCAGGCGATATGACAAAGCCGTAACTGAATTTTCGATCCATATGGTTCAGCACCTTGAATAATATCGGGCTTTAAAGTCAGTAACTTCTTTTCTAAGTCGGCGAAATTATGGTATTTAACCGCGTCTTTCAGATCGTTCTTCGTCAAATCCCCATAAGGCGCCGTTTTATAAAAATGGACCGGTTTGATTTTAGAGAAATACTCAAGTGCATGCTGATTATCGTATCTGATAGATTCAGTTAGAATGGCAAGGACAGGTTTAGCCACGACCTACCTCCTCAAGAACTTTGATAGTCTCTTTGGCCGCCCGGTCCCAGGAGAATTTTTGAACCTGTTTTTGGGCCTTTTTTCGCAAGTTTTCACGCTCAAATTTGCCCTCTAAAAGCCGCTGTAGGCCTCTAGCAATTGACTTGGGCTCTTGGGGCTCCACCAGGAGGGCGGCTGGGCCAGCGACTTCTGGCAAAGAAGAGATATTTGAGGTAACCACCGGCGTCCCAAAAGAGAGCGCTTCCAAAACCGGCAGGCCAAAACCCTCATATAACGAAGGGTAAACAAAAACCGCGGCCTCTTGATAGAGCTTGGTCAAAATGTTATCGCTCACCAAACCTAAAAACTTCACCTTATCTTCTAAATTGAGCAGCCGAATAGTGGCAAAAATCTCACCGGTCTGCCAACCTTCGGCGCCAACAATTACTAACGGATATTTTTCTTGCAATCTTGGCGGCAAAAGAGCATAGGCCTTAAAAAGACCGATTAAGTTTTTTCTTGGTTCAATCGTACCGACAAAAAGAATGTAAGATTGGGGCTTCAAAGACGCCGGTAAATTTTTGACCGGGGTTGGCAAATCAGTGATTCCCGGATAGATGACCTTGATTTTAGTTTGGTTGACATTTAAATATTTAATGGTGTCTTGAGCGGTTGACTCCGATACAGAGATGACTTTTTTGGCAATTTTGGCCGCTGCCTTAGCTCGTTTGGATAATCTTTGGGAGACATTTTCCCCCCGGTGGCTGGGGAAAATGAAGGTTGAAAGATCATGAATCGTCACTACTTGAGGAATCTTCAGACCAAAATTAACCTCAAAAAATGAGGGAGCAAAGAAAACATCGGCGCCTTCCAAAAACTTCTCATACCATGATAGGCGCCATTGCCAGGCCTTTTCTTTGAGTGCACCCGGGATTTTTAAAATTTTTATTTTAGCATTAGAATTTTCGAAGGTTTTGATGAGTTTTTCTTTTTGAGGGCTTTGGCGGAAAAAACTGAAAATCAGAAGATACTGATTCCTGCCTGCCGGCAGGCAGGCTTTTTTATCGACTTCAATCATTTTTTTGACCAGCTCGCGAGTGTAACGACCAATCCCTGCTTTCTCATTAATGGCCCTCGAAGCGTCGATGGCAATTTTCATAAGTGTTAAAAGTTAAAAGTTACACGTATATACGTATCACGTATAATTTATAACCTCCTTATAGACTTCGATGGTTTTTCGGGCGGTCTCTTCCCACGAAAACTTCTTCGCCTGTCTTAAACCCATTTGGCTTAAAGTCCGGGCTAAACCTTTGTCACGGAGGATTTTGAGAATATTTTGGGCCCAGACCCGTTCATCTTTGGGCGAAATAAGGATTCCTGCTTGGCCAATGACCTCGGGCATGGAGGAGGTACTCGAAGAAATTACGGGTGCGCCACAGGCCATCGCCTCCAGCGGCGGCAGACCAAAACCTTCATAAAGACTGGGGAAAACAAAGGCTTTGGCGCCGGAATAAAGGGCAGGGAGGTTCTTCTCCTCAACATAGCCGGTGAAGATGATTTTATTTTTTAAATTGAGCTCGGCTACTAATTTAAATAATCCTTCAAAATACCAACCTTTTTTACCAGTAATCACCAAATTGACGTCAGCTCCCTCGCGAACCGCCAGGGCGTAGGCACGAACCAAGAAAGACAAATTCTTGCGCGGTTCTAGGGTACCGACATCCAAAATATAATTTGGCCCGGTGCGATACTTCTTTTGAATTTTTTTTAAAGTTTTCTTCGATTTAACGGGTCGAAAATCTCTTGAAGCCGCCAATTGGATAACGCTGATTTTTTCTTCGGGAATCTTCAAAAAAGCCATTAAATCCTTTTTGGTGTGCTCCGATATTGCGATAATTTTTGAGGCCTTGCGATAAGAAAATGGTTCCCATTGAGAGTAAAAAAGACGGGAAGCCAGGGGAAGATTTGCCGGGAAAAAGATGGAAATAAGATCGTGACAAGTAACAATCACGCGGCCTGGATATAACAAGGGGGCCGAAAAACAGGGCTGATGGAGTAAATCAACTTTTTTTTGCCGGGCGCGATTAGGAAAAATTACCTGATCCCAGAGCAATCTTTGAGGAGTCGAAAAATCTTTTTCGGTGTTGGGGCGAATCAAAAAATATTCATTCTGGTGATCAACCTTAGCCAGGGCCTCGACCAAATTTTTGACGTAAAAACCAAACCCTGATTTTTGACCTAAAGTTGTCTGGGTATCTATCGCTATTTTCATGAGTTTTTTGGCTTAATAACGGCGAGGATCATTTCTTTGGATATGCCTCTGACTAAGAATAAAGCAATCGAATAGATGACTATCCCGATTGGCACCAAATACCAGAGACTTAAAAATCTTAGCCAGTAAAGGGTCAGACCCAAGATTATAGCCGCAAGAATCGTTTTTGGCAAGATGTCCAGGTTAATCTTAATTACCAGATAGCGACGCAAAACCCTAAAGTAGAGAGAAACCACGACTATCTCGGTTAAAACCGTGACCAGGGCGGCCCCGATATAAGAGAATCTTGGGATTAAAAATAAGTTTAAGGCCACATTAAAAATCACAAAAATTATATTGGGACCAATGAGCTTAGCTTGTTTACCCAAGGCAATGACCATGTAATTGAAAAGGTGGGAAATATAAGCGATGGCGACGGCAATGATGAGAATTTGTAAAGCCAGAACTGAAGTAGCCGGGAGGCCCAAAACTGGCCCAATGGTATGGGCGCTGACAAAATCCTGGCCAGCAACTATCCTGATAACCCTTTCGGCCAAAACAATGACGGCAGCAACCAGGGGCAAAGCGGCAATGATTAAAAAGTCGAAAGATTTTTGAAAGGCGCCAAAAAGTCGCTTGTCTTGCGAATAAATGTAACTGGTCAAAATCGGAAAAACATTGCCCATAAAAATCCCTGGCAAAAGGATGAAAATTTCAATGACTTTGTAGGGCGGTCCGTAAATGCCGACATCGGTTGAACTTTTTAAAAGCGAAAGCATGACCGTGTCGATTTTGAAAGATATCAGACTCAAGATTGAGACCAAAAAAATCGGAAAGCATTCGGTGATTATCCGTCGCCAGTAGCCAAAATCGAAAGCCGGTCGAAAGCGAAGATAAATCCGTCCCAAAAAGGCGCTGGCGAGGAAATTAACCATGTTGCCGGCAAAATATGACCAGAGGATTCTGTTTAAGTTAGTACCAGTTTTGATTTGCCAAAGCACTATTAACAAAATCACAAGACGGCCTAAGACATCAGTCAAAGCCGCTTTGTCCATTCTCAGACGATTCTGGAAAATACCGACATAAGTACCATTGAGAACTTGCCAGAAAGAGGCGGCGGCAATAATCCCGATGCCGAAACGGAAATCATGATATTGAGGAATGAATAACGCCGCGATAAAGGCAATAACAAAAACCACCAATGCCACAAAAGTGCGAAAAGTGAGGACATTGTTAAAAATCTTCTCTTGCGGCGCGTCGGGTTTGGAAATCTCACGAACCAAAAACCAAAAAAAGCCGAAATCGGCAAAAACGGCAAAAAATTGAGTGAAGGCAAAAATCGTGGTGTATTGGCCATAACCGGAAACGCCCAAGTAACGGGTAAGCGCGGCAACCAAAAATAAAGAAATCAAGGTGGTGAGAACCTTACCAATGACTTGAACGATAGTATTGAAGGCCACGCGGCGGGTATAAGACATAATAAAATAGCGTCCCCAGGGTGATTTGAACACCCGACCTTCAGCTCCGCAAGCTGACGCTCTATCCGCTGAGCTATGGGGACATGATCGAACTTATTATTATTTTACTCCAGAAGAGACTTTTTTTCAAGAATTAAAATATTCTATTAAGCAACCATTCGGCTTCGAGACTTAATTTTTGCCAAGAACTAATCTCTTTGCCTCTACCCTGTTTTAAAAGATAATCCAACAAATCACCTGCCGGTACAAACCAGCCATTTCGACGGGCAAGATAGACCATATTCCGCTGAAAGGTGCGATCGAGGCGCCCGGCTCGGCAAAATCCCGAGGCAAAATGAGTATAGACAATGGCCATGCCTTTCTCTTTAATTAAACGATCGAGGCTTTCCTGATTTACGATTTTGTTAAATTTGACCACATCTGGGGCTTCGGTGGCGCTAAACCAATAATTGGCATAAACTTTTCTGGTTTCTTTATAAGGCATAAATGGGTCAAACTTGAGCAAGTTAAGTTTTTTAAAGGTAAAATTGCGGATGAATTTGATATATTTTTGGGCGTAATCGCCCCAGAAATAAATTGATTCGGGATCGTCGCCGCGAAAATGGCTCCAGCGCCAAAAAGGCCGCAAAAAAGAAAATCTTTTGACGCCCCAATAGAGGTTGTCAGGATTTTGACCGTGATTAATCTGAATTTTGGGATAAAAACCCATGAATTGGTGAAAAACCTCAAGGCCATCGATAATATCTTGTCGGGTAAATCGACCTGAGCCGACGCCATGGAAAGCAATTTCAAAACCTGATCGTTCGAGTTTTTTAATGTATTGGCGATATCGATAATCCTCTAAAGAAAGACCCTTAAAACCATCACGGGATTTTTGTGCCCAAACGGTCTTGGTAGTTTTCAGACCCAAATTGACCAAAAATTCATAAATTGGACGGGTGTTTTCGATTTCGTCCCCGTCCGTGTCATCAACAATGCTAAAGGCAAATTGTTTACCGTTTGGAAAAGTCATGGCCTTCAAAAGTTAGCACAAAATTTAGATATTTTCAAAATCGCCGAAATCGCGGGGGTGGCCAAGCGATCGCGAAAGAAAATAGCGGGGCGGCTCGTAATGATTCTCGGCAGTGAATGGAGAGAGGAATTTATCTTTGACTAAATCTTTCCTGACGAAAAAGGCATTGACACCAAGGAAGTCGCAGGCAACCAGCCTATAGCCTTTTTGGGCTCCTAATATTTCGAGTGACTTTAGGCTGGCGCCAGCATAGCAAGTTTGATTCCAGAAATGTTTGGGGTTGTATTTCATCACCCATTTGGTCTCCGGACGAAATAAAGAGTTGTATTCGATTGTCATGACGCGGGGCTTAAATTCTCGGATCGCCTGCCAAACCCAGTAGTCATTGCCGTCAATATCAATGGAGCAAAGGTCAAAATCCTGGAGAACCCGGGCTTCTTTAAATAAATCTTCAACATTCTCTGGAGTCACATAGTCTTTTCGAATAATTAATTTTTTCTTATCAATAAGACGAGCGAACTTGGTCTTAATCTCAGCAATACATTCCTCATCACCCTCAATCCATAAACCCTTCCAATCTTTAATAAGAAGGTGGGTGGTATTGTTCCAAAGACCATTGGCAGCGCCAAACTCAACAAAAAACTTATTTGTTGTGCCAATACGCTTAAAAATTTCTTCGATAATGCCGTCTTCACCGTTTTGGGAAAAAACCTGAAATTCAAAGCGGTTGAGTTTTTTTGGGTTTTGATATTTAGGATTTTGAAAGAGATTTTCCTTGACGTAATTTTCCGAAAGAATTTCGATCAATTGGCGAGTGTTTTTCTGAAGTTCGGTAATCCCCAAACGTTTTTTTAATTTGAAAGAAAATTTCATATATTTTTTAATTTTGGCGAGACGTAATAAATCAATAGATTTAAACGTCTCAGCCACGTTTAAATTTGTTCACAAATTTATTACGTGGCGGAGAGGGTGGGATTCGAAGGTCGGTGTCCAACCGACGTCTCAATCAAGTTTTGTTAAATCTATCTTAAATGTCTTTTTCGTGCTTTCTGTAAATGTCTCATTGTTATAACATGACTGTCATTTGTGGGTTCTCACCAACCCTCAAGCCAAAACATCCAAAAGAATTGGACATTTTGGCTTGGCGGAGAGGGTGGGATTCGAACCCACGGAGCCCTTGCGGACTCAGCACGTTAGCACCGTGCCGCACTAGGCCAAACTATGCGACCTCTCCATAAAATTATCATACACTAAATCCAATTCGGAGAGAGAGGGATTCGAACCCCCGATCCCCTTGCGAGGATACCGCATTTCAAGTGCGGCGCAATCGGCCACTCTGCCATCTCTCCATCTACAGATATTTTAGCAAATTTTAAGGTAAAAAGATAGGGGACTTGCCAAAGTTCCCAAAGCCGTTGTATGGTAAAGTCACAATCACCATTGGAAAACATAGATTAAAATTTAATCGATGTTAAAAAAACAGATAAAGTTAGCCATCATTATCCCAGCCTACAACGAGGAAAAAACCATTAAGGCGGTTTTAGAATCGATCCCCCGCCGTTACCCGGGAATCCGTGAAACAGAAATTGTTGTTATCAGCGATGGCTCAACTGATAAAACCGCCGAAATTGTTCAAAGTCACTTACAAGCCGGGATCACTTTAATCGAACATAATTTAAACCGAGGTTTGGGTGGTGCCTTGGGAACCGGTTTTGAATATGCCCGCGAAAACCAGTTTGACGTGGTCTTAACTTTTGATGCCGACGGCCAACATCAAAGTGATGATATTTGGCCGGTGTTAAGACCAATTGTCTATGGCCAATCTGACGTTGTTATCGGTTCACGGCTTAAAAATCCCCAAGGAATGCCATGGTATCGAATGATTGGTATTTGGGGACTTAATTTAATTACAGTTCTCTTTTTCTGGGTCTGGTCAACGGATTCGCAATCAGGACTACGGGCTTTTTCCAAAAAGTCTCTATCAAAAATTGATATTCAGTCAAATAAAATGGAGGTTTCGAGCGAATTTTTTTACGAGATAGGCCGCCACGAATTAAAATTAATTGAAGTCCCGGTTAAAAGTGTTTATACTGATTACTCATTAGGAAAAGGACAAAAAAATATCAATGCCTTGCGCATCATTTCCAAGTTAATTTACAGGAGATTTTTTACTAAATAGCTAGTTGACGAGGTCAAAACAATGCATCTTTCTCTTGCCTTAATCAAAATTCTTTTTACCCTTTTCGCTGTCTTTGCCTGGTCGAGAGCGGTGATTCGTTTTTATTCTAAAGATTTAAACTTAAAAGAACTAATTTTTTGGTCATTTCTTTGGTTGGCAATGATTATTTTAGTTTTTATTCCCGGCAAAACCAATTTTTTAGCCAAAATCCTAGGGATGGAACGCGGCAATGATGCCATGTTCTTTTTAGGAATCGTGGCGCTTTTTTATGCCACTTATCGACTCTATGTCAAATCCAATGAGCAAGAAAAAGAAATCACTCGATTAGTCAGAGCCTTGGCCTTAAAAAATATCAAAAAAGGAGCGGCAGTCAGAAAGAGAGGCCATGCGCGCGCTACTTATTAGTCATTGGTACAAACCAGTGAAGTCGCCAGTCAAAAGGATGTCCCGGATTGCTGAATTTTTGGCCTCAAGATATGAAACAACAGTACTCACCAGTCTGCCCTCCTACCCAACCGGTATTCTACCACCGGAATATCGTGGCAAACTTTGGACTAAAGAACGTGACGGACGAATAAATATCATTAGGGTTTGGGACTTGCCAACTCCTAATAAGGGCTTTATTAGAAGAACGATCAACCATCTTGTTTTCGTTTTGGCGGCTTGTTTGACGATCTTTTTTATGGAACCTTTCGATTTAGTAATTGTTTCCTCACCAAACTTTTTTTCAGGGCTAGCCGGTCTTTTTGCCATCTGGATGGGCAGGGGTAATTTTATCTTCGATGTTCGTGATCTCTGGCCAGATTCTGCTTTCGAATTAGGTTATAAACCAAACAAGATGATTAAAAAAACATTGAAGGGCCTCGAGAGACTTTACTATCGCCGATCGCAAAAAATTTTCTCGGCGACGGGGGAAATCAGAAAAACTATTATTAAAATGGGAATCCCTAAAGAAAAGGTAATTACTTTAGTTAATACCGTTGACATTAATCTTTTTAAACCCGCAGAAGTCTCGCGACCAAAATTCAAACTCTCCCCAGATGATTTTGTCGTTATTTATGTTGGCTCATTAACCCAAGTTCAAAATCTAAAAACTGTCATTGAAACCGCCCAATTACTTAAAAAATATCCTAAAATTATATTTTTCCTTGTTGGAGAAGGTGAAGACAAAGAAAACCTCATTCATCAAGCCAAAGATTTTAAATTAAAAAATATTATTTTCATTGATGGCCAACCAACGGAAAAAATTATCGAGCTGATTAATGCTTCAGATCTTGGTTTAATCTCTCTTTCCCCAAACAAATTTTTTTCTGATAATGCCTTACCGACAAAAACTAGCGAATATCTCGGGTGTGGTAAGCCGATTGTGGCTTGTGCTGGCAAAAACTTAAAAGAACTAATTGAATCAAATAATGTTGGTTTAGTCGTACGACCTGGAGCTTCCAGAGAACTTTCACAAGTTATTTTAAAGCTTTATAATAACCCTCAAATCGTCAGCCAATATTCAAAAAATGCCCGTAGATTGGCCATCGAAAAATTCTCTGATGAAAATTTTTATCGAGTTTTGGAGCAATCTCTTTTCGTAAGATAACTTTTTTAAGTTGATTCATGATAATCTTGATAAAAATTATCGGCCATTGTTTTGAAGAATGAATCCCCGGTTATTTTATAAAGCTGATTCAGCTGCCTGATGTGAATTTTATGATAAGGTGCATTCTGGACTTTATGTTTAAGACAATAGAAACTTATTTTCCCTGGATTCCTGAATGCTGGTAAATAGTGCTTGATGGTGGTAAAAGCTGCCATGAGCATTTTTCTTGATGAGGAATCTTTTTTTAAAAGATAATAATCATACAAACCGAAAGTCCCAAAAATAAAACCGTTAAGAGTTTGGTCGGGGTTTTCTTCTGGGTATTCATCAATCCAATAATAATTGTTGTCGTCGACATTGACTATCCAGGGATTGTGATTAAAATTTACGAAACTTTGAAATGTCTGATCGGCGGCCATCAAATATTCTTTTTTGTGAGTTATCCCGTAAAGTCGGCTAAAAAGGGAAAGGGCCTCGCCCTGAGTCATTCCTGAATACCAGGGAGCTCTCATGACGTCATCTTTTAAGCCATGTAAAGGGAAATCAAAGGGGTAAGGAAAATAAAGCGCCCCATTTGATTTAAGCGACAACTCTAAAAGTTTATGGGCGTATTTTTCCGCTCGAAGCAAGAATTCCTGGTTGTTGATTTGACGATAAGTATCAACCAAAAATAAGCCCTCATCGGCAATCTGACCGGGGTGATAATATTGATTATTATATAGAATGATGCCATCTTGATCGGTGGGAAAATCATTTTCAAGAGGGGCAATCTTGTCGAAGGTAAACGGCATTTCATCTTGGTCGAGTTGGTTAATTTTAAAAGAGCTGACCCGAAATTGGGAATTTTTCTTAGGGGTAAGAAAATTTAACCCGATCACAAAGACTAAACTTAAAACCAGGACTATTAGAATTACTTTTTTTAACAATTTGGGCAATTGACCTCAATTCTTAATGAAGATAGCTAAAAATGGTGAACTCGGCTTCTTTTTGATAAGAAATTTGACCACTTTGGACAGTATAAGAATATTTTTTTTGATAAATTTTTTCAAATCCCGTTTGGCCTTCGAAAAGAACAGTCTCCCAAGATCTAAGGCAAATAACATAATCAACTGGGTGTTTGTCCAAAATTTCTTGGCGACCCTCGGGCGAAAGATTGGGGTCATAAAGCTTTTGACTATAGCTAAATTCGTTGATGCCGTAGGGATATTCTGCCAAATACTGACTGATATTGGGCAAAAGTATCTGAGCCACGGTAATGCTCGAGGTAATCAGGACTGCCCTGGGTGGCAGGGTTTGTAAAAAATCAATCGTTTCTTTGCCGCCGACCCTTTGAATATCACCGACAGCTTGAATTTCTCGGTTATTTATGAGCGAGCCATTGGGATTATGAGCTAAGACATATCTAAAATCACTCAGATAAGGCATGGATAAAATTGCCAATAAAATGAAAGTTATCACGACGAAATTAATTTTATTGGGAGGATCTTGAATAGTTAAATCTTTCTTCCGGATAAAATTTTGGTAAACGAAGATTACTATCGATACCGCTACCAGAACGATTAAAATAGGCACAAAATAGTCATAAAAAAATGGATTCTTGGCAGAAATGATCACGGTGTCAATAAAATTTTTCACTGGAGCAGCTCGGAAAGCAAGAATCAATAAAAAGCCGCCGATCAAAACGCTAGAAGATAAGTAGGCAAAGATTTTTTTTCGGAAACAAAGATTTAGCAAAAGAATTAATAAAAAGATAATAAAACCCACATAAAGGAAACTGGGAATGTCAGTGATGGCTCTAATCGTAAAAACTTCTCCGAAATATTTCAGAAAAAATAGGCGTAATTGGAACACTTGCCAACTAATCATCAAGAGACCGAGGGCAATCGCGACCACAAAAATCAGCCGACGTTCCTTTTTGAAAAATAAGGCCATCAGCGGCAAAGCAAAGACAGTATAAAGATAGATATTTGATGAAACGATGTAAGACTTATTACGAAAATGATCATCGGTAAAATTGGCTAAATTGCTTTGAAAAAAATGGCGTAAGTTCATCAATTGGAAAATTAAAAGATACGGCAAGATTAAGACAGCTAGAGTCAAGAATAACCAGGCGAGTTTTTTCAAAGCTTCTTTTCCTCGGTTAAAAATGAGCCAAAAAATTAAGAAGAGGCCTAAAATTAAAAAATATTCGATCAGTTGAGGAAAGTGAACTAATCCCATCGAAATCGCCAAAAAAGAAATGAAAAAGACATTGGCAAAAATTTTTGACTTGACGGGTTTGGTATCGATTAAATAATTAATTGTTAATCCTAAAACTAAAGGGAAAAGTAACAATCTGACCAAGGAATCTGGTGACCGAAGCGGCACCAGGTTGTAAAAAATTCCGGCGCTAAAAGAAAGAGCCAGAAAAGTCAAAAAACTGACGATGACAAGATATTTATTTTGAAAAACCGCCTTAATGAATCCCAAAACGACCATGATCGCTAAAACGACTAGAGGCAAAAGGACTTCCGTATAGGTAGTAATTGTATTTAAATTAAGAATTTTACTCAAAAAACCGAGGAAGATATGCCAAACAGGAAAAGAGTAGACAAGATTAAGGCTGGTCGTCTTGGTAACCCAGAGATTATGGGGAGAGAGGTTTTCGGCTGTGAGGACTTTTTTGAGGATGGCCAAATGGAAACTACTATCACCGATAACCTTATTCGATTGGGCATCAACTCCCAAAAAAGCGGCGATAACACCGACAAGGAGGAGGGCAATCAAAAGCCAATCGCCAATTGTTTGTTTCTTAATCCAAATAAAATCTATCTCGAAAAGATTTTGACGGTCTTCCCAAAAACTTAAGCAAAATAAGACCAGGCTAAAAAACCCAATGGCAAAAGAAAGTTGCCCGAGCGTCATTTTAAATATGAGGGCCAAGAAATTGAGAAAAAAATAAAAAACAAAACCTAAGCCAATAATATAGAGTAATTTAATCGATAAATTAACGTTTTCAAACCTAATTAACCGCCAGAGAAAAATCCCTGGTAAAAAGATTAAGGTCAAAACCGTCAACGTCATTCCAAGACCAGTGACATTAAGATGAGTAAACCTAAGCAAGGCGGCCAAAACACCTAACCAAATAAGTGACAATAAATAAAGATAGTAAGCTTTAATTTTCATTTAGTCACTTGATAAATTATTGTCTGTCCATCATATATTTTCTGATAAATTTCTGGATGGAGGCGAAAATGCTGGCCCTCAGCGGTCGGATCGGCCAAATAAATATAGTCAATCGCCCATTCGGGAGAGGTGACGATATTTACCTTCTCGGAATCTGGAGTGGTTGGGTCAAAAACCCAATTAAATCTCTCTTCATAAGCAGAACCAACGTTGTAAGCCATATAATTACCGGTCATCACCGAGAGCACTTTAGTCGCATTTTCGTCAGCTAAAATAACCGACTTTGCTGGTAGGTTTTTTTGGACAAAAGACAAAGCCCCCGGGTCACCACTAAGCCTTCTTAGGAAATAATCCTGGGCAGTTTCTTTCATTGGTTGATGTAAGTCGACCGGGAGATATTCCAATGATGGCGCAAAAAAGAAAAAAGCAATTATTACGATTACCAAAAAACAGATTAATTGATTTTGAAAGATTTGTTGACTAATGATGATCTCTTTTTTAATCAAAAATTTCCGAACCAGGCAAGCCAATAAAGCCAAAAAAAGCTGATAAAAACAAGCCAAATTAAATGATTATCAAGATAGGCCGCGGTTGATTTATCATAAAAAATCTTATAAGAAAAGGAGGTAATTTTGTGGGATCGAACTTCCAATCCGACAAGAAAGAAAAATAAGGCAACTAAAATTATTTCCAAGAGATGGCGATAACGCGAGTAAAGACTAGCGAGACGGTCGATGGCCAAAACAAAAAGGCCCAAAATCAAGGTGATAACTAGGAAATAAAAGGCGGTGTTATCGCGCAATCTTTCGACAAAAACAAAACTTAAAATTTTTCCCAAAAAATTTCCCAGTGGTGTCCAATAGATTAACGGCACTAAGGCCATTGAGCTGATGACAAAAAGAATTCTTTTTTGTCGGACAAAAAGAATGGTGAAGGGAATAAGAAAATATCCATATCTCGTCAGCAAGCCAAAACTTGAAAATTGCGTCCTCAGTTCTGGGGGGGAAGCTTTAGAAAATTCAGCTAGAATCATAGACAAAGAGCCACTTAGGGCTTCAACTATAATCCCAAAAAGTACAAGGGGAATTAAAGAGATGAAAATGACTTCACCGATCTTTTTTAAAATGATTTTGTAGGCATTATCTTTGAGACCAACGATGGTGTAAAGGAGGCCGAAAATTAGAAAGATAAATAAGAAGTAAAAATAATGAGGGCCATGAATGATAAGGGAAATAATGGCCAACAAGCTAATAATAACTAGCAGGCTTCGATTTTGGTTTTGGGCGAAAATATAGTCCAGGCTTAAGGCAATTAAAAGAGGCAAAAGAATGAATTGAGCAAGCGTATCCGGAACCGCTAAGCGAGTGAATAAATAACCAGTGCCGACATAAAAGGTCACTGCCAAAAAAATTAAAAGAGCCAAAATCGACCAGCCCTTTTGGACAAAAATTTTCTTAAAAAACCAGTACCAGATAAAGAGCATGATCGCTGTCAAAGCAAATAAAACATTGGACCAGACAATGAGTGGGTCCAAGGATAAGATTTTGCTTAAAAAAGCTAAGAAAACATGCCAAATCGGATAATTATAAGCTGGCATGATGAGCCCAGTTTTGGCGAAAGCCAGCGCCCGAGGCGACAATGAATCTCCCAAAAAAGCTTTACGAATAATTGAAAGGTGTAAATAGGGATCACCATCTAAACCGGGTCCCTTCAGATAAACGACATAGAGTATGAATGCCCCAAAAATAATTGGCAATAACAAGAAGAGATCAGCCTCGGTAATTTTTTTGGGGAGAGTTGGTGTTTTGGCGGGTCTAAAAAGGGCTAAGAGGAAGCCTAAAACAAATAAAAGAATCAGCAGTCCAAAGGAAATTTTAATTAAAGCAGCCAGGCTCAAAGCAGCTAGAACTGCCAACAAAGCCAGGATAAGATAAAAAATTAAACCCAAGGTCAAGTAGCAAAGGAAAAGACCGGCAAAATCTTCGATTTTAATTTTCAAAATTCCAAAAAGCAACCAGCCCGGCAAAAGCAATAAATATAAAAAAGCCATGGAGAAAAACCAAGGATTGGCAAAAATCTGGGGTGCAGTCTTTGCTAAGATCAAAAATAATAAGCCAAATAAAATCCAAAGAATATATTCTAAAATGAAACCTCGTCGGAAGTTTTCTAAACTAATGTTTCGCATTCTATTTTTAGTATAACATATATTGCCCGAGCAGAAGTTTGAGAAAATTGAGAGAAATGTGGTATATTCAAATCATGAGACGCTCTAAGGGATTTTTACACAGGAATTTAATTTGGGGAATAATTATATTTTTAATCTTGGCGGTCGGTGGAGTTGCTTGGTTCAAATATAATTCAACCCACTTAAACCCCAAATCATCAGAAACTTATTACAAAATCTTTGACAAAAATGAGATTCTTGCTGGCAACGAAGATTCAGCCGCCGTCGTTGTCCAAAAATTAGATAAGCGTTTAGCGAAATATCACTCCACTTTTGTCAAAATGGCAGGCACCTCTGATGAATATAAACTACGAGCCCTCTTTATGATGAATTTTGTTCATATGTTCGGGTTTTACGGCAAAAGAGAACTCAAAGAAAATACGTTCAAAGAAGTGCTCTGGGGCAGTGAGTACTTTCATTGCGGAACGAATACTCTTTTTTTGGCCATGCTTTTAGACAGAGCTGGCGGCTATGAATTTAGAACTATCTCGACCAATAATGGGTCCCACGGGTTTGTCGAGATCAAATTTGACGGTCATTGGCAAATTCTTGATCCGACGATTAATGTTTGGATAAATAAAAGTGCGGAGGAATTAATGGCCGGTCAGCCACGTGAGACAAAGAAATTTTTCCTAAAAGCAGGTGACCAATTAAATGAAAAAGCTCAAGAAGATGTTGTTCGGGTCATTAATGTCAAAGATTTTATGCTCAAATTGGGACAGGGATATACCGCCAAAATAGATAAATATAATTATATCAACTTGGCTGATTATCAATATTAGAGAACTGGAAATTTAGCTGGCGGCGTTGACCGTTGTTTTGTTTATCTTAAAAATCGCTGCCTGGCCATTATCGTAGATTTTCATAAAATATTGACCAAAAGAATCAAAGGGCGAACTCCCACTTGGATCGGGGAAAACATAGAGAATATAGTCGATCTTGCCCTCTTTGAGAATGGCCAACTTCTTTTGGATGGGAATATTTTCGTAAAGATCCTTATATTTCTTGATTGGATCAGGGTCAAAAGTATAGATGGTAAAAACATCGACCATCAAGGGTAAAACATAATTTGCCGAATTGCTATCAAAATCTGCCTTGGCCGGAATATTTTGGCGAATAAAATCAATGGTTGCCATTCCCCCAAAATCATTGGTATCGACGATCGAGAAAGTTGGATCTTCTTGGCTTCTAATAAAATGTTTCTGGCTCAGGTCTTTCTTGACGTTGGTTTGAAAAAGACTGATCGCTGGACTGGCCAGTAAAATAGTTAAAAGGGCGATTAGGCCAAAAATAAAAACCTCATCTTGATAATGAGAAAAAACAAAAAAATCATTAATTTTGGCATTATATCTGGCTAAGAAATAAATTATTAAAACCATGATAAGAACGATAGGTATTAACCATTGATAATAATGGTTTAACCACTGGTCAGCTCCGGGTGAAAATATTCTCTGATAAATTTGACTTGCGGTGGCGAACTTAAGCTGAGTATAGAAGGCGATAATTACCAGAGCAATCAAGATGCCATCAATTAAATAGCGCCAAAAAATCAATTTTTGGGTTATCTTTGAGATTAGGCGATCAAATAAAACAAAAATAAAACCAATAACAATCGCCCAGACGACAAATGGCCAGCCGTTATTGGCATAAAAACGCTTAACAAAAACGCTGCTTAAATGATTGATTAAAAAATCCTTGACGCCCGGAAAATTAAAAATAATCGGGCCGATCAAAAATAAAGCTAAAGTAAATATCAATTGGCGGTATTTACGGATGCCCAAAACCAGAAAAGGCAAGAATATATAGGCATATTTTAAGAATTGATCGAATTGGACAAATCGAATATAACGGTATTGCATTTTCAAATTGGGAAAAATTTGTAAATGCTCTGAGATCGTCCCTCCCTTTGACTCAAAAAGTAGAAAAACCAAGCCAGCCAAAATGACGCTTCCAAAAGAAGCGATAAAAATTTTCTTAAAAACTTTTTTAAAATCACCTGAGCGCCACTGCAAAATGGCATAGATAATCGTAAAAAGCGCCATGGTAAACAAAAATTGGAAGTAATGATTCCAGTGGATAATGCCCATGAAAAGGGTGAAAAGTATCAAAACAATGAGATGTTTAAAGTTAGAGGAGTGGGCAAAGATATATTTTAAAGTCACGGCAAATGCCAAAGGCATGAGAAATAATTCATTGAGGGTATCCGGGACTGGCAGCCGAGTGTAAAGATAAGCGCTGGTGGTCAGATAATAGATTATTACCAACAACGTACCCAGCACTGCGACTCGACGATTGGGTAAGATTTTTAAGAATAACCAATACCAAACAAGAAAAGCCAAAAGACTTAAGCTGGTCGGAATTTCTCGGTAAACAACAAAAATATTCGTCCCCAAAATTTTGGTAAATAAGGCCAAAAAAACATGCCAAATTGGCAGAGCAAAAGCCGGATGAAGGGAATATTTATTATAGCTTAAGTTTTGCATCAACAGTGGTTGACCTTCAAAGGCTTTGCGAATAATCGCCAAATTATAAAATGGATCAGCGACAAAATTCGCCCCCAGATAATCAACGGTGATTAAAACGGCAAGAATGAGAATGGCCAAAAGGACATAGACAAGATATTCAGCTTTAAACAAATCTTTTACTCGCCATGAAAGAGGTTTAGTCTCCGGCGGTTTTAAGATGTCTAAAATCAAGGCTAAAATAAAAATTAGGCCAAAGAAAATAAGATATATTTTCAATAAAACGGCGATCGTCAAACCTAATAAAATCGCCGCCAAGATAAGAGTAAAATTAAATTCCAATCCTAAAACTAAAGTTAAAATCAACTGACCGAAACGATCATTTTGGTATTGGATTTTAAAAATCCTCGATAAAGCAAAGCCAGGAATAAAGATCAAACCCAAAAAAATAATGAAAATGCTCACCGGTGAAAGATAAAACCCTAGCAAAAACATTAAAATTATCCAAGCAGCAAAAAATAAATAGAGCCAAAGGTGACTTTTTCGAGTTTGTAAAGCCATAGTTTTAGTATAACATATCAAGAATTTTTTCTATCTTTAGGCTTTTTCAAAAACAAACACTCGGGCGATTTGAGTAATTTTAAGATAAGTGCATTTAAAACCGGATTTTTTAGCGATCGCTTTGATTTTATCCGGCTGGTGGAAGTAAACCGGAAAGTTTTTCAGCCGACCCAAAATCATCCTCAGCGGCGACCTTGGCCAACGAAAACGAGCGTCAGCGATGATGATGGCCTCTTTGGCAGAAAGGGCAAATTTTTTAAAAATCGGCTGAACATCTTGATAGAATTCAATCACGGCTGAGCATAAAATCAGATCACTTGGGGGCAGACGATCCTTGGTTAAATCTCTGACTTCAAAGTGAACGCGATCTTCGAGACCTAACATTTTGGCTTTAGTCCGGCAAAATTTGACGAGTTTGGCCGAAAAATCGTAGCCAATGACTTTGGCTCCCAAACGGGCCAGGACAAAACTATTTTGACCGGTGCCGCAACCAACATCAAGAATTTTTTTGTTTTTGAGAGAAAATCTTTGACAGGCCCTAATAATCGCTTGATCCCTTTCAGCTAAAAGTTTTTTTCTTTGAAACAGCCAATTAATCAGTTTTTGCCGAACATTTTTTTCGTGTTCTTCTTCCAGGGCTAAATTATAATTACTGGCCCAGCCATTGTAATATTTTTTGACTAATTCTGATTCAGGAATTTTTGGGGGCATTTTCTTTAAAATATTTCTAAATAGTTCTTGGCCGAGGTAATTCTTGAACGGTAGTCGGCTAAGATTTTGCTAAAAGCCTTTCTCATCCAAGGGCCAGAGCGTCTGAAAAAGATTTTCTCATGATAAGTCATTGGCACTTTCGGAGGACGATTGAATTCATAGGGGTGGACATAATAACAGGTAGCACCGGTTTTTAAAGCTTGATTGAGAGTAATTTTCGTCCAAGTTAAACCAAAGATGCGCGTGGCAATCGAGACGGCGCCAGGGAGTTTGAGGATCGGAAAAGTGGGAATGGGGATTTCGAAAAGCCCAGAATTACCTTTTTTTAAAAGTGTTTGACCAACCCGATAAGGATTGGGTTGAATATTGGCCTGGTTTTGATATTTGCCCCCAAAGGCTCTGGCCGGACAAACAGAGGAATCGTAGCTAAATTTTTCCGCTTTAAGCACCGGGGCCAACCAATCGGTGACGATTAGGTTTGGCGCCCTAAAACCGATTATTTTTTGACCTGACAAATCCTCAAGAATTTGGCGAGTTTCTCGGAGCTCCCGGATAAACTTGCTTTTTGATTTTAAGGATAAATCCTCATGATGTAAACCATGGCAGGCAATCTCATGACCCTCTTTGGCAATTTCTTTGATAAGTTTTGGATACCATTGGGCAACCTCCCCAAGAATAAAAAAAGTGGCCTTAATTTTTTCTTTACCCAAGATTTCAAGAATATCTTGGGTCGGTCTAATAATTTCCCCGGCAGGCCTATCGGATTGATAATATTCCTTAAACAACTCCTCGGTGTTTTGCCAGTGTGACCTTTTTGATCCGGTTGCCCAACGACCATGATACCATTCATCCAAATCAATACAAAGAATTAATTTGTTCATCTCGAGTTCATTTTGAGGAAAAATATCCCTTCTTGTCAAATTTTTCTTGACTTTTGAATCTAAAGATAATATTTATGAAATAGCGCTGAAGTCCGAGGAGATGAGGATGAGCCAGCAACCACCAGAGAAAGGTCTGACTTACGCCCAAGCCGGAGTTAGCATCCCCAAAGCCGAACAAGTCCTCAAGCTAATAAAGCCGCACTGCGAATCAACTCACGATGAATACGTTCTGGGGGGCATTGGTCCCTTTGCTGCCGCCCTTCATCTCGGCGCCCTTCTCCAAGATTGGAAGTTGGAACCGTTTCTAGAACCTGTAATACCGTCTATTTCAAAGGCGGCCATCAGGCCGCCTTTCCCTTATCTTTATCTTATACTAATCACTAATAACCATATACAAATACTATTTACTGTACTTATCGGCTCCCAGCCACGCCAGTTCAAATATCGCCCTTTGGGTCCTGGCCACATCGGCACTCTCGATTATTACTCCGATTTGATCTTTGAATGAGGCGATCATGACTTTATTGCCAAAAATATTGACCTCATTGGAAAACGGAAATTTTTCTTTGGGCACTAAGCGAGTGACCCGATTTTCTTTTTTATCATTTTTTTGATGTTCTCTACCCCAGGCCGAATCTTCAACAATCGCCCGCTGTTTGATTTTCCCGCCGACGCGGCGGGTTAAATAATTGTTGACCCATTCATCGCCAAGGACCTCGTGGATCAAAGCCGCCGTGGCAATCGCCAAAATTTCTTCGTGTGGCTTAATCGTTAAAGTTTCTTCAAAAACTTGTTTTAAGCCCTCAACGCCTTCGTAAAAACGAATTTTTGGTTTGGTAGCTTGAATATTATAAATCGAAGAAAGTTCGGGGATTATCTCACTAAATTTATTTAATTTGGTTTTTAATTCCTGCTCTTGGTTTTTAAAATATAAAATAACTTTTTTTGGGTTCTCGGCAAAGTAAGTTCGGTGGCCTTCTTTTTCAATAAAAGTGGCTAAACCATTGGCGATTAAAACATCTAAAATACTATAAACGGTAGTTCGTTTAACTTTGGTTTTATTAGCGATCTCTTGCACAGTTGCCTCGCCCATTTGCAAAAGAGCAAGGTAAATATCAATTTGTCTTTTTCGAAGTCCAATTTGCTCTAATGATGATTTGATGTCCATCCTACTCCTGATGTTGACGATTATATGTCGTCACTATTGACATCATACCATATTTATATTAAAATGTCAAGATATACACCTTATATCAATAATGACGAAAAAGACTTGACATTTGTATTGTTTTGTGGTATACTATGATGTTCGGAAAATGAGAGAGATGATTTCGACCAGATAAATCGGTTGCTAACAGGTTAAAACGTACATTGACAACTTGGTTCAACCCCCTGAGGCCCTTCAAAAAGCGGCTTCAGGGGTATTGAACCTTAAAACTATGGTCGGCGGACCTTAAACGCGGGAGAAAACAATGAAATTCGTCCTGGCTTCTCTGGTTGCTCTCGTACTGGTTGCTTCCCTGGCCCAGGCCGCGCCTATCGAGTTGAAGTCGCTGAGCCTAACTGTCGGCACCGAGATGAACCCGGCCGACTGCGCGACCTTCTTCAGAATGACCGACATCCGCGTCGGCAACGACAAGGTGAGCCTCAGGCTTACCGACGAGTCCTTCTCCGACGACACCTCTCGTCAGACCCTGTACGTAAGCAAAATCGGATCACTGACTTCTCTGGCCATCCGCTACGACAGTCTGAGCCGTCTCTGGATCGGGGTGAATCACGTTCAGCCAATCACCCGCGAACTAACCCTAGTTGTCCGACCATTGTTCGCCGCCAAGGACAACACTACCAGTCGAGTTTATGTCTTCGGGGACTATCAACCTGGAGGCAAGCTCGGCGCGATGGCGGCGGTCCTGGCGATGCCTGGTTACGACAGTGACGTCTACCTTGGCCCCACCTGGCGCGATAAGAACGTTTCCCTCTACGCCGCGCCAAGTCTTTCCAAGGAGGACTGCTGGTACTGGGAAGCATCTTTCAGTATCCCGTTGTAACGACTTTCCCCCGTTAGATAACATTACATCTAACGGGGTCAACCTCGAGCTTCGATAGCAATATCGAGGTTCGAGAGTTGAACATAAGCACGTGTGGCTGACGCACGTTAAATGGCACAGCCTGGCAGCGGAGTACTGCCCATCTTAATTCTTCCATTCCGATCGCCTTGGGAGTATTAGGAAAGCGAAAATGGGCGCTTTCCAATACGTCTCTGGCGAACCAGTCAGGGTGGTCTTCTGGGAAAAGATGGCAAGTTTTGCATCAATTTTCAGCAAGTAGCCCGAAGGCTGGCAGTAAGAATTGAGGAAATGAAAGGTAGAAAGCCAAATGCGTATCCTCATCGTCGAGGATGATCCACAGCACATGGCCGAAGCGGTTTCGGTGATGGAAGCAGCAGGGCATGAAGTCCTGCAGGCTACCAATCTGTATGAGGCAATGGAACATTTGCCAAAAATACAGACGAAATCGTACGACGGCAGCCAATACGTATATTGGATGCGCGATCGTTTCGATGGTGTTATCACCGACGTTCATTTCCCTCCTGCGCCTGTCTCGGATTTGCCCGAGGGTGTAGAGCGGGGAGTGGACTGCACGGATAATACTGATCCGAACACGCCATGTGGGATTATCGTCGCCACCGCTTGTGACAAAACGGGTCTTCCGTTCGTCATCTGTACCAGCGGTTGGCATCACGGTAATCGCCATGCTTGGATCTGGACACTTTGCGGTGTCGCAAAGTGGACCATCGTCGAGACGCTTGAGGCCTTCCGAGTCCCTTGGGATGAGAGTCGTCCGAAGGAAGAGACCCGCAAACTAAATGCGGAGCTCTTTACCAAGGACGCTCCTCACAAGGACTGGACGAAGGCTCTAGAGTATCTCGTTGAAAAAGTCCAGGCTAAGTCTCGCTAACCGAGAACGGTTCGGCTTCCCAGCCGTGAGGTCCAGCTCGAAGCAAGGACTAGGGAGTACTCCGCTGTCACCTTTGCCGGCACCAGCTTCAAGATGTATTGAACCGCTCTGGTGAACCGGCCCCATGCAAAATCAACAGGTGACACAAGTTTTATCTCAAACCAAACCGCTCCGATGATATCGGGGCGGTTTTCGTTATGAGAACTATTTTTCCTCTGCCCTAATCTCCTCCTCCAACAAATCCGGAGGACGGTGTTTTTCGCCGTGTAAAATCGTGTGAATAAGGAGACGTAAACCAAGGGGAAAATAGAAAAAGCCATATTTGACGAGACCTAAATAAGACCAGTTCTTATACATGGCCCGGGTTTGGTGCTGTAAGACTGCCCGGCGATAATCAGCGGCGGTCCGGCCTTCAAACAAGGTGTAGCCCATACCGATGGCCGCTAAAATATGAGCATCAGAATTGCCAACTTCGGCGTTTAAGAGGAGCGTTTTATTTAAAATCGAGGCCGCCAAGTTCTCATCCGATAAAGTCGGAGTGGCGTTAACGATTTCGATGGCATCAATAAAGGCATTGTTTCGAAGAAGAGTGGTCGCGCCAATACCATCCATCGTCGCATATTTGGCATGTTTCATCCGCGAATGATAAAAGGGGTGGACAGCAATCGCCAAACCTTTTTGGACGCGGATGCGCGCTAAAGTTTCCTGAACTGATAAATTTGGCGGAATCGCCTCTTTTAAAAATAACCCGACAATATGGCCTTCTTGAGTGGTAATTTCCTCGCCGATAATCAACTGGAATCGCCACGCATGGTAAGATTTTTCTTTCATGATTTCGCGGGCTTTGAGCGCCCCCTCAATCGTGTCGTGGTCGGAAATGGCAATGACGTCCAAATCGGTTTTGTTTTGCGCATATTCCAAAATATCCTCGATTTTTTCATCGCCATCAGAATAAACGCTGTGGATATGAACATCGGCTTTGCCTAATTTTGTTGGCATAAATTAAGTATAACTTAATTTAAATCCTAAAATCTAATATCTAAATCCTAAACAAATTCCAAATTTCAAATTCGAATGTTTCAAACTTTGAAATTTAGAACATTTGATATTATTTAGAGTTTAGAATTTAGTGCTTAGAGTTTTCGCTTGTTTCCAAAGTATTTCATAAATCACTCTCATTGTCTGGGCGATTTCGGCGGATTCGACCGAGACGGCGTATAAATCGGCACCGTATGAAATCATCACAAACTTATTATTCCAAACCATATTATCAGTGGCGAATTTGGCTGTCTCTGGAAGATAACGCAGTTCTTGGAGTGGTTTTTTATATAAATGGGCGTATTTCTGGGCTTCGCCAGACCCTGGCCGAACTAAATCGCGGATTTTAATCCCTACCTTAACTTGGGCTTTGACATAGTCCACATAGTTCGGAAATTTTTTCGCCCAATCTTCAATCGAACCAACAAACCAAACCTCTTTGGCCTCTTTGAGGATTTCTTGATGGATAATTTCAACGCCCTCACGACCTTCAAAAAAGCGGACTTTAGGCCGAATGGGTGCTTTTTGATATAAACCCTCTAAATCTGGAAGAATACTATCTAATTGCGTCAATTTCTCATGGAGCAATTTTTTAATCATTTTCGGCTCGGTGGCGCTGTAGCGCCGGCGGCCGCGTTTTTCAACATAAGTGACCAGCCCCTTTTCCACCAAAGAGTCCAAAATATCATAACAATAAGTCCGACCAATACCGGACTTTTTTGAAATGGGGAGGACCGTGGCCTCGCCCAACGCCAAAACCGCGAGGTATATTTTGGCCTCGTTTTCATCTAACCCGACATCTTCTAATATTTTTTCAACCTCCATAATGCTCCTGTAAATTTAATTCGTACGTACGAATTAAATTGATATTATTGTAATTATCGTAACTAATTTACGACTTTATTATATTATACTTGATTTTTATGCTTTTGTCAAGTATAATTAACGTCACTATATATTGACATTTCATTGAATATGTGATATAATCTTATGTTCACGATGGGATAGGGTAAAACCGAACCTGTTGTGAATGAACCCCAAAATAAGGAGGCGCCTCAGATGAGATACGCCGGGAAAATGACTGTGGTGGTTGTGGTTCTGGGCCTTCTCGTATTCCTGATGATGAGGTACGGCACGTTTGAGAACCCTCTCAAGGGATCTTTTTCCAGGGCCCAGGACTACGTAGAAGAACAGAAAGAGTGGCTGGCGAATGCCAAGGCAAACGCTCCTAGGCTCGTCGGAACCTGGGATGTGCCTGAAGACGGTATCGAATGGACATGGGACCGAGGCCTCCTGGTCCATCTCAAGAGGGATGGCCTTAGGGCCTATCTAGTCGTCAGGGGCACGCACCGTTTCTATCGCTGCTTCGCGAACATGGTTGAAACAAGTCGCGAGCACTATGGACCCGTCAGCAACCTTCGACAGGTCACACTAGTTCTTGCCGATAAGCCGCAAGATGTCCAATCAGATCTTCCTGTCGATGTCCATGAGAAAGATGCGGTCTCGGCGGCGTTCCTGATGCCTACGAGAATGGTACTAGTTTCGGGTGCCACCTACCTGATTGATCCACGGGACTATCTACCGGTTGACTACGATGAGTACTGGAGAGAATACCTCCGAGAGATGTATGCGGTCACAAAGGTAGGAAAGCAGCCCGAGGGTTAAGAGCCTTCGGGCTCAACCTTGAGCCCCATTGGATAGAGAGTTATCCAACGGGTTCGAGCGTTGAAAATTAAAGGAGGAAAGAGATGAAGGTCAGAAAGTATCTGAGCGAACTGGCAATCACTGTGCTGTGGATTGCCTTCAGTGTTGGTTTCCTTATCCTGGCTTTGAGGCATCCTCTCCACCGGACAATCGAAACGGATAGTGATATGTTGTTCTTCTTGAGTCTGTCATCTCTGTTGTGCGGTGTCATCGTCCTTTTCTTAGTTGTTGAGAAAATGCTTGGCCGACAAACCTGAACAGAAAGGAGAAAACCGATGAAGGCCTGGAAGAAGCTTATCGAGAAAAGCGATGGTGCAATAATAGGGGTCCTCATCTTTCTGGCGTTCATAGCAGGAGGAATAACAGCCTGGATTTTCTACGCCAGAGAGGCAGATTACGTTCAACAAGGACTTCTATCAATGGTTGGAGTCTTCGGTTGCATCCTCGGACTGATTGGATTTGCAGTCTGCCTTGAAGAGACCATTCTGAAACTGCGAGAGGGAAAATGAAAAAAGCCGTTCTGGTGGTACTGACGGGTCTCGATGCGATATCGAGGTTCGAGAGTTGAAGGAAGGAGAAGATCGATGACCTGGACGAATTTTGCTGGACTTCTATGTTTTCCGGTGGGCTTGGCTTGTTCGTTCTGGGACTGAAGAAAAGACGCACAATCTACGGCGGTCCCATAGCTGGCATAGGTATAGGAATCGCGATTGTCGGAGTTGTCTTGCGATTCGCATAGCAAGACCGCCGTGCGCCCCGGGTGAAGTTTTGCCCGGGGCTTTTCAATACCAAGAAATCTAATAAAATCCTTTCGACCGCGCGATTTTTATTATATTTATTATTATATTTTTTACCATTTTAACCATAAAATTTACACTTCGTAAGTGTCAATTAAGAGGTCTCTTTAGAGAGCCCCGCCTTCGCCAAGGCTACGGCGGGCAAGTAAATATTTCTTAATTATCTTTCCAATCTTTACATAAGCTTTGCCGTCGCCTAAGAAGTTGGGGTGAGATTTGGGGTGAGGGAATTTTTTGACTAAGGATAAGATTTTACGGGTGTTGGCGCCGGCGAGTTTATTCCAACCCGCTGCCACTGTCTCCGTCCACTCAGTTTCGTTTCGTAAGGTAATACATGGGACGCGGTCGAGATAGGCCTCTTTTTGGACGCCGCCGGAATCAGTCAAAACGAGGCGCGCATTAGCTTCTAAAGCGATCATTTCAAAAAAACCAACTGGTTCTATCAGTTTAATCTGGGGATATTTAGCAATCTCTTTGTCCAAGCCATAACCCTTCAGGAACTTAACTGTTCGCGGATGGGCGGGGAAAACAATGGTTTCCCCTATTTTTATAAAGGCCTCAATAATATTTTCTAAGTTTTGGCGAATGTCAGTATTTTCCTGCCGATGTACGGTGGCTAATAAATAGGTTTTAGGTTTTAGGTGATAGGTTTTTAGGGTTTTGAGATATGAACTTTTAGATTTAAGTTTCTTCTGGATATCGTACATCACATCACCGACAAAATAGACGCCGCGGGTTACCCCTTCTTTCTTGAGGAGCTTAACCGCAGATTCAGTTGGCGCCAATAAAATATCAGCGATATGATCGGAGACGACGCGGTTGATTTCTTCGGGCATTTGACGGTTATAGGAACGCATACCAGCTTCGACGTGGGCGACAGGAATGTGAAGTTTCGCGGCGGCGAGGGCCCCGGCAACGGTCGAGTTGGTATCGCCGTAAATAATCACTAAATCGGGTTTCTCTTTGATTAAAACCGCTTCAATTCGCTCGAGCATGCGGCCGGTTTGTTTGCCCTGGGTATCAGAGCCGACGCCCAAATTATAATCAGGTTTGGCAATCCCGAGTTCTTTAAAAAATATCTCGGACATATTGAGATCATAATGCTGACCAGTGTGAACTAGGATTTCCTTGGCGAATTTGCGAATCTCGCGTGAAATCAGCGGTGTTTTGATAAACTGTGGCCGGGCGCCAATAATTGAAGCAATTTTTTTCATAATCAAATCTTAATCTTTAGGGCTTTTTTTGTCAAAAACCTAAGAGTTAAAGCCAAAACCACAAAAGAAATGGCGGTGGCAATGGCCGACCCATACATTCCCAAGAAGGGCACTAAGGCGAGATTTAAAAGAACATTGGTAATAAAAACCGTAGCGATGAGCCAAGAATAGAATTTGGGATGGCCTGTTTGGACCAAAAGCATTTGAAAGGGTTGGTAGCCGCTAGAGAGCGTCAGACCGGCCACGAGAATCACAAAAACTGGCCAGCTCGTGAGAAAGCTTTGGGCGACAAAAAACTGAATGATTAAGGGATAAAGAACAACGGCAACTAAGGCAATGATAAAAAAATAAAAATAGGTCAGCTTAATGCCTTTGCGAATATAAGCTTTGAGTGTCGGCCAATCCTTTTTGGCGGAAAGTTTTGCCAAAACAGGATTAACATTGATTTTTAAGGCGATGCCCAAAAGTTGCCCCAAACCGTCGGTGAGTAAGGCGGCAAAGCTATAAATTCCCACCACTTGAGCGGAGGTAAAAAAACCTAAAATTAAGATATCAACTCGAGCGTTCACATCGACTAAAAGATTGCCCAAGAGGGAATGATAACCAAAGATGAGGTGTTTTTTTAGCCAATCGCCTAAGAAAAAAGTAAATTTAAAAAATCGTAAAGTATAGACCAATAAAATGACAAAAAGAAAGGCTTCGGCTAAAGAAAAAGCCAAGGGTAAAGTCCCTTGTGGCTCTCGAAGTATAATGAGCAGGACAACAAAGCCTAAGACAAAAAGATATCTTAGTCCCGAAAAAAAGGCAAAAGACCGCATTAGACGAAAGCCATTTAAGACCGCCAAAAGAGTTTTATTGAGAGCGAAACCGATCAAACCAAAGGCAACCAAGCCGACTCCCAAAACAACGTCTTGGTCCTTAAACCAGATCCCCCATATCCCCCGAGTAAAATAAATAAGGGTACTGACAATTAAAGAACAAATTAAAGTCAGCCCCATGCCAGCGCTGATAATCTTAGCCAGTTGGCGGGAGTTTCTCGGAAAAGCGGGAATATATTTTTGAACCGAAAGATGGACACTGCCCACCGCTAATTGGGAGGCCAAAATATAGATCGCATAGACTTCATTAAAAACTCCTAAACCTCTGGCGCCGTAAAAACGGGCGATAATAATGTTAAAAATTATGCCAGAAAGTCCCAAAAGAGCCAAACTCGCTGCGTTCCAGAAAACGTCAATTTTAAATTTTCGTGAGACCGTGGGGGCAGGATTTTCCAACTTTTGATAAAAATCTTCTAATTTTTTGGCCTCTTTGCTCCAGCGGAATTTATTTTTTATCAAGCCTAGATTTTGACGATATTGCTCAAGGGAGCTGGTTTTCGTCATGGCGATAATCTTTTGGGCAATCAATTTCGGCCTCGAAGGGTCAACGGTTTCACCAATACCATTGTTAAGGATCACTTTTTTGAATTCAGGAAAATTGCTACCCAAAATTGGTAGGCCAGCCGCTAGATATTGAAAAATTTTATTAGGAAGCGACAAATAATAGGACAAAGAAACCTTTTGGGTTAAAGCCAGGCCTAAATCCGCGCCGGCAATGGTTGAGGTAATCTCTTCTGGAGCGACGGCCGGAAAGAAATAAATATTTTTTAATCCCAATTTTTTGGCGAGAATCTTGGATTGGCTCTCAATTTTACCGCCACCGAGAAAAATCAAAACAAATTTTTCGGGTAAAAATTGGGCGGCTGAAATGATCTCTGCCAAACCTCGGCCCTCATCAGCGGCCCCAAGATGGAGAATGATCTTTTTTTGGGGGAATTTTTGGCGCAAATTAATCAATGACTTTTTGACTGGCGAGATATCACTAGTGTTGTACAAGGCCAGAAACTGGCGATGATATTTTTTTGATAAATAATCAGCGATTGATTGATTAACCGTAATGCCGGCTCGGATGCGCCAGATAAGGACTCTCTCGAGGATTGGCAAAAGCCATTGAATGCCCCGAAGGTTAACGAAAGGATAGGTATTCGACCAAAGTTCGTGAGAATCATAAATTAAAATCTTACCCTTTAAAAGGGCGGCAGGAAAGGCACAAAGCAGGCCATCGAGATCGTGGGCGTGATAGCTGTCAGGATTTTCTTTGAGGGCTGCCTTCATCAATGAGAAAAAAGAAGAGAAAACGCTGAGTTGAAACCAGGGAAGTTTTAAATAGTCGATGAGCTTTATTTTGAAAGGAAACTTTTTTCGGAGCTGGAGAGGATATTTTTTGGCCAAAACTGTAACTTGATAATTCCGGGCCAACGTCGCCGCCTCGTTTAAGATACGACTGTCATGGAAAATTTCCGAAGTTGTCACCATTGAGATCTTTGATTTCATTTTATAGCAATATATATTATTAAATTTGTATTATTATTTTTTATTTTTCTCCTGTAAAATCTTATTTTTTGATATCCAACCCGAGAAAGAATAATTTTAATCTCACCAGAAGACAGATGACTTATATGGACAATATGGTTAATCAAATCTTTTAATTTGTAAATGATTTTCTGCCATAAAGTTTTTCCGCTACTAATACGATAACATTGGAGGATGATAATTTTGCCCCTTTTTTTCAAAACTCTAATACTTTCCAATAAAGCTCTCAATGGATTTGAAAAATGATCAATCGCATCGGCTATCAAAATTGTATCGAAAACATTATTCTTGTATGGTAATTTTTCGGCGTAACCTTCAACCATATATATTGGCTCGTGATCTAATTTGATAAATTCAAATTTACCAATTTGAGGATCGTGATTTAAATAAATCTTGCCCGCTGATTCTACCCAAAACTGTCTATACGAACCGCAACCACCCCCCAAATCCAAGACATTATTTTTAAAATAACCTAATTTTTTGAACATTTTTTTGAGCGTTAACATAAAATTTTTTTCAAAATTTCTGTTATTAGAATTTAATTTATTGGTTAAATTGGCCCATTTTGACCAGGCAAGGTAAATAATTTGAAAAACCAACCATTTATAGTGAGACAATCGCTGATTTTTAATATCAGAATTATCCATTTTCGTTTGCTTCAAATATATAAAATGATTTTTTAAAAAATCATATTTTCTCATTTCACTTTTCTTAAAAAAACTTTGTATTCGAACATTCATATTAAATCCTGATAGAGCTTGTCCAATTTTTCAAAATTAACGTTTATTTCTGCTTTTTCGGTAATCATTTGCCGGTTTTGGCGGCCGATTGGACGCCATTTTTTGGCCGGAAAATTTAAGGCGGTAATCAATGCTCGGGCGGTTGCCTCCACGTCTCTTATGGGGACGGTCCATAAATTATGGCCGGTAAACCATTCTTTGAGATAGGGCAATTTGGTAGCTATAATCTTCTTCTCGGAGGCTAACCCTTCCAAAAAAGAAACGCTGCAGCCATCAGAAGATGTCAGACTGACGATAACATCAGCGAGATTGTATAAATTGGGAATTTCTTTAAATTGAAGGCTGGGTAAAAATATTACCTTATCAACGAGATTATTTTTAATGACTGCTTTTTCGATTTCTATAAGGAAAGATTCTTGGGCATTTTGGGTCGTTATCAATAATTTGACATTCTCCCGAGAGGCAATTTTGGCAAAAGCGTCTATGAGAATATCAGTGTTATAGATTGGGGCAATCGAACGGGGGCAATAGATTATTTTTGCCTTTTTCGCATTTTTTAATTTATATTTTCGACGCCAATGTTCTACTTTCCTTCGTCGGAAAAAAGAGAGGTCAATTCCGAAATGAATCAACTTGGCTTTTCCTTTTGGCAGACCAATTTCTTGGGCCTTCTCAAGCAGAGCTTCAGATGAGACGGTCACCAAATCAGCTTGCTTTAATGTTTTTTTGATTAAATATTTTTCCAAATCAATAAATTTTTCGTAGTTCATAACATCCGAGCCCCACGGCGTTACCACCAATGGCCGAAAACCGCTCAAATAAGCCCAAATGCCGGCAAAAACCAGATCTTGACCATGGACAATGTCTGGACGAATCTTCGCTATTAACCGACGAGTCTTCATAAGCGATCGTAAAAAATACCAGGGGGTAAAATTATTTTTACCCAAATAATAACTTTTAATACCCTTGAGTTTCCCTTGGCCATTACTGATAAAATGGATTTCATAGTTTTTCTTTTTAAAAAATTCCACCAAATTTTGATTTTGGGGAGAGCGAATATTGCCGATCAGACAGAGTTTGAGCCGCCTTCTTTTTTTCTCTTGGGTCAACATGAGGCGATCAAAAGTTTTGGCTAAGCGACCGGTTAAGTATTGGCGATCGTATTTGGCAAGATCAATCAAAGGAACTGATAATTTACCGTGTTGCCAAAGTTGATAGAACTTATGAATTTTTTCTTTGATGGCTTTTTTATCCAAGGGATGAGCGACCTGGCCGACCTTAAGTTTTTTAATCAATTGAGCCGCTCCAGAATGGTCTGGTGCCAAAGCCAGAATTGGTTTGCGAGCCGCCAGGTATTCGAAAATCTTTCCTGTCATCACCGCGGGGCTGTCTTGGGGACTCAAAAATAAAAGCAAAACATCAGCGGCTAACAATTTTTCAAGGGCTTGGTGGTGAGGCAGTTTTTCCAAGAACTCGACTTTGACATTTTTAAGTTTTAATTCTTCGAGAGTTTCTAAAAAAATATTAGCTTGGCGTGATCCATAAAGCGAGCCGGCATGAACGAACCTGAAAAAATTTTTGGTGGGGGGAGAAACTTTTAGTCCCTTAAAATCTGATTGATCGAAGCCATTGGAAATCGTCAGAAATTTCTCTTTCTGGACGCCTAAAATTTCTTGGTATTGGTTGGTTAATTCAGTCGATATCGTCGTGACGACATCAGCACTTTCAAGGATTCTTTTTTCTAAAAATTGGATAATTTTTTTGTGAATCGGAGTGGAAAATTTAAAAAAAGGACTTTTTGTCCATTCATCACGAAAGTCGGCTACCCATTTGACCGTCGTTATTTTTTTTAACCAAAGAGCAATAAGATGATCGGAATAGGAAGAGGCGGAAGTAAAAATGATTCGAATTTTTTGTTGCCGAATGAGTTTGCGAGCCGCCAATAAAGCCGGAAAAAACCATAAAATTTGCCGGTCAGGAATCAAAAAAAGAGGATATAAAAAATAAGCCAAAAAAGATTGCCAAAAGCGCTTTCGAAACCATAAAGCCGGTTCAAAATATTTCACTCGAGTAATTTTAGCCCGAGCTGTTTCTTTCAATAAGGATTGGTCTTTGATGGAGTAAAAACCTTCTTTGACCGTCAAAATATATGGTTTCCAACCAAATAAAGGTAAGTATTTGACAAATTTAGTCAAACGGATTGCCCCACCGCCGCCGATTGGGGGGAAAAAATAAGAGATTAAAAGAACTTTCCTATTCATATGTCTCCTGATAGGCCTCTAGGTATTGGCTAGCAATTTTGGCGGCGGAGTGATTTTTTTCTGACAAATTGAATCGACTTCGTGGCCCATTGCCCACTGATCTTAGGATATAAGATCAACAAATTTTCAATATCTTGACTGAAGGTCCAAACATTGCTATTCCAGATAGGAATGTTTTTGTCAAAAGAAACTAAGGGTAAATAGGCAGGATTGAGAAAGGCAACCACAATTTTTCCCATCGCCATGGCTTCAACCGCCTGCAACCCATACCAACCAACCAATAACTGATCAATGACAATATCGGCTTTCGCCATTTCGGCCAAAAGTTCTTTATGAGGCATTTTTGGCATAATTTTAAAATTACAATTTAAATATTTCTTGGACAACTGAGCAAAAACCCCTTTGACAGTCTCAGAGCCTTTGGTAACGAAATCGCTCGGGGCATGTAAAATAGTGATTTTTCTACCTTTGGCTGATTGGTTGGCTATTTTTTGAGAGCCGATAACTTTAAGGTCTTGGGCGTAGGATATCATTTTATCGTAATGAGGCACAGAGCTGGCCAAAAAAGGACCGATGATAACCACTTGATCGGAAAGCCAACAAAATATTTTAATCCTTAACTCGAGAAGAAATTTTTGCCAAAAGTGATGAACGACATTTTGTTGGTAAAAAATGGGCCAGGAATTTGAGGGGATTTTTTTATAAAGATTTAAGGGAAGAAAATCAATATTTGTCCTTACGTCAGAGCCTCGAAAAGTGGAAACAATTTTTTTGCCAAATAACTTGAGGATGAATAAATTAAGCGGATACCAAAAAAATGCCTCAATATAATTAAAATGCCAGAGGTCATATTGAGGCAGAATCTTGAAAAAATAAATAAAACGTTCGAAAAAACTAATTATCTTTGAGGAAGAAAATCGCAGCAAAAAATCGACTGGCATTCCATAGCGGATTTCTTTAATGCCATAGAAATCGATTTTATATCCCCTCTTTCTTAAAGCGCGGGTAAAAGCGTAAATACCCGGGGCGCCGGCGTAGTTAAAACCGACGAAGATTCGCTTGTTTTTGAGAGGATCTCTTTTTTGCATTTTGAATATTTCGGATATAAGGAATTGTTTCCTTAATCGTTTCCGCTAATTTTAGATTAAAATTTGTCTCAAAGTCCATCCCAATTTTTTTAATTTTTGAATTATCAATTCGGAATTTTTTGATGTCGCCCACCTGCCAATCTTTATAAATAGGTTTAATTTTCTCCTTATCAAAAGCTTTCAAAGTCGCCTTACAAAGGTCATTAATGGTTACTTTAATCCCTGAAGCACAATTATAAACCTTCCCCTTGGTTTCTGGACGCGTGGCGACTAATAAGTTAGCCTTGACGACATCTTTAACATAAGTAAAAGAGCGCTCCTGGCGACCAGTACCATAAATCACCGGTCGTTCGCCCCGTAAAAGATTATTGATGAAAATTGCCACCACTCCGCCAAATTCATTAAATTCTTGGCGTGGGCCATAAACATGGAAGTATCTTAAAATCGTGGTATCAAGACCATAAACCTTATGAAAAACCTGAACATATTTTTCGCCGGTTAATTTACTGACGCCATAAAAAGAAACTGGATTAGTGGGATGATTTTCATTTTGTATTTTAATCATTTCCCCATAGACAGAACCGCTCGAGGCATGAATAAACTTTTTAATTTTATTCAAACGAGCTAGTTCCAACATATTAAAAGTGCCCGCACCATTGACTTCTAAATCGCGACGAGGGTCAATCAGACAGACACTTTTTTTGGAAGCGGCGTTGTGAAAAACGATATCTACACCTTTAAAATAACGCGCCAGACAATGATAATCGGTAATATCACACTTGACGGCTCGAAAATGAGGGAATTTTTTAAGGTGGGCCAGATTTCTACTTTTGCCGGCCAAATAATGATCAATTGAGATAACCGGAAGACCACCCTTGACTAACTCTTCGCAAATATGGGAGCCGATAAAACCCGCTCCGCCAGTGACAATGGCCTTACGGTATTTCTTTCTAAATTTAGGCACAATCTGATCAATAGTCATTTCTCCTCTTCCTAAGTACTAATTTTGCCAATTTTTTAAAAGAGACTTTCAGATAAATAATTTCTTGCTTTTCGATTATTGCGAATAAATAGAGCAAAATCAAGAAAAAAGCAAACTCGAGAATTTTAATAACAAGATTAACGAAGGGGCTAAATCGCCAAAAAATTGACCCGAAAGTAATCACGCCTAAACTGATAAAGGATAATTTTATAATTTTGGACCAATCTATTTTTAGGGGAATGAATTTTTGGCTACTAAAATAATAAGCCAACGTTAAAAACAAATACGAGCTCGCAGTCGCCCAGCCAGCGCCGATCATGCCATATTTCGGAATGAGAATAAAATTTAAAACAATATTTAAAACTGCCGCTAAAATTGTATTAATGGCAAAGTATTTCATTTTTCGAGAAATCGTCATTCCCAAACAAGTTATCTGATTCGAGGCCAAAAAAACCATGGCGATCGTCAAAGGACCGATAACTTTAGCGGCTCCATAAAACTTTGGAGTGGCAAAGACGCGCAATATCTCTTGACCAAATAAAGTAATTAGCGCTGCCAAAGAAAAGAAGAAGATTAGATAATAAACTAATAAACGAGGGACGAATTGATGGAATATTTTTCTCGAAGAATAATAAATATTTAAAACCATGGGTGCCCAGGCCTGACCTAAGGCATAAGAGAAAAAAACTAAGATTGAGGCAATATTAATACCAATCGAATAAAGGCCGATCTCGGAGAGATTTCGATAATGGTTGAGAAAAAATCGATCAGAAAGATCAAAGACAAAAAAAGAAACTGAAGCCGGCAGAACATAGGAGCCAAAAATAACCATCTCTTTAAGTCGCGACCAGGAAATTTTCCACTCTAAATTAGTCCTAATTAAAAACAAGGCGAGTAAGACCGAAACCGCTGTGCCGATCAGCGAGCCGGTAAAATAGCCAGTAAGACCCTTTTTTAAATAGACCACAAAAAGAATCATCAAACCGGTTGAAAGGAGGGCATTAAGGATGGCCACCGTCGCAAAAGTTTTGGCCCGAAATTGGAGACGAAAAATAATTTTGGCTAAATTAACGAGTAAAGTCAGATAAGCCGTCCAAAAAGTTAAAAGAAATAAAATTTTGTAAGTCGGCGTTTTAAAAATAATCTCTGAAAAATTTTGACTAAATAAACTGGCAACGCCAACTAAAAAAAGCCCCCAAAGCAATAGAAACCAAAAGGCCGAAGAGATGACTGTTTTTCTTTGATTTTTATACTGATAAAAACTGATAAAAATCGCGTTATCCATCCCAAAAATCAGAAAGATACTTAAAAAAGAAATGACGGAAGCGATTAAACTAATAATGCCATATTCAGCCGGGATAAAAACCCGGGTAAAAATCGGCGCGGTCAATAAGGCTAAGATTCTTAAGACCGCATTACCAAGACCGTAAATTAAGCTATCGCGTGAAAGAGCGACAAAATATTTTTCTAAAGAAATTTTTTTCATGAAAATTTTACCAATTTTCTTTTTCTGACCTCTTTTTCAAAGATTTTTTGATTAATCTTTTGACTCTGCCAAATATATTCATAAATAATGGCTCTAAGTTTTCCCACGAATTCGAAAGAATGATATTTGAGAACATATTGGCGGCCACGCCGGCCGAGATCTTCTCTTAGTTTACGATCTCTAACTAAGGAGGTTACAACTTGAGCTAAATTATCAGGATTGGCCGAAACCACCGGAATATTTTTGGCATAATAGTGATGGAATCGGGCCATATCAGCGCGGCGATAGCTGATAACTGGCCGGCCAATTGCCATGGCTTCGATGCCAGCGAAACCGTGCCAACCTGCCACGACATCAGTAATAAAAATATCGCCGGTAGGATAAATTTTCTGACATTCGCTTAGGGTCTTTTTTTCAACAACAACCATTTTCACCGGCAATTTCTTTTCTAGCCGGCTGACAATGTCTAAAATAAATCTACTCCCCTTATGGCTTCGGTGATTGGTCGCATGAATAATGGTCACCAATTTGTTCTTAGGTGGCGGTTGATACAACCAAAGGGAAAGATCAGCAGCCAAGGGAAGCATGATACTTTTTGGGCCAAGATGAATGAGATCACCGGCCGCCAATAAAACATCCGCATATTTTTGAGCGCGCCAAAGATTGGCTCGGATATTTTTTTCGGTGTTTGATTCGGTGGCTTCAATGCGATCCATGGCCGTGTGATATTTTATCCCCAACTTCTCAGCTTCGTTTCGAATCTCTGATAAAATTTTACAATCCGAACCATAGCCATAGACGGAGATTTTTTTGCCAGCCAATTTTAAAAGGAAATATTCCAGTTTTCTCAAATGAGAATACATCAAAATACCCCCACTAAATGGACATTCAAAAATGTCATATTTAAAAATTGCCCAGCAAAATAAAAAAACGCGGTCAGTCAGAAAGGTGAAATAGTGTAAGAATCGATGGTCAGAGACAATTAAACCAAAACTTATCGGTCGAAAATATGAATGACAGACAAAAGCTAAATTATCGGCTTGATATCTTTCAGTTCGGATGGCTCGAACGGCGTAAAAGGGTAAAGGCAAGCCAAAAGGAGAAACGATGATTGAAGGCTTTAATTTTAACCATCGCTTAAAGCCATATCGGGACCAGGAATAAATTACCAATAAAGGATAGAAAAGAAAAAATAGACCATCAAAAAAATACCGGATGACTGAATTTGCCATACCAAGGAAAACTTTAAATAAGGACAGGTTTGATTGGGCCGATTTTTTTTCATAAACACTTTGACGGACACCAATTTTACGCGCCGGCACCCCGGCGACGATTGTATAGCGATCAGTATCTTTAGTTACCACCGCCCCTGCGCCTACCTGAGTACCTTCAGCAATCGTCACGCCCGGCAGAATAATGGCGCCGACCCCGATATCAGATTTGTCTTCAATTTTGACAGGTCTAAACTTGATCGGCAAATCAATGATTGGACCTAAGTCATCTCTTTTGAGATCATGGGCGGCACTAATAATTTCAACCCCAGGGGCAATTCCAACCTTAGACCCAATTGCCAGTCCGCCAGCAGAATGGAGGAAACAATTTCGACCAATCCAGACATTATCGCCAATAATCATTTTATTTTTAAAATAACCGTTCAAAACCGTGTGATGACCAATGTAAACATTAGAACCAATCTCCATGTTTTCTGGATAAAAAACTAACGCGCCTGGTTCAAAGATGACATTTTGGCCAATTTTGGCAAAATCTTTCTTTTTAAATTTTCCCGATCCGTGAGATTTGTAAATTGACATTTTTAAGTCAAATTTAATAATTTTTTGACAGCCCTGACACCACCCTTGCCCCATTGAGCTGAGTGAAACAGTACTTGGAAATAATTATATTTTGGCAGATTTTTACAAAGGCAACCTTCTCGCCAGTGGCCTAAGCTGTCTGACAAGTAATGAAATTTTTGAAATCTTTTTTCTTGGGGATAATTCTTAATGCCCACTTTCGCTTTTGAAACCTGAGTAAAAAAATGATTTTTCCAGAAATTTTCTGGCCGCCCGAGATAAGCATGTTCCGCCGCGGAGATAATTTTGAGGCCGAGCATTTCTTCAAGAACCCTCTTTTCTCTTTTGAAAACTTCAATTCTATTCATCTTCCAATCTGGTGCTAAGAGACGAGCCTCAAAATGTAAACCAATTTCATGGCCGAGCTTTAAAATTTCTTGTAAGTTTTTGAAGGTATTTTTTTCAAAGGGAGAGTAATACTCGCCATGGACTCGAACAAAAAAGGTTGATTTAATGCTTAAATGATTTTCAATCTGAGCAATCTTTAAATCTCTCTCGGGGAAAGAATCAATATCATGCCTTAAAATAATGATTTTGGCCGATTTTTGGACTTGGGGATAATCACGAAAGTTAGTAATGACAAAATTCATCCTTAAGGCCTTTTTTAAAACACCGCGATAGTGATTGTAGGAAAAATCACATTTCATGATTGCGTTCTAATTGATCAATAAAAACTCTAAACCATATTTCCAAATTATACAAGCGCCAAAAGAGCTGACTGTCAGTAAAATGGCCGGCACAAAATTTCTCATATAATTCGAGGGTTTTTTGAGGATTGATTAAACCACGGCTGGCAAAACTCTTTGAAGAAAAACAATTAATCAATTCTTTTTTAAGGTCTTTTTTGAGCCATTGCTCTTCCGGAGTCGCAAAACCAATTTTATCTTGGCGAAGGCGAATCTTTTCGGGTAAAATCCCTTTGAGCGCTTGACGCATAATCCATTTTGTCTGGCCATTTCTGATTTTAAAGTCAGATCTCACGGAAAAAATAAATTCCACCAGCCGATAATCTAAAAAGGGCACCCGCGATTCGATCGCAAAGGCCATGGAATTGCGATCTTCATAGCGTAAAAGAGACGATAAATTCATCATTAAGGAATTATATAATGCGCTCTGAAAATAATTTTGACTAAAAGGTTTTCTTTTCGGCGGGAAGAAACTGGTTAAAAATTTTTTTTCAAAAACTTGATAGCTAGGATTAGAAGATTGAAAAAAATTGGTCGCTTTTTGACCCAACCAGCCAGCCCGCAGAGCTCGGTTGAGGATTGACAACATATTTTTCCAAAAAGGCGGATGAAGCCGAGCAAACCAAAAAAGTTCCCTGAAAAACAGCCCTATTTTTCTTCTTCTTAAAAGATCAATAAAATAAATGCCAAAATAACCGGTGTAGCCAGCCAGCAATTCATCCGCGCCCTGACCGTCAAGCATGACTTTCATGTTTTTTTTAGCGGCTAGGCGGAAAACATTCCATTGAGCATAGATACTGGTCGTGCTGAAAGGTTGATCTTGATGATAAACCAGTTTGGTTATCTCTAGAGCTAAATTTTTTCCGGAAGGCTTGACAAAATAGGGTTTGGCTTGAGTTTTTTTAGTAATTTCGCGAATATATTTGGCTTCGTCGACTTCGGGGAAATGGAGACCGTAAATGGCGGAAAAAGTCTTCTGCCATTGGCCGATTTGCTCTAACTCTCCCTGTTTGAGATATCTATTAATTGCCATAACAATCGCGGAAGAGTCCAGCCCGCCAGAAAGACAAGTCCCAATCGGAACATCAGAACGCAATCTTAACCTTACCGAATCCATAAATAAATTTTGGAATTGTTCGATATTAGCCTGTTTATTTTGAGATATTTTCTGAATTTTTAAGTCCCAGTATTTTTTAATTTCTAATTTCTGATTTCTAATAACCATATAATTGCCACCGCGCAATTCTAGGATATTTTCAAAAAAAGTTTCTTCTGAATGATCAAGCCAGCCGGTGACGAGATAGTCCCAAATGATTTCTTTGTTGGGCTTGGCTTTTATTTCTGGGTGGGCTAAAATTGCTTTAATCTCCGAGGCAATTAATATTCTCTTTTTATCGACAGAGTAGTAAACTGGTTTAACTCCCAAACGATCACGAGCCACAAAGACTTCATTTTTTTTCTTGTCATAAAGAATAAAAGCCCACATGCCATTAAAACGCTTGAGACATTCTATCCCCCATTCTTGATAGGCGGCTAAAATTACCTCGGTATCAGATTGAGATCTAAATTTATAACCGAGTCTTGATAGTTCTTGACGAATTTCCAAATAATTATAGATTTCGCCATTGAAAACAATCACGAGATTTTTGTTATCGTAAAACATCGGCTGATGACCAAGCGGCGAAAGATCTAAAATTGAAAGCCGCCGATGACCTAAACCGATGTTTTTAGCCTGCGACGGACCAATAAAATAACCCTCATCGTCCGGTCCGCGATGAGAAAGCATCCTGGTCATATCTTTCAGAACTTTTTTATCAATTAATTTCTTATTTAAATTAATTATTCCCGTGATTCCGCACATAATTAAAATCAATCTCCCGATAGATATTGATATAATTTTAATAATTTTTTTTCTTCTTTTTGCCAATTACAGTCCTTTGCCTGTAAAAGTGAATTTTGCTTCATCTTCTCAAGAAGCGAAGGATTTCTAAACAAGCGGTTAATTGTTTGGGCAATGCTTTTAGGTTTTTTGGGATTAAAGGTCACCCCATTTTGATATTTTCTAAAAATTTTTCTAAATTCAACCAAATCTGAAGTTGCCAGGGCCATTCCCGCCATTGGGTACTCAAACAGTTTATTCGGCGCTGAATATTTATTGTTAACATTAACTGGAATGTAAGGAATTACACCAATATCGGCACCAAAAGACTTTTCAATCGTTTTTTCCATTCTAACGGGATCAATCAAAAAAACTCTATCTTTAAGATTATTTGCTTCAATTAAGTCGACAAGTTCCCGCTTATTTTCTTCGGAGGCAACCATTCGCAATAAAATTATCGCCGATTTATCCAAGTGCTTCCCAGCAAGAATCAGTTCCTCTAGACCACGATTTTTCATATAGCCGCCGTGATAATAGACAATTTTTTTGGGTCGGAATTGAGAAAAATTATCGATTTTTTTGAACTTTATCAATAAAGGCAAGTTGTAAAGCGCTAGCGTCGGATAATTAAACCGATGATGATAAATTTTTGCTACCTCATCAATAAGAGATTTGTTTACAGAAATTAAAACATCAATTTTCCTTAAGAGAATTTTTTCGACTTTTCGGAAAAACCAAAACGCGAATTTCGGTAAATACAAACCTTGTTCGGTCCAAATCTCATGTAAATCGTAAACCAACTTGATAGATTTTTGAGACTGCAATTTTTTTTTGGCCAAATAACCGGCTAATAACGTATCAAGATCATGGCAATGAATCACATCCGGATTCAGCTTAACTGTCTCTGTAATAAAGAAACGATTCATTTGCAGATAGTAGCGAAAAATATTCAATAAAAAAACAAGTCGGAAACCTGACCGAAACCAATCTTTATCTTGAGCACGGATGACTAAAAAATTATTTATTTTTTCTTTACCCTTGTAATGCGTCGAACGTAAAATTGATCGATAATAACCTAAAACCACAACTTCAGCGATCTTTTGCAAGGTCCTTGCTTCTCGAACCACTCTTGGGTCGTTTGATACCTGGTTAGTCACCATCATCACTATTTTTAATTTGGCCATTTAATTTATCCTACTCTGAATAAATTTTTTGCATTTTTCGAGCAATTTTTATGGGGGCGTGATATTTCCGGGCATAAAGTTTAGACAAATATCCAATTTTTTTTCTTAAGGAAGGGTTCTCAATCAAATTAACTAAAACTTCCGATAAATTATCTGGATTGGCATTGACGATTGGAATCTCTTTTCGAAATGGAATAAATTTCTCCAAATCTTCTTCACGTAAATAAGAAACTGTAGGCACGCCTTGCATCATTAATTCAGCCGCGAACCCTCCATACCAGCCAAGATAAAGCTGGTCAACAGCAATATCTGCCTGACTATAAATTTTCATGGCTTTAGCATGTATGACATTTTCAACAAGTTTAAAATCGATCGGGTATTTTTTTGCCAATTTCTCGACAATCTGAACAACGATAGCTGTACCTTTAATTCGGCGGTCTGAGGGCGCGTGAACAATTGTAATTTTCCGACTCTGTTTTTTTTTAATTGTTTTATTCGCAAAATCATTTACAGCATATGGTAAAAACTGAGTTTTCCTTGGGAGAACATGCATAATATCTGGGTTTAGTGCAAAAATAAAATCAGCATATTTGGCAATTTTTTTTATTCGGTTTCTTTTAATATAATCATAATATTTATCAGATAAAGTATATGGTGCGAAAATCTCTTTCTGACCGAACTTTTTCATATAAATATCTTTCTGTCTGGCATCATTACCCTGAAAACTGATAACGATCTTTTTTTTCATTCTTTTTAAAATGGGAAAATCAAGAAAATTTAAGTTCATGTAAGGATAGTCGATAATAGAATGGCCGAAATTAAAGTGAAAGACATCATATTCCTTTAAAGCTTTACGAAAAAACCACCATCGTTTTACCTCATTTGGAACGCTCACACCAGGTATTTTCAGATTTAAATCGAAATTCGGGTAAAAATAATGGCAATCAAATACAGCAAGATCACTTTTTATTCCTAACTTTCGCTCCGCTCGAGAAAGAATCCACCAATTATTGGCGAAATTATAAGGGCAATGAAGAATTCTCTTATTAAAACAGAAACTCATTGGATTGACAAATTAAACTTATTTAGTTTTTATGATAATATGAGAAGCTAAGGAGAAAATACTTTGCCGAAAGTTTTCGAAATTTTTTGGAAAAACCGAGCTCTCATCATGAGAATGTCCTACAAAGAATTGACTGACCGATACGCCGGTTCGGCCTTGGGATTATTTTGGGCTCTTTTTTACCCACTTTTCTTGGTAGGAATTTATACTCTCATTTTTACTTTTATTTTTCAAGTGAGAATCGGCCAAGGCGCCACTCCCCTAGAATACGCTCTTTATGCCATTGCCGGGCTGATACCTTGGATTGTGATGCAAGAAGGATTAGTAAAAAGCACCAATTCCATTGTCAGCAATGCCAATTTAGTCAAACAGGTAATTTTCCCCATCGATATTTTACCAATTAATGGTATTTTGACTAGCTTCCTGACTCTGTTTATTGGTCTTACCATTTTTGTCATTATTGTTATCTTGGCCTTGCCCAACCATCTTAGTTGGACCTATGCCCTTTTGCCCTTAATCATCCTCATTCATTTTATTTTTTCTGTTGGCCTTGGTTGGATTTTGGCGGCCCTGGCAGTTTATTTGCGCGATCTGAAAGAAATCGTGACTATTATTCTTTTAATCGGGATGTTTGTCACACCGGTGCTCTATCTTGAAAATTCGATTCCTTCGGCCTTTCGTTGGCCTTTCTTACTTAATCCGATGACCCATCTTATTAATATGTACCGGGATGTCTTAATTTATGGCCGGATCAATCATCCCTGGAGTTTTGTTATTTTTGTAAGTTTGTCAATAATTATTTTTATTCTTGGCTTTAAGTTTTTCCGAAAAGTTAAACCATTTTTTGCCAATGTTTTATAAGGGGAATAATGACTGCCAAAATTCTTCTAATAATTTGGGTATTAAATTCATTGATTTATTTTCCTCAGGATTTAGATGCTAAAACTTCCGAATATCTTAAAACAGCCTCGTGGACAAAATATCAAGAGAAGGCAAAAACTTGGCAGACACCCGAGAAAATGTTTGAGAAAAGCCAATACGGCGAATATCCTAAAGATGCAATAGATTTTCAAGTAATTCATGGTATTGAGAATGAACTTTACGGAGTTTCTCGCCAGCCGGTTTTAAGAAAACTTTTTTGGGAAGCAAGTTTCCCCTTTCAGAGTGAGGAATTAAAATGGGAAAACATAATCCGTCAGGTTCATTTAACGATGTATAACCACAACTTTCAACAACCCCTTTATGAAGATGGTTCGGTGGTTTCTGACCCTGTTGTTTTGCTGGAAATCGGCTCCGGCAGATGTGGGCATATTGCCCGTCTTATTGTTGATATTGCACTTGCTAATGGTTACCAAGCCCGTCTGGTCGGATTAGCATCTCACATCGTTGCTGGGGTTTATTGGAATAACCATTGGCATATCATTGATGCCGACCTTATAGATTATCCAATAATTCTTGCTGGCCAACACTGGCCTTCAGTTTCAGAACTGAACTTATATCCCTACTATATTGATAATTATCCAAATTTATATGATGATTATTATCTCTTAACGCTTGAGCCAAATTTTGGATATTTGCCAAAAGAAAAATGTATTAAAAGTAATTCGACGGCTTATTTTAACACCGATCGCATTAGTTATTGGTATAAAATTGGAGATAATTGGACAGATCGAAAATATGGCTGGGACAGTCTCCAGAAGAAGGAGATCAATATCCAGCCGATAAAAGAAATTTGTAAATCGTTATGAACAAAGACAATACTAAAGACAATACTATCGGAGTCAAGAATTTTAAAACCATTTTTCTAATGTTTTGTAAAAATCATGAAAAGTAATATCACGATCGAGATTAAAAATTTGTCAAAAGTATATAAGATCTATCGAGAACCGAAAGATCTTTTAAAAGAAGTTATATTTAGAAAAAAATTCCACGAAGAGTTTCGAGCCCTAAGAAATATTAATATCACCATTAATAAGGGTGAAGTTGTTGGGGTAATCGGTAGAAATGGCGCCGGAAAATCAACTTTGCTTAAAATTCTGTCAGGAACTTTAGATAAAACTTCCGGCAAGATTAAAGTCAACGGAAAAGTCTCCGCCATCTTGGAATTGGGGACTGGTTTTCATCCGGAATATACTGGTCGAGAAAATATCTATAACGGTGGAATGGTTTTGGGAATGTCTAAAAAAGAGATTGATCGCAAAATCCAATCAATTATTGAGTTTTCCGAATTGGAAGAATTTATTGATCGACCATTAAAAACTTATTCTGACGGAATGAAAACAAGATTGACTTTTTCAGTCGCAACGGCAATCGAGCCACAAATTTTAATTATCGATGAAGCCCTTGCCGCCGGTGACAGTTTTTTCATCAATAAATGCATAAAAAGGATCACTGAACTTTGCCAGAGCGGAGCGACTGTTCTTTTTGTCTCTCATAACACTTTTTTGGTCCAACGGCTCTGCAATCGGGCAATTTGGATCGAGAAAGGTAAAATCAAAGCTGATGGTGACCCGGTTGAAATCTGTCAAGAATATGAATTGGGCGTCATGCAAGAGGTTAACAAAAGACTCAAAATTGAAAACAAAACGATTGGAAAAACTAAAGAAACGAAGAAAATCATTGGCTCTGGACCGTTAAAAATAACCGACGTTAAACTACTCGATAAAGATGGGGTTGAAAAATATTCATATTGGCAGGGCGAATCTCTAACTGTCAAAATTTCTTATCAGACGCCTAGACCGATTCAAAGCCCTGGTGTCTATTGTTTAATAACTAAAGGTGATGGTGTTTATGCGACCAGTTTTTTCTCTGGTGAAGAGGAAACCTTTCATAAGGCGATCGATCTTGGAAAGCTTAACGGTAAGGGATTTGTCGAAATAACTTGGCCAGCGCTTTTACTTGGCGATGGAGATTTTTATTTAACGATCGGTTTTTTTCCGAAGAAAACTAAAGAAGGCTCTGCTTTTCATAACGAGCCATATTCTTTGCACGACCGCGCTTACAAGATGCAGGTGATTAGAAAAAAACGACCATTAATTACTGTGTTTGATCAAGAAGTGACTTTTAATCACCAACTTGATTAATTAACATGTACAAAGATTACAAAAAAGATGAAATCGAATATGAAGATAAAATCGCGCCACTTTATGATAAGCTATATTACTCGACTTTTTGGGAAAAAGTCCAAATAAGAGATTTTTTTAATTTTTTCAAAGGTCAATTACAAGAAGGTGATAAGGTCCTTGATTTTGGTTGCGGTCCAGCAATTTTGTGGGACCAGTTCGCCAAGATTAAAAAAGTAATTTTCGTGGGGGCGGATATCTCTCCCAAAATGATTAAGGAAGCGAAAAAGAAATTTCCAAAAGGCAATTTTTGGATCCTTGATGGCCGCAAACTACCTTTTAAAAATGAAGAATTTAAGGTTGTAATTTGTTCAAGTGTCCTGCATCATCTGCCGCAAACGGCCATCGACCCCATCCTGGCTGAACTCCGACGCGTGATCAAACCTTATGGACTGATCGTCGGACGCGAGCCGCAGCAAGATCAATATCTGAGCCACCAGGGCTGGCTCACCGGGAGCGTGATGGCTTTGGTTCACATGATTAATCGAAGATTAAAGATCAAGGCCCAAGTCGAACCTAAAATTCATCAATATCACACATCTTTTAAAATTGACAATTTAGCTAATCTTATCTCAAAATATTTTGTGATCAAAAAAATTGAATCAAAGTATACTTTTTCAGAATATCTCAAAAAATATAATGATCGCGCCATCCAAATGAAATTGCGCGACTTAGACAAAACCTTAAAAAATTATAAAGGGGTTCAGATTTTCTACCTGGCGCAAAAAGACGGCTATGGCAAAAAAGAGGCCTTAGAATATGTTAAAAAATACTTAGAAGATCTAAGAGAAAACGAGAATAAACCAAACTTAAGTTTTATTAGAAAGTTAAACAAATTAATTGATGAAATTGATAACAAATTACCAAAAGAAAAAATTTAGAGTCCTTCATATCGGTAATATTGCCAATAATGCCTATCTTAATGCCAAATTCTTGCGTGAAAAAGGCATTCAGGCCGACGTTATTTCCCGTGATTTTTACCATTTTATGTCGACACCTGAATGGTGGGAAATTGATGACCGAAGAAATTTAAAAAAATTTAGTCGTCCATCGTGGTATATGGATGGTCCGTTAGAGAAGATTGCCGAAAAATATAGTTATAAAAAAAAATTTGACTGGTTGAATCTCAATAAAATCGTTGCTAAAATCAACTCTTACTGGCCCGGGACGATTAAGTATCTTAATCCTTATCATGGATCTCTGACCTATAAAGAATATCGTTATTTTAAAAAACTAATTGTTAAATTCAGACGGATATTTCCAAAAAGAAAAGATAGATTAATGATGGAAGATATTATCCCCTATGTTCCCCATGTCAGGCTGCTGAAAAAAATTTTTTCTAATTACGATCTAATTCAGAGCTATGGGATTGAACCAATTTACGCTCTTTTGGCTGGTCAAAGACCATATATTGCTTTTGAAATTGGGACCATTCGAGACACCCCTTTTGAAAACAATCCGCAAGGACGCCTGACAGCCCTAGCTTATCGTTTGGCCGATAAGGTGATTATCACCAACCCCGATAACATTTTAGGCGCCAAAAAAATGGGACTGGAAAATTTTACTTATCTCGCTCATCCCTTGGATGAACAAAAAATTTTTAATTATCAACCGCGTTTAAATCTAAAAAAGAAATATCAAGCAAAAATTTTATTTTTTTCGCCGTCGAGACAGAATTGGCAGATTAAGGGTAATGACTTGGTTATCAAGGGTTTCAATCGTTTTATTAAAAACAAGCCTCACCTTCAAGCTAAACTGATTCTTTGCCAATGGGGCCAAGAGGTTAGAAAAAGCAAGCGCTTGATAAATAAATTAAAAATTGCTCAAAAGGTTATCTGGACTCCGCCCTTAAAAAAGAATTTACTGGTTGAACATTACAAAAATTCTGAGGTTATTTTGGATCAATTCAAAGGTTATTTTGGCACGGTCGCCGCGGAGGCAATGGCAGCAGCTAAACCGCTGATGATGTGGTTTGATAAAGATTTATACCAATGGGCTTTTAAAGAAATGCCGCCGGTAATTTTGGCAAAAACGAGTGAGGAAATCGCTACCAATTTAGCCAAATTAGTCAATAACCGAAAAGTAGCCTCGAGATACGGACGAAAATCTCAAAAATGGATATCTCAATATCATAGTCAAAAAGTAGTTACCGAAAAATTAATTAAAATTTATGACAAACTTTAAACCCAAAATTATTATAATGGGAAATAAAAATTTGGCCGTTGAATCTCTAGAGTATCTTATACAAACAAAAGAAAATATTGTCGGGGTAATTTGCAATCATGATGACCATCCTTGGGTCAAATCCTGGTATAAATCTTTGAAAGCTTTTTGTCTAAAAAATAATATCAAATATTGGCAACCAAAAACCTGCAATGAGCCAAAATTTATCAAGGACATTAAAAAAGAAAATCCGGAGATTATTTTTTCGTTCTCTTACAACAAAATTATAAAAGAAGATTTTATTAAAATCCCTCGATTGGGAATTTTTAATTTTCATTTTGCCGAGCTACCAAAAAATCGCGGCTGTCTGCCGGTAGTTTATGCGCTGGCTTCCAATGACGAATCAATTGGGGTAACATTTCATCAAATCGATAAGGGAATTGATACCGGTCCAATTATTGACCAGCGATTGATTAAAATTACCTCTCGCGACACGGCCCATTCTCTTTATTTTAAATGTGTGAAAGTTGCCAAAAAGATGTTTGTGAAAAATTTTGAACTCATTATAAAAGGTCAAATTAAAAAAATCCCTCAAAAATTAAATGAAGGAAGCTACCATAAACAAGTCTATCCTCAAAATAGATGGATCAACTGGCACGCTCGCGCCGGGGAGATCGACCGGTTTATTAGAGCCTTAACTTTTACCGGTTATCCGGCCGCGAGAACGATTATTAACAATCAAGAAATTGAAATCTTGCCACCGGTTAAAATTGGCAAAAACAAAAAAAATGGAAAGATTCCTGGTCAAATTTTGGCAATAAATAATTCTATCATCGTTGCCACAGGAACAGATTCCCTAATTTTAAACAAATTCAGAATCAAAAATTCTGAATTTAAAGCCCAGGCCATCATTCAAGAATTGAAACTCTCTGAAGGAAATATCTTTATCAGCAATTATCCTAAAATTCTCCATATTGGCAATATTGCCAATATTTCCTATCTTAACTCCAAATATTTGCGAGCAAAAGGCATCGAGAGCGATGTTTTATGTTACGATTACTATCATATAATGGGCGCGCCCGAATGGGAGGACGCGATTATCGAGGGAGATTATGGGGATGATTTTTTTCCGGATTGGTCTCGGGTGAATCTCCACGGTTTTAAACGTCCTTCTTGGTTTATGCAGGGGCCGCTCCAGAAGATTGGCAATAAAAAATTTGGTCTCAATAAATTTTTGTTTTGGCTGGATTGGACCTTCAACAGAGGGTTTAATATCGGCTTTTTTGGGCTGAACGTAATCATCTATCCGTGGGTCGGTTTGAAAAAGCTCGAGCTTTTTCTTATTGGTTTAAACACCGGGTTTTTTAAACGGTTTCCCAAAGGGAAAAAAAGATATCTTATGATAAGAAAAAAGCTTAACCGGAAGATTAATCTGTTTTTCGAAAGAATTACATCTAAAGCCAGATTTTCCATAGATAAACATGAAGAAAAATATTTTGAGAGTTTGGTGGTCGAATTCAAAAAAATTTTTCCCCAAAGAAAAGACCAGCTGACTCTTAATGACATCTGCTTTTTTCTTTTCCAAATAAAGATCTTTAAAAAAATCTTTAAAAAATATGATCTTATTTTTGGTTACACCACTGACGCGATTTATCCTTTATTGACCAATTTTCACCCCTACGTTGCTTATGAAATTGGGACACTTCGAGAAATACCTTTTGAAAATTCACCGCGGGGACGTTTAACCGCCTTGGCTTATCGCAAGGCGGATTTAGTCTTTATCTCTAATTCCGATAACTTAACCTCTGCCAGAAAATTGGGCCTAACTAATTATGTTCCTATTCCTCATGCTGTTGAGGATAAATGGCATCCTGGAAAAATCGCCAACAATTGTCCCCACTCAGAAAAAATTATTTTTTCCCCGGCTCGACATGACTGGAAAATTAAAGGGACGGATCTCTTTATTAAAGCCATCCCCGAGATCATCAAAAAAAGTCACTGGCCCCTTAAGTTTGTTTTTTGCGATTGGGGCGTCGAAGTTTTTCGAAGCAAACAATTGCTCAGAAAATTGGCTGTCGAAGATCGGGTCCAGTGGCTCAGGCCCCTGCCAAGATATCAATTAGCCAAATGGGTCCAAAAAGCGGACGTGATTATTGATCAACTCATCTTACCTTCCATGGGCGCGCTTGCCCCAGAGGCTATGCTGGCCGGGAAACCGCTCATCATCTCTTACCGACATGAAATCTGCCAATGGATGTTTCCTCAAAAACCGCCGCTTGTCTCGGCTTATTCTAAAACCGAGGTTATCCATCAGGTCATCAGGCTTCTCAATAATCCAAAACTCGCTCAAAAAATTGGCAAAGAGGGGCGGTTTTGGTTTTATAAATATCACTCCAAAAAAATCGTCACCCAGATCTTAATTGATAATTTGAAAAAAGTAATGAAAAAATATGGCCAATTTTAAAATTCTCCATATTGGCAATATTGCCAATATTGCTTATCTAACCTCAAAACTACTGAGAAAAAAAGGGATCCGATCTGATGTCCTTTGTTACGATTACTATCATGTTTTGGGTTCTCCAGAATGGGAGGATGCCAAAATAGAAGCCAACTACGGAGATGATTTTTACCCCGATTGGACAAAGGTTAATTTGGGAAATTTTGAAAGGCCAAGGTGGTTTTATCAAGGTCCAATGTCTGGTTTTTTGGCCGGTCTCAAAGGCCCCCGAAGAACTTCCTTAAAAGCCCATCCTGCCAAGTCTACCGTCTTTTTGTATCAAAAAATATACCAATTCTGTTATGGCTCATCAAAAATGTCTCCTCTTAGAAAGAATATTCAGAAACTAGTTTCGATCTTTCAAAACTGGATAATTTGGCATAAGAGTTTTACGATTGAGCCAATCAAAAGAAAAAAATATTATCAGCGAATTAATTCGTTAATCGCCGAATTTAAAAAATTCTTTCCCAAACGCCAAGATCAACTCAAGATCTCGGATATTCGCCCCTATTTTTTTGTTTGGGAAACGGCTGAAAAAATTTTTGAGCAATATGACCTCATTCAGGGCTATTCATCCGACCCGATCTATCCCATGCTCATAGGCAAGCATCCTTATATCGCCTTTGAGCACGGCACTATTCGCGATTTACCCTTTGAAAATAGCCCTATCGGGCGTCTCACCGCTTTAGCCTATAGAAAAGCTGACTTGGTTTTTATTACCAACTCAGACAATATTAAAGCCGCTAAAAAACTTGGTTTAAAAAATATCCAACCTGTTCCCCATCCAATTTTAGAGAAATGGCATCGGTTTTACCGGCCAATTGTGAAAAGAGAAAGAAAGACGGACAATTTAATCCTCTTTTGCCCTGTCAGACATGATTTGGCCATTAAGGGCACGGATAAATATATCAAAGCTCTACCAGAAGTTATTAAAAAAACAAAAAATCCTTTCAGGCTCATTTTTCTGGAATGGGGTCTAGATGTGGCAAAGATTAAACTGCTGGCTAAAAAGCTAAAAGTTGAAAAATATGTGACGTGGCAGCGGGTAATGCCCAGACATTTACTTGCCTATTGGCTCGAAAAAGCGGAGATTGTTTTAGATCAAACAATTTTACCGGCCATGGGAGCTTTGGCACCCGAGGTCATGCTTTCTGGTAAGCCGTTGCTGATGTCTTATAAACATGAGGTTTGTCGATGGATGTATCCCGAAGAACCACCAATCGTTAAAGTCCATAACCAGAGGGAGATTGAAAGAGTCTTAATCAAACTTATCAATAATCCCGCGCTGAGACAAAAAATCGGTCATCAAGGCGAGAAATGGTTTAAAAAATATCATTCCGAAAGAATCGTCACCCAGATCTTAATTGATAATTTGAAAAAAGTAATGAAAAAATATGGCCAATAATGCTTATTTGGATTCGAAAATTTTGAGGATAAAATGATTGCCTTAACTTTTGATACCGATTGGATTGATGAAAAAATTCTTGAAAGTTTGGTTAAAATTCTTAAAGACAAAAAACTTAAGGCAACTTTTTTTGTGACCGGAAAATATCCCATTTTAAAAAATCCTCTCTTTGAAATCAATCCTCACATCAATTTCAATGGCACCTATTCCCACTATAAAGAAGAATTTCTGAAAATCAAAAAATTTGCCCCGAAAGGTCAGGGCCTCCGTAATCATTCGCTTTACTTCCACGAAAGATTAAGACCGGTTTTATTGGATCTAAAAATCAAATATACCAGTAATATCCTTTTGCCTTTAGCTAAAAACATTGAACCGATTTATATTGGCAAGAATTTACTTGAATTACCGATTTTCTTTTTGGATTATTGGTACATGGAAACTTTTGGCCCAAAAGCCAGCTTTAATTTAAAAACTTTAAAACTCAATCACCCAGGCCTCAAAGTTTTTGATTTCCATCCTATTCATTTGGCGTTGAATTGCCCAAACGTGAAATTCTATGAACAAAATCGCCATCTTTATCATCACCCGGAAAAAATCCAAGGGGCATCTTTTTCCGGCGAAGGAATGAATACTCTTTTTAAGCGATTATTGACCCACATCATCAAGAATAAAGTGAGAACTTATAGTCTTGGAGAAATTTACGCGCTTTATCGACGAACTAAATGAAGGAACCTCAAACCATTCTTGAGTCATCGTCAACCCTTTTGCCAAGGTAATTTCTGGTCTAAAACCTAATTGTTTTATCTTGGAAATATCAACCCGCCACTGAAGATTGGTACCTGGTCGCGTGTCTTGACTATATCTGATGATTGGTTTTATTCCAAGGGTCGCGCCAAGAGCTCGTACAATTTCCGCCATCTTATAAGATTTTCCAGAAGCGATATTATAAACCTCTCCTAGGCCTCGACTCTTCTGAGTGACTAAAATAATTGCCCTAAGGAGATCGTCAATATAAATTAAGTCAAGAGTTTGATTGGGATCCCCTAAAACTGCTAATCCATGGGGATTTGTTTGAATTTTGGAGATTAAATCAAAAATGACTTGTTTTCTCTGCCCTGGACCATAAACCGAAAAAAAACGGCAATTAACAGCTGGCAGATGGTAAAGCTCGCTGTAAACTCTGACATATCTTTCTGCCGCCAGTTTGCTGACGCCATAGGGAGAGACCGGTAAAGTAGGGCTCTCTTCGCTGACAGGCATCTTTTTGGGAATGCCATAAACGGCGGCTGAGGAAGCATAGATTAGAAACGGTGATTTTTTCAAGCTTCGTAAAGCTTCAAGTAAAATTAAAGTTTGGTATAAATTTTCTTCAAAATCAAAAAAAGGATTCTCAACCGACGTTCCCACCGAGGCCGTCCCGGCTAAATGAAAAATAAAATCATAACCTGTCCTTAATCCATTGTTTAAAATGAATCTCTTCAGGTTTTGAGGGATTGATTTGACTTGGGGAATTTTGGATGAGATTTTGTCGACAATGGTGATTCGGCAACCAGATTTCAATAATTCTTGCGCCAAATGTGAGCCAATAAAACCGGCGCCGCCAGTGATTAAGATTTTTTTATTCCTAAATGTCCTCATAATTTAGAAATTAGAAATTTAAATATTGTATATCTCGGGTTTATATTGTCTAAGATTCTCTAAATTTGTAAACCAATCAATCGTCTCTTGAAGTCCCCGTTTAAGACCATTTTTGCCTCCATATTCTGGCTGCCACTTGAGAAGTTTCTTGGCTTTGCGATTATCAGCCCGAAGCCGATCAACTTCGCTTTTCGGCGGTCTGACCCGTTTATCTTCAGTCTCGATTTTTATTTTTCGGCCCATCAATACCATTAACATTTCCGCTATTTTTCTAATCGAGGTTTCTTGATTTGTCCCTAAATTAATTGTTTCCCCCTCAATCTTTCCCGCCTCTAAAGCAGCAATAAAGCCTTTGACGGTATCTTTGACATAATTAAAATCTCTTGTCGGGTGAAGCGATCCTAATTTAAGACTTTTTTTGCCGGCGGCAATTTGAGTAATAATTGTGGGAATCACCGCCCGGGCTGATTGTCGGGGGCCAAAAGTATTAAAAGGCCGCAAGATGGCTACCGGCAAATCAAAAGCATTATAAAAAGAAAAGGCGATTTGATCAGCGCCGATTTTACTCGCAGAATAGGGTGATTGGCCCTGTAGGGGGTGATCTTCTTTTATTGGCACATATTTGGCCGTGCCGTAAACTTCACTGGTGGAGGTGTGAATGATTTTTTTAATCCCTAAATCTCGGGCAGCTTGCAAGATATGAAGCGTCCCCACGATATTGGTCTGGACAAACATATCTGGTGAATGATAGGAGAAAGGAATCGAAACCAAGGCTGCCAAATGGATGACCGCTTCACAATCCTTTAGGGCTTTCCGGACACCATTAGGGTCACGGATATCGCCGGGAAAAATCTCTAATTCCTTTTTAATTTTAGGCTCGGCGTAATCAAGCCAACCCCAGGAATTGAAAGAATTGTAAAAAACAAAGGCCCTCGTCTGGTAACCGCGCCTGACTAACTCTTCCGTAAGATGCGAGCCAATAAAACCATCAGCCCCGGTCACAAGGATTTTTTTGTATTTTTTAGGTATTTTTCCTCCAATCTTAAAAGATCTTCATGGGCTTTTTCTAATTCCTCCAGGCGACCGACATCAATCCAATCTTCTTGAATCTTATAGACACCAACTTTCTTTTTTTGACGAAGTAATCTTTCAAATAAATTCGTCAGGGGAAAAACTCGATTTTTGGGAATTAGTTTTAAAACTTCAGGATTTAAAACATAGATGCCGGCATTAATTAAATAGTTACTGGTTGGTTTTTCTTCTAAGCCAAACATTTGATTTTTTTGAGCTTTGACGATCCCAAAGGGGATCTCGAAGCTATAAGGCCTCACCCCCATGGTGGCTAAAAACTTACCCTTTTGATGAAAATCTAAGAAATGATCAAAATCAATCTGGGTGACAAGATCACCGTTCATCACAATCAATGGTTCTTCAATTTGATCCTTGAGCAATGATAATGAGCCGCCGGTATGTAAATATTTTTTCTCTTTAAGATATTTAATCTTGCAGCCGAATTTTTGGCCATCGCCGAAATAATTTTCAATTGTCTTGCCAAGATAATTAATCGAAATATAAAATTGATGGATGCCATGATCTAAAAAACGAAGGATGATTCTTTCTAAAATCGGCTGGCCAGCAACCTTGACCATTGGTTTGGGGCAGTATTTTGTCAGCGGACGAAGTCTCATTCCCTTGCCGCCGGCCATAATCACTGCCCGATTTGATTTCAATTTTTGACGGGAATTTTTTTTCATTTGTCTTTCAAGGTAAACTATTTAGATTTCAGGTCTTTGTTATAGTCCATATCAAACCACATGGCAAAGAGGGTAAACTGCAGCGAGGTAATCACACAAAGCATCCAAGCCAAAAAACTTGTTTGAGGAATCATTCCTTCTTGGGGCCAAAGATATAGAATTCTTATCAAAAAGACGAGGGAGGCCAAACCGACAAAAATCCCAAAAAAATAGAATAAAACCAAGGGATGAAAATCACGGATAATATACTTTTCCTTGAGCCGCCAGAAAAACATTCTGATCAGCATCAAAGGCAAGGTAAAAAAGACAATCCCCGGTTTCATTTTTGATTGTTCCCCCACCCGATAAACTGGTTCCACCGGCACGTCAGCGACGCGGGCATTGAAAACATTTAAGCGAATTAAAATATCGTTCGGTTGGCCATAATGTTTGTACATCTTATTCCAATCAATTAAGGAAAGCATTTTTTTGTTGATGGCGGTAAAGCCGGTTTGAGAATCAATCACATGCCAATAACCGGAGGCAATTTTGGTTAAGAATGTCAGCACCGAATTACCGAAGTAGCGCGCTCGAGGAATTTTTTTGTAGGCCTCCCCGGAAAAAAGACGATTGGCTTTAGAATAATCGGCCCGACCTTCGACAACGGGGTCTAAAATAGCAGGCAAATCTTTTGGTAACATTTGGCCGTCGCCAGCCATGACGGCGACAACATCGATATTTTTTTGGCGACACCATTGGTAACCCGAAGCAATCGCTCCTCCCACGCCTTGGTTGGTTTGATGCTCAAGAAGAATAATTTTCTTTTCTGTCTTCTTTTTCTGCCCGAGATCTTTGACAATTGAGACTGTTTTGTCGAGGCTTTTATCATCAACGACAATGATTTTATCAACAAAACTCGGCATTGAACGTAAAACTGAGCCGATTTGTTTGGCCTCATTGTAGCAGGGAACAACGACGGCAATTGTTTTTTTCTTATACATAGCTTTTCATAGTAGATTTAGGATTTCTTTCTGTCAAATGCCATTATTCATAAATTTCCCCTTCACCTTCCAAAAAAATTCGATTCCACCATTCAAAACAAAGCAAAGACCAGAGAAGCAAACGATAATCTTTTTTGCCCCGAAGGTGGGCAGAAAAGATTTCTTTCAAGCTTTCAGGGTTGAAATAATTGCGAGCACGAGCTCTTTGACCCAAGATTATTTCCGAAACATATTCTTTAAGCTGCTTTCGATACCAAGTCCCTTCGGGTGGAGTAAAACCAGTTTTTCTTTTCGTCGTCACTTCTTTGGGTAAAAATTTATTCATTGTTTTTCTAAATAAGACCTTGCCGAGATTATTCTGGTATTTATACTTGGGCGGCAGAGAATTAACCAATTTGACTAATTCGATATCCGTCATCGGGACTCTGATTTCCAGAGAATGAGCCATTGACATTTTGTCTTCAACAATAAAGAAGCCATGCAAAAAAGTTTTTTGTTCAAAATAAATCGCTTTATCAATCGGGTTTTGGTCGGAGACAGGGGCGATAATTTGCTGATATTCTTCAAATGGCCGCTTAAGGTCTATTTTGTCTAAGGTTTTATGGCTGAAGAAGGTCTTTTTTTGACTATCTTTAACCAGCCGCGACCAATAATCATATTGTTTGGCATCAAATTCGGCGGGATTTTTGGCTTTTTCAATGAGTTGATATCTCCAAGGATAACCGCCGAAAATTTCGTCGCCGCCGGTGCCTGAAAGGGCAACTTTAACAAATTTACTCGCCAATTTCGAGATGTAATATTGAGGATAACACATCCCGAGACGAAGATCTTCAAGATGCCAAATTAATTTTGGCATCGCTAGTTTGACGTTTATCGGGTGCAAGACATTTTCGTAGTGCTCAGCGGATACTTTTCGGGCGACAATTTCCGCCTCATGTCTCTCGTCTAAACTTGCTTCCATGCCTTCAGCGCCTTCTAAATCAAACCCGCCGGTGAAAGTAAAAAATTTGGGATTTCGCTGAGCCGCAAAATAGGCGATGGTCGTCGAATCCATTCCGCCCGAAAGGAGCGTGCCCACGGGCACATCGGCGATTAAATGACGCCAAACTGATGCTTGCAAGTTTTTGACTAATTTTTCTTGCCATTGAATGGGCGTAAATTCTTTTTTGTTAAATTCGGCTTTCCAGTATGATTTATTTTCTAATTTTCCATCCCGAAAATAGAGGTTATGGCCCGCCTCTAAAAGATTGATATTTTTAAATAAAGTTTCGTGAGATAAAATATTTTGAAAAGTGAAATATTCACCCAGGGCATTGAAATTAAGTTCAGCCTTAATCCCAGGATATTTCAAAATTGCCTTAATCTCAGAGGCAAAGATCAAAGTTTTCTCATCAAAATAATAATAGAGGGGTTTAATACCCAATCGATCGCGCGAGATAAAAAAGGACTTTTTATTCTGATCATAGATACAAAAAACCCACATGCCGTTAAAATAATTGACACAATTTTCGCCCCATTCTTCGTAGGCATGGAGAATCACCTCAGTATCAGAATTGGAAATAAATCTATGCTTTTGGCGAAATTTTCTTTTAACTTCTTGGAAATTATAAATTTCGCCATTAAAAACAATGACGAGATTTTTATTCTCATTAAACATCGGTTGGTGGCCTGAGGCGGTTAAATCAATAATTGCCAACCGCCGGTGGCCCAAACCAATATTTTTCGTGGCGGGGTCAATCCAAAAACCTTCGTCATCTGGACCGCGGTGCCTGATAACGCGAGTCATTCTTTCTAAAACTTCTTTTTTGATGGGTTTTTTTTGGAAAACGCCGACCAGACCACACATTTTGCCTCATCGAGATTTATTTTTTTCGCAGATCTTTAATTATTCTTATCGGGCTGCCATAAGCCAAACTATAATCGGGGATATTTCGGTTGATGAAACTATTGGCGCCAATAATCGAACAGTTGCCAATTTTGACACCCCCAATAATCGTGGAGTTGGCGCCAATCCAGACATCATTGCCAACAATGATCGGTTTTTTAATCTCATATTTTTTTAAAATTCTCATTTTCCTTAAAATCTTTGAATTATTGTGGGTGGAAACGGGCGCGAAAACTACGCCAGGAGCGATTGAACAATTATTGCCGATTCTCAGTAACGATCTGCCGGTTAGATAATCATCAGCTACAACAACTTGAGGATTAAGATAGGTATTTTCTCCCAACTTGACGTTGGTTTCAAGCCAAAATTTTCTTCTTATTCTGGCATCGGGAAAATACATGGCCAAAAATCTTTTGAATCTTTTAGAAAAAAATTTTGGGTTGGTTTTTAACCAGCTGTCTAACATACCTTCAAAATCATTTGCTCTGTTTTTTTTCATTTAATTTTTAATTGATAGGTGTCTCTTATAAAACCGTGATGCCCTCCAAGACTTTCTTTAAATTCGACTAAGCCTATATTTGATATTTGATTGTTGATAGAAGAAATCCCGAAATCCATAAACCGATAACCTTCGCAGGCAGCATTTTTAAAACCCTTGAAAACCAGAGCATTAATCCCGTTTTTACCGACGGCTTTATCCTCTTGAGACATATAGAATGCCATCTGGCAATTTTTATTGCCGATAAAATAACAGATGCCGGCTTGGTAGTCTTCAATATTGACAGCAAGATCAAATTTTATCTTATTTTTTAAGTTTTTTTGTAAATATACCAAATCTGCCAAAGAATGCGTCGGCGCCGAGTGATGGCGCCTTTTATCTGCCAAGAGGATCGGATAAAAATCTTTGGCTGAAACATTTTCTTTTATTTTAAAAACACTTAGAGCATTTTTAATTTTATTGCGGCATTCTCGGTCCGGGACCTGCCAAATTTCGTCTTCTTTTTCGGGGATTTTCGTCACATTTAAGATATCCCGATTAACTAATTTTGAACCAAAAGCCGTGAGAGCAAACTCGAAATAGCTGTTCAGTTCTTGATAATAACAACCGGGTGTCGGCGTGACCAGAAATTCAGAAATTTTTCTTTTTTTAAGGTATTCAACCAAAGATTCAACTATTCCCATAGCATATTTGAGCTTAAATTTCGAAGGTATGACCAAGCCGCCCCAACTGGCGCCAAAGGGAGATTTGGCAACTCTTTTGCCTTTTTCTTCAAAAATCCCTAAAGGCATTAAAGCAAAAATTTGATCACCTTTAAACCAGACCAAATGGTGTTCATTCTTTTTAAAACGATCGCCGTGATAAGCAAGAAAATCTTGCCGGTGAAAAATGGTGCCATTATTCGAGGTTTCGACAAATTTATTCCAGGCCCCAAATAAATTCGGCTCATATTTTTTCAAAGTTAAGTTGGCCATTATTTTGAATCCTTGGATTTTTCTCTAAACCAATCAATAGTCTCTTGCATCCCTTCTTGAAATTTATATTCCGGCCAAAACCCGATCAATTCTTTAGCCAATCTATTGTCAGCCAGATGGCGCAAAACGTCAGCAGGTCGCTTTGGTTTTCGCCAAACCTTTCCCTTGTAAGCCATTTCTTTCATAATGATGGCAATTAAATCCTTAATTTTAATTTCCTGGCCATAAGCAATATTAATCGCTTTGCCTCGGGTTTGGCGATGCTTATAGATTTCAATAATTCCCCTGGCAGTGTCATCGACATAGATAAAATCGCGGGTTTGTTGGCCGTCGCCGTGTAAAATTGGCCTTTTGCCAGATAGAATTCTTTTGATGGTGATGGGAATGACCGCAGCATAAACGCCTTCATTTTGTCGGGGGCCATAGGTGTTAAAAGGCCGGGCGATCGCCAAATCATATTTGTAAGTTTTATAATAGGACATCACCATCAAATCAGCGGCAGCTTTGCCGGCGGCATAGAGAGTCTGGGGACAGAGTGGGTGTCTTTCATTGATGGGGATTTTTTGCGCTGTGCCATAAGCTTCAGACGAAGAACAATGAATGAGGGTCTGATATTTTTTTTGATGCAAAAGTCGAAGAAGGACGCTGGCTATGTTGACATTAACCATATAAGCGTCGTCAGGATCAACGAAAGAATGTTCCAGGGCTTTGGTCGCTAGATTAAAAACAACGTTAATTTTTTCTCGAGAAATTATCTTTTTTATTGGCTCGAATTCGGTCGCGTCTTGTTTGATAATTTTTAGACCCTGCCTGCCTGCCGGCAGGTTTTTAAAATTTTTTCGTGCCTTATTCAGATTTTCCATCTTACCTAAGAAAAAATTGTCCACCACCACAATTTTGGCCGGTTTTTCTAAAATCAATTTATCTACCAAATGGCTGCCAATAAAACCGGCGCCGCCAGTGACTAAAATATTTTTGTTTTTAAGAGTAGGCATTGGCAATCCTTTTTAATTGACAATCTTTCTGATTGGTTTTCTTCAAATAAGCTAATAATTCTAAAAAGAGCGTTTGGATCCCGAGTTGGTTTCGATTGATATAATGGGCGGTATGATCTTTATCTCTTTTATATTGCAAATAATCATTCAAATTATGGGTGTTTAAATAAACATGAATAGGATGAAAAGCCAATATTTTTAAGCCCGGCCGATTAAGTTTGAGATATGCCAGCTTAAATTGGGGATTTTTTGTCGTTAAAATCTGATAAAAATCCATGTAATAAATTGGTAATTCATAAAAATTATTAATTCGAAAGGCGCGGATGTTTTCTTGAAGGTACATTAAATAGTTGCTGTCGTAGAGAAATTTTTTCGTCTCCAGGTAGGATAAGATATCATAATCAATATGGAGATGGTGAGAGCGCAATCCTTTGGCTTGGGGAAACATTGTTAATAATTTATTAATCGTCGATTGGAAGGAATTTTTACCCTCGAAATAAGGATGGATGGCTAACTCATGCCCTCTGATTTTCAGCTTGGTTTTGCCTGTCATAAAAAAGGTGGCTTTGACCTGATGGGTTTTTAAAAGATCAAGGGTAACTTTCAAAATTTCCCCATCTTGCCAATCAGTATCAAAAGATAAGCCAATCATGTTAGTGGGCATTTTTTGCCGCCAGGCTTCGGATAGTTTTGATGATATAATCTAAATCTCTTTTCTTTAATCCGGGATGAACAGGTAAAGATATGACTTCTTTGGCGACTTTGGCGGCAACGGGCGTATTGGGTTTAAAACCCAAGTCTTGATACAACTTCTGCTCGTTAATCGGCAAGGGATAAAAGACAGCAGTGCCAATGGAGCTTTCGGTTAATTTAGCTAAAAATGCATCGCGGGAAAGACCAAATTCCGGAGTTATCCGAATGGTATATTGATGCCACGCATGCAAAACATGGTTAGCATTATTATCAGGAGCTGGAATAATAATACCGTGAATCTTGGCTAAATTCTTTGATAAATAAGCGGCGTTTTTTTGACGTAAGCGGTTAAGTTTTGGCAATTTTTTGAGTTGTTCAATACCAATAGCCGCCTCAAGATCAGTCATCCGAAAATTATAACCTAAAACTTCATGATAGTAACGAACCCGGGACCCATGGGCCCGGATTAAATTGGCTTTTTCATAGATTGTTCGTGAATTGGTGGTGATCATCCCGCCCTCACCGGTCGTCATATTCTTAGTCGGATACAAAGAAAAGGTTCCAGTGCCGAAGGAACCGACTTTTTTGTCTTTCCACTTGGCGCCATGAGCTTGACAGGCGTCTTCAATAACTATCAGTTTGTGCTTTCTGGCGATCGCCATAATCCTCGTCATGTCGCAAGCAGCCCCGTAAAGATGAACTGGTATGATGGCTCGAGTTTTCTTATTAATTAATTTTTCGATCTTTTCTGGGTCGATATTATACGCATTATTAGTTCTTTCGTCGATGTCGGCAAAAACCGGCCGAGCGCCAGTATAAAGAATCGAATTGGCGGTGGCGATGAAAGTAAAGGGTGAGGTAATAACTTCATCACCTGGGCCAAGGCCGTGGGCCAGCAGGGCCACATGTAAAGCCGTTGTGCCGGAAGAAGTGGCAACGGCATATTTGGTACCAATAAAACGGGCGAAATTTCTTTCAAATTCCGCGACTTTGGGTCCTTGAGCCAACATGCCGGATTTAAGGACCTCAACAACAGCTTTAATTTCTTCTTGACCAATTTGAGGAGAGGCAATGTTAATTTTCATTCATTCCCTTCGATAATTTTGGCTTCTCGGCCAAGACTTCATAAACATTCCAAAAACCAAACTTTTTAGCTGGGCCGACGGGGGTAACTTTGATTTTTGGATCGCCTAATTGACCATCAGCCCCGATTCCCAGAATTTTTAAACCTTGTTTTTTTAGCAGCTTTTTTGTTTCTTGTTCGGTGGTGTAGACTTTTCTTTTAATCGCCTTCAGAGAATCAAAAATTAAAGAGCGTTTATTCTTTTTGAATCCATGGCTCAAGAGATATAAATACCAGCCAAGACCAGCGATACAACCTAAATAAATTTTCCCTCCCGGCTTTAAAACTCGAGTCATTTCTTGCAAACTTTCTGGGCGGTTGGTATACATCCAGGCGTTGTAACAGAGGATAAAATCAAAGGAGCAATCGGGATCGGGCAAATTTTCCAGTCGGCCAAGTTTTAAATGAAGATTTTTTCGCTTGAATTGGCCATTAATTTTTTTGGCAATGTTTAGATAATTTTCCGTCAAATCAATCCCGCTGACTTTCTCATTAAGATACGAGGCGGCAATTGCCCAATGACCGGCGCCGCAACCGGCATCTAATAATTCAGTGTCCTTTCCCCAAAAACCAATTTTTTTAAGACGTTTTCTGTAATAAGCGGGTGGTAAAGACAAAGCGACCGCAATGTAATTTTTAGACGACACGTCATCTCTTTGAACTTTAGGAATCTTAATTTTCCAAGCAGATTGAAGATATTCCATTATCTTAACCAAATTCTCTTTTTGGGTTCTTCCGATTTAAGTTGTTGGAAAGATTGACGATCGACTTGAATATTGAGTCCGCAATGACATTTGCCAACGATAACAGTGTCAGTCTCAATAAATTCTTTAATTTTTCGGCCGCAGCGACAGACAAATCCTCTTATGCGGGCGGGGTTGCCAAAGGCAAGCGCAAAATCAGGAACATTTTTAGTCACCACTGAACCCGAGCCGACCAAGGCGAATTCACCAATTTGCACCCCTGGCAGAATAACTGAATGCGCTCCAATTGAGGCACCTTGACCGATATGAATGGTCGTCACCTGCCAATCGCCTGCTTTTTTGGGGGTGCCGTCAGGATTAATAGCTCGAGGAATTTTATCATTGGTAAAACAGACATTGGGACCGATAAAAACACCATCCTCAATCATGGCCTTATGATAAATAATCGCGTGGTTTTGGATTTTAACATTATCGCCTATTTCTGATTTAAAATCGATGAAAACTGATTTGGCAATGACACAGTTTATGCCGATTTTGGTGCCGTGCCGGACATGAGCGAAATGCCAAATCTTTGAACCTTCTCCCACACTAACATTATCTTCGATGACAGCGCTTTTATGGGCAAAAAAACGCGGCTTGGATGGTTTTTTTAATTTTTTGAGTCTTTTTTTGACTGGCATTTATTTAATTAATCTATTAATCTTATGGGCAATGTCTAAAGCCTCAATCGCTTCGCGGGCCGTGACCATCGGTCGACAATCTTTTTTAATGCAATCAATAAAAGCTAAGATTTCTGCCCTGAGCGGCTCAATATTTTTGACAGTGATGACTTTTTTATCCTGGGCTTCGCCGAACTTAATTAAAAAATCACCAAAGTCATCATAAACTGGCATAATATTGGTTTCATAATAATCAAGCTCCTGGGTAATGTAATTGAGTTCCACGTAAGCTTTTTTACCCGAGACTGTCAGTTTCCTGACTTTGAGAGGAGTTATCCAGTTGGCAACTAAAAGTCCAGTTCCCTGGCCATAGTTTAAAAAGGCTTCGACATGATCTTCTTTGGTTCGGTGTAAGGCATTTCCCCCATAAGCGGTGATCTTTTGGGGTAACTTGCCAAAAAGCCAGTTCATAATATCAATGTCATGGACGGCAATATCAATGACGACGTTGGCATCTCTGATTTGCGTCGGGGTCGGTCCCAAACGGAAGGTGGCAATAGTGACAATTTCGCCTAGTTTTCCCGCCTCAATCATCTCCTTAAGCTTTAGGACTGCAGGATTGAAACGTTCAATGTGGCCGACCGTAAATTTAATGCCTTTATTTTTGGCCTTCTGAACAATCTCTTTAGCCTCGGAGACCGTGGCGGCAATGGGTTTTTCGATCAAGATATGGATACCTTTGGTAATACAATCGATGGCGATTTTTTTATGGAGCTCGGTGGGCACGGCAATGGAAACGACATCTAATTTTTCGGTTTCAAGCATTTGGTGATAATCGCTATAGGCCCGGGCGTCGTATTTATCAGCGATTTCTCTGGCGATTTTTTGATCGCTGTCAGCGATCGCTGCCAAACATACCCCAGGAATTTCATGATAATTACGGGCATGATGACGGCCCATATTGCCAACACCAATAACTGCTGCGTTTAATTTCACTTCGCCTCCTATGAATCTTTAAATGTAATTGTTATGAGCTCAATATTTTCTTAAACGAATTTGCTGTCCTCAGCGTCGCAGAATTTAAATTATTCGTCAAGAAATGTCAAGAGGGGGATAATTCTAACCCAAAACAATAAGAAGAATTCCGCCAACCGTAACCGCCACCCCCAGCCATTTTCGGGCGTTGAATTCCCCTCCAGCACTTTTGGGAAATACCAGGGGCGAAAGCAAGAGCGTCAATATCACCGCCGAGTTAAAAATGGCGGTTGAATAGCCGGGATTGCTCACTAATTTGATAGCCATAAAGTTGAATAAATTGGTAAAAAAGGAAACCAGAATTAAGAGAGCAATGGGCACGATCACTCGTCGAGGGGTATTCTCAAGACCGAGACTTATTCTTTGAAAATGACTTAAAATCAAAAACCCAATTGAGGCATAAAAAAATAAAATTAAGAGAATCTCGGCCGAATTTATCCCCAGATTAGCCATCTCTTTGACGACTAAAAACATGGCGCCGAAACTTAACATGGCAACGACAGCCGATAATTGCCAATGGGCAAGTTTTTTCTTCTCTCGTTTAGTGATCAGGATTAAACCGAGGCCTAAAATGATTACCAGCACGCCGAGGAACTTCAACCAAGTAATCGGCGAGCGAAAAAGAATAATGGAAATGAGGAGAACTAACAAAGCATTGGTTGAGGTAACGGCCTGAACATAACCTGGGTTGGGACTTTTTTCAACCGCATTGGTGGAGAAAATATTGCCTGCCAGCGAGAGGGCAGCGGCCAGCAAGCCCCAGAGATGAAAGCTGGGTGATTGAATTTTGAGCCAAAGAGTTTGAGGATCACTGAGAAGATTATAAATTAAATAACAAACTAGCAGGCCTAAAAAAGTATAAGTTAAAAGCTTGGTTTTATTGATCTTCAAATTGAGAGCCCATTTCTGGGTCAAGGAATAGCCCGGACTTAAGGCAAAACCCAGCAAGGAATAAAAAAACCAAGGCATTTAGCTCCTCCAAAATTATCTTACAGGGATTTTTAGATAAAAAGAAAGGGCTCCGCTGAGCGGGGCCCGGAATCAGGTCGTAGTTAGAGCTTGATGCTGGGATCGACCTTCCAAACCCCCTTCTGGAGTTTCTCGTAGGCGTCCATAATGGTCAGGTATTCCCGCAACTTGGCCACATTGCCGTCGGCCGAGCGTGGTTCAGACCAGCCCGGCCGGGAATCAACTTCGACTTCAGCACCAAGGCCGCCATGCTTTCTCATGTAGTCCAGTTGGAGCAAAAGAACTAGTCTTTGACTTGGATCAAGGGTATTGGTCTCGATGTGGGTGTTAACCCGGCCATGCTCATCAACCAGCCGCAATGAGCCGCCAAGATGGAATAGTCTTGGCTTGAGCAGCTCAAGATACTGAGGGAAGAAGTTCATGGGCAGGGTGCCCCACGGAGCATCGTTCTCATAAACATAGTACCCAGCGATGTTGGCTAACTCGGCTTGGACGGGGGTTAGCTTCTTTTGCGGCGGCTCCGCCGGATCCCAGAAATCCTGCAGCCGGTAGATAAAATTGAAGGTTCCAAAGAAGTGCTCGGAGTCAAGGACGGTACCGATTCCCGCTTGCTCGGCCATCCAAGCCAAATCCAGATGGCCAAGCTGGGCGGCATAATAGGTTGGTAGCTCATCAGCCGTCTTTTCATTGAAGAGGCAGGTATGAACATTCTCGATGAGAAGTATCCCACCGCAGATCTCATTGAGTTCGCGCAGTGCCGGTACATGGTTTTTGATGCCACGAAGAACCTGAGCTGCCGTTAGCTTTGAGTTGTAGCGTTCGAGATCTGCCTTGGGGTCTTCCGGTCCACCGAGCTGAAGAGCATCAGGGTGAATCACTAGCGCTTCAAGATCAAAGGTCTCTTTGAAACGCCGAGCGATTTCGCCAATTTCGATTAGCTTCGGTGTCAGTTCGCCTTTAAGAGCGATGCCAAAAGCAGCGTCATAGCCTGGATGCCAATTCAGTGACCAGCCACGCGAGACGGCATCTTCGGCGCAATCACCCGCCCAACCGTCGATTGGCAATTGGTTGCCCCTGAATCCCCATCCCGGTCTTAGTCCTAGATCTTTGAGCTTTGTCTCAACGCTTCTGAGGAAAAGATGTCTTGGAGTGTCTTGTCCGATCCAGTCTCGACTGCCAAGTGGCAAAAACAAAGCAGGGGTAGACTCTTTCATCTCCTTGCCTCGGTTGTGAGGTTCGCTTTCCGCCACGCGGGGCTTTTTAATATATCATTATCAGCAAAATAGTCAACGGCTCACCGGCTCACCACCTGAGCCGTTAAAACAGGTTCAAAAAAACGAAAAACGGGCCGAGAGTTCGACCCGTTGTCCACTAGTTATTATGTTTAGCTTGATATCGCTGCTATGCGGTCGACTTCTACCACCGCTGAAAGAAACATTGCCATCTCATTATCAAATGGTCGTGGGCTCCAAGGACTGTAGCGCCCCAGCAAAAAACCGCTTCCCACTACTTCGTTTTCTATACCATAGCAGTCAGGATGGCTGACGGCATATTGCAACTTCAGATCGAGCAAGGTCATCTGGTCGGTGTCGAAGGCATTATAGGGAAGATGGGTGTCAATTTCATCCTGAGCGGTCTGGGGATTGTATCTTGTTGCCTGAACGCTGGCCCCAGTATGGATCAAGACCGGTTGAGACTTTTTCAGCCCGTCGTTGATGATCGCCATATCCCATTCCAAATCAGTGGCGTAATCCGGCGGCCGCTCGAGCAAAACCGGCGGCATTCCTTTTTCAAACCAACAACCGGTGATGTCAGCCAGCTCAACCTGCGCCGGCCTAGGCTTTGCTGGTTGCCACCAGGGAAGACTCGCCAAATCACGGCGGCGAGCTTTGAAGTTCCAGAGCCCGAGGACATGTTCGTCATCGAATGTCATCGGCATACGAATGCCTGAACGCTCTTCAACCTTTGAACGGAGATAAAGCAACATCTCAAGCATACCGGCCCAAATTTGCTCTTTGAAGGTCGGCAAATGATAGCCGCCATCGCGGAATTGGGCCATATCAGTTGGCTCCAAACTTAAGACTCCACCAGAAGCTTCAGCCGCTTGACAGAGAGGATCAATCATTGCCTCAATCCTGGCCAGATCTTCTTCAGGCGTGGTGGTTGAACTGTAACGTCCAAGTCCAGCTTCAGGTCCGGGCTCATTTTCAGTTTTGGCAGCTGAATGAATGGTCAGCAGTTTCAAACCTAAGGATTTTGCTTGTCTGGCGCATTTCAGAAGGGACGGCGGTAGCGGCTCTTTTGGATCACCGAGGCTTTCGGAAACAACTTTAGAAGGATGCCAGCCCAAGAACCCTCCCCAATTACGAATCTCATCGGCGATATCAAGAACCCATTTTTCGGGCTCCAAACTATTGCCTTTGAAATCAATCCCTAAAGTCCAATCGTACTTTGCCAGTCTTGGATACAAAGCCTTCATTAACACCCAGCGTTCACCTCTCTCATAGTCACCTTTGCCTAAAGGTGATACCAACGATGTCTTTTCAAGTTGCACCGATCTCCTCCTTGCCGGATATTCGACATTTTAGATTAACATCATTGTCTAATAATTGTCAACCCTTCGACTTGGCTCAGGGTAAACAAAAACGGGCCGAGAATTCGACCCCAATTCGTGACTAATGAGTGAAAAGATTCGTCGGATTAGAGTTCTTCTAACAAAATCTCACACAAGTTATTAAACGAAATCTCGGTTTCGTTGGGACGAAGATGTTTCCAGGCATTAGAGTCGGCAAAGCTGGCGGTCTCCACCACCAATACTTCAGGTTTTTGAGCAAGAATCGACCGCAAATTTTTCCGAAAAGTTTTGTCAGAAATTTTAATCGGGCCATGAGTGATAATTTTTTTGCCAGGAATGACATCTTGAACTGAGCCAGTCAGGTGATAAAATTTAGCCCCGATTTTTTTGATTATCTTTTCCATTTTAATCTCCTCATCCGCATAAGGAATCAAATTTTTCTTCAGATAAAAGCCGAAGATATCCTTGGCGGTTTTTTCTTCCCTTTTCAACTTGCCAGGATTTTCTTTGGGTAGTTTATGATAATTGCGCCGGCGATTGAGAAAATTAATCGTTAAAATCAAATGCTCAAGATCCAATAAAATGTCGACTCCGGTTTTTTGTTTAAGATAAAATAAATCATTAAGGCGGCCAATGCCCGTATAAAGATAAGTTTCCGGCAAAAATTCACCATCTTTTTGGTAATAATTATAAAGAGGGAAATTTTCGATCCTTATAGGCAGAATTGTTTTAATTCTTTGGATGAATTTAATATTTTCGTCAAGGATTTTGAGATATTCTGCGGCATCGCTGCGATTAGCGTAACGCTGAATATACTCTCTTGTTGGTGGGTGCCAGAGAAGATGGATACCGTGCAAAACCGCATAAGCGGGTTTAAGTTTTGCCACCCGCTCGACCTCCCTCGTCATCGCCTCTCTTCTAGCGGGATGGTAGTACCATTCGGTCGCCAGCGTATCGGGCAGATGTAAACCCCAATATACGGGTGGGGCTTCTTGGATATTTTCCAGCGGTCCCTTCATCTCAATCCCGAATATTACCCTTTTTTGTTGGGCTAATTTTCTTGCTTCGGGCATTTTAAACCAACGCTCGCGATCCGATAGTTCCCCTGGATTAGCCGGAGCCAATAATTTCAATTTTCCTCCTCAGATATTTCCCACTCCCATATAGATGAATCCTGCCAGTTGAATTTTTTCTTTATTGAAACAATTGCGGCCGTCAATAATAATGGGATTTTTTTTCATTAGCCGCTTAAGTTTATTGTAACTTAGTTTTTTGTATTGGTCATGATCAGCCATCAAGACGAGCGCCTGCGCCCCCTTGAGGGCTTTATCGAGGGAGACTTTGTATTCTTTGATATAAGAGTCATGGATAACGATGCTGGCTTCTGAATTTTTCAAGATCTTCAGCAATTCTTCGGTGGGGGTGTTGCGGCTATCATCAGAATTGCCAGCATAAGCGTAACCCAAAACGGCAATTTTGCTCTTGACGATAGGTTTTTCGATTTGACGAAAGGCATCTTTTAAAAGCTCAGTCATATGGCGGGGCATAAAATTATTGATCCGCCGTGCTAAAGGAATAAGTTTGGGCTCGATTAAATCTCGGGCGCCATAAACTAAAAGCCAAGAATCCTTGGGCAGGCAATGACCGCCGACGCCGGCGCCAGGAAGATGCATTTGCCTGAGGGCTTCAAATCTTGTTTCTCCACGGCGCTTACATTCATTAATTAAATAACGAACCTCCCAAACGTTGGCGCCAACGGCCTCAGAAAGTAAAGCCATTTCGTTGGCAAAAGCAATTTGAACGTCGCGATAAGCATTTTCCCCGGCTTTGACCACCTCCGCCGTCACCCAATTCGTGGTCTCGAGTTTTCCACGCACAATGTATTTGTAAAGCGATCTCGTCAATTCGGCGGTTTTTTGATCCTCGGCGCCGATGGCACGATTGTAATTGATGATGTTTTCGATCAAGTGTCCCGGCATCAGGCGTTCCGGACAATTCGCCAGTAGAAAATCTTGGCCGGTGGTTAAACCAGATTCTTCTTCCAAAATCGGCTGGACAACTTTGGCCATTGTTTGCGGCGCAATCGTTGATTCAATGATGATTAAAACATCTTTTTTAAGATTACGACCAATGGTCCGCAAGGCGGCTTTCAAGGCCCGATAAGCGGGTTCGTGGGTTTCCTCTTCAACCGGGGTTTCCACCGCCACGATAATCACGTCAGCTTCCTGATAGGCAGCGGGTTCAACCGTCGCCGCAAACCGGCCTTGTTTGCGAATAAAATTAATCAATTCTTTAAGCCCTGGTTCTTTGCCTTCGATTGGATTGCCGCCGCGAATGATTTTTCGAATTTTTTCCTCATTGACATCAATGCCCACAACCGTGAAACCAGCCTTGGCAAATAGCAAAGCCACTGGAAAACCAACATATCCCAAACCACAAATGGCAATTTTGGTTGTTTTTGGGGATATCTTCATAGGATTTAATAGTAAACACGCTCTTGAGTAAATGTCAAATTTCTAAGCCCTAATGTCTAATGAAATTCTAAATGCTTAAATGTCCAAGATTAGACATTAGAAATTAGTTATTTTATTCTATTGATCATTTTTTATTAATATGCTATGTTCTTGTTAAGCGCAAGCGTTGCGTCTCTATCTTTTCCGCAAGAAAGGATGTGCCATGTCTTCCTGCCAGTCGCCGCCGCCGGATGCACAGAAGTGGCTGGATGAGCTGGGAGCCGCCGCCGAGGAGGAGGGCAAAATCGCGCGCGAGATGGCGATTTACTTCGAGGCCGTCGCCGACGGGATGCCGAGAGAAGAAGCCCTTCAGAAGGCACTATCGGAGAGCCCGGCCGACATGCACGAGAAGATCGTGCGGGCAATCAACGAGGTCAACGAACTACTCTCGGAATCGTAGCTGCTCGCACAGCGCGAATGACACCATCGCCTCACAAGGGCGGGACGTCACGTCCCGCCCCTTTCTTATACTAATGCATACTGATAATCGATAACTTAATACTAATTACTTTTTCTATCCTTTGGCCACCACCAGGCCCCAAACTCTTCTGGCACCAGCGGCGCGTAAAACTTTAGCACATTCGTTTAAAGTAGTGCCGGTGGTGGTGACATCATCAACAAGAATAATTGTTTTTCGACGAATAAAATTTGGGTCAAATTTTTTAAAAATTTTATACGAATTGGTAAGATTTTTTAATCTTTTTTTGCCTCCTAATTGAACCTGTGGTTTCGTCCAGCGCATTTTCTTTAAAATGTGAAAGTTTTTTGGTAATTTCAATTTATCGGCAACATAGTCTGCTAGAAGTTCTGACTGATTATAGCCACGTTGAGCTTGACGAAGAAAATGTAAAGGCACGGCGGTGACCAAGATATCTTTGGCAATGTCGAGATTATCCTTTAATGATTCTGCCAAGACTTCGCCTAAAATATCTTTCATTTCCAAAATGTGATTGTATTTGAAATTATGAATGGCCTCTTTGATTGGTCCTTCCTCATAGTAAGCAGCGACGATGATTCCCGAAAGTCCCCATCGTTTTTGGTGTCGGCGACAATATCGACCAAACCGAGAGATCCGGCCACACTCTGGACATACTTGAGTCTTCGCCCTGAGAATTTTATTCTTACAGAGAGAACACAACCATTCGTCTTCTTTACCGCAATCAATACAAAATCGAGGAAAAAGGAGGTCAAGAAAAAATTCTTTTACTTTGACAATCATTGATTACGAAAAGAGGGCAAAGCTTGATAAATACCGCGGTCACCGGCGTTGTAAACGCGATCAAAATCCGGAATTGAACGTGAGATATTCCAGATAAGATAGATTGGCCAATAATTACTTTTTTTAGCCAGGTCCAAAGCGCTACTTTGAATGGTATTAGACCATTCATTGGTAATGATATAGCGATCATCAATACTAAAATTGGTTAACATCATTCCTCGATAGCGATTATCAACCAAAATAACTGAGCCCGCCGGGGCATGCTGATCGAGCCATTTAATTGCTGCTACGGTATCGGGAATAAGCCATATCTCGAGTGAACTATGAACCATGGTTCTGGGAAAATAACTGTTTAATTCATCGTTGGCAAGCGGGGGTTTGGCCTGACGGTAATCAGCGGTTAAGAATGGCCAGCTTTTGCCAATAAAAAATCCGAAGGTTACCACCCAAAAAACCACTGCCAACAAATAGGCAAATTTTTGTTTTTTTTCGGCCCATTTTTTAAGACCACCCAAAAGGGAACCGACAAAAAACATTCCTTCGATGGTATAAATGACAAAGGGAAAGATGAGCATAAACATCCAACGCTCCCAAACCATTAAGCCGTTGCCCAAAAAAATCAAAGAGGAAAAGGTACTAATGAGTAACCAGCCAGTCATCACTGTCAAAACGAGATTTTTTCTTAATCGCCAGAAACCAATGATAGCGAAAGGTAAAAGATAACCAAAGAGCAACCAAAAAAGGCTTAAGATAATTTCTTTCAAAAGACTGTAAGGCATATCAAGATTATAATGATAAAAGTAGCGCCAAAAATAATTCTTCTGGGAGGCAAAAAAGACGTGAGAATTATAAAGAACTTGCCCGGAAGAACTAATAACAACGACAAAAAGGGTAGCAACAATCATTAAAGGAATAAGAACAGAGACTAACTGTTCCCAACGTTGTTTGACTAAATAATAGCCAGAATAAACCAAAAGAATCACCAGGAGTAAAACTGTCACTAATTCATTGGAAAAAGTGACAAGCGTTGCAAAAATAGAAAAAATGATTAAATTTTTAGTTTCGTTCAGTTTTGGTAAATAGATTAGCCCCAAAAATAGAAAGATAAGACCGAGCTCATTACGATAGAGATCCCAGCTGATTCTTAAGCTAGCTAATTGAAAAATGGTCAAGGCCGTCAAAAGAAAAGCTTTAAGAAATGAGAATTTCAAGAATCGCCGGGCAAAAACAAAAAAACTTGTTATAAGACCACCATAAATAAGAGGTCCGGAAATTTTCATAATCAGATCCGGCGAAAGACCAGCGGCCTTAAAAGGTAAAAAGAAAAAATACAAAATATTCGCGGTCTTAATCCAATTGACGAGCGGTCCGTTATAGGTGGCGAGTTCGGCGGCATAAGTATTGAAGGTATCATAGCCAATTGGCCAAATGCCGGCTTTGATTTCCGGAATCATGCGGATGGCGGCCGCAATTAAAAAAAGAAAAATCCCAATCTTCCAGTCAGAATTGAAAAATTTTTTGAAAGTTTGATTTTGAAACACCTTCCCCTCTTTATGATTAAGTTAAACTCTCGAAAACCTTCAGCGTGGCTTTAGCGGTTTTTTGCCAAGAATATTTTTTGGCCCTAGCCTCGCCTCTTTGCGCCAATTTTTTGGCTAATTTGGGCCTTAAAATAATTTTCTTAATTGCCGCGGCAATTTGCTCTTCGTTTTGAGGATTAATTAAAGTCCCGGCGTTATTGACGACCTCTGGTAAAGATGAATTATTAGAAACAATAACTGGCAAGCCACAAGCCATTGCCTCCAAGGGCGGGAGGCCAAAGCCCTCATACAAAGCCGGATAAACAAAAATGCTCGCTCCATTATAAATATACGGCAAATCTTCATCTTTGACAAAACCAGGCAAAATTACCCGGTTTTTCAGATTTAAATTAGCAATCGTCTTTTCTAACTGATTGTTGTTCCATCCTTGGCCGCCCACCAACACCAGGTGATAATCTCTTAAGAGATGATGTGGCAGAAGAGAATAGGCTTCCACCAATTTGGCAAGATTTTTTCGCGGTTCAAGGGTGCCAACGGAGAGAATATATTTAATTTTGGGGTCGAAATAACGGCCGATGATTGGCTTAATTTGTTTTTTATCCTTGATCGGACGAAATCGTTTATCGGCTGCCTCGGGAATACGGACTATTTTTTTTGACCGTACGTCTAAAAATCTTTTGAGGTCTTTTTTGGTCGCCTCTGATGGAACAATGATTTTTTGACTCCTTGAGATAGCGATTTGATGTCTTTTGAGATAATATTTAGATAATTTTGGTCCGCGGTGCTCGGGGTATCTTAAAAAAACCAAATCATGGCAAGTGAAAACCATCTTTGGCGGAGTTTTGCCAAACACTTTAGGAATTCCTGAAACATACGGAGCGAAAAAAAGATCGAGTGAATCATTGATTAAACCATTAAGAGGTAGCAATGTTGTGGTTAGATAGTCCAACCAAGCGGCTGGCAAAGAATAAATTTTAATTGTCACATTTTGATGATCGCCTAAAATTTGTCGAATCCTTTTTTCTCGCTCTTGGCGATGGCGAATAAAAGTGAAATATAAAAAATAATGATTTTTCCGATCAATCTCAAACAGATGCTTTAATAGATTCTGGGCATATTTACCAATGCCGGCTTTTTCGAAAACTATACAATTGGCGGCAATCCCAATATTCATGCCAGCCTTTCACAATTAAACTGATGCCTTTTAGCACCTTATCTTAGCACAATCAAACAAATTTCAATAATGATTTCTTATTTAACGGTGAAATTAAAGGTAACTTCGTTTCCCATCCATGTCTTATTTTCAACTAGCGGACGGAATTTTTCCGTATAATTACCTTTCTCTTTGGGGGCGGTGATGGTAATTTTAAAAAGGCCAAGTTGACCGGGGGCAACAGCGGATTGGACCAATTGCCAACGAATATTTCCACCAGTAAAAACACTGGTTCGATCTTGAGGAGAGGAATTGCCGAGATAAGTGGGATTAGCGCCGCTTTTATACCAGGTGGAACTACCAGTGTTGCGATAGTAAACAAAAATTGTCTGGCTCCTACCAGCAATCATTTGCGTTGTGCCAACTTGCTTATATAACTGGGCGTTATAACTTTCGGGGCTCGTATTAGGATTTGAATTAAGATTTGTTTTTCCAGTTTGATTAACCGGTACTCCGCCAACATTTATGACATAGGAAACCTCATTGCCCATCCAGGTCACGCCTTCCATCACTGGCCGGAATGTTTCGACATAAACGCCTGATTGTTGGGGCGCCGTAAAGTAAATCCTGAAGGTGCCTACCCCATTTCGTCTGACAAGGGATTGAACCATTTCCCAGCGAACATTGCCGCCGCCAGTAAAGATTGACCCGCGGTCCATAGGACCATAGTTACCGAGGTGCATCGGGTTGGCGCCGGTTTTAGACCAAACCGCGGTGCCGAGATTACGATAATTGACCACCATTAATATCTTTTGACCGGGCCGGGCAGTGTAATTGGCGCGCGGTACTTGGGAAATAAGCTTGGCATCATAGGTCGCCGGTGGGCGATAAGTTTTATAACGACTATAAATTCCGACAAAACTTTCATTACCATGAAGATGGGGCGTATAACGATAAAGGGCTGAAGTTGCCCGATTGTCCAAATGAACAGCCGCGCCATCAATAATCATCGTATTGCCAACTTTATAAGCTCCGAAAGATGCCCAATAACTGTAATTGCGTTTTAATTGCCAGGTGCCGTTGTAAACCTGATTAGTGAACCCGGCATATTTTTGCAGCGCCGGGTCGTTGGAATCACAACCATCACAAATGCCATAACCCATGGCCCAACGGACACGATAGTCAAAATTGGTGTTTGATTCAATTAAGCTTTCTTCTTTTTGAATGGTCGCCAAAATCACAAAGGGATTAATACCGTTGGCTCTGGCCGCCGTGGCAATAATTTGCGCGGCGGTGCGGCCGCCTTCACGAAAAGTTCGAAGTCTCGTTCCTCCCTTAGTATTAAGAAAACTTTGAACACCGTCAGCATCAAGAGTTCGCCAATCCAGAAATTCGGCGTCCGAGATTAAGTTGTTAGGATTGTAGGCCTGAGCTTTGTGAGGATTACCAAGAACTATCCCTCCGGAGACCGATATGATCAAGCCCATCATCAAAATAAATCGAAGTTTAAACAACTTCCTCCTCTCTAATCCATTGTCCTTTGAGAGAAAAAATTTGTCAAGCTTGACGAAAACTTCTTGCGAAGATTATACTAAGATTGATAAAACTAATTTAAGGAGGTCTTATGGCTGAAGATCAATCAATTAGTACGCCGAATAATCCCGATTGGATGGAAGAAACCGAAGGGCAATTGGCGGTTGATGTTTACCAAAATGATGATAATGTTGTTTTAAAAGCTCCCATTGCCGGTGTTAGACCGGAGGATTTAGAAATCTCAATAACTGATGAGGTCGTCAATATCAAAGGCGAAAGAAAAGAAGAATCAGAGGTCAAACGAGAAAATTATCTTTGTCAAGAATGTTATTGGGGAGGTTTCTCCCGAGCGTATGTCCTGCCCGTGCCGGTGATTGGCGACAAGGCTCAAGCCTCACTCAAAAATGGAATTCTGACGATTACCATCCCCAAACAGGAAAAAACCAAAGTCAAAACGATTGAAGTAAAAACCGAAGGGTAATTTTTATGAAAATTCGCAAAGCAGTTATCCCAGCGGCGGGCTACGGCACGCGGTTTTTGCCGATGACCAAAGCCTCGCCCAAAGAGATGTTACCGATCATCGATAAGCCGGTGATTCAATATGTCGTTGAGGAAGCAATTGCCTCCGGGATTGAGGATATTATCATTGTCACCGGTTATAACAAGCGGGCGATCGAAGATCATTTTGATCATACTTTAGAATTAGAAAATTATTTAGAAAAGTGCGGAAAATTAGAGCAATTGGAAGAAATCCGCAGGATTGCCAGACTAGCTAACTTTATTTATATCCGCCAGAAAGGACCTTACGGCAATGCCACCCCGGTTTTAAATGCCGAACCGATTATTGGTAACGAGCCCTTCGCCGTGCTTTGGGGTGATGAATTTATCTATGCCGAACCGCCGCGCCTTAAACAAATGATTGAAGTTTTTGATAAGTTCAAAGATCCCGTTATTTCGGCAGTCCGCGTACGCAAAGATTATTTAAATAAATATGGCATTGCTAAAGTCAAGCCGGTTGAAGATAAAATTTTTGAAATTGAAGAAATTGTCGAAAAACCCGAACCGGACAAAGCTCCATCAAACCTGGCAACTCATGGAGCCTATATTTTAACCCCAGATATTTTTGCGGCTTTGAAAAATCTCAGGGCCGGCAAGGGAGGAGAAATTTGGCTGGTTGATGGTATTAATGTCTTAAAGAAAAACCACAAAATTTACGCCCGGGAGATTGAAAACGGAAAATATTACGACACCGGCAACAAGCTGGAGTATCTTAAAGCCAACGTGGAATTTGGACTTCAAAGAGAAGATCTAAAAGAGGAGTTTAAAAAATATTTAAAAGAGGTTGTTAAAGAATAGACTAAAGGAGGGGAATGGACAAAAGATATTATATTTTGGGCGGACTGCTGGTACTTTTGATTATTGTTCTTGTCCTTTTTTTAGCCACCCGCAACCGGACACCGAAGGGTCCGACTACTTCGACCGTCACCATCTGGGACTCCTTTGACAGCGAAGAAGATTTCAGCGATATTTTCAGCCAGTTCTTGGCTGAAAACAAAGATCTCGACATTAAATTTGTTAAAAAAGACCCGGCCAAGTTCGAAGAAGAATCCATCAACGCTATCGCCGCCGGCACCGGCCCAGACATTTGGATTATCCCCAACAATTGGCTCGCAAAACACCACGATAAATTAGCGACGCTGGCCTCAAAGAAACTTGATCCCAAGGGCAAAAAAACCAATGCGGAAATTTTCCAAGCAACCTTTTTAGATGCCGCGGGCCAAGATTGTATCATTTCTGATCAAGTTTATTGCCTGCCCCTTTTTGCCGACAGTCTCTCACTTTTTTATAACAGTGAACTCTTCTCGAGCAAGCTCTCTGATTACGCCCGGGCCCACCAAGGGCAAGACATCACCGATGTCAGACAACTTTTTAATAATCCCCCTAAAACTTGGGAAGATTTAAGCCAATTTATTAAATATTATGGTCAAGGCGCCATCGCTATAGGCGGCGCCAAAAATGTCACGCGCGCCAGCGATATTTTGACCGCCTTAATGCTCCAGTACGGCGCCCAAATGACCTCTGACGACAAAACCGCCGCCCTTTTCCAGACCTCTACCAATAAATTTTCTGATGTCGCCTATCCTGGCACCAAAGGACTTTCTTTTTATACCAGCTTCGCGACTAGAAATGATGCCCGCTACACTTGGGATGAGAGTCAAAACGATTACAATGCCTTCACCAGCGGCAAAATCGCCATGTATCTTGATTGGTCAAGGAGAGCCAAAGACATTAAGAAAGATACTGGTCGCGCAGCCGAGGTGGCAGCTTTGCCTCAATTTAAAGAATCCGAAAATCCCCAAGATATCGCTAATTATCAAGTTTTGACCGTTCCTAAAAGTAGTCAAAATGCCGAAAGGGCCTGGGCCCTAATTAGCTACATCTTGGATCCCCAAATCCAAATGAAATACATCTCCAAAACTGGCCTACCACAAGCGCGCAAAGATAAAGTCCAGGGTTCAGATGTTTTCATTGATGTCCAAAATCAATATGCTTCCAGTTGGTATAATCCTGAACCGACAAAGGTTGATCAAATCTTCCGAGAGGCCGCAAGCGCCGTGATTTCCGGAGAAAATCCCCAGACTGTTTTAGAAGGGGCGGCGGCGCAAATAACTAATCTTTTGAAAGCTTTGCCAAAATGATTAAATTTTTAAAAATATTTTTTGTCGTTGCAATCTGGTTGACGGTTTTCTTTTCCTTGGCCGCGCCGATTAAAACTTCGGCCTTAAACAATTCGATTACTCCTCGGCAGGTGGCAGTGGTCACCGAATTTGGTCAGACAAACTTTGGTCAGTATATGTCGAAAATTTTAACTTGGCTGGTAACAATTGTCGGCTCATTGGCGGCCTTGATGTTTATTTACGCCGGCTATGTTTATGTCACCTCCCAAGGTAATCCCGAGGGCATTACTCAAGCCAAAGATATTATTATTGGCGTCATCACCGGCATTGTCTTGCTTATTTTAATCGAGGTAATTTTGGTTAAAACTGTCGGGATTAAGTGGAAATATACATGAAAAAAATTCTTTATTTTATCTTATTTCTTTTTATTGCTTTGGTGGGCGCAAAGACCGCCTTGGCCGGCGTCCAAATTGAGGTTACTCCGATTAATGCTCAAGTCGGCGACAAGGTCAATGTTGATGTTTTTGTTTCTGACCTACCAGCCACGGCTAAAAAAATTTTGCTTTATATTTCTGATACCGTCGTTGATCCCAATAAGCTCCAGGACGCCACACCCCATTTGAAAACTAGCTGGCCGGTCAGCGGCTCGCCAAATTACTGGTATCTTTGGGACACCGCCGCCGCCGCCGAAAGCAACCCCGGTTCGCATTACATCAATGTTTTTGTGGTTGACGAAAATAATGTTGTCGTCCTTAGTCAAACAGCCATCTACAGCTTGGCGGCCAGTACCTCCCCCAGCCCATCTCCGTCTTCTGGTGGGACGCCAACTGCCACACCCTCGGGGGGAAAAACAGTAACCCCAACACCCGGTTCCTCATCAGCCAAGGCCAGTTTCGGTGATATTGGCACCATTATTTTCCCGCCAACAAAAATTGGAAGCATTCGTGACTTAATTGTCGCCATTATTGATTGGCTCTTGGCCTTAGCCGGCGCTTTGGCGGTGATTGCCATTATCTATTCAGGACTGATGTACATTACTGCTGGCGGCGATCCGACCAAGGCGGAGAATGCCAAGAAAAACCTCATTTGGGCCATTATTGGCGTGGTGGTGATTGCCTTGGCTTTAGTGATTGTTAATACTGTTGTTAATGTTTTACAAGGAAGGTGATGAAAAAATATATCAGCGGAATTTTTTTACTTGGTTTTTTGACATCAATTTTACTCTTACCGTTATCAATTAAAGCCGCTCCAGCCATCAATGTTACTTTTGATCCTGCCACCGCCAAAGTTGGCGATAAAGTCACTTTGACAATTCAAGTCACTGACACACCTTCGGGCGCCGAGATGACAAATCTTTATATGACCCAAATGAATTCTCAAAAACCCGGGGAGCTTGAGCCATATCTTAAACAAAGCTTTAATCCTTATAGCGGCGGGACAAGTTCAACCTATACCTATGTTTGGGACACTGGAAGCGCCGGCAGTCAAGCCGGTTCGTATAATATTGTTGTTTTAGTGCTGGGAAAAATTGTTGATGGGCAAAGGAGTGTTCTGCTTTCAAGCCAGCCCTACACTTACACTCTCTCAGCTGGTCCAGGAGGAGGAGGCGGCGGCGGCGGTGCCGGGACTGGCGGCACTACAGGAGGCGGTGGGACTAGTGGGACTAAATGTAAACCTTCGCTAACAATCTTACCAGATACCGACCCCGCAACTTGGACTCTTGATAACATCCAATGTATGATCGAAAACCTGATTACCATCGCCGCTGATTTGGCCGGCGGAATTGCCATTATTCTTTTAATCTGGGCTGGTATTCAATATTTCACCGCTTACGGCAATGAAGAAAAAGCTAACAAAGCCAAAACAACAATTACCTGGGCAATCATTGGTTTGGTTTTTATTATTTTAGCCCGAGTTTTATCGAACGAGATTCTCGGCTTGCTCAAATGATTTGAAAAACAATTTAAATTAATATATGCTATAATTAATTAGGAGGTCAAATGTTTAATTTAATTGAGAGAGCTTATGCCTTAAGTTGGCCGACAATCACTCCGGTCCCAATTGGTCTAAGGTTGACTGGCTCAGGAGGAATAATTGATTTTGTTGTCACCTGGGTCTTGGTTTTGGCCGGCGCCATTGCCGTCATCTACCTAATTTATGGTGGGCTTTTGTACATTACCGCGGGCGGCGATGCGGAAAAGGCAACCAAAGGAAGAACGGCTCTCATAAATGCCATCATCGGCATTATTATCATTGCTCTTGCCTTCGTCATTGTTAGATGGGTCAGTTCTATTGTTACAGGCGGACAACCCTAAACTTTTTGGCAAAAATTAAAAGATACGAAAGAAGGACGCGCGGGTGCGCGTCCTTCTTGGTGCGTCGGATCGTTCTTCTCATAGGGACTTGAAGGTGACGCCTTTCTGTTGAGCGACACCTGTGTCCCCGGAGACCCACACCTTGGTGTGGTCATTGTTAAACCAGTCAACCTTGAGGGAGCCGATCTGATGGCTCCCTCGATAGATGCCGATTGGCGAGTCGTTGCTGAGCGACCGGGAAAGCGCCACTGGGACTTCCCGATTCAGCATCAGAATATAGCGGTATGTGGCAGCGGGCTCGACGGATCCATCGCCTGTCGCTTCCCGCGGCTGATTGGCGACCCTCAGGCGTTCCTGCTCTTGCAGTCGGTGGAGCACGATCGGCACCAACCCCCTGACGGCCTGACCCTGGAGAGACTCGCCCAGGTAGGAGTTGTAGAAATCGAGGGTAACAGCCCCATGCGACGTGAACTTGCCGGCATGGAGATACCCACGCCAGCCGGAAGCGCTAGCCGATTCGGGCGTCAGACGGCGATTGCCTTGGTAGATATCAGCCACCAACACCCACGTCATCCGATCGGTCACGCCAGTATTGACATAGCCGTCGCGGCCGCTGGTCGAGACATTGACCCCGAGCGGCAGGTCGCGCTGATCGCCGTTAAGCTGGATCGGATAATCCCCTCCCGAGTCCAGCACATCTACCGGCTGGCCTTCATGGTCAGCCAACAGCAGGAAGCCCTGGCTGAACTGCTCGCTGTTCATGCCGGTGAAGCTGACGGAAAACTTCTCCACCACCGAGCCCCGAACCGTGCCGGCCGATGTCGCCCGAACCGAGCCGGCGTTGCCCTCTCGTAAGGCGGTGACGCGGCGGTCGGTGCGGGGGTGCGATGACAGCAACTGGTTGGCCCGGTCGCTGTTGCCTTCACTGCGCTCGAGGAACGAAGCCAAGCCGTCATGACTGTAGCCGGCTTGGCTGGCGCGTTCGGCTCCGAGCTTGTCGGCCTCGTATTCCTCGCCCCGGCTGTAGTCGAAAATCGTGGCGAGGGCGAGAAGCGAGACGCCGGTGGCGATGGACTGGTTGGCGTTGGCCAAATACAGTACCCCACCAACACCCTGAGCAATGCGTGCCCGGTTGATCGCCCGGCGGCAGTGGCCGGCTTCGATGTGAGACAGTTCATGCCCCATCACGCCGGCGAACTGATCGTCGTTGGCCTGGGACAAGAGCGCCGAGGTGACATAGACATGGCCAGGAACAGCCATGGCATTGACCTCGGCAGAATTCAGAACCTTGACCTCTGGCCGCTTGGCTGTGTGAGGCTCCAATCTGGCGACCACTCTCTGGGCCCTTGCGAGCCCGTTGGTGGTTGTGCCGTATTGGCGTACCAGCCCTTCATCGAGCTGGCGGCCTATCTGGAGCAGTTCAGAATCGCTCGTGCCCCGAAGGGCATTGAGCACCATCAGACCAGCGACCACCTTCTGGGTTGTGGCCTCATCGGCCCTGGTGGCAACCTGAGAAAGCATCGCCGCCAGAACGACCAGCACAACGACCATCCCTTTCAGACGCAACATGGTGCGCCTCCTTATCCGTAGTGTTATCCCAAACCTGTTATCCAACAGGAGAAGTTGTTCAGGTACTTCTATACTAACATATGATTATACCATAAAATGGCCCAAAAATCAAGGGGATAGAGAACGAATTATGCTGAAAACTGCCAATTATTAAATCCCAATAACCATTCAAACTCTAAATTTCAATTTTCAAAATTTGAGATTTCAGATTTGAATGGATGTTGGTGCTTGATATTTGAATTTTACTCTTTGGTGATTCTTTCTACTTCTTCTTTAGTCGTTAGGCCTTTCGAAACTTTATCCATCCCATCTTCATACATGGTTCGCATCCCTAATTTATGGGCAGTTTCTTCAAAAGTTCTCAGTGCCGCTTTTTGGCGAATCAAGTTTTCAATTTCCGCACCGGGAACAATGGCTTCGACAATTGCGATTCGGCCGCGAAAACCGGTTTTCCGGCAGACTTCACAACCTTTACCAAAGCACTTTTTACAAATAGTTCTTACTAATCTTTGACCAATAATTAAATTAATTGAGCCGGCGAGTAAATATGGCTCGACGCCAATATCTACTAGGCGCGCCAGGGCGGCTGGGGCATTGTTGGTGTGTAAAGTTGTTAAAACCAAATGGCCGGTCATTGCTGCCTGCAGGGCGATGCGGGCAGTTTCTTGATCGCGAATCTCACCAATCATCAAAATATCGGGGTCTTGACGCAAAGAACCTTTAAGGGCATCCAAAAATCCAGTTTTGTTCTCAGTATCAATTTGAATTTGCTCAATGCCTTGGACGCGATATTCAATCGGATCTTCCAGGGTGATAATTTTTTTACCGGGTTGGTTTAATTCCTGCAGGATGGCATATAATGTCGTGGTTTTCCCAGAGCCAGTTGGTCCGGTGTTAATAATCATCCCTTGGGTTTTAGTGATTGCCTCGCGGATCATTTTTAAAACATCTTCGGGAAAACCCAAATTTTCCAGCTTTAAAAATTTTTTATTTTTGGGCAAAAGCCGCATCCCGACCGCCTCGCCGTAAGAAGTCGGTAAAGTAGCAACGCGAATATCAACGTCAGTTGCTAACACTTTTACTTCAAAACGGCCGTCTTGGGGATGAGTGATATCCAATTTGAGTTTGGCCAAATATTTGACACGGCTCAAAAGATTATGGAAGGCGCTCATTGGTAGTTCAGCGATCTCTTCCAAAACACCATCGATGCGATACCTAATTCGAAAATTTTGTTCCCCGGGCTCAATATGGATATCCGAGGCATCAAGCTTAATTGCTCCGGCGAAAAGAACGTCCAAAAGTTCGGTGGTGGAAACTTGAGAAATTTTTTCTTTGAGCCCTTCGAGAGTTTCAATTTCTTTTTCGAAACTGGCTGCTTTTTCTTTGGTGACTTCAACTTTGGCTTCCTTGGTTTTGGGTAAAAGAAGCCGATAAGAATCAAGGGCGTAACGGATGGAAGTTTCCGAGCAAAAAGAAATTTCAATTCTGGCCTTGTTGGCGGCTTGAAGTTTGGTAATAATGTTTTTCAGTTCCGGATTTTGCGGCTCGTGGGTGGCCAGGCGGATAAGATCGTCGGCCCTAAGATAGGCAACAATTCCATATTGATTAGCCATGTCATCGGGCACTAAAGCCATCACATCCGGCGCAAAAGGATAGCCCACCAAATTAATATAAGGAAGGCCTAATTTCTTGGCCTCTTCTTTGGCATGGCGTTCCTCATCCTCGCGCGCCATGCGTTGGAGTTGTAAATCAACATCAGCCATTTGATAGTTGTTAGTTTTTAGGGTTAGTGATTAGTTGGACTAATTTGATGATAACACTTAAAGCTGGTTTTGCTCAACCCATAGATTCAATTTCTTCAAGTAATTTTTCTTGCTGATCTTCTGATAAAAATCCCTCCACTCTTTCCGCGTGGAAAAGGGCGCTCTCTCTTTCTCTTTTCGCTCGCTTATAATCTTCAATCTCGCTCAAAACCCACATATCAAATTCTGCCGGGGTTAGCGCCCGCGGAGAAGCGGGTAAAGGTTCGGACTTTTCTCCAGTTTTTTCTTCGAGTTCAACCTCTAATTTTGCATCATAAACTAAATCATCTATTGCATTTCTTGCATTAGCAGCCATTTCAGCAATTCTTTTTTCGGTAAAATCTCCAACAAATGGCTCTAATTCTTCTATCTCTTCTTCTCTTGTAGCGGCAATAAGCTGGGCGATAAAAAATACTTGAGCAAACACATCCAAATGTTCGTGTTCTTGGATTATTTTTCGATAATATTCAACCGACGAACGATGAATAAGCTGGTTTAGGGGTAGTAACCCACCCTCCTCTTCATGCTTTGGTTCTAAGACTGGCGATAATTTAGATGGGTCATCCTCGGTCATTATTGCATTGAGTTGTTCAGAATAAATTCTACCAAGTACTTCGGGAGAAAAGCTCACTATCACTTTGCTCGCTTTTATCCAATTTTTCCTCCATAAATATTTGAGTTCTCAACTGGCGGGACGCTGGGGTCTTGAACCTTTTAGCTCTTTTAACACGTTTCGTCCCTCTTATAGTAGCATATCTGATTTTAGGGCTATTTTCAACGATTTAGGGGAAAATGTTACAAATGTTACACTATAAAAAAGGCGTGTCACATTTTGGTCTAAATTTGACTTTTCTTCTATTTTGCGGCTCAATTAGGCTTTGAGACAATTTTTAACAGGTCTTCTTCTAATTCATAACCTCTCAATCTTCCCGTTAGAATTCCGAGACGGTAATCAAGACCATCACTCATTAACCGCCAGTTGGTATTTTCGAGAGTGGTTTCTATGGATTTTTTAAGATATTTTTTGCTATCGTACTCCACCCGGCCTATTTTGGCGTCTTGAATATTAAAACTGACAATTAAATCTCGGCCTATTTCTGGATTAGATATCATCAGCCCTTTGTAATTTTCTTTTTCGAGAGTTTTGCTTAATATTTCAGAAAGTTCGGCAACCGTCAGTTTCTTCATATTTTTGACTTTATCATAAATTTCTTTGTGTTTTTCTTTATATTTCCATTCGTCAACTAATTGCTTCATTTGTTCAACTTTTGGTTTGTAATCAATGTATTCTTGACCATTTTTCTCGGACAGACAGTACTTCGCTTTATCTTTTTCAAAATTCAGATCCTGCTCTTCGTCAACTTTTGATTTTGGCTTAGTTAAATCAAAAACTTCGACCTCTTTGTGACCACAGTTTTTACAATGATGTTTGGTTGTAATCTTATCTTTTTCTTTTTTACTTGAAGAGTCCCATTTTGTTCTACACTTAGGGCAGAAATCACTTTCAAAGACATATTCTTCACCATTATCATAAATGCCGCGTTTTTCCTTGCATTTTTCGCATCTAAAAAGAAATAAAACCCGGAATTCAGTATCATCCAAATTCGTCTTTAAATCTTTGATAATCAATTTCATTTGGTCGTTACATTTCGAACAAAAAACTAACGGAGGCTCGGTCTGCAAAAACAGGTCTTTCTTTCGATCTTTATCCATCCATTTTTGGACTACTTCTTCTTTGCCACAATATCTTTCGCCAGTCTGGAAATAGAAGGCCATATGCTTCATCATCAAATAAGCTTTTGCTGCTTCCGGATCATCAAAAAATTTAGGATTTTCTTTTAGCTTATCATCCCTAATTCTTCGAAATACTTCTTCGGTCCGTCGACACTGAAAAACCGTGCCGTGATCATAGAGTTCTTCGTAATATGATTTGTCTCTGAGATATTTAGTTGGTTCCATCTAATATACTTTTTATTTCTTCAGAAAGATTGGCAGCAAATTCTTCTAAGCGTTTATAGTCCTTACGAATAATTCTCTTAACACCCATTTTGATAGCTGTTTCGTTATATTCCGGCTGGGTAGAGATAGCGATAAATTTATCAGCACCAAACTTTTTAATGTTGATGACGTGAAAAGACCCGCCGAGTTTGCAATCACGATCAAGTAAAATAATATCAAAATTCGGTTCTTGAATTTGATTGAGATAATCTTGGACTTGGTTATATTCAGAAAAGGTAGTTACGGCAAAATCAATTTGCTTGTCAATCAAGCTTTCTTCCAATCTAAAAAGCTCATCCATTATCACAGCTAAAGTTTTCAAATCATCTTCTAAAATTAAAATTCGAATGGTTTTCATTCACTGGTTCCTCGATAACTTTTATTTTATAGTTCCTTCTCTTTTCGCTTTATCAAATAATTTAGCAAAATCTTCCTGTGGTATTAATGGACAAAATTGTCCCCAAGTCCATTTTCCATTTGCTCTTCCTATTTTACCAACAATATAATAACCGATTCTATATTCGATATCACCGATTTTAGCAGATTCTATGTCAGATTTAACCCTCTCCAACCTTTCAATAATAAAAACTTTACCATCATAATTGCTTTGTGGCATAAAAGTCCAAGCTTCTCTTTTCCAATAATGGAAACCATTACGACTGATATCCTTGACTTTTATCAGCAATCCTCTTTTAAACTGTTCTATCTTGTATTGAATGAATTCTTCAGCGGTTTGAATCATTTTTAATTTCCTCCAATAATCCCATTTTTATTAATTTTGAACGAACTCCTCCTGGTTGCCTTTGCAGTAAACTTGATATTTCCTTAATTGAACTACCTTCAGAAAAAAGCATTTTTAATCTGATACTCTCTTCCTTAGCCCATTTGTGGTAAGCCCTGGGATATTTTTTCCGGACTATATCGATATAATTATTGGGATCTGGTAATTTTGGCACTACCTTTTCTAAGTCTTCTTCAACTTTAATCTGCCCATCAATATGATGAGCAATTTCTCTTAACCTTGCTTTCAAATCATTTGGCATAGCACCGTATGCTAATAGTCTAACTTCTTCGGGCGTAAGTTCAAGAATTATTTTTCTATCTTTCATTTTATCGTTCCCTCTCTTTTGGCTTTATCTAAAAGATTTCGAAGACTTTTTGTTTGGATTAGAAAAACTAAATACCAACAGAATAAGAATAATCGAATTCTTTAACACCCCACACCTTAGTAATAAAATTCTCGATATCTTTTTGATCTACAAGCTCTAAGATTTTATCTTCTGTATCACCGATAGCTGACAACAACTGGTCTGGAGTATATCTAAATTTTTTTTGCGCTAAGCTTATCATTTCCTGAAGTAATTGATCGGGTGTCGGTGAGGTTAATTGTGCATCTTTTGGTAAATTAGAAAAATATTTTTTATAATAAGCCGTTTCAAAGGTACCTATTTGACGAACAGCTTCATTGACTATCTCCTGCTCGTCCAACTTAAGAGCAAACAATCCGACGATGCAAAGTCTTACCATTATTCTGGGTTCTGTAAAACCAAAATTACTACCAGTTTGTTTTTTGAGCATTTCGTTTGCAAGCTCAGAGATTACTTTAATTGAGTCCTTAGCTGTTTTATCTACGCCCACTTGCAAAGATTCTATGCCAATTTTTGCTCCAGCTTCAACAAGAGAATCGAAATTCGAATTAGCTTCAATTTTTTCCGCTTCGCTGGCAAACCAAGTTGTTTGAAAAACTAAAAATCCTGCCCATTTAATAAGTTCATCTTTTTTGTCGACCCATTTTTCATTTTGTGTTAATTTAAGAAGTAGGTAACCAATAGATGCGATTGTGTCACCGAAAGTATTGATTAATAAATGATCCGCGTTCTTCATCCTCTCTGATAGAAACCTCAAACTCCACCATAGAGTTTCTACCAGTTCAAAAAAACAACTTTTTTTGCTACTAATATCTCTTGGGTCAGTCGATTCTTGAATTATTTCCACCAATTTAGTACATAAATTTGCCGTAGTATTAAATGGCGATGATAACGTTTCGAGGGTAAAATAATTATCTTCTAAGGAGCCGGCTTTAGCAGCTATGAAAGATAAGAGAATCACCTTTTTTAAATGCTCAAAAAGTGATTTAATTCTAAAGTTTTGGTTATGTTTCGCTAAAACCGTTTTAGTCAAAATATCATTATAAGAATTGAGCGCTGTTTGAACTACTATATCCTCACTATTAACTAAGGCACTAACACAAATTTCTTCTAACTTTTTTAAAACTGGTTCATACTCGTAAATCAGTCCTTTGTCTATTGCCGTAATACCGATTTTTCCATAAGCAGATGCGCTTTGGAAAGAGCCTTCGAATGATTTTTCTTTTAGTATACTTTTTACTACTTGATCTAAATAGCCCCGGCATTGAGCGAAAATGGGATTTTCTACTGGAATGACTGTGTTGTAATTAATACCAGAAGAAGCAACACACAGGTTAACATAAAAATTAATAATATTGGTTATGCCCCTGTCATCTTTATTCCTCAGATAGGTTTCTCCGATAGCCATTGCTCTTTCTAGACCAGAAGCCATAAAAGAATGGGAATCGCTTATATTTACAAATAAACCTCCCGATGGAAGCAGCAAAGATGAGTTTTGCCTCATTCGAAAGTACTGAATATAAATAAAGGTTATATTTGTTAAAACTTTGGCAGCCGAACCTCTTTCGTTTTCTGCTACCAACTTGTCGTGATAATCAAATAAAAAATTGATCCTTTGATTAAGATACTCCGTATCCGTCTGAAGATATTGAAAAGCAGTAGCTAAAATAGTTTCCTTTTTTACTTCCTTATCTAAGTCGGGTATTTCCTCCAATATTTTTGCTATTTCATGAGCTCTTTTGTTTATTTGCGAAAGAAACTTCAAAGCTTGATTAGAGGCAATTTGCAAAACCTTTTCGGGATTTAGGCGATCTCTAACTCTAACATAAAGCGCAAAACATAAATAAAAAACTAAACCGATGATAAAAATTGAAACAAGAAATGATTCCCTGGACAATCCTAAATGAATTTTTCCAAAGGAAAGGGCAAATCCGAACAACACAATTGAGCAAAAACTGATTAGGAAAAAAATAAAATCACATAAAAAATCTTTTGCAGCAATCCGATAAAATCCAACCGGAATCCTTTCGGCAGCATTACCCATAAGGAGCATACTTAGGGAAAAGACAATAGCCAAAATACCACCAGACATCGCTGCGGCTGCAGTATAATAACTGACCGCATTACTACCCTCTAAGCCGACGTTAGGTATTTTTGACAACGCAAATATAGTAAAACCTAAAATTACAAAATAAATAAAAGTTGCTAAGTAGTTAGAAAACGTTGTTAATAAAAGTTTCGAAAAGTAATAAGTAAGACTTTTAAACCTAAAATAGCGAAGATTAATATAGAAGTTGGCTTTCTTTAGACTTATTATCCACCTAACTTCGATTTTATTGAAATATAAAATCATTAGCTTTGAAAAACGCTTTAAGAATACTAAAGCTAAATCTGTTGTTTTTACTTTTTGCATTTAACAAAATTTTTCACAAGCTTTTATTTCCTCTAGCGTAACCATAAAGTTTATGGACAGGCCGGTCGATTTTTTCATATTTGCGGACAAGCCGCCGCAAGATTGCGTGCCAATGGATCTGAAACGCCGCCTGAATACCCTACTTTTCTAACATTTTAAACATTTCCATAATTATAGTGTCTGTTTTCCCAAATTGAACATATATCTTATAGTGTTTTATCAACGCTTCTAAAAAGTCTTTATTAGGGCATGCTATAAACCTTTGGGCTCTTTCAACCATGGAGATGTTATATTGTATTACGAATTCAGAAGGAAGCCCTTTATTTATGGGTTTGTTAGTGTTGACTAAAAGTATCTTTCCAGAAACAGAAAAAATGAATTCCTTAAGACAATCTACTGGATCGTGGTCATTATCTCCTTTAGTAATAATAGGATTATCTCCTACAACATACCAATTTTTTATGTCACCAGTATATAAAAATCTCCAATCGTATAAACTGTCGCTCCAGTTCTTTTCATAAAATGGCGCAAAAGGAACAATTAACCTTGAAGATTTTTTGAAAGCAGAAGAATCCTTCAGCATTTCCGTAAATTCCTTAGAAGCATCAACCCCATTTTTGTTTTTTAAAGACATAAAATTGAGGTTTTTGTCATTTGTAAACATCTTCCCCGATAAGTTTTCTACATACTTGAAATTACTCGGTAATCTCCAATGTAGAACAAGTAAAAAAAGGTAAAGATTCATCTTGTCTAAGAGGTCAATGACAGTCAAACTATCTGAATTTCTAATCCTATCAAATGAATCCCATGAACTATTTTCAATGCCAGTGTAAAGATTCTCTAAAGAATCACTAGAATTGCCATCGGACAAGGTTATTGTATTTAAATTATTTTCAAAGAAGGTAGTATCGGGGCTAGTCCTAAAGATTTTGTCCGCCTGTTTGTCATAAACAAAAAAACCGTTTTTACTATTTGTAAATCCTTTTAAATAATACTTAGGGAGATAGTGATGTTTTTTACTGCGATTTTTGTTCGATTGTTTCGATTTCTTCATGAGTTAAGCCATAAAGTTTATGGACCATTTGATCAATTTGGTGTTCGTAATTTATCATCATAAATATATCACCTGAAGAGCGATTGGTAAACAGGAGAACATTGATTATTTTTGATGGACTATTTTCTTTAAAAGTTAATGATTACTCGGGATTAACTTATAATTATCAACTATTTTTTTCCATCCTCCATAAAAATGCATCAACCTTTGATTCATCGCAGTTATCAATAATGGATCAACGAATTCCCCCACGCAAATTTTATTAAAATTTTCATCATCCAGCCATTCTCTAAATAGGCGAACTATAATAGAGTGCAAGGGCATCTCTTTTTTATCAATAGCTTTACTCCAATCATTTTGATAAGTCTCAAGCAGTTTAAGGGTATATTCATTTTTTTCAGGGCTAACCGATTTTGTGATCAAACTTATTAATCTATCCCCTTGATCTTTATGGTGTAAATTCTTAATCACTATAAGATTTATGGCGATAATGGATAAATAAAAATTATGAGAAGCCATCTTCTCGTCTTTTATAACAATATCTTCTTTGCAAATGTCTTTAGTAAAACTGCGAAAATCCTTATAGACGTCAGGCCAGCAATCCAAAACTGCCTCCATTGTCCAATGAATAAATTCCTCAACGGCATTTTGCTCTGTAATTTTTTTCTTAAATAATCTCATATTGATCTTTTTTATTTGTGGTAAAAGTTAAATCTGTGTTGTTTATAATCTATCATCATAAATATATCACCTGAAGAGCCATTGGTAAACAGGGAATGGTTGATTACTGGAGCTTGACAAATTAGATGGATACTTTATAATAAGATTGTAGTTGCGTAAAGCAACAAACAGTTAAAAAATTTAATAATCTACGTTTGAGATCGACGCTTTTAAGGCGCGAGTTTCAAATGAAAATTTACCGAAAGGTAATTTTTTGTTTGCAAATCGCGCCTTTTTTGTTAAAAGACGCGACAAGTAACGAAAGGAGTAAAAATGAACAAAGAAAAATTGAAAGAGAAAATTTCCATCGAATATGTCGATGTAAAATCACTTAAATTCTACCCTGGAAATCCCCGAACATTCGGCGAGCAGGAAATCCAGAAAGTAATGGGAAGTTTCAAAGACCACGGGATTATAAACCCTCTGATAGTCAATTCTGCTCCAGATCGAGAGAATATAGTGCTTTCGGGTAACTTGAGACTTGTGGCTGCACAAAGACTTAAACTTCAGAAAGTTCCGGTGGTTAGAATCTGTGTTAGCGATCCAAAAAAAGAAAAAGATATTTTACTGAAAATGAACATTTCGAATGGCTCATGGGATTATGATTTATTAAGAAGCTTTGATATCGATGTAGTTTTGGAAGCAGGATTTAAAGATTTTGAGATTTCGAACATTTTTGATGATGCTTTAGAGGTTTCAGAAGATGAATTTGACGCCCACAAAGAGCTTGAACGAATTAAGAGTCCTGCCTCAAAAGAAGGTGATCTTTATTCGTTAGGCGAAAACAGACTTTTATGTGCGGATTCCCTCAATGAAAAAGCAATTGAAATACTTATGTCTGGTAAGCATGCAGACATGGTGTGTTGCGATCCACCTTTTAATATTTCTCTCGATTACAATTCAGGAATTGGCGGTAAATCCTCATATGGCGGTCATGTTGATGATAGCAAAAGCGACGAAGAATATAAAGAATTTTTAAAACAGAGCATAACAAATGCAATTAAGTTCAGTAAAAAAGATTCACATTATTTTTACTTTTCCGACCAAAGCTATGTCTGGCTGATTCAAACGCTATATAAAAAATTGAACATCAAGCCTGTCCGTACCTGTCTCTGGATAAAGGGAGCTTTTAACCCTACGCCTCAAGTGGCATTCAATAAGTCATATGAACCAGTTACGTATGGCACACGTGGCAAGCCATACACCTCCCCAAAGTGTCCAAATCTTACAGAAATCTTAAACAAGCAAATTGCAACCGGGAATCGGCAGATTGACGACATCCTTGACCAACTGGACATCTGGATGGTCAAAAGGATTGCAGGGCAAAACTATGAGCATCCGACAGAAAAACCAGCTACGCTTTTTGAAAAACCCTTAAGGCGTTGCACGCGGCCCGGCGATTTAATTCTGGATATGTTTGCTGGATCTGGCCCTGTGATGTCCGCAGCGGTCCAGCTAAAAAGAAAGGTAGCGATGGTTGAAAAAGAGCCGATCTTCGTTGATCTGATATTGAAACGTTTTGAGACCTTGACTGGTGAAAAACCAAAATTAATTGCGAAAGGAGTTCCAAATGGAAAAAGATAATATTAATTATAGGGATATGTTCAAAATCGGTGATCATAAAATTATTAATGGGGATGCTCGAGACCCAGAAATAATTAAAAAATTAATCGAAAATGAAAAAGTTAAGATCTTGCTTATAGATCCTCCTTACGGAGTTTCTCTAAGCGAAAGCAAGCAAATCTTCCAAAAGTCATACAAACATAAGGCGATTCTTAATGATCAAGAACAGACTGACGATGAATATCGACAATTCACAACAGAATGGTTAGAGGCAATAAAGCCTTATCTTGCTCAAAAAAATAGTGCGTACATTTTCAATAGTGACAAAATGATTTTTGCGCTAAGAGAAGGAATGCTTCAGGCAGGGTTTAAGTTCGCACAATTGCTTATATGGGTAAAAAGCCATCCAGTAATTGGTAGACTCAATTACTTGCCACAGCATGAATTAGTCGCCTTCGGATGGCTTGGAACGCATGAGTTTCGTAAATCAAAAGATAAGAGTCTGCTCTTCTACCCCAAACCAAACAAATCCAAACTTCATCCAACAATGAAGCCGATCGGACTTTTAAGGAACCTTATACTTAATAGTTCTAGGATTGGAGATGTCATTTACGATGGATTTTTGGGATCAGGGAGTAGCATTCTGGCTGCCGAACAAGTTAAAAGGAAGTGCTACGGGATCGAGCTTGACCCCGAATATGTTAGAACCGCAATTGATCGAGTTGCTAAAGTGACCGGTCTTAAAGCGACGAAGATTAGTTAGGAGTATCAATGTTTAAAGGTGAATCCAGAAAAATTGAAATTAGAAAAGTAAAACAAAAAGAAATCTTTATTGAAAATCTCAAGAGAATCCCAATTATCCAAGCCTCTTGCGAAAAATCTAGTATTTCTCGCCAAACTTATTATCGCTGGTACAACCACGATAAAAAGTTCGCTAGAGCTGCCGATCTTGCACTTCAAGAAGGCATCGCTTTAGTAAACGACCTAACCGAAAGTCAACTACTTCAAGCAATAAAAGATCAGAATATAAGTGCAATATTTTATTGGTTAAATCATAGGCATAAAGCCTATGCCAATAAACTTGAGGTTAGTGGTAACATCACGACCCAAAACGAAAAATTAACACCAGAACAAGAAGCAAGTATCAAGAAAGCTCTTGAACTGGCTTCTTTAATTAAAACTAAAAGGAGCAAAAATGAAACGCAAAAAAAGAAAAAATAACTTGTTTGATTACATTAAAAAAGACAAAGCCACAAGAATTGCACTGACAAGAGAAAATCATGAGGTATTCTTCAGCGTATATTTTAGCCGCTATTTAAAGTACAAAACTGCAATGTTTCAAAAAGTGATATTTGCTTTAACCGAAGACCAGTCAATTCCCCTTGTCGTCTTGTGCGCCTTCAGAAATTCAGGCAAGAGCGTGATCAATACACTGAGTTACCCGATATGGGGAATCTTAGGTGTTCAATCCAAAAAATTCATCTTGATTGTTAGCCAGGTTAAAGAACAGGCTGCCTTGCATTTTAAAAATCTCAAAAACGAATTGGCAACCAACGATCTTCTTAAAGAAGACTTGGGGCCATTTAGAGACGAAAGTGATGAATGGAATGCTCAAACAATCTTCATTAAAAATTACAAGGCCCGTATAATCGTTGCCTCTAAAGAGCAGGCTATTCGCGGCATTAAACACGGAGCATACCGTCCGGATTTGGTGGTCGTAGACGATCCAGACGACCTTTCGAGCGTGAAAACACAAGAGGGTAGAGACGCCACTTACGATTGGTTTACGAGCGAAATTCTGCCGCTCGGAGATAAAAACACGAAGGTTGTTATAACCGGAAATATTTTGCATAGCGATTGTCTCCTTATGCGACTAAAAAACGAAATTGCCGAAGGCATTCGAAGCGGAGTATACAAGGAATATCCGATCGTTACCGATAACGGGACCGTCATGTGGCCCGGAAAATTCCCTAATCTTGAAGCGGTTGAAAAAGAAAAGAAAAAAGATCGGCAATAAGTTTACTTGGAGCCGCGAATACCTCCTAAAAATCATTGACAATCGCGAGCCAATTATTTCAAGAGATTGGATTGGGTATTACCGAGACTTGCCCCAACCTCTTAGAGGACAGCATTACGAATATGCCTTGGGAGTTGACCTGGCAATAAGCGAAAAAGACAGCGCCGATTACACTGCCATCGTTTCCTGTATGATTATCGGCTCAGGCGATGAAAAAAGAATATATATTTTGCCGAATCCGATTAACGAGCGGATGCAAATTCCCCAGACTATCGAAAAGATTAAAATAATCGCCAAGAGTTTCGGTCGGTATTCAACCTCGATTTATGTCGAGGAGGTGATGCTTCAAGGATATTTGACCCAGCTTCTCCGCGAAAGCTGTTTTCGGGCTGAGGGTTTGCAAATTCATGGCATGGATAAGCGAGCGCGACTTGAGATGGCTGCAACTTGGATATTCAATAAATGGATATTGTTTCCGGAAAAGGGCGCTGACCAACTTATCGATCAGCTACTTAATTTTGGCGTAACCAAACACAATGATTTGGTCGATGCGTTTACGGTGCTAATCTTAAAGATAATAGAAAAAAATGATCAGCAGACATCCTTTATGGTTGTAAAAAGAATAGGCATTAATAACAGGGGCATCACAGGTATGATTCCTCGTAGGAAAACTCGCAAGGATTTAGCAGATTTTATTGACAAGGAAACCAAAGAATTATTTGCTAATCATGGCCGAGGATTGGGTTTTAACAATGAATTTTAGAAATTAGGATTTGGCTCCTTTCGTCTTAATAATCTCTAAAATTCAGATTGAAAAGTTAGGGATTATTAGTTAATATTAGATTAGAGTCAAATATGGCTAATCCGGAAACATACAATTCAACAGAGGATTATCTAGGAGGAACTGAACAGCCAGAATCTAACCCTGAATTCACTGAATCTGATCTTGCGGAGATTGAAAGGAAAAGACAAATTCTATCATCACTTGCCTTTTTTATCGGCAAAGATTTTAGAATTCCAGTCGAATTGAACGAACCAGGAAAGGGTTGGCATTGGGATTTTAAGGAAAACAAAATCCGGATAGATCCCAAAGATCTTTTGGAAAAACCGATTGACGAACTTCGTTATCTAATCTGCCATGAAGGCGGCCATCGCAGGGTAAGTAGAACGGAATTTATTCCTTTGGAAGTATGGCAACAGCCTGGATTTTCGGCGATGTCAAACTTTATTGAAGATCCAAGGAGTGATAATTTTGTGGCTGAAAGTTATCCAAAATATCAAGAAAATGTTGATATTGCATGGGGAAAATTTTTTGAATCGCAGAGTAAAATGAGCGAAGAAGCTCAAGATAAACTTGGACGCAAACCCAAGTTTATGCAGGCGGGATATGAATATATTAGACAATGGTTTGGAGAAATCAGAGGTGAAGAAATAAAAATCTCTGAAGATTTGCCAGAAGACGTCAAAGTCGTTGTCTCGACTACTTTGGAATCAGCCAGAGATTCTTGGTGGCGGTATCCTTCAAGAGCCGAAGCTGATAAAAGCGAAGAATTAATCAGTCGGTATGCAGAAAGATCGTATGAAATTAATAGAGATCGGGTTTGGCCAGAATTCAAAAAACTGGTTGAAAAAGATATGGAAGACCAGCAAACCCAAGAGTTATTAAAAGAGATGGAACAAGCCACGAGTGAAGGTCAAGGTCAACCACAAGAGCTAACGGATAAATTAACGCCTGAAGAACAAAAAACTCTTGAAGAGGCAATCAAAAAAGCTTTGGAGGAAGCGCAAAAGCAACAGGCAGAAGGTCAACCTATGCCGATAGATATGGACTCATTCTCCGAAGAGCTAAAGCAAAAAATACAAGATTATATCGATTCTTTGCCAGAAGAAAAGAAAAAAGAACTGCAGGAAAAAGCCGAAGCGGCACTTAAAGATTTTGAAAAAGAACTGAATGAAGAAATAGGAGGCAAGTTATCGGATGATCCCGAAAAGAAGGCCGATAGAGCAACCGAAGAAATTTCCGAACGTCCAAAAGTCTCTGAAGGACCTCCTCCTACGAGACCAGAAGAATCTGAAGAAATCAGAAAATATCGAGAATTGGTAGCCAAAGAACTTAAAAAAGACGCTAATATCTACGAGCGATATCGCCGAGAAGTTTTGCCGATTATTGACCAGCTGGAGCAAGATTTAAGAGAGTTGTTCGTTGCCAGGCGTGCCCATCAATGGGATGGCGGTTTTCGCACTGGTAAAAGAATTGATATTAAAAAGAGAATCCAAGAAAAAGCTAAAGGCATACCAGCAATGGAAAGTAAGGCCTGGGAACGACGTGAGTTGCCTGCAGAAAAAGATTATGCGATTACACTTCTAGCTGATCTTTCTGGCTCAATGCAGGGTGAAAAAATCGACGAGACATTTAAGGCGGTGATTGTGCTTGCTGAAGTTCTAAACCGTCTATCCATACAAACTGAGATACTCGGTTTTAATGATCGTATTTATGAATATCAAAGCTTCGGGGAGCCAATGGCCAGTTCCATCAGAGAGAATATGGGCGGCATGCTTCAGGAAGTTAGCGACACGAGCGATACGGGCAAGGCTCGATGGAACGACGACGGTTGGGCACTAGAGCGGGCTTCGGAAAGACTGAATAGACAAAAGGCTGCCGAAAAATTCCTAATCGTTTTATCAGACGGCAGACCCGAAGAGTCACTCATGCACCCACGAGCAACGTACGATTTAGGAAAAATGGTCCAAAGGATATTAAGTGAAACCAATCAAAAATTGATTGGTTTAGGAATCGGTCCCGGTACTAAACATGTTGAAAGATATTATCCTAATAGCTTAGCCGATGTCAACATTAAAGAAATGGCTGAAAAGTTAGCCGATCTGATTCGCGAAGTAATTGCTAACTATGATAAATTTTGATAAGTTATAATCAATGGATACAAAAAAGTTTCAGCAATTTTTAAATTTAACAATAGGCCAAAAAGAGATTTCTTTGGCAATTGCTCGTAATGAATCTGAATTAAAAGAATTCCAAGAAATCTTTAAAAAAGAAAATTTTATAGAATCTAAATCTGCTATCCAGTTAGCGCAAAATATTAAAAATAATAAGAGAAATTTCTTAGTGTTGGGTAGCGACATTAAACCAGAGTATGATTTTATAGTTCAGTATCCCACGGGGCAAATTGAGTTTTTTGACCACGATACGATGCAACCAACGGTTTACTCAGTAGAATACCAAGACACAGGTATTATCTTTTTGACTACCGATGAAATACTTAAAAACATTAGTATCAATTATAATATTTTGGAACGAGTTGGTTTAACTTATCGAATTTAAAATTACGATGCCAAATTCACCAGAATCTAACTTTAATCCGGCTTCGGAATCGGAAGAGACCGTTAGTCAGACCCGGGTCAACCCCGAAACTCGCCGGCCTGTCCAAGAAGACGAAACTGCCGTCTCTTATTTGGGTGTGCGTTTAGAAAAAGCCAAAACTACTTCTGAATTTACACCCAAGCGTGAGCAATACCAAGATTATATTAGTGATCGTTTCGCCTTAGAACTGCAACAAAAGATAGCTGTTAGTTGGTTAGAGGGAGACCCGATCTTAGTAGAGGCCGGCACAAGTGTCGGTAAAACAACCACCGCCAGGAAAATGTGTTCAGAGCTTGGTTGGGAGGTCCATTATGCCAACTTGAACGGCGCGACCGATGTTGAGGACCTGATGGGTCGTTATATTCCTAATCCTCACCGAACCAAACCAGACGATCCAGAATATGTTTTTGCCGATGGCCGAGTCACCGCCGGTTTAAGACAAGAGGAAGGTAAAACCAAAGTAGTTGTTTTAGACGAAATCAATGCCGCTGCCCCTAACATTTTAATTCGTTTGCATGAGGTTTTAGACGCGATAGAAAGAAACGGCGAGGTCGTTCTTTCTGAAGACGCCTCGGAATCAGTTGAGGTCAGCAAACAAAAAACTAAAATTGTCGCTTTTATGAACCCGCCTGGCAAGGGTTATTTCGGTCGAGAGCCACTCGATCCAGCTCAACTTCGTCGTTGGGTTTATCAAAAAGAAGTCACTGATTTACCACCCGACACTTTTAATTATTCAACTGAAGCTCTTTTTGGTTTGGTTCAAACCACCGAAGAAGTATCGGAAAAATCCTTTCTTGTTTCAAGAGAGAATAAACTTTCACCAGAAGCATTGGCCGAAATACCAGGAATGCAGGAGGTTCTGCAAAAGTATCAAGAATTCCATCGTGCAGCCAAAGAAATGGTCAAAGAACGAAAAGTAGGTGCTGATCAACCTCAACCTTTTACCTTCGATGACCGCATGGAACCCCGACGGGTCAGAGATTTCGTCCTGCGTTTCTATAGTGGTGATATTAATGATACCGTCCAAACCGCCTTAAGATATTACTATCTTAATAAATTAGAATCTCCGACTGAAAGACAAAAACTAGAGGAATTGATCCGTCATGTCGGTTATGTACCGACCGCCGAAACAAGAAGAAGAACGCTCGACGAGCAAGCGAGCCGTCCAGAAAGCACTACTAAAACCCGTACCGAAAAGGAACTTGCGGATTTATTGACAAGACCAGAAGTTCCAGATTCTGTCAAGGAAGCTTTAAGAAGCAGTGAAACGGTGCTTTCGCCGGATATCTTAGAAGCTAAGACGATCATGGGAGCAGACTTTGTTGGACCAGAAGAAGCCAAAAATGCTTTTGGTATTGAAGGTAGTGTTGAAGCACCGGCTATTCCGTTCTCTAAAGAAGAATTAGAGAGGGCAAAAGAGCTCGGGCAAATGTTAGTTTTGCGCTTGCCGATGACTATGGCTGAAATTAACGAAAAGTTAAGCGGTAAAGTAAAAGACGGAAAAAAGCTCCTTTACGCTTTTGACGAAAAAACCGGTAAACTTAAAGACGATTGCTGGTATAAAGACGAGAAATTCTTGCGCGAAGAAAAAATGGAAGTGAAGTGGGCTTTAGTCTCAAAAGACGTAGTCCCCGAGACAACAAGCAAAAATTATCTTGATCAAACTGATAGGGTCGTCGATTATCTACAAAATCAAGTCTTTAAAGATCGTCCATTGCCTGAAGCTTACCGGACTGCCATTGATGAATTTCAAAAGGCAAGAGGTGGTATTGCTGAGACTCTTTCTTCTGACTGGCGAAAGGCGGCTGAAATGCTTGAAGGGTTACAAATCACCGAGCTTACTCGACAAACACCCGCTGAAGCGCTCTATGATCTTGCGGCGTACTTTCAAACCACAGGCGAGCGATTGCTTCCCAATGTTTATACCTGGACAAAACGTCGGCGCTCTGGGGGCAGGCTCGTCAGGTGTCGGCGGCTTCGGGTCTGATGGTGTCGATGTCGGTGCGCCTGAGCCTGGCGATCGGGGTGGCGATCTCGGCGTTTCCTTCTCCCGCAGTCTGTAACTTTGTTATTTGATATTTGTGGCTTTGATCCGCCGGAGGCGGTCGATACAAATTTTATTTAATAGGTAAAGGAATAAAAATATGAGCGAATTTGGTCCAACTCCAGAAGACGCTGAAAAAGAGACACAAGGCATAACAATTGCTAAAGAAATCACTGTACTTCGAAGTCGTGCTAGGACCGACGCCGACTATGAAGCGATTCTGCAAAAAGCTCTTGAATTGAAAGGGCTATTTGGGATAACTTCCGAACCGGAATTGGGTGGTGAGATTGCCAAACAGGTTGAAAAAGCTAAAGAAATTTTAGGTAGTGATTGCCTGGGCCCAGAAGAAGTCGAAAAGGCATTCGGGATAAAAATAAATTCCGCCGAAGTCCCCAGTATTCCTTTTAGTGCAACTGAACTCGAAAAAGCGAAGGGGTTGGGTCAATTCTTAGTTTTAAGAGCAAATTGTGACCTTGACGGTAGCCCGCTGACTATGGAACGCATGGAGGGTCTTCTTTCGGCTCGTTTTGAAGGAAGGGACGAAAAAGTTCTCTACGATACTGATTGGTATAAAGGCGAGAAATTTTTTACCGAAGAAACACCACAAATGGAATGGGCGCTTACTTCCAAAGAAGTTATTCCCGATTCTACAAGTAAAAACTATCTCGAACAGACAGATACTATTATAGGCTATCTTAATCAGGCGTTTCCGGGTGGTGCATTGCCAAAAGAATTTCAGGAAGCCGTTGAAGAATTTAATGGCAAACGTTCGGAAATTGAGCGTTTAATCGATTCTGATTGGAAAGAGGCAGCTGCACGACTAGAGGCGCTTAAAATTACTGAATTAACACGACAAAAACCGGTAGAGGCTCTCTATGACCTTATAATGTACCGTGAAAATAATGAGCAAAGATTACTAGAAAATATTTATTCTTGGACTGGTCGTCGGAACTCTGGGGGCGGGCTCGTCGGTGTCGGCGGCTTCGGGTCTGATGGTGTCTGTGTCGATGCGGATGGACCTGGCGATCGGGGTGGCGCTCTCGGCGTTTCCTTCTCCCGCAGTCGTTGACACTTTGAGCGTTGATATTTGAAACTTTGATCTGCCAACCCTCTGGGTTGGCAGCCGATCCAAAATTTTTTATATAGATCTCTTCTTTTAGAATTACTAAATTGCTGGTAAAATGTTATTAGGCAATGAAAGCGTGTTTACGGATGCGCTTCGCCTACTAAATTAAGACTGCTCTACACTTTTCTGGTGCAGGTTTCGCTCATTAAGCGGATGCTGCCACATATTAATACAAGTAATGTCTGGGTAAAAACCACATATTACTGCTGCCTTGGATGGAAAAGTGTAGGAAACGTCGGAACTCTGAGGGCAAGCTCGTCAATGTCGGCAACTTCAAGTCTGATGGTGTCAATGTCAATGCGAATGAACCTGACAATCGGAATGACAATCTCGGCGTTTCCTTCTCCCGAAGTCTTAAAAGTTCTTATCCACAAGTCAATTACATTTTGGTTGCTTTGATCCAACCACCGAGCATTTTTCCGATTTCCTGTAAAAGCTCTTGTAGTTTTATGTACTTATTTTCATCAAGCGCTTTTGCTTCCCAGCAAAGTCGGATAACGGTCTGTAAAACTTTAAGTTTCAAATCTATTTTGTTTAGCATCTCAACCCTTTGGCTTCCGGATTTAGCATTGGCTTCAAAAAGCATTTCGAGCATTTGCATCGCTAAATTTTCCGTTTTCAGACCTAAACCATAACGATCTTTTTTGGGCAAGGTTTGATTAACCGAATATAAATGTAAATAGAATTTATAGGTCTTATGGATAATAGAAATATCGAAGAATTTGTTGATAGCGAAAGTGTTATTCATAATTTATACCTCCAAATAATCTCACTTAATAATTTATTTGCTGCTTGGAAAGAGTTTAAGGTGGGAAAAGAGAAAAAAGCAGATGTAAGAGAGTTCGGAATAAACCTTGAGAACAATATCTTTGCTTTACATTATGACCTCCTAAATCTGTCTTATCGGCATTCAAGTTATGCCTCTTTTTATATTTGTGATCCGAAGCTAAGACATATTCACAAAGCCCAAGTCAAAGACAGGGTCCTCCATCACGCGATAATGAGGGTTATCGAACCATTATTTGATAAAGGTTTTATCTTTGATTCTTACTCCAGCCGGAAAAACAAAGGCACTCATAAAGCTATTAGGAAATGCCAAAAGCTTGCTTGGAGATTATCTAAAAATAACACTAAACCCGTTTGGTTCTTGAAATGTGATATCTCAAAATTCTTTGATTCAGTCGACCATCAAGCTTTAATGGATCTATTATCTGAAAAAATTGAGGAGAAAAAATTATTATGGCTCCTTAAAGAAATTATTACGAGCTATGAAAGCGTCAATTCTGCATTTAAGACTCGGGGAATACCGCTTGGCAATCTTACTTCTCAGCTTTTCTCTAATATCTATTTGAATCCTATGGACCAATTTGTAAAAAGAGGATTAAGTGTTAAGTGTTTTGTCAGATATGCAGACGATTTCATCATTATCAGTAGAGATAAAATACATTTAGAAAGTTTAATTCCTATTCTTGAAGGATTTTTAAAAAATCATCTTTTACTGCAACTTCATCCACATAAAATTCATATAAAGAAATGGACCCAGGGAATTGATTTCTTGGGATATGTTCTATTTCCTCACCATATAGTCTTACGGGCTACAACTAAACGACGGATATTAAAAAATATTCGATATAATTATCAATTGTTTCTTGACGGCTCGCTGGATGCAGAATTATTGGAGATGAGTATCCAATCTTATCTTGGCATTCTAAAACATTGTCGAGGTAACGGCATCAGAAAAGAAATTGAAAAAATTATCAAGGACTGATTTCTTAATTAAATTTCACTATTGAATAATTAGTTTGTTCGGCCCTTTTTCACTGGCTTATTTATGAAATATATACCTATGCCATCATAAAGAGCTTGGACTTCTTGATCTTTGCGATTACCGGAAAGATATTGCTGGGCTTCATAGTCATTTGTGATAAAATAGGCCTCCGTTAAAACCGATACCAAATGACCATGAACGGTAATGCCATAACCGCCATTTTCATATCCTAAGTCAGGCAATCCCAAGCTATTTATTAAACTATCGTGCAAAGCGAAAGCTAAAGGTTTGTCTTGTTTTTCATTATAAATAACCATTGTTCCGTCTGTTCTAGGGTCATATGAGCCGTTGTGGTGCATGGAAACTAAAATATCGCACTCTCGGCCATAACTGGCGCATTTTTGTTTAGCAATATCAATCCGTTCTTTGCGCGAAACAATCGTCTCATCCTCTTCACGCGTTAAAACAACAGTCGCACCTGCCGATTTTAACTTGTCTCTTAAAGCATAAACAACCGCTAAATTAACATCTTTTTCCTGCAGCCCATACGCGCCGTTGACTGCCCCAGTATCGCTTCCACCATGTCCAGCGTCTAAAGCAATCATTTTACCATCGAAGGGTGCTGACGCTTTGACATTTGTAAGTGGAATGGTTATAAACATCAAAAGAAAGAAAACCAAAATCAGCTTTTTCATAAAAAACTCCTTTGCTAATTTAACTCCTGCTCTTATATTAGGGTGTCGACTTGGACTTTCATTTCCTTGTAGCCAGTGACAGAATCAGTGCTGATCAGATTGAAGGTTTTTGTCTCACCTGGCGTGACATCATTTACCGCTCCAGATGCTGTCCCTAAAATTTGACCACTATCACCATAGAAGGTGGCTTTTAAAAAAGCTGAATGTTTAATCGAGTCATTGTTTTTGACTTCGCCGACCACTTCCCACATGCCATAACCCTTATCTTTGGCGTTTGAGTTGGTAATGGTCATTTTTTCAGTTGCAGGTTTAGACTGATTGGTAGTCGTCTCTCCGGAAGATTTTTCGGGATTGGTTACCTTTTGGGTGTTGGAACCCTTACTACCTGATCCGACAGCTACAGCGATAATGATAATAAGGATGATAAAACCGCCACAACCAATGCCTAATTTAGCCAAAGTTGACATCCCTTTTTTCTTGTTTTCCATTGTTTTTTCCTTTCTAACTTTTAATTATTGGTTATCGACCAAAAACCTTTTTAAATACAAAAATGGTCTCCCGAACCGCGGCAGCCCCTTTCGGGACTACCCTGTACCCTTTCGGGCACAGACACACGCAAATGGTGCGGTCGGAAGACCGTCTTTATTTGCGTGTGATTTGTGAGCCATGTCCCGCAAAAGCGAGATTTAGGCGATTTTTAAGGTATTTCTGAAACTACTCTGATTTTAGCATAGCTAAAGTCATTTGGGAAGCTTTTTACTGGTTTGTGGACATTTTGGTTGATTTTAAAAATTAGGCCTTGACTTCCCCAACATGGGCGGTATCATCTCCCTTGACCTAGAGGTTTAAGGAGTAATGATGAGTCCCCAAGGAGTAAATTTAACCAATACTTCGCCGCTTCTACTACCTAAGGAGCAAAACGGCAAGCCAATTCAAGCCCCAGAAGCCCAAAAAGCGGCTGTTCGTTACTGTCTTTACGCTCGAAAAAGCAGCGAAGACGATGAACGGCAGGCCCTTTCAATTGATTCCCAGATAAGAGAAATGGCCGTTCAGGCACAAAATGAGGGTCTTTTGGTAACTGATATTAGAAGAGAAAGTCATTCGGCTAAAGCGACCGGCATGAGACCAGTCTTGAATCAATTAATAGTCGATATCAAAAATGGTTTGTTTCAAGGGATATTGAGCTGGGCACCGGACAGATTAAGCCGAAATGCCGGAGATTTGGGCTCGATAATCGATTTGATGGATAATGGCTATTTGAAGGAAATCAGAACTCATGGTCAAATTTTCACCAATTCACCAAATGACAAGTTCCTTTTAATGATTCTTTGCTCTCAAGCCAAACTTGAAAACGATAACAGGGGCATTAATGTTAAAAGAGGTCAGAAAACCAAGTGTGAGATGGGATTTAGACCGAATTTTGCACCTTTAGGCTATCTAAATGATTATTATTCGGGTAAAGGGTTAAAAAAGGTATTTGTTGACAAAGAAAGAGCTCCGATTATTAAACAGATATTTGAAAAAGTTGCATATGAAGGTTGTTCGGGCCGTGATATATATGACTGGTTAAAAGACGAAACTAATTTTAGATCTCGAAACGGTAAGGTATTAACGCTGAGTGTTATCTATAAAATGCTTAATAATCCATATTATTCCGGCTTTTTTACATACGATGGCAAATGGTACAAAGGTTCGTACGAACCAATTATCTCCAAGGAGTTATTTGATGCGGTACAGAAGAAAATGGTTGTCCCGCCGAAATCAAAACCTGGTACCAAACAATTTGATTTCACTAGATTATTCAAATGTGGCTCGTGCAACTCGGGGATCACAGCCCAGGAGATTACTCGAAACTTCAGTAGTGGGACCAAAAGAAGATATATTTACTATCACTGCACTCAATTTAATGATTTTGACTGTTCCGAACCGTATATCAGAGAAGAAAAGCTCGTAGAACAGCTAACCGAACACCTAAAACAGGCACCAATCCAAGAAGTCGAAGTTAAACCAATCTTAAAACCGGAATTAGATAAAATTATGCTGATTAAGCGTACTTTAGAAGGACAAAACATCGATCAATCAGAAAATGAGCTCATTCCGCCTGATTTTATCAAATACATCTTTCAAGAAGGCACCAAGGAACAAAAAAGAGAGCTAATCGGCTGCCTGAATACAACAATTTACCTACAAGATAAGCAAGTTATCATCAAACAATAGGCAATATTAGCGAAAGGTTCCAAACTACGGAGCCTTTTATGGTTAAAGCAAAGGTTCGAATCCCTTCCTCTATCATTTAAAAATAGCCCTATTTGGCACCAAAAAAGACCCAAAACGGTCTTTCTTGCTTTCTTCTCAACCTTATGTCCTTTTCCACTGTCTTAAAAAGTTCCAAAGTAATTCTGGCGGAGAGGGTGAGATTCGAACTCACGAAGCCCTTGCGGACTTACCGCTTTTCGAGAGCGGCCTGATCAACCACTCCAGCACCTCTCCCTATTTCTTTCCCGGTCTTATCACAATCCGCCGGTACGGTTCTTCGCCTTCGGAGGCGCTTTCGATGCCTTCGATATCCTGGAGCAAGACATGAACCAATCGCCTTTCGTAGGCGCTCATCGAGGGCATAGTTTCCGAGCCACCAAAGTTTTTAACTTTTTGGGCTAAATCACGAGCCAGGGTTTCCAGTTCCTGTTGCCTTGCGGCGCGATAGCCGGCAATATCCAAAATCAAAGGCACGAATTCCTCTTGTTCTTTAGCAATCAATAATCTTAAAAGGTGCTGGAGCGCTTCTAAAGTTTCGCCGTGGCGACCAATTAAAAGCCCGGAAATCTCGGTATCAATATTGATATTACAGCCTCCTTCCGCCATCTCGACCGCTAATCTCGCCTGGGGATCAAAATGACCAATAAGGTTTTGGGCGGTTTTTTCAATCTTGATTTTATCTAGACTCATTTTTTCCTCCTCACTGTCACTTCCACTCCATGTTTAACCTGCTTGTCAACGGTTTCGTGTTTTTCCGGCGAGCGATATTCTTCTTTCTTTTCTTCGTCCGTCGTACTTGGTACTTCATGCTTCATGCTTCTTCCCGCCCACCATTGCTGGCCAATGCCAAAGAGCGTCGTAATCCCCCAATACAAAGGCAGCGCTGCCGGCAATCTCATGGCAATAATGACGGTAAAAATCGGCATCAAATAAAGCATTTGCCGCGACATCGCTGTCTGCATGTCTTGACTTTTTCCTGGCTGGGGTTTGGGCTGCATTTGGCGGCCTTGGATAAACTGCAAGATTCCCGTAATAATCGGTAAAACCCAACGGTCGGGTTTGGCTAAATCAATCCCCAGCCAAATCGTATTGATAAATTCGGGTCTGGGCATAAATGAATATAAAAGATCAAAACGCTGGGTGCCTAAACCATTGATAAAAACATAATAAAGAACGATTAAAATTGGGAATTGGATCAAGAGCGGTAAACAGGAACCCCAGGGGCTGACTTTGTGTTTTTTATAAAATGCCATTACCGCCTGGGATTGTTTGGTTTTGTCATCTTTGTATTCGGCCTGGATTTTAGTCAGTTCCGGCTGGAGGTCGCGGAGTTTGATTTGAGCGCGCGCGGCCTTAAGCGAGGAGGGCAATAAAATCAGGCGAATGATAATTGTCAAAATAATAATCGCCCAGGCAACATTGTGACCAGGAATTAACCAAACCAAAAAGATCAGGGCGTTATACAACGGCCGGTATAAAATTGTTTTTAAGATAAGTTTTATGGTGGTCATAAATGTCAAAGTTTAAATGGCAAAGCGTAAAACTTCAAGAAAAAACTTAAAGGATTTTAATCTTTTATGCTTTCTGCTGCAGTTTTAACATTTGCGTTTTTAGCTTTTAGCTTATTTCACCGGGTCCCATCCTCCTTTGCTCCATGGCGTGCAGCGGCAAATCCGCACGAATCCCAACCAACCGCCCTTTATAACTCCGTATTTGTCAATCGCCTCATAAGTATACTGGCTGCAGGTGGGTTGGAAGCGACAGAAGCCCTCGCTGTAAAAGACGGATAAGGGGCCGTGGTCGAAAGATAAAGTTTTCTGATAAAGACGAATGACTTTTTTGACTATAAACTTACACATATTTTTTTGATTTTTTGGCGGATAGCCGCTTCATCATCTTTCCGATAGATGCCGATCAGACAGTCAACGCTGCCTTTGGAGCTGGCTTTGCCGATTTCGTCGTAGATGATTCGTCTGATGCGGTTACGCTCTGTAGCTTTTTTGGAAACGCTTATCGGCACATTGACGGCAAATCGGGAATATCCTAAATGGTTGGGTAAGCATTTGAGGCCGATCCCTTCGGCGTTCAGCCGTCTCCCCCTTTTGTGAATCAAACCGATTTGTTTTCTGGATAAGCGGAATTTTTTGGCCAACATTATACCGCCAGTCTTTTTCTACCCTTGGCGCGGCGGCTTTGCAAAACCCGCCGGCCGCCGATAGTCTTCATCTTTGAGCGGAATCCATGGACTCTTTTTCTTCGTTTGTTGTGGGGTTGATATGTTCTTTTCATTTAGCTCCTTTCGGATCTCTTCCATTATACCTTATCTTAAGAATTTTTCAACCCTTCAAGGCCTGCCACATATATTCAAACTGCATTCTTTGCATATCGGCGATTTCTTTGTTCTCGATAATCACGCCGACCACTGGTTCGGTTAAAGAAAAAATGGAAACTTTATTCTCGTAAATATGATAGCTGACAAATACCTTTTGGCCCCTGGGTAAGAATCTGACAATTCGGTTAGTTTTTTCGCCTTCTTTATCCCATTTTTTGCTTTCCCTGGTTTTCTCACAGATTAACCTGACCCAAATCCCCCGCTTTTTCCTCGCCTCAAGCCATCGGTTCCAATTTTCACGACCCACCAAGGCGATTTCGGCTTCAGAATTATACATCACATCGTAACGACTGCCATCAGGAACCGTGGCATGGACATCTTCAACCATAGTAATTAAACCTTCTCTCCCCTCATAAAATTTAACTGATGGCCGGTGGGTGACAGAGGCGTACATCTTCTCCAGTTGAGGAAGGGTCTCTTGGGCGATTTTCTCCCTGAAAAGCCGTCTTTTCTCCAGTTTTCGGGGCGGCTCTGGCAAATATAGCTTTCTTTTACCCTGAATAACAAAACTGGCATAGCCAAAGGCCAAGAGATCGTCGAGCTCGTTATAAACTGTGATCCGGCTCAAACCGGCTTTGTTGGCAATCTCTAAAATATTGGCCTGGCCCAATTCAAGCAAGGCCAGGTATATTTTGGCCTGATTTGGATTTAAGCCGAAAGGGGATAAATCAATATTTTCCATATTTGTATATTTATTATACACAATTTATCAATAGTAGTCAATATTAACCTTATTTTAACAATTAATGTCTCTACCTATTGACATTTTATACCATTTATACTATAATCTCTTGAACGATAGAAAATCGGCCAGAAGCCAATTCTATCGGTTGTACCTGAACAAAGGAGAAGACCGGATGGCAAACCCATTCGTTAGATGTTCCCAAATATCGCTGAGAGTCGCTGTATGTCTCTGGCAGGACCTTCAAGGATATCCGTTCAAAGGAGACGGCTTCGGCGTGCTTCATTACTTAGTCTGCGAAGAATTAAATAAGCGCGGGGCCGCCGTGGTGTCTCATTTCCCGGACCAAGACTGGGAACAAGCACGACAGATGTGCCTGGAAGTCCAAGCTGACTATAGGATCCTCGGGGACGTTAACCAATCCATGTCAGAGCGGCCGGTCAATGGAACCTATCGAGCCAACTGGAGGATATATGTCTGTTTCTATGATTCTTGTGGGCAGCGGTTAGGGTCCTATGAGGCAGAGCTGTTGGGCCTTCGACCTGGGCCAGGCGCAATCTCAGCCTACGCCAGATTTCGCAGCCGAATGGCCCCGAAGATCGTTCGAGCGCTAACAAGGGTAATGAAGTCACCCTGAAAAAGGAGAAAGGAAATGCTAATCGTGCTTGTTGTTGCTGTTCTGGTCGTTCAGCTTGTGGCTCTGCTGAGGTCGAACAAGTGTCCGGCCCAGCCAACCATGGTAGCTCAACCCTGCCCCATGCTGGGGAGCCACTCAAAGGTACTCTACCGACTAGAGGACCCGGTAGTTACCATGGGTTCCGCTCATCATTCCTGTGCCCCTGCGCCCGGCTTGGTGACTGTGCTCGAATGGCTCGTCTCGGCTATTAGTGGCCCATTCCAGGCGCGGTTGGTCTATCCCAATCAGGGCGAGGAAGGGGATCCGAACCCCTACCTCTGGTTCTACTTCTCGGGCTTTATCCGGGAAATGAGCGTGAGCGAGGACTTCCCCGAATGGCAGACCAATCCTCAGCCGTTTGAGGAGTGGTACTTGGGCCAGTTGGAAGGTAGCATCAACCGTAACTATTGCGCCTTCTCTCTGATGCCCATGAAGTGGCAATCCGGGAGACCACCGGTCACCACTGGAATCTCACCCATACTCAACTTCGCCCTCTGTATTTCAACGAAAAGGGATGAGTTCGAGGCCGTAACAGGTCTGGTGAGGTCCATCTTTGCCTGTCTTTCTCACACCTACACCGAAGTCGTCTTCCCCATGGAAACCTACTACTACTGGCAGAACTGGAGCCACACACAGGGCTACTGGGACAGGGCGCACTGAAAACCGGCCGGTGGCCGAGCGACTAACCTGATGACGGAGAAAAGAAATGAACGTCCGAGAACTGCTCAAGAAGATTTTCCGCCGGGCGAAGAAAGAGGAGAAGAAAGAGGCTTGCCAGCCGAAGACGTACTACAGCCGCCGACCTTGCCCCAAGTGCGGCTCGAAGGTGGCTGTCAGCGGTCCCGACGACCCTGGGTGGTGGGAGGTCTGTACCAATCCCAAATACAGCCACAAGTGGGCTGCCTGACAGGGGCCCTGAGAGAAGATCGAATCAGTAACCACTCGACGAGGGGCGCTTGCCAACCGGCCGGCGCCCTTTTCTTATCTATAAATCCCTGGAGAACGCAGACTGGACGGGAGTCCCCTCCACGCCATTTCGAAGATGGCGCGCTGGGTGTCAGCGACTTCTTTGGATTCGATGAGGATCCCGAAAAGTTCGGGTTTGAAGGTGATAATAATGACTTTGTTGGCATAAATGTTGATCTCGTTTTTGAGATGGTATTCTTTCTCGCTGACTAGTTTAGATGTTCGCAACTGCTTTTTGTTCTCTTTGATGAATTCTCTTATCTTAGGTTTATCTTGACCGATTCCTCGGGCCCTAATCCCTTTCGCAGCCCGGCGCAAAACATAGTCATGCATATATTTGTTATGTTCAGGGATTTCGTAATCACAAAAATAAGCGACGATCTCATCGCCGGATTTTAAGGTCAGCAAGGTATCCTCGTAAAGCTGAATGACTCCATCTAAGCCTTCGAAATAGGCGACTTTCGGTTTATTGGCTTTAGTATTATAAATGCTCAATAATTCCGGTAAATCTGCCTTAAGTTCTCTTTTTCGATTTTCGATGATTTCCAACAAATTTTCCGGCGGCCGAGCAACAAATTTCATCTTATCGTTTTCCAACACCTTGGCGGCAAAGCCCTCAGAGACGAGACGGTAGAGAATATCATAAGTTGTCGGCCGCTTAACCTTTGATTTATAAGCGATCTCATTGGCCGTGGCTTTCTCCAACTGTAGGAGAGCAAAATAAACATCTTGCTCTTTTTGATTAAAGCCAAGTTTTTGTAAAGATTTTAGATATTCCACTTGTCCTCCGTAGCTTTAGCATAGGACGGATAGTAGTCGGGAAAGACCGACTAATAATAGTATATCAGGTATTACCTAAGATGTCAAATATAGTCGAAAATACTTGACAAATTCGGCAGATTGTGTTATAATCATAAGTTCTGAAAATCAGGTACAACCCGTTATGAAGGGAGGTGAGAAAATGAAGAACCTGGTCGCCTTCATCACTCTCCGCACGGACAAGATACGTCTTGAAAGTGAGGAAACAGCCAATGTGGGACCGGGCGGGGCGGGCAGCGTCTGGTGGACGAACTCAGTCGCGCGCCATGTCCTCCAGCATGATCCTCGCCCCAACCAGAACCCCCTCGGTGATGCGATGGAGGACCAACAGCTCATCGGACCCCTGTTGGAAGGCCTGGTCCGTGGGCTTAATCAACTCACGGCCGGGGAAGTAACAAGGATGCGGGCCTTCGTGATCGATGTGCTCGACCCCGAAGGTAACCACGTCGGTAGGGTGTTGAACCTGCTGCCCGAGAGCGGGATCACCCCTGACGACATCAAAACAAGATAAGGACATCCAACCGAGCCGCCGGGTCAATACGATCGGCGGCATCCCCTTCTGTCTCCATCAGCTCTGAAAAGAGTTCATGGAAACAGAAGTAGGATTTTAACTAAGCAAGGGAGAAGAAGATGGACATTGAGGAGAAGTATCGCCGGATCGAAGAGATCGTCAGGCAGACCGAGGAGAGAATGAAGCCCATAAAAGACGAGCTCCGACGCCTGCCCCGAACAAGCACAAAGTGGGTCTTCACATGGACCTCGGCGCGAGATGAACAAGGAAGCGCGTACGAGAAGATCGCGTACATCGTTGAGTGCATGTAGGGGGAAACCCCTACCGTAAGTCTTGTCCCTTTAGGGACGGATAGAGCGTACGAAAACCGCTCTTTTTTCTTATAAAATTTTTCCACAACCCAATCCACAATCACTAAGCGGGTGTTGACAGGCTGTGGATAACTTACATATTATGAGATTGGCTCAATTGTGGATAACTCGCTGTGGACAACCACGCAATCGGGTTATAGGATAAGATTGCGTGGAAATCCGAAGCACGAATGTCGAAATCCGAAAATTAAGGAATTATTAAGAATTTAAATATTAGGATTTAGAATTTGTTTGGGATTTCGAATTAAATGCCTTGCTTCCGCAGTGAGAATTTCGAATTTCCAAACCAAAGGTTTGGTTATGGATCCCAAAGAAATCTGGCAGACCGCCTTAGGTGAGCTTGAAGTTACCTTGTCCAAGGCCAATTTTACCACTTGGTTTAAGGATACTTTTATTTTGGACTTCGTTCCTCCAGAAACAACTATTGCCGTACCCAATGGCTTTGCCAAGGAATGGCTGGAAAACAAATTTCATCCCCAGATCTTGGAGGCCATCAAAAAAATCGAACCCCAAATTACCAAAATCAATTATAAAATTTCGACTCAAGGACTTCCTAGGCCGCCAAAAATAGCTGATAGCGCGACGAAAGAAATTGATGCTATAATTCATCCCCAACTTAATCACAAATATCGCTTTGAGAATTTTGTCATCGGCAATTCCAACCGTTTGGCCGCTGCCACGGCCCAAGCGGTTGCCTCCAAGCCCGGGGTTGTTTACAATCCCCTGTTTTTATATGGTGGCGTGGGTTTGGGCAAAACTCATCTCGTCCAGGCAATCGGTAACGAAATCTTAGCCAAATCACCCAAAAAGAAGATTGTTTACGTTTCCTGCGAAAGTTTTACCAACGATTATGTCTCTTCAATCTCCAACGGCAAGGCGGATGAATTTAAGAAGAAATATCGCGGGGTTGATGTTTTTTTGGTTGATGATATCCAATTTTTGGCCGGAAAAGAAGGTACGCAGGAGGAATTTTTTCACACCTTTAATGCCCTACATCAAGGCAACCGTCAAATTGTGATCACGTCTGACCGAGTACCCAGAGCCATTCCTCAAATTCAAGACCGGCTTTCTTCGCGTTTCGGCGCCGGTATGGTGGCTGATATTCAACCGCCGAATTTAGAGATGCGGGAGGCAATCCTGCGGGCTAAATCAGCTGAAAAGAACTTGCCATTAGATGATGATTGTGTCCATTATATTGCCGAAAATATTGAATCCAATATTCGCGAACTTGAGGGCTCGATTAATCGCATTTTGGCTCATTGTCAATTAAATCGCTTGACCGCCTCTTTGGACGTTGTCAGTAAAGTATTGGAAGATATTGTCGAGTCACGCGGTAAAAATTTGTCGGTTGGAAAAATCATTAAAATTGTGGGTGAATATTTTCAAATCCAGGCCACTGATATTTTGTCGGCAAAAAGAGGCCAGGCCATGGTCTGGCCAAGACAAATCGTGATGTATCTTTTGCGTCACGAGATGAATTTGTCTTATCCCAAGATTGGCCGCGAACTTAACAAAAAAGACCATACCACCATCATGCACGGGGTGGGGAAAATTGAAAAGGAAATTGCTATCAATGATGATTTAAAAAAAGAACTGACAATGATCAAAGAAAAGCTCTACGTTGCCTAACATGTGGATAAGCTGTGGATAACTTGAGGATTTAATTTATTGCTTAAATTGTGAGTATTAATATATATAGTAGATAATATGACAAAATTAAGTTTATTAATTTTTACCACTGAAAATACTTCTGTTTTCCACAAGAAAATCCCCAGTCTTTCCACAACCCAAACAATCTATTAATACCCATGATCCACAAACATTATTATTACTAAAATCTAATCAACAAAGATTTAATAAGAGACTAACTGTGGATAATTTGTGGAGGGAGAAAGGAATTTAAATGAAGGTTTCATGTACCCAGGAGAATTTAGCTAGGGGGTTGGGAATTGTTTCTCATATGGTAGGGACGCGGACGACTTTACCAGTGCTTAATAATATCCTGATTAAAACGGAAAAAGGTCGGTTGAAATTAGCGGCAACCGATTTAGAAATTGGTATTTCAACCTGGATTGGCGCCAAAGTTGATAAAGACGGTGCTGTTACCTGCCCGGCAAGATTAATTTCCGAGTTTACAACCACCAATACCGATAAAACGATTAATTTAGAACTCAAAGACGCGACTTTGCATTTATCAAGCGAGCATTTTAAAGCCAATATCAAAGGAATTGAGGCGAGCGAGTTTCCACTGATTCCTGAGGTTAAAGCAGGTAAAGAAATTGAGATTGGGGCCTTGGAATTTCGCGATGCTATTTTAAAAACGGTTTTTGCTTGTGCCCTTGATGAGACCCGGCCGGTTTTGGCAGGGATATATCACGTTTTAGCCGGCAATAAATTAAAATTAGTGGCCACTGACAGTTACCGCTTAGCGGAAAAGACAGTCAATTTAATTAGTAAGGATTCTTCTTCGGCAAACTTTATTGTTCCGGCCCGGCCTTTGGCGGAAATTGGCCGGTTGATAGACGAGTCAATTGAAAAAGTATTGATTAAAATCGGCGAAAATCAAGTTCAATTTAAATTGGGACCAACAGAAGTGATGTCACGATTAATCGAGGGCAGCTTCCCTGATTATGAACAAATTATTCCCACAAGCGTTAAAACAAAACTCGAAATTTCGACCGCTAATTTCGCCAACGCGATTAAAATGGCCAGTTTTTTTGCCAGAGAATCAGCTAATAATGTAAAAATTGTGATTAAAAAACCCAAACTGGTCCAGGTTTTGGCAGTCTCGCCGCAAATCGGCGATAACACCTCTGATCTTGAAGGCAATTTTACCGGCGATGAAACTGAAATTGCTTTTAACGCCAAATTTATTCTTGACGCGCTTCAAGTCATCAGTTCGGAAAAAATCGATTTAGAACTGGCGGGGCCGCTTTCCCCGGGCGTGATTCGGCCTGCTAAAGATAAAAATTATCTCTATATTATCATGCCCCTCCGAATGGAGGAATAACCAATGATCAAATCTCAATGACCAATCAATAACCAAGCTCCAATGTTACAATTTGATATTTGGCATTTGAAAAATTGAATGGTTATTGGTGCTTGGAAATTGATAATTATGTTAAAGCGTCTTGAATTAACCAACTTCCGTAACTATTCAAAATACTCAATTGATTTTGGCAAAACGACGATTTTTGTGGGTCCCAACGGCATTGGCAAAACTAATATCATTGAGGCCATCTATTTAATTTCTACCGGCCGTTCTTGGCGCACTAATCATGATAACGAAGTAGTAAAATGGGGAGCGGAAGTGGCTTCGATTGCCGCGCAAAGGAGGAACGAGAGAGAGGAAAGCCTGGCGATGTTAATTCAGAAAATTCCCAATCCCAAATATCCCATGACAAAAATAGTTAAAATTAACGGCGTTCGGAAAAAATTGACCGAAATTTTAGGTAAACTGCCGCAGGTACTATTTTCGCCCGAAGAGATTCATTTAATTGATGGGGCGCCAATGCTTAGGCGCCGTTTTTTAGATATTCTTCTTTGCCAAATTGATAAAAAATATACCCTGGCTCTTCTGGATTTGGCCAAAATTATTCGGGGCCGTAATAAGCTTCTTTATTTTCTGAAGATCGGCCGTTCCAAAATTGAGGAACTCACCTTTTGGGATGAAAAACTGGTGGCGTTGGGAAGCTTTATTATCAAAAAACGCCAAAAAACAGTGGCAAAAATTAATGAAGACCTGCCTGCCGGCAGGCAGGGTTTAACCAAGAAATACCAAGAAATATCAGGGACAGGGGAAACCCTTGAGTTAAAATATAACCCCACTGTGGTGCCGGAAAAATTTGCCGAGACCCTCGTCGCGCATCGCCAAAGAGAAATTGATTACACCGCCACCTTGTTCGGCCCGCATCGAGATGATTTGGTGTTTTTGCTGGAGGGAAAAGATATTACCACCTTTGGCTCGCGGGGCGAATATAGAAGCGCGGTGCTGGCGTTAAAAATGGCGGAATTGGAATATTTAACGCTCGAAAAAGAGGAAAGACCATTGTTCATGCTCGATGATATTTTTTCGGAGTTGGATAAAAATCGGCGCCTGCATCTGGCCAAAATCGTCGAGGGCCAACAGACGATTATTACGACGACTGACTTGGATCATATTGAAAAGAATTTAAGAGAAAAGGCGAGGATCGTGGAGTTAAAATAGCAGCAACGCCTCGGGTCGCCCCGTTCGCATCCGGCCTTGCTCAGGGGCTCCCCTCGGCGATTTGTATTAGATATTATGAAAAAAATAAACAAAATATTGACCAGCGATCCGCGATTTAAACGCTTTCAAAAACCCCTGGAGGCGGCGGAAATTTGTGAATGCGCCCGCCGAGTAGCCCAACAGCAATATATCATCGTTTCCTTTTCCGGCGGTTTGTTAACCGTCTCATGCTCAACCAGTGCTCAAGCCGCTAATTTACAGGCCGAAAGCGGTCAAATCATTGAAAAAATCAATCAAAAGATGGGTGAGAACAAAGTCAAAAGAATTCGGTTTAAAATTGGCCATCAATAGCCAATATGAACATTCTGCCAGGCCTCGGGCATGGTAAAAAGACCAACATTTTTCGGCCTCCCCGACCAATAGAGTTTGTCTAATTTAGTTTCCAGACTGGGATCTTTTGAACGAATATAATCGAGTGAATAGATAATTAGTTGAGTGACTCGATATTTTTCCTTGTTGCCCAAATCGTAAGGCATTTGGAGGAGCTCTTCAGTTACCTTATAAACATTTTCTTGGGCAGCCGGCTTGTAGCAAGCGGTATTGGCCTTGCAATCATCACCCAAAAGCCCGCCCAGAAGTTTGCCGCCAGTAAGGTTATCAATAAACGCAACCGCCATTAAGGCGACAGTGACAGGATTGGAAAGACTGATTATCCCCAGAGTATTTAAGGCCAAAATAGAGCTTGGATTCATCAGATCTTGCAGAGAATCAACCGCCAGCAAAGTTTGGATGGCGCCGATTTGGCCGAAGAGTTGATCATTCATTTTAATAATCCCAAGATTGTCCAGAGCCTTGATAGTTTGATATTTTAAAAGATCGCTGGGTTGCTTAATATTCATTAAGGTTTGAATCGAACCGATCTGTTTTAGCTGGGACTGCATGTTCGCATCCGCTAATTTAAGATTTCCCAATGCATCAATGACATCTGGTCGAGCCAAATCCCAAGCACTATTAATGGTTAAAAGAGTATTAATGCTACCTAATTTGGCGATATTTTGATAAACAGCGGGATTTTTGAGTCCGAGATTTTTTAGCGCCGTTTGCACTGCCGGTGACTGAAGATCCTTGAGATCATGCACCTGCAAAAGTGTTTGGAGACTGCCCAATTTTCCAAGATTCTCATAAATTGCGGGGTTTTTGAGTCCAATTTGTTTTAAAGCGGCTTGAACATTAGGTTTCTGGAGATCGGTCAAGCTGTGGACACTCAAAAGCGCCGAAGCGCCGCCGATTTTTTGTAAAGTGGCCGCATACTTGGGATCTTTTAAGCCGATGGCGGCTAAGTTGGCTTGCAAGGTTGGATCACTAAGATCTGAGAATTCATGAATTGAGGTTAAGGTTTTGACGGCGTGTAGTTTTTCAACCGCGTCTTTATAAGTGGCTTTGTTGAGGCCAATTTTATCTTTGTCAGCGGCAATTGATGGATCATTAATATCTTTGGCCTCCCCAACTTTAATCGCCGACTTGGCCTTGTCATCATCAATAGTGGCCGCCTTGATTGTGTTTAAGGCGTCCTTGACGACTTGACTATCAAGGGAAATTTCACCATGAGCCGCCTTGGCAAGGGTTTGGCTGGCCTTGTAGATGCTAATTCCCTCTTTAGTGTCGTCAGTGAGCGGGATGCCGAATTGTCCCAAGAGGCCAATAAATTGAGGATCAGTATAGTCGCCGTGATAATTTAAAATGTACTGCGCTTGATTATATTTGGCGATGGCCTCTTTTTCATCTTGAGAAAGATTGAGACCTAAATCCGTCAAGGCGTTGACAAAATCAGGACTGGCAAAATTGACTTGACTATTGCTCAACTTATAAGCGGCCCGGTACTTTTTAACCGCATCTTGCATATCGGGATTATTGGTGTAAATGGCCAATTTTTCTAGGGTTTGGATAACAAAGACATCGGTATTGAGTTGACCGCTGGGACCAGCAAAGGTTGCCTGGGCAGAACCTATAATTTGCAGGGCAAATTTAGTGTCGGCATCAGCGTTCAGTCCAAACTCAGAAAGGCCGGCCAAAAGGGTTGGATCATTGAAATTGCCCTGCCATTTGGAGATGGCGGTGGCAGCACCCATTTTTTTGACTGCATCTTGGAAAAGCGGGTCAGCCGTATTGACGCCTAATTTTTGAAGAGCGCTTTGGACGTCGGGCCTTTGGAGGTCTTGCAAAGAAGTCATTGACTCAATTACTTTGATTGCTTGGTATTTATCGATGTTGGCAATTAATTCATCAGAAACAGGGACGCCAATAGTGGCCATCAAACTTTGGACTTGAGGATTTTTTAAAGCATTAATGTCATGGGGGTTAAGTTCGTAGAGTTGTTGGAGAGCTTGGAGGCGTTTCAGGCCGGACTGTAAATCGGAGTTATCGATACCATTAACACCGATTTCCGTAAAAGCGGCAATCACCCGAGGATCAATTAAATCATAAACGCTATCAATTTTTGCAAGCGTCACAGACGCTTTCATCTTCTCAATGAGATCTTTTTGATCAAGCCCAGTGACGCCCATTTTCGCGAGAGCGTCTTTGACCGCCGGTTTGGCAAAATCGTCAGGACTTTTAATTTGGTTTAAAGCATCTGGGGTTTGCGAAAAGGGATTTTGGCCAATTATTTGCCATTCGACTTTAACGGGAATTTTTGAACCGCAATCGCATTTATCTTTGACATAATCTATCTCATCGAGGTCGGCGGCGAGACCGTCTTTGTGGGCGGAGATATTATTAGAAAATTGTTTATCGTGAAAACTGCCCGACTCGACATTGGTTTTTATGTCCTCGTAACCCGAAACAATATGGCTGACGCGGATATGGTCATGGCGCTCAGCCAAATAAACGAGGGCGGCCAGTAGTCTCTTGTCGATTTGGCCGGATTGGAGATATTCGAGGTCGCGCTGGTTTAAAAAATTGAGTTTCATGTTGCCGGAGCCCTTTTCGCCAGTTTCCTGTTTGGTAAAGGCAACAATTTTGGCAATGTTGGGATCGTTTTTACCGGCGGGTTGAGGGATGGTTTTACCGGCGCCGCCGCGGATATAATAGGCGGCGAGTAAAGCGATGATAAAGGCGATAATGATAAGGATGCCAACAATAATCCAAGCCCACCAGCCGCCAGCCAAAGCAGCGGCTTTAACTGCCATTGCGGCCGCTTGTTTTTTAGCCCAGTTACCGGCTTTATTTAAAAGTCCCTTAGCCGGTTTTCCAGCTATTTTTTTAGCCGGGCTTTTCTTTTTGGGTTGGCGTGGTTTGGCGATATCGGGTCGAGGTTCCGGGTTCTCGCCATATTCCACGCCAACATCACCAGGCGCGTCCATACCCCTCCTTGATGCTAATTATATTATACAAAATTTTACTGTGATTAAATACTGGCCGCTTCTTCAGGAATCCACTTGACTTGATAAGTTGCCGGGTCAACACTGTTTTGTTTAAGCCAATCCAGGGCTTCTTTTTTGTAGGCCTTGAGTTCTTCATTGTATGTCTGGAGCTGTTCTTCTATTGGTGGGCCATTGACGCCTGCATTAAAGGTGGCAAAAAGAGTGACCACGAGGTCATAATTTTCCGCGTCGCTGGCCGCCGGTAAATGGACTGAAAAATGCTCTTTGGTCACAAAAACTGGGTCATCGGCGGAAAATTCTAGGGGCTTTTCCGTGGTTGAACCCGTCTGAATCAGATCAAAAAATAAGGAACTTTTTTTCCTGGCTTCGATGGTCGCGGTTTTTGTTTGAGGGGGATAGTTTTCCAGAAAGGCGCTGACTTGGTATTCGCCGCGTTTAAGCTTGGCGTTCCCGGGCGCTTTAAATTTTGCCTTGCCGATCGTGATAGCAGCACCAGATGGATTGGAGGTGACTTCGAGAGTACCGGAAATAAAATAATTAATTAAGATTAGAATTACCACACCAACTAAAAGTGACCCCCCTAGAATTAAGGCTATTTTGCGGAAATTTAACATCTCGCTCCTTCCTCAATGACCATCAACGCTAAAATGCATAAAGTCATTAAAGCAATTGTAAATACCCCGACCCCAACCATGGTTTTTGAAGGCATTGGCAATTGAGCCATTGATTGCCGCCGAACGATTATCTAAGCCCGCGCTCCAACCTTGATAGGTCCGGTCAGGCTCAATATTGCCGGGTTTCCAATAGTCGCCAATGGGGCTACCGCCGGTGCAGCTGCCCGAAGAAGTTTTTTTGGCATAACAATTCCAACACCAGTTTTGTTTAAAGCTGATATCACAGGCAACTCCCCAATTGTGACGGGAATCGCTGTCGCGTTGCTGGTAACAACTGGTATTAGCCGTGTCAATTGGCGGTTTATCGGCACTGTTATAGATGTCGGTAAAAATCGCCTTGATCGAGGTCGCGCATTTGTTATTGACCTTGAGGGTCATCTGGCTTGAGGTTTTTTGATTGGGGCCTTCGTATTTCCAAATTGGTACCTCGACTGAACCGATATTGGCTCCCTTGGGGTCGTTTTGAATGTTTGACCAGGTGCAAGCGCCCTCACCACCAGCGATACCACCAGCGGCACAGCCGCGCAAAATCGATAAAACCGTAAATGCACCCAGCTTGTCGTCAGTTTTGCCCCGAGTCGCAGGCGGCTCACACTCACTGTCGGGCCGCTTCATGTCTTTATGGGAGGCATCAAAATTATTCATGACGTAGGGGGATTGGTTCCAGGTACAACCATTTTGTTTATACATCGCTCCACGATTGTAACTTAGGAAAGCCAGTTTGAGAGTTTCTTCATCAGCATTTTTGGTCAGATTCTTATCATAAGTGCCGGAAACTAAAGCCTTAGCTTTATTGGCTGCTTCGGTGGCCGATTCAACCGAAAAACCAGTATTTTTATTGTTTTGAATCTGGAATGGGTTAGAATCAGAACTGCTTAAAGAGGTTTCGCGGTAGTGAATGGCGGCCAAAAAATCCCAGGGAATATCGGCGCGGTCAGCCGCCGCCTGATAAACAGATTTATTGGCCTGGATTTGATCAAGGCTTGACTGTGATAGTTGACTGGAAGTACAACCTGAAAGCTGGCCTCCGCCCTGGCCCCCAAACATATTACCAGTCAAATAGGCGATTACTCCGAAGCCACCGATGATAATAAAAAGGGCGATAACTGCCAAAATTACCAAAGCCCCCAATCTCAAAATCGAGCTTTTGGTGGGTATGGTAAAAGTTGAACCTTCATTATCTTCTTCTTCGGCCATTTAGTCCTCAATTACAATCCTTCGGCGGGTTGATTTTCCGCACCCGGCGCCTCAGTGGTGCCACCAGTTTGTCTGGCCAGAAGCTCGCGCGGGTCAGTGGTAATTAATTGGTCTTCGGTATAGGAAGCAATGACTTTAATCGCCACGTGATTGAGCCCCGCGAAAAAGAGCCCCTCGCCGACCTCACATTCCAAAAGCAAGAATTTTTCACCCTCAGTCAAATTGAAGGTTTGGGCGATTTTATCAATCGAAGAGGTTGATTGTTTCAAAAGAATCTGCAAGGAAGAGTTATTGACGACGGTCCGGCCATATTTGGAATCGAGGAAATCCTCGACGTCTTGGGAAATAATTGTTAATCCCAAATAGTATTTGCGGGCCCTTTTGGCCAGGGAAAATAAAAATTTCGCCGAATCCTCATGCTGCATCATCCACCAGGCCTCGTCAATGATCATGATTCGGCGCTTGAGGTTAAAGCGAACTCGTTGCCAGATATAGTTTAAAATCATATACATCGCAATTGGTCGCAGTTGGTCCTCAAGATCACGAACGCTAAAAACGACAAAGCCAGAGCCAAGATCAAAGTTCGTTGGTTGGTCAAAAAGCCCCTTAAAAGTGCCTTCAGTATATTTAGAAAGTTTGGAAACCATGGTTTCAGCGCCGGTCATATTTTGTAGGACAGATTGGAGATCTTTAAGTAACGGTGGCTGATTTTTTTGGGATTCAATGTCAGCAGTGATATCCTTTAAGGCATAGGTTTCAAAAAGACCCTTTTCTAAAATGGCATCCTCTTCGGGCGAAAGACCGCTAAGCATCAGCGAAATAAGACCATGAAGCATGGTGATATTGGAGCGCAAAATATCTTCACCGGCCGCGCCGGCCGTGGCTTGCTGGCCGGGTCGCGGCAGATCAAAAGGATTGATTCTTTTATCAGAATCCAGAGCCATGCGCAAATAGGAACCGCCGACGGCCTCGCAAAGAGCTTGGTATTCATTTTCGGGGTCAATTACCACCACGTCAGTGCCGAGCATGAGCGAGCGCAAGGCTTCAAGTTTGACGGCGTAAGACTTGCCGGCGCCGGCCTTGGCAAAGACGACGGAATTGGCATTTTCCAGCTCAAAGCGATCGAAAAGAATTAAAGAATTATTGTGGCGATTTAGGCCATAAAGAATGCCATCATTGGAAGATAAGGTCGCCGAAGTGAAGGGAAAGGTGGTCGAAAGTGAAGCCGTGTCGAGATTGCGCCGGACGTTTAACTCATCAAGGCCCAAAGGCAAAGTTGAATTAAATCCCTGCTCCATTTGCAACAGCGACTGTTTGGTGTAAATGAGCATCCCGCCTAAAGTGGATTCGAGTTGTTCGGTGATGGTATTAAGCTCGTCAATTGATTTGGCATAAATGGTAAAATAAAGGGCATATTGGAAAAGGCGCATTTCTCCGCGTTGCAAGACATCACGTAAACCCTCAATATCTTCGACCGCGGTTTCGAGCTCGGGATTGCGAACCATGCCCTTTTCTTTTTCAATAGCTAAAGATGATTCCAACTGTCCGGCCTTTTTCTTGAGCTGTCCCATCATCTGTTTGGTGCCGATGGGATAAATGAACATCGAAATATCCAAGGTAATATCATAATTGATAATTGGCGAAAGCCAATTGGTTTGGACATAGCGGGGGTAGGTAAAGACAAACAGATTCCGGACAAAAGTGTTACCGAGCTGGAGAAAACTGGGTTCAATTTTAAAAGCGGCCGGGGCAATTAAGTCCAAAACCGAAGCCATGCCGGCCTGGAAAAACTCAGGAATTTGCGGCCCACTGGCGATTGAAGCGCCGGTGTTGGCTGGTTGTTGCCAAAAATTGCCTGGTTGTTGGTTGACTGGCGGCGCCGGATTAGGCTGGGGCGCTGGCATCTTCCTCCTTTCTCGTAGTTGGCGCTTCTTTTGGTCGGAAAACCTCGGACTCAACGACTTCTCCTTGAAGCTCTTCGGCGGAGGCAATTTTTTGTTTGTTGGCCTCTTCGGGATTATAAACACCGTAAAGCAATTCGATAATTTGTTGGGTCGAAAGAAGGGCCGAACGGATGCCAATCGAACCCAGACCCGATTGGATTACTTGGATCCGCTGGTCAATTTCCTTAGAATATTGATTAAATTCCTCCTCACTTAAAATTGGCGGTGGCGCTTCATTACTACCTGGCATTGAAATCTTGGGTGAGGCCATTTTTGGCGGCACCAAGTAAGGCACGACAACATAAAAACGCTTGTCCATAATATTGGCCAGATTGATCAGGCGCTTAATAAATTCAACGTAATCGTTGGTTTGTAATCTTAAGAGTTCATTGGTTTGTTCGTCGGCCCGGCCTTCAAGTTTGGCTAAATAATTGGAAAGATCCAATTTTTTGGACTGCATCAGGATCTGAATCGGAAAGTCTAAGGAATTAAGAAAATTCTGATATTGAAAAATAATGGCATTTTGTTCCTGTTCGCTTTTGAGTGAAAAATTAATCGAAGAACAAAGCAGGATTTTGCGCAAATTGCCATCTTTTAAGACCACGGTGCCATCGCGGATTTCGGCAAAGCGTAAAGCATCCTGGGTGGAGCCAATTTCTTTATTTTTACTAAATAAAGCCAACTATACCTCCTGTGGAGGAAATTTCTAATAATTACACCCGTCGGGTGTCCAGCATTTGGGCTAATTGTTCTAATTCGCTTTTTTCAATTTTTCTTTTGGGCGGGGCAATGATTTTCTTTTCTTTTTTGGCGACAGCAAAAACCACGGGTTTGACTAGACCGGCCCGTTGCCAGAGGCGTTTCTTGGGCTGGCTTAAATAAATCAAGCCGGCCTTGATAAAATGCGACAAAGGTTGATCTTGGATTTTTAAAAATGCCAAGGACGCCGCAATAATGCCAATAGGAATGGCGAGGACCCAGAAAAGAAAGCGCATATTTAAAGAAAGATAGAGCAAATAGATAATCACCCCGCCGCCAAGGACATACAAAAACTGGATTAAAGTCAGCGGTCCAACAATTTTGTCTTCCAAATCTATATTCTGGGGCACCTTAAACTGCATCGCCTACCTCCTTGATAATAGTTTTCGATGCTAATGAGTCTCGCCCCGCAGATGACGCTTCTGTGTGACAGAATGTAATTCTGTAAACAGAAAGGAATTTTGCGGGGCCTTCCAAATCAATGTTTTGGGGAACTTTAAATTGCATTTAAAAAACCCTCCTTCATATTCAAAAATTCAACGCAAATCTCAGATTGTAATGCGCCTAAGAATTCACATTTTTATTATATCATAGTTGGCGAGTTTAGGCACCAAATCTATGGAGCAAAAAAGCGGCCTTGACAACGAACTTTCGGGCAAGTTAAATTAAAATGTAAAAAATGATTTAAGCTAAGGTTATGAAAAAACTTTTTACTTCCGAGTCAGTGACCGAAGGGCATCCGGACAAAATGGCGGATCAAATTTCCGATGCCATTTTAGACGCCATTTTAAAAGACGATCCGCGCGGCCGGGTGGCTTGCGAAACATTGCTCACCAACGGCATTTGTTTTGTTGCTGGTGAAATTACCACCAAAACTTATGTTGATATTCCCAAAATTGCCCGTGGTGTTATCAAGGATATCGGATATTTGGATGGTGATTGCGGTTTTTCTTGGGAAACCTCGGGCGTGACGGTGGCGATTAAAGAACAGTCGTCCGATATTGCCCGCGGGGTGGATTCATTTAAAGAAAAAGGTAAAACCGGTGAAATTGTGGCTGAAGATTTGGAAAATTTGGGCGCTGGCGACCAAGGCTTGATGTTTGGCTTTGCCTGCCGCGAAACGCCAGAATTAATGCCAATGCCAATTGTCTTAGCCCATCGCTTGTGTCAACGATTAGCCGAAGTCCGGAAGAAAAAAATTATCAAGGGCTTGCGGCCAGACGGCAAATCGCAAGTGACGGTAGAGTATATCGATGATAAGCCAGCGAGGATCGAAAATGTTCTCATTGCCGCCCAACATGAGCCAGAAGTCAAATTGGCAAAACTGAAAAAAGATATTATTGAGCAGGTGATTAAAAAAGTGATTCCGGCTAAGTATCTAGATGCAAAAACCAAATATTTTGTTAATACCACCGGCCGATTTGTGATTGGCGGACCGCAAGGCGATACCGGTTTAACGGGACGAAAAATAATTGTTGATACTTACGGCGGCACGGCGCGGCACGGCGGCGGCTGTTTTTCCGGCAAAGATCCGACAAAAGTTGACCGCTCGGGTTCTTACGCCGCCCGTTGGGTGGCGAAGAATGTTGTTGCCGCCGGACTTGCCGACCGCGTTGAAATTCAGATTGCTTACGCCATCGGCCGGCCGGAACCGATGTCGGTCCGCGTGGATACTTTCGGCACCGGCAAAGTTGATGAATCCAAAATCGAAGAGGCGATATTAAAGGTGTTTGATTTAAGACCGGGGATTATCATCAAAGAACTCAATCTCCGCCGTCCTTTATATCGCCAAGTGGCGGCATACGGACATTTTGGGAGACCGGACCTTAATCTTCCATGGGAAAAAAATAATAAGGTCAAAGAGCTTCAGTCCGCTGTTAAATAATAAGGAAGGATATAATAATTTCTTTTCGACCGCAAGAATTTTATTATATTTATAGATTAGAGAACTCAAAAAGGCGGTTGGGAAATAAGCTAAAACAAAAGGGCGCGCTTTCGCGCGCCCCACGGTAGGCGTTCGGAAGGTTGCTAACTCTTCATGCCCGCCCGGCGTCTTTCCCACTCATCTCTTGTCAAACACATATAGACATGATGAGCAATGGGTTTGTTGTTACCAAACCTTTGCCGGGAACAGACTATGCTATTACCGTCCATCCTGAATTCCGTGAAGACACCCATTACGGAATCAGCGATGAGGCTCTCGCTTGTCTCGTCCGTGATTCTTTCAGGCGCCTTACCGGCGTAGGTCACATCTACTCGAAGGTCGTCCATCGCCCCTTTGATTGTGCACCAGGCGTTGATCAGGATGGTGGCCAGCGATCCCTGTCCATGGTCACCACAGGGACGAAATTGAGTGATTGGTGACCCATCTGGGCAAGTGCTTTTCTTGTAGATGGTGTCCAGCCATCTCTTCAGAGTGTACTTATCCTTCTTCACCACAGTACCGTTTCTCATCGTCTTTCTCCTTTTCTCCTGTGGTTTCACACGCCAGGACCGATCGCGTCGAGAAACGATAGGACAGGAAGAGGTATCTTGCGCCTTTCTTTGTCTTCGACGCAGAGGTAAACCCAAGTCCAACTTCGGGATTTGGGCCGGCTACAGATGATACAAGGTGCCCGCAAACAGAATCCCGCTCCTTTTACAGGTGTACCGTCTGGCATTCTTGCCGAAGCTATTAGGCCGGGGTCGGCTCTCTCTGGCGTATTCCCGGCATAGGTCAACTCACATTTTTCACCATCGTACGACACGAGAATCGCGGCCTGACCAGTCTCTGGACACAACACAAGCTTGTCGATACTGGTACCATCGGGGCAAGACATGTACGGCGACGCTATTCTCCCTACCCAATCACTAATTGAGTAGGGGCTCTTCCGAAGCGGAAAAGTCTGCTTCGAACGAACGAGCCGAACGAGTTTCATTGCCTTTTTCTCCTTGTCAAGGTTCTCTTCGCATAACTCATGATTATAGCACAATGTGAATATAATGTCAATATATATGACAATAATTTATGCTTGACAAAAGTAAGAATCTGGTTTATAATCAAATAGATGTCAGAAATATCGTCTAAAATAAGGGACCAAAAATGGCGGAAATAAGCATCAAAAAAGCCCTGTCGGATTATGGACTGACAGATGATGAGATTAAAATCTATTTGGCTCTTTTGAGGTCAAAAAGCGCCACCGTTAGGGAAATCTCCTTATCTACAGGGATTAAAAGAACAACAATCTATCTTATTGCCGAAAAACTCGTTTTTCGGGGCATTTTGGGCCAATATAAGGCCAAATATGGCACCCACTATACTCTCGGGAAACCTGAGGAATTATTGTCGAGACTAGAGAACATCAGCGTCAAAATTAAAGATATTTTGCCAGAGCTCAAGGCCATTGAGAAAAAAGCAGTTTTTGAGCCATCAACGCGATTTTATAAGGGTCAAGAGGGCTATCTGAAAGCCGTTGAAGAGAGTTTGGAGGGTACAAATCACGAGGTATTGTACTTTGGCGATGTTAGTATCTTAAATCAGGTTATTTCCGAAAAATATATCTTAAAGAAATATATTCCTATCAGAATCAGGCGCAAGATTAAATTTCGCCAGTTAGTATTAAAAGATGAGTTTTCCGAAACCCTAAAGGAGACCGCTAAAGAAGAACTAAGAGAGATCAAATTTCTCCCCCCAGATTTTAAAGTAAGTGCAAATAAATTGATTTATCACGACAAAGTGGCTTATTTTACCTCCGAAAGAGAACTTTCAACCGTCATTATCGAATCCCAAGATATCGCAGAAACGGAAAGAAGAGTTTTTGAGGCGCTATGGAGTAATTTTTAGACTTGCCGTGGGAGAAGACGGATAAAGTGGAGGAGTTGAAGAAAGCGGTTAAATGAAATATTGCATTTTGTAGTCAAAATGGACTACAATTGTAGTCAGAATGGACTACAACGCTATGGAACAAGACGAACAAAAAGCCAATCCACTAAATTTTTTCCGCTCGCGAACTCGAGTTAAATTATTAGTCCAGTTTATGCTTAGTTCAAAGGAACGTTTTTATATGCGAGAGCTTGAAAGAATCCTCAAGGTGTCGATCGGAAATATTAGGCGAGAACTCATTAATCTTGAAAAAGCTGGGGTACTCAAATCAGAGAAAGTCGGAAATATCAAGTTTTATTCTTTAGATAAAGACAGCCCGATATACAATTCTTTACGAGATATTGTTGTCAAAACTGTCGGAATACCTAAATTGCTGGGATCTTGTATAATTCCTAATCAAAATATTCTCATTTCATTTATTTATGGCTCTTACGCAAAGGGGAATCTTGATAATGAGAGTGACATTGATCTCTTTGTAATTGCCAAGAAGAATAACAGAGTTTTTGAGGAAATTAGCGATCGAATCGATAGACTCAGCGAACGCTTTGGGCGAGAAATTAATGTTGATATATTGCTTGAGAAAGAGTTTCAAGAAAAATTAAAAAACGAAGACACTTATATTCATGACCTGATTAATGGAAAACTAATTTTTATCAAGGGAGGGGAAAATGAGCTTCGACTTTTCGAAACTAAGAAGACAGCCAGTTAACTTCAGACAAATTAACGACTATTTAAAGAAAGCAGCAAAAACTTACCAAACTGCTAAAAAACTCATTGACGGCGACGCTGACTCGGCTTTTAAATTAGCTTATGATTCATTAGTCACGACCACTTTAGCTTTAATGCTATCCAAGGGTTATCGTACCGGGTCTAGAAAAGGACACCACAAAATAATGGTAAAGTTTGCCAAATCAGTTTTAGGGGTAAAATTTAATACATTAACGGCAATTTATAACAGAATGTCGACCAAAAGAAATAAGGTTTATTACGAGCCGATTTCTGTTGTTAAGACTGAAGCCAAGAACGCAGTTGATGCGGCTGAAGAGTATTTTAAAGTCGTCGAGGATAAAATTGTTCAAGACAACCCTCAGCAAAAACTCTGGCGGCCATAAGGGGGTAAAGAGAGCGCCGGGGAAAGAAAAAATAACAAAAAGGCGGGGGCTTTTGGCCCCCGCCAGAACTCGTGCGGTGTGCCCGTCGGCTCATGGTTCTTACCAGCGCTGAAATCTGTATTCCGGGTGCTGGCGAAAGTCGCCTGGATAGTCCTTCTGCTTCTCTTCGGGGACGACCATCCAGAGCCGTAGTTTCTCGAAGGAATCCCATCCTGACAGATGATCGGGATTCTCTTGGTCGAGCACGAAGTACAGCTGGTCACCAGGCTTGACCTTGAGATACTGTTCGAGCTGGGGGCTTTCCCCGGTCGCGACGATCAGATACGCTTCCTTCCCCTCAAACTTCTCACCGTTGGCCGGCTTGATCCAGAGGCGAACATAGCCATGCGGAACGACTAGGCCAGTTTCGTACTTTCTGTCGCCTTCGAAGGTGAACCGGCTTACAGAGGCGACCGTCCAGACAGGGGCCATGGTCGCCTTGGCATCTGCCAACGCTCGCGCGATCTCCACCTTGTGGATGTGAGGCACGAGGATGGCGATCATGATGCCAGCGATTCCACCTGTTGCGAGGATCCAGTTTCGCTTCATCTTTTCTCATCTTCTCTCCACACCTATCGTTCGGGCCGGTGTCGCCCATGAGTTGGCAAGATTCGCAAGACAAAGGTGGCCACCTGAACCAGGTACTCTCTTCCAACAGCCTCCGGAACCTCTTGTTGTAACGGCGGAGGATCAGGACCAGCGGCCAGAGTAGGCAGAGGAACGGAAATACAGCGAATGGCGCGGCTGTTCCATTGCCAATCCGGAACATGATCACGCCGCCGATGAGAAACCATATTACAACGGCTAGAACGACCAGTTCTCCTGTGGTCCACATGTGTCTTCTCCTTTGTTAACTCTCCAATCCCTTTAGATACCCCTGTATCTAATGGAACTCGAGGTTGCGCCCCTCGGGAACCGAGGGGCGGATGATTATCCTTCCTGCATATCGAGTAGTAGTCGAAGTCCGATAAAGGCCATCATAAAGATGGCTAGCAGTAGCAGAACAGAGACAGCAGCCCTCCAATCTTTGTTGGGATCGATCTTTCCTGGAAACAATCTCTCCAGAAGATCGCGGAACCAGAGGGAACCGAAGTAGAATCGGCTATTTAGCAAAGGGTTTTTCTGGGTGAAGGCATAGATTATCCCCGTTGCTATGTATACCAATGCCGGCGTCATCAGAATCCAGCCCAGTTTCATTGATTTGCTCCTTGTAAGGTTCGTTCCGATGGGCTAACCTGTAACAGGCCATCTCCCATCGTGAACAACTGATTATATCACATTATCGCTCGAATGTCAAGTATATATACGACGAGTATTGACCTTGAAAATAGAATATGATATAATAATGTAAAGAAAATATTTTACACCTCGACAAGCTCGGTGCAAGCTATGAACAATGACGCAATCTATAATCTATTAGAAGCAATTGGCCTTCATAAAAATGAAGCGCGATTATATTTGACAGCGCTAAAACTCGGTCCGGCTTCGGCCATCCAATTAGGTCAAAAAATGGACGACACCCGCCAGATGGTTTATCTTTTATTGCCTGGGATGATGGGAAAGGGTCTGATTAAGAAAATTGCCCTTGGCAACAAGGATTATTACAAAGCCGTTGAACCAGACATTTTGGCCGATATTGCCCAAAAAAATAAAGAAAAAGTCCTCAAAATTATGCCAGTTTTAAAATCTCAAGCCTCCGCCGAACGAGCCATTCCTCTAATCACTGTTTATGAGAATCCTCTGGCGATGCGCGAGTGGTACAGGCAATATATGAAAGGAGCTAAAAAAGGTGATGAGATTTTGATTTGGTCCACGGGGAATGTGGAATATTGGTACGGGATGGATAAAGAGTTCTACGATAAATATTTGGCATTCAACGATAAAACGGGAGTTAAAACTTATTTGATTTTACCTGATACTAAAGCCGCCCAAAAACATCGAGAAATAGTTGGCCGCCCTCATATTTTGTATAAACCATACAAAAATGCCTGGAGGGCGAACGCGGAAAAATGGGTTTGGAGAGATCAAATTTGTTATTTGACGATAAGAGAGAACGCCACTAATATGATTGTGATTGAATCAAAAGAACTCGCTGAAATCGAACGTTTCGATTTTTGGACTTTATGGCGAAAGAAATAATTATTTTCTGCGAACTCTAATGAGACCTGAAACGGGGATGATTTTGATGCCTTTTTGAGCGAGTTTATTTAGATCTTTTCCATTTTACGGCGCCGAGAATGCTACCGTAGATGTCGTCTTCAAGCGAGATGGCTAAGCCTGAAAGTTCTCTTTTAGAAGGATTGTTTTTTTGAAAATTTACAAAAGGCACCTCGCTTATAATCGCCAGAGGAGTTTGTTCATTGCCTTCGCCCATGGAGAGCACCGCCGCAGCCGCTAAAGCATCGGCAACGTTGGCCTTGGTGACTTGCAAGGGCCGGCCGAAAATGTCCGGCTCATTGATGTAATTCTTTAAGGCTTTAAAGCCGGCGTGGGCCAGCATGACGCCGGTGGTGCCCCATCTGAGTGGGGTAGTTTTGCTGTCAGTGATGATGACGCCGATATTTTGGAGACCAAAACGTTTTTTAAGATAATTTCTAATTTTATTGGCCCATTTTTGCGGGTCACTCGGCCAGAGAATATAATAACCGTTGCCATTGGATTCATCGATGCCAGCCGAAGGAATGAGCAGACTACCTTTTATGGTAATCGTGAAGCCGTATTTGTTTTTATCTTGAGGAATAAATAAATCAGCTTCTTTTTCGACGAGGGCTTTTTTATCAATTTTGCCGATGGGTACCACCCGATTTTCGGCAATGGCGATAATTTTGGAAGTGACGGCTAAAATGCTATTTTCCTTCATTTTGGGCAAATAGCGATCGAGAATTTGTTCGAGGCTTAACTCGTGGGCGACGATTTTACACGTTTTGAGGGCTTTGACTTTGAAGATGCCCGCCTTTCATTTGGGAAATTATTTAGTTCTCTTAACTCTTATTAAACCAGAAACTGGGATGATTTTAATTCCTTTTTGAGCGAGTTTATCTAAGAACAAATTCATGCCGATGGAGTCGGAAGAGATGTGGCCGGCAATGACGACATTGATGTGATATTTGAGGGCTTCTTCGCGGTTTTCATCTTTCATATGCATGCCGATAATCGTGCCCACTCCAGCTTGGGCTAATTTTTCATAAACTTCTTTTGACCCTTCGGTGCCGCCAGTGATTTCTAAAGCGACAATTTTACCAGTTCGATTTTCGGGTGAGCCGGCAAAGATGCGCGGACCAGCATTGTTTTGAGCGGCGATTTTGTATTCAGGAATCTTTTTGAGGGCCTCAACTAATTCGCCAACGGTTTCAAAATGCTTGTGGGCGAGCCAGTTTGTCAAAAAATTATAAACATTATTATCGCAAACGGTGTGAGTGCACATAAATGGGATTTTAGCGAGTTTGGCGGCGTCAACGGTTTCGTAGTGATTGGCGCCGGCAAGTGTGCGGGAAACTTGTTCGATGCGGGCTTTCATGACGCCCTCGGCAACATTGATGGGCACGCCTTGGGCCGCCATCAAATCAGCTTGTAAATTCATGACCTCGTCTAAAGCGGCCAGGGCTTTGCCTTGAGGATGGTGGTTGATGATGAGATCAGGTTTCAGGTTTAAGGTTTTAGAAAGCGCTATATCGCCAGAATTAATATCAATGCCGGCTAAAATAGTTTTGACGCGGGCATTGGGATCGCCAAATAAAATGCGAGTATCGGCATAAGGATTGGTTAAGCGCTCGCGGTCATATAAGGCGCGCTCATCGCGGGAAAGTTTATTATATTTGGCGCGCTGGCGCTGGAGCCACTTTTCAATCCCCCGCTTTCCCCTTGGATCAGCGGCAATGCCCATCGCGATGGCTAAATTATAGGTTTGACGAATGGTCATGACACCAAAGCATAGCATAACGAGAAAGATTTGTAAATACGAAACACCCCCGCGTGGGACGCGGGGGTGGGAAGGGTTCTTGGGATCGCTCTAGAGAACGATAGTGCCGCCGTTGTCCTCAAAGAGGATAACTCGGCTCGGATCAAGACAGTGGCGAGTGTTGGGGGAAGTGACGAGATCAGCGAGGTCAACCATCGCCGGCAGAGAGGCGTGGTACGGGATGACGTACTCTGGCTGGAGACTTTCGAAGATAATCCGGATGTCCTCCTGGAAGCCGTGACCAGACACGTGAGTGCGGGTTTTGCGGCAACCCACGGGCGCCCTCTTGGTGTAGTGGTCTACCCAGACCTCGGATCCAGTGATGTTCAGGCAGTTTTCGAGCATCATCCGGACCGGAGTAATCCGGCCCGGGATTGGCACCGCCGAAAGGACGAAGGTATCGTCAGGCCGAAGGCTGATGCCACCGCACCGCTCGCCTAGGGCCAGGCGCCAGGCGACAGAAGTATCATTGGCCTGACAGCCGGTAACCGCGATGATGTCGCATTCGAATACCTTATCCTCGGCAAGGTTGGAAAAGTACAGACCGCGATTTCTGGCGGCTTCAAGCGTGGGCTTGAAACTCGCACCCCAGACACCGACTTCCTTGCCGAAAAGGGCGCCCAGTTCCACGAGCATCTGGAGCCGATCGAAGCGGGTTGAAAAGAAGGTGACAATCACTCGGCCCGGTGCGCGGCTGAGGATTTCGATCATCCCCTGTTCAACCTCATCCTCGAGCCCGGAAAGACCAGGCACGCTGGCGTTGGTTGAGTCAAGTACCAGGGCTTTGGTTGGCGGGAGGCCTTTGAGGGCCTCGGTGAAGGTAAAGATATCACGGGGCGTTCGGTAGTGGGCCTTGAGATCGCCCGAGAACACCACGCGGGAAGGTTCGCCTTCAACCCCAATGGAGTAGCCAAGAGCATCCATCACCGCATGAGGAACCCCAAACGGCAGGATGCGAAACGGTCCGATGGCGGTTTCGGTTCCCGGAGTAATCGGTTCAAGCCTTGGATAAGGGAAACCGCGGTCAGAGCAGTAATGGCTGATCATCGAGCGGGTAAACTGGGTACCGTAGATCTGAGGCATCAGCTCACCCAGAATGGACTTGAGGGCCACCAGTCCACCGTAATGGTCTAAGTGGCTATGGGTCACCAGAATCCCGACCAGCTGGATCTCTCTTGACTCCAGGAAGTGGGTGAGAATGGGAAAATCCGGGAGTTCCTTCATCCTGGCCAAGGATTCATAGTCCTCGAGGTCAATCTCGTGGGAGGCAAGCGTCTCCCCTCTAGAAAGAGAGGCAACGTTAATCCCACAGTCGACCAGGAGGGCATGACCCTTGTAGATAATGAGGGCACAGGCCCGCGAGCCAGCCTCGGCCATGCCGCCCAAAAAGACAATCTCAAGACCAGTGGAGCCGATCTCAATCGTCTCAATCGGGGCGACGATTTGTTGCCAGAATGGTGATACCTGCTTGGGGATCCAGGCATGGGCGACGTAGGAGACGATGATTGCTGTTCCTTGGCGCCTCTGACGTTCCTCCAGAATCACCGGGTATTCCTTGCCGGGCTCGAGAGTGGCTTCCCACTCACCAAAGCCGCAATGTCGGCAACGAGTGCAGGGGATGACGGTCTTGCTGTCATAATACGTGACCAGTCGTGAATCCTTTGACGGATCGCCGGGCTTGAAGGTAAGAGTGGCAACAAGTTCAGGGGGCTGATTATCACGATACATGGTCACTGGCGCTCCTTGTGAATGTGCGCGCAATTTGTTCTTTGGCTCGGGCTGTTACTCAATTGCGTCTCAAATAGTATACCAGAAGGCAAGATAAATGTCAATGCCTTGGATATGAAGAACCCCCGGTCGGGTGACCGGGGGTTCTGATAGGCGTGCTCATGAGGGACTCAGGCAGTTGCCTTTGTCCCTTCCAGAGCGGTCTTGAGCAGGCCAGTCGCAGACTTGACCTGCTCGGAGTTGGAACTCTCGAGGGCCTTGCGACCATTCTCGAGCACCAGTTCGAAGTCCTGGCGCTCTTTGCCCTCGAGCTTGGTAGCAGCTTCCTCAGCCTCGGCCACTAAGGGCCGGAGTGCCTCTTTGGCCTCTTCGGCCTCGAGGCGCTGACGGTCGGCTTCGGCGTTGGCCTCGGCCTCGGCGAGCATCCGGCGGATGGTCTCCGGCGGCAGGCTCGTGCCTGTCACCGTGATCGCCCGTTTCCTGCCGGATTCGGCGTCGATCGCCGATACCGACAGGATGCCCGAGGAGTCGATGCTGAAAGTCACATCAATCTTGGTGCGGCCCTTGGGCGCCGGCGGAATGCCAGGGAGGGTGAACTTTCCCAGGAAGTGGTTGTTGCCGGCGATCGGGCTTTCGCCCTGCCACACCTCGATGTCCACGGCCGTCTGGCCGTTAGCCGTCGTGGTGTAGGGCTTGGTGAAAGTCGCTGGGATGCGCGTCCCCAGAGGGATGATAACATCCATTCCCTCTTTGCCCCGGCGTACTCCCAGTGACAGAGGCGTGATGTCCAAGAGCGCGGGCGCCACCAATTCTCGAGCCGACGCCCCGGCCTGAATCGCCGCACCCCGCGCCACGATCTCTTCGAGGCGCGAAACGGTGCGCGGTTCCTTGCCGCAGAGTTCCCGCGCCAGGCGCTGGACCATGGGCATGTTGGTGGCGCCTCCCACCAGAATGACGGCGTCGAGGCCGTCAACCTTGAGGGAAGCGTTCTTGAGCGCCTGCTTAAACGGCGACCGAAGTCGCACAAGCAGCTCGGCGCTCATGGCCTCGAGTTGCTCTCGGGTGAGCGTCCCGGTAAAGTGGACCGGAACGCTTCGGCGGCCGGACTTCCTGCTGCCGATGAACGGCAGTTTGATCTTGACCGTCTCCGCGCTCGACAGGGCGATTTTGGCGGCCTCTGCCTGCTCGCGGATGGCCGTGAGTGACTGGAGGTTCTCGGTCGGGTCGACGCCGGCCTCTTTGATCTGGCTGATGAGCCAGGCAACGAGGATATCATCCCAATCGTTGCCCCCGAGGTGCGAGTCACCGGAAGTACCGAGCACCTGGTTGGTGGCACCGGTGGCGAGGATGGAGACGTCGAATGTTCCGCCACCCAGATCCCAGACGAGGATTGTCTCGGGCACGGCCTTCTTACCGAACCCGTAGGCGATGCATGCGGCGGTGGGTTCGTGAAAGGTCATGTTGACATCCAACCCGGCGACCGCGCCCGCGTTGCGGGTAGCTGTGCGCTGGGTGTCGTTGAAGTAAGCGGGGATGGTGATGACCGCCTCGCTCACTTCCTGGCCGAAGTGCTTTTCGGCGGCACGCTTGACAGTCGTCAGGATCTGCGCGGTCACCGCCTCTGGCATGAAGACGGTCTCGCCGATCTTGACCGCCGCGAATCCGTCCGGCCCTTCCACGATCTGGTAGGCCGCGGTCTCGCGTTCGCTCGTCACCTCATCGAATCGGCGACCAATGATTCGCTTGATGCCGGTCACCGTGCCAGTCGGGTTGATGACGGCTTGGCGCTTGGCGGTGTAGCCCGTAAGCACCTTGCCGTCAGCGTAGGCGACGATCGAAGGTGTCGTTGATGTGCCCGCTGCGGAGGGCACAATCACCGGTTCTCCGTCTTGGATTCCGGCAGCCACCGTGTTGGTGGTACCGAGATCAATTCCGATCACCTTAGACATGGTTGTAACTCTCTCCTTGTGACGTCAGAGTGTCGTGTGAATCAGAATCCAGCGGGCGGCTTTCGAGCCGCCCGCTGGGGATCGGCACTTGGCCGGATTACTTCCGGCCCTTTTTCTTCTGTCTGGGGCAGTTGGCCAGGGGGACGGAATTGCCCTTGAAGGACAGGGGCATCCTGTGCTTGCTCCCGCATCCATCGCAGGCGACGTAGCGGAAGGACGGTTTCTTGGCCATCCTAGCGAGCCTCTCGCGATCAGCGCCGTTCACGCGGCTGCCGATCGAGTTGTCGACGTCGTCCCCGGCGCCGGCCACCGACCTACCGCGCTGAGCGCGTCGATCCTTAGGCCCATCAGGAACCTTCTTGCCCCGCCGCTTGGTCTTGCCGTCCGGCCTCTCCTGCTTCTTGGTCCCCGCCGCCAGGCTTTCAAGCCGGGTAATGATCTGCTCGGCTTTCCATTCCATGAGGGCGTCCTGGCGTGAGGTGCGACCGGTGGGCTCAGGGATGGCAATGACAGCTTCCCGGATACCTGAGCGGCGCTTGGCGCGGAAGTCTTCCACGGCCCAAGTCGCCCAGCCCCGGAGCCAGTCCACCAGCCGGTTGGTGTTGCTTCTAGCCTCGTCGGCCAGAGTCAGAGCACCAGAAGGTAGGCCCATCTTGTTGATGTTGGCCGGGTGGATGGTCGGCAGCAGGATGTCCATGACCCAGCCTTCGGCGCTGGAAATCATGGACTCCAGATTGCTCTGGATGCTGTCGAGGTCCACCAGCACCGCCTCGAGCCGGGTGAGCCCGACGAGTTCGATAGCGGTGTACCATCTTCCGAGGATCGGAACCTGGATGGCGTAGGAGTACTGCTCCTCCGGCCGTTCCAGGAACACATCGATCTCGCGGACTCCGAGGTTCCGGATCTGCTCCGGTGCCCCAGCAATCCAGAAGGTGGCAGTCATGGCCCGCCGGACTGCAACAGTGCGGGGTGCGAAGCGCACCTTGCCGTCAGCGTCTGGCGTGACTTGGAAGTCCCGCCAGATCTTGACGTAGGGCCTGGTCGTTGTCGCCCAGCCCCTACCGCGCTGCTCGAAGACGAGTTCGTTGGCGTTGAACTCGTTTTGTGGTTGCCACTTACCCACGCGCTGAAGTTCATACCAGCGCGTTGGGACCGCATTGATCGTCTTGCCCGACCACGAGAGCCGGACGTAACACGTGACCGTGTCGCCCAACTCCGGGATCCAGCAAGCCACCGGGAAGATCCAAGGAACGTCGTCCTCGGAAATGTCCAGGGCCTTGGCGATCTGGCTGCGGTTGCCAGCGAGGCGGCGCATCTTGACGCCCCTCTCGCTGGTGTCGAACTCCCTGTAGGTGAGCCTAACTGGCCCACCAAACTCCGTGGTCAGGAGCGTGGTGAAGTCCTTGCGCTCCCGACGCTCCGGTGTCGTATTCGGTTTTTCGACAGCGGTTGCGCTCATAATGACCTCCGTTGTAGAGTGTGGTTCAGCGTGTCAGACGATACAATCGGGCCCCGCCATGCGCGGCGGGGCCCCCGAATGTCCGTGCGTGCGCCTACTTGAGGTAGGCCTTCAACTCGGGCTGCCTGCCCATGGCGGTGCGAACCGCCTTGGTGTCCGCGGGGTCAACCCCCAAGTGGACCAGGAGGTACTGCGCCCAGCCGATGTTGGCCTTCTCCTGCGCCGCCTTGGAGCGCTTGAGAATCTTCTTCATGGCGCTCACCATGGCCTCCATCTCGGCGTCGATGAACTTGGCCACGGCCTCCATCCGGCGCTCCCTCATGCCTTCCTCCGAGCCCCAGAGGTCTCTGAGGATCTCGTGATCCCAGATTCTCTGGACAAACTCAGAGGAGACATAGTCCCTGTTGATCGTGAGCGCCTGGACCTCTTCGTAGCTGAGCGACTCCAAGAACGCACGGTCGTTCATGACGGCCACGACGATCCCGGGAATGATCTCGGTGCGTACCATCTCGGGGTCACGCTGTGGCCCGGCGGGGGCGTCAGACAGTCGTCCCGCTTCCTCAAGGCGCCTGAGGCGCTCGGTCAGCGGCTCGATGGCCTTGTCCACGGCCTCGTTGACGAGAGACTGGATAGCACCGCGGGCTTGCGCCGGATCCGCTACGCCGAACATCTCGGCGACCACGGTCCGGATCTGGTCCTTGAGCCAGTCGGATGCGTCGGCCAACAGACCGATCACCCGGATCGCGACAGAGACGATGAACTTCTCGAGCAGTGTCGACGTGCCAAAGGCACGGCCAAGCTGCTCCTCCTCTTCTTCGGTGAACTGCGGGGGCTTCAACATCGTCGACATGATACCTCGCTCTCCTTGGCCTCTGCAGGCCGATGGTGGATTCCCGACTAAAACAGCAACCCCGTCTTTGGCGGGGGTATATCGGTTGGGTGCGGCTTTTTTGGCAATATTCAGTTGTCAAACTGCCGATGAAAGGTAGGAAGTGTCCAGAAAAGTTACCTTCCAATCATAACTGAAATAATATAGCATAAAAATTGACTTTTGTCAAGAATATTTTATGATAAAAGCAAGGAGGCCTAAAATGGCTAAATTGATTAGTGATGAAGAACTTAAAGATTTATTAGAAAAAGATCTCTTAGAACTCATTGGTGGTGCGGATTTGCCGCCAGAAAAAAAACAGGAGCTCTACACTAAAATGGCCGAGACCGTCCAAAATCGGACTATTGCCCGCATTTATGATCAACTTTCCGAAGAAGAAGGCAAAGAGATTGATCAGCTAATTGACGCCGATGATAAAGGCAAAGTTGATGAATTCCTCAAAAGTAAAAATCTTGATATTACCAGTTTATTAGCGCAGGAAGCCATAATTTATAAAACGGAAATGGTAGAATTATTTAAGACGAATACCGCCGCTAAAAGCGGCCAATAACAGGAGTAATTATGCCAGAAGGAGCCCCTGGTGGTCCAGGGCCAGAAGAAGCCGGTGCCGAGGAACCACCCCCGCGTTTGAACGAAGTGCCGGCCCCGACACCAGCCGAAGAACCGCGCCGCCGCCGCTGGTGGCCTTGGGGTCGGCGAGAACAACCCCAACCGCCACCGTCAGCAGGAGGTCAAGAAGAACTGGCTCAAGAGCAGGCGGCGATGGAAGCGCAGAGGCGCCAGGCCGAACGCCAAGCCGGACAGCCCATGGGTGGAATTGAAAGAGTCAGAGAACTTTCTGCGTCAACAAATCCCGAAGATTTGGTTCATTTGATGACGATTATATCGGCCGAGCAGTTTCGGGAACTGAAATTAGAAGAAAAGCACGGGGGCCGCCGGCTCGGCCGGCTAGGAAGAATGCTGGCGGAAGAACGCGATTTTGAGGCGAATCCGGACGGCCAAGCCCGGCGAGTTGCCTGGCACGAATTCGGCCGAAAGGCTTTAACCACTATTTTTAATAAAAAGACCCTTTTGATGGCCGGCACATTAGGAGTAGTTGGCGTTCTAACTGGTGGTCTAGCTTACCCTGCTGCCGCGGCTTTATTTGGCTCGATGGCTGGCCGGGGCTTTGCTGAGGGCTTAGAACATCTTTATGGTCACGAACGCGGCCGAAGACAAAAAATCGTTGAGGCCCAAGTGGCTGATTGGTGCCGAATGCGAGAAATGGCCCTTCAGGCCACGGGGGAAGGCGTTGACCCAGCCGAAAAAACCCGCCTTTATACGGAAATTATTAATAGTTTCCATACTCAATCCGAGCAAGTTTTGGCGGCAGAAGAACGTTTGGGTCAGACCAAAGCAATGTGGAATCGCCGGCGGGAAATTTTGTCCGCCATTGGTGCCGGTGTCGGCGCCGCTGGTGGGCTTTGGCTTGGTCTCAAAGGCCTGACGAGCATGGGAATTTTTGATTTGGACCGCAATGGCTTTTTCCATGCGGTACGAAATATTAATCATGTTTGGAATTTTATCTACAACCAGGGTGAAACCATGACCACCACGGCGGCGAAACTGGGTACCACGTGATTGGCCCAGGCGCAGAAACAATTATCGGTCGAACGGCCGCTCAAATCGCGGCGGTTTTTGGCGGTTTGGCTTTAGGGGCGGCTTGGAAGGGGAAAGAAGGAGGTGAAATGGAAGAGATTTTGTCTGAGGAGCAAGAAGCTAAACGACAAGAAATGCTCGGTCGGGTTCCCGAAGTGCCGGAAGCGCCGGCGCCGACACCGACGCCCGAGGAGACATTCGCCACTAATCAGGAAAGATATCAGGAACTTGGTCGTCAGTTAGAAAAAGGATTGCCAGCAGTTGGTCAAATTTGGATTTACGAAGATGTCGGCGGCAGAGGGTATTTGCGGATCATCGAGATAGATTGGCAGAACGGACGGGTATTGTATGACAAACTTGATCAAACTTTTCAACCCCAGCCCGTAACCGAGCAACAGCCTGGCAGATTTCAAATGTCGATTGAAAACCTGCTTAGTAAAGGCAGAGAGTTGGTGGAAGATTGGCTGATTGGCGTTAAGGACGGTGACGAATTAATAATTGGTCCAGAGCAGACAATTGCTGACCGCTCGGATCCGAGAGCACGGCCAATTGACGCGGGAAATTATAAATTTAAGCGAGTGGAGAAAAAACCCGGTCAGGCGGAATTGGCTCGCGAAGGCAAGCGCCGGCCAATTGTTGATATTTTTGATTTGGCGATTGCTGGGATAAGGCCAATCGAGAAGGAAAAAGAGAAGAAGCCGTCAAAAACTCCCAAACAAAATGAAATTTGGGCTTTAAAGCCGGGCGTACAACTTCCAGCTGAACTCCAAGGTTTGACCGCTCGAGTGATTATTGCCGATGTTGAAGATAATATTATTTATCTTTTAGACGCTACCAATAATCAGCCAATTGAGACAACGATCGAGGACATTAATCAATTTGTAAATGCTTTTCGAAAAATTGGCCGCAGGGGCGGAGGACCACAAGGACAAAGACAACAGAGACGAAATCCTTAAATAAATTGAGATAAAAATTTTTGAGATATGAAGAAGGCTCGGACGGATGTCCGAGCCTTCTGATTGATGGGTCGAATTGAAGCGGGTTACGCAGCGGCGGCTGCGGGCGGCTGCTGGTTGGGGTTGAGGCGCGGGGCGGGCGGAGCCGGAGGTACCGGAGGAACGGGCGGTGCCGGAGGAACGGGCGGCAGAGCCACCAGTTGGCCGGGCAGGGCAACGGGCGCGTTGCCGAAAGTGATGACATTGACGGGTTGGCCGGGGGCCGTCACCACCATTGCCGCCAGTGGTGGCGCAATGGGCTGCACCACGGTTCCCTGCGGCCGCTCGTTCGAGCGAGCGCGGACCACGCCACCACCACCGGGGAAGACAGTGACAGACATATCCACATCTCTTCCCGCGGCTGGCTGGAACGGTGCCTGATTGGCTAGAGCCGTTCCGAACTGGGTGGCCTGGGCCTGGGCCGTTGTCTCCCGGGCGCGGGCCGTCTGTTGCTCCTCGCGATGCATGTTGCGAATCATCGCGTAGATTATCGCGATGATCGCGATGGCGCCGCCGATGACGACGAGAAGATTGTCGAACGGAACGTTGATCAGCGACACTCTGCTACCTCCCTGCACCGGCGTTGCCGGTGGGCTTAGCGTTTGCCCTCCGCTACGCGGAGGGGTTACGGCAGACGGCTGGGTCGACGGGTAGACATTAAGGTTCAGCTTGTCGACCCGGATGTTCGGATTCGGTTCCGACTTGGTCGCGACCCGTATGGTCTTGGTGACCGTGCGGGTCCGTGTCCGCCAGCGATCCCTGTAGACCACTTGTGGCTGCTGTCCGATGAGCCGGACATCCAGACCGCCAGCGATCCGCATCTCCAGCGGCCCCGATTGGGGCTGCACCTGGCCAGGTTGGGGCGGTGCCGTTTCCGGCGCACTTCCCATGTCCTGACTTGCGGGTCCCACGACCGTGCCAGCCGGAACCCCCTGGTTCGGCTGGTCGGCGGTCTGGCCGTAAGCCAGACCAGAAAACAACATCACTGCAACGACCAGAACTACCAAGAGCCTTGTGGCCACTGTTGGGCCTCCTATACAGGTTAGAGTGAACAGGTGGCTAGGCCACCTGAGGGAAAGGTTGGTTATCTATACCCTTGCGGGTTATTTCCTTGAGCGACTTGTCAAAGGACTTTTCATACTATCCGTGAAACATTGTAGTATACCACAAAAGGCCCTATATGTCAAGGGCCTTTACGGGTTCGTTTTTGTTCTCTCTTGTCTTTAGTAGCCGTTATATATATCCGGCGCACTTCTGTTGAGTTCTTCGTTCTTGCGATCCTGTAAGTCTTGACAGATCACCACGGAAGCATCTATCACTAATCCCTGAATCTCGCGAGCTTTTACAATAGTCCTAATTCAATGGCATCTGTCTCTGTGTCTTCGCTTCCAGGTCTCACTGATATCTCATCGGTACTGCAGCCCAGATATTCGGATGCCTCGGCCAACGCTTCCTTGAGGGTCTCCGCTTCGAGCCAAACATAACCTAGTAATGGCTTGTGGCCATTCCAGTCATAACTTAGCGCCCAAACGCCTGCGTCACGGCCATCCCACCAGACTTCTGCCCATCCTCGATAACTGGGTCTAACTTTTCTCATTGTTCTCGCTCCTCAGTGTTCAAGATAACCAGATCATATCACAATAATTCTAAATGTCAACGCCGAAGTTGTCGCGCAATATAATATAACACATTCGTTAAGGGTTTTCGATATGATTTACGGGTTAGATTCTATGTTTCTTCTTCGTAAAAGAGTTGTTCAAAATCGAGCTCGCTATCTCGTTGAGTTTTTTCTTCCTTAGTTGGAGTTTTTCCTTCATAAGCATTAATTATTCCCCAGGCATCGTGTTTTTCTTTTTCAGAAGCCCCAAGACGATCTAAATTGGCGCTAAATTCTACTTTAGATTTTACTTCATCCCTCCCGGTCCTGGTGGTAATATCTCGGAATATATTAACTAGTTGGCTGGCAGGAACATCACGTCCGCCGGGGCTAATAATGGTGGCATTGCTTTGAGAAATTTTGTCTTGGATGATTTTTTTTAGTTTGCTAGGATCAAGGAGATTTGCTTTTTTAATAGCTTCCGCTACTAACATTCCAGGGTCTATTTTGTATTTCACGGCCGTTCCCAATTCATCAGCAATATCCTGACCAATTTCTTGCATTTTCGAATCTGCTACTTGGCGGCTCAATGAACTAAGCTGGCCGGCTTTTTCCGTGGCTTGTCGAAGCTTGGTGATGCTCGTCACCAATGGGGTTAGGTCACCCAAATTTGCGTTCGCATTGATGTTGGCACTCAAAACATTTAATTGGTCAAGGGTCAGCGTAGGACTGGCCAACTTGCTCGCCAGTTCGCCTTTAATTTCGGGGGTAATTTGCTCGGGAGTCAGTTGACTGATCTCAACAGGGGTGGTTTGACCGGGAACGACTTGGTTATTTTCAACCCGGGGCGCGGTCACTGTATTTAGTTGGGGTCTGGGGGTAAATCCAGCTGCCGTTATGGCCTCCTTAAGTTTCTTGCCTTGGTCGAAACTCTCAAGGTCTCGCCAGAACCGCTCATTTTTAGGATCAATTGCCTTTTGATAAGTGCTTTGGCGGGCACGTTTTTGTCGAATTAAATCTATATGGCCGGCGGTCAACCCATCACTTTCTAAAAATCTCCGGCCCAAAGCGGTTAATTCGCCGTTTTTGCCAATTAAAGAATCAATGCGGAAACTGCGGATCGCTTTAATCGGATCGGGTGATTGGAAACGTTTGACAGCCATTGTAGTTTGTTTTTCAAGACCGGCTTCCTCATATCCAGTTTTGGCTTCATTTAATGGATGTCTTTTTCCGGTGGCAAGCCCAGATTTGATATAGGCTTCTTCAATGCGATTCATGCCTTCAAAATTGTTTTTGCCAAGAACCCGACCGATGAAATCGAGCTGGCTATCATAATCGGTGGCTAAATCTTCACCTTTGTTAAAGCCTAATTTAACCTTCAGTTCGGGCGATAATTCTTCCATAATATCTGCCACCATATATTCGTTGGCAGCTTCCTCAAGCAATATTTGTAAGGCGGCCTTGTCACCGCGGCTATGTAATTTTGAAAAAGCTTCGGCTAAACCCTCCCGACTTTTAAGATCTAAATCACCAACTTCTTGCTTGATGGTTTTCATACCCAAAGCGCGTTCGGCTTGTTTATAATAGTCGCTTTTCTTTCTGCCTAAACTTAATCCTTTAGTCCAAATATCCCTTTGTTTGCCGGTGGCTAAGGCATAAGCTCTTTCTCTTTGCTCCTCCGCCCCCATTTTGTAGGCCTGATAGGCGGATTTTGGCGACCATTTGGCATATTTGGCCAAACCATAATCGGCTTTGTTCCCCAGCCAACCGGCGGCTTTTTTGCCGGCACCACCCCACGCCGCCATGACAAAACCGCCCAGTTTGAAGGGGATAATAATGGCAGCATAAACCAAAAAAGCGATGATGGCCCAAAGAGTGAGATGATTTAAGCCATTGGCGGTACCAGCATCTTTAATATCCATCGCTAACCAAAGAAGGAAGAAAGAAATTGGTTTCATAAAGATAAATTTCATCAACCAGCCCCACCATTGTTTAAAGACACCCTGTGTAGGCGGAAAGGCCATGGCGATAAAAGCCAAAGGGGCCACAATGGCTAAAATTAAAACCACAGCAAAACGGATGTAGAAAAGAAAACCCAAAATTACAAAAGCAAGCATGACCCCCAGAGCAAAGATGAACCAGAGAAGAAGAGTGCCAATACCGACGGAACCACCCATGGGATTTTGATTCGTATTGGTAAGAACATTGGTGTCGCCAATTAAAGCTTTAGCAAAATCGCCCGGGGTGCTATAGCCATGCAAAAAAAGACTGGTGAGAATGTTGGAGAAATCCACAAACATCCTGATTATTAAAAGAGAAAAGTTCGCTAAGATTATTCCGATAATCAAATATGGCAGAGCCTTTTTGATTGCATAAGTGTCGTATTGAATCCGTAAAATATTAACGACTGCAATAAAAATAAGCACCACGACTAAACCGATATTGGCTAAGGCCAGCACCCCCTTCCAAGCCGTAATGACCCAGGGATTTTGACCAGTGGTAGTTAAAGCATCTCGAATGCTGGAGCCAGTTCCGGCCGCCGGAGAGATAGAGGTAGTGGGCGTAGGCGTAGGCGTGGGTGGGGTGCTTTTATCAAGAGTAAAATTGACGACCGTTTCCGGATTTTCCAGACAGGACAATTCATTGCCCCATTTTCCGACCGTAATAGTTTGTTCGCGCGCTTCATATTTATCGGTATCAACGGGCACAGCTTTGATGACCCGGGTTGGTTTGGTGGAATCATAAATACAGGCATACCATTGTTCGGTAGCCACGGGCTTGCCATTAGCGGTTTTACTGACGTCCTTTCCGTCAATATAAAAATAAGCTGGTGTATCGGCTGTCAGGGTAATGTAGGCGCCCTTGTCGTCGGCGAAGGTTTTTTGAGGGAAAAGTAATATACCCAGACTGATAGTAAGGCCGGCCAATATCGTCCAAATAATTAATTTTTTGCAAATTTTAAGCATTAAAAACCCCTTGAAAAATATTATTAGTAAGCCAGCCGGCAAGATCAGCCAAGCCATTAATAAAGGAGCACAAAACCATGGCAATAGCGACAGTGATTGGATTGATAGAACTTACTCCACAAGTATCGGCGGAGCTGGCTTTCTGTTCTTTAATCCCGATTGAAGCAAGGGTAATGTTTTGTCCTGTGAAATTGCTGCAGTCTTTCTTTAGCTCAATTAAGGGAGATTTTCCGAAGAAATATTCCATATCGCCCTGATCGGAAAAGGCCGGATAAAAAGAGGGATCGATTAAATTCAACTTTTGATTTTCAAAACTCGGATCAATAGAACCGGGTTCAAAACTGGGGCTGTTTTTGGTTCTTTTAATGGTTGCGGTGACAATATATTGACCCGTTGGGCGTTGCTTGGCTTCAAAAGTATAGGTCCCGTCATCTTGAATGACCGCGCTTTCATCGGCGGAAATAAAGGTTGAGGCGCCTGGTCCTTTATACCAAAGTTGAGCGCGAAATTCTAAGTTACCTAAATATTGTTTTTTCTTAAGATCTGACCATTGTTGAACCCCGGTTTCGCCGCCGGTGAGATTTTGCTTGGTAAAATCAATATTGATTTTACCCGAGATAGAACATGGATTAGATTTTTCTCCGCTAGTTAAACCATCGACGGAAAAATTTCTTGAATTAACATATTCTAAATATTTGTAAAATTCGCTGTTGGTGTCGTAGACATTTTGACAGTCATCTCCGTTGCCACCGAAATTTTGGCTTTGAAAATAATATTCTTCTGTTAGCAGGTTGGTGACGGCCGCGCCACAAGCTTCGGCATTAGTGCATTGTTGTTTGAAATAGATGCCGACGGTTTGATAAGTATTGTCGTCTACTTTTTCTACCACCATGAAATATGGACTTGTTTTTGGTTTTATATCGGCGTTTTCTCGGCAATTCTTACCCCAGTTCTTATGAGTTTGAGAACCACCCATTTGATAAATGTAAAGACCATGTCCAAAAAAGCTAGTGCCATTTTTATAAACAGAATGTCCATCATCGGCCACCTGACCACTATATGTTTGCGTTTTTTGAGTGCCGTTAACAGTGTAGGTGTGAGTAAGTGTTCCGTCGCTTTTGGCGGTAAAATGACTATCGGTGAAATTAAAATCTGCCGCGTTTGCTTTTATTGGGAAAGAAAGGCTGAAATTCAAAAAAATTAGAACAAATATAAGAGCCCAAATAATTAGCTCTTTGAATCTTTGATAAATACGCAACAAAAACCCTCCTTCAATGCAGGAATCTGAATTAATTGTATCACAAAATCGTAATTCGTATAAAGTTACTGTTTTTGATAACTTTTACTCAAATACACCAGCTTTTCTTGGGCGAATTGGGCGCTTTGAGAATCTCCGGTTTGCTGATAGGCAATAACCAAAAGTTGATAAGTTAAGGGGTAAATTGGATCAATTTTTTCGGCGGCCTTGAGCGAGATGAGGGCATCCTTTGGTTTGTTAAATTTTAGTTCGGTGTATCCTTTCCAAACAAAAGCATCACGCCAGTTGGGATCCATTTTGCTGGCTTTGTCAAAACACAAAAAAGCAGTTTCATTGTCATTGATTCTGAGAAAAACCATGCCCATTTTGGCCAACTCATAAGGGTCGGTTTCCAAATTGATTTTTTCTTGATATTGTTTTTGGAAATTGCCTAAAGCCGAGGATTCACTCATGAGTTTGTTGTAATAAAGCGCACCGATCAAACGCGAACCCAAAAAACCGATCACTAAAGCGGCGATAATAATTATGGCTCGGACAAGGTAGTATTCTGAATCATTTTTCATTTTCCCTCCGGCCAAGCAGCACTGATGAGATTTTTTTCTTTAACTAAATTATTTGCGGCCAAAATTTGCCAAATTTCTTCGGTGATAAAGGGCATCATCGGATGAAGAAGTTTTAAAGAGGTGGCTAAAACATAAAGCAAAATTTCCGTGGTATTGATGCGATATTCAACATTTTCCATCTGAGTTTTGGCTTGTTCGAGATACTGATCGGCAAAATCATGCCAAAGGAAATCATATAAATCATGCGCGGCCTGGCCGAATTTAAATTCATCGAGATCAGAGTTAACTGAGATAACTAGAGAATCGAGTTTACTTAGGATTTTTTTGTCTATTTCTGATTTGGGATTTGGCGTTCTGTTTGGAATTTGAAATTTGGAATTTGAAACTTGCATCATTACAAATCGGCTGATATTCCAAAGTTTATTGGCAAATTTTTGACCCGCCAAAATGGCATTTTCATCAAACTTAATATCTTGTGTGCCGGTATTGATATAAGTTAAACCAAAACGGACGGCATCAGCGCCATATTTGGCGATTAAATCTAAAGGATCAATGCCGGTGCCAAGCGATTTGGACATCCGTTTTCCTTCAATATTAAAAATCGTCGGATGAACATAGACTTGGCTGAAGGGTTTTTCTTTCATAAACTCAAGGCCAGAAAAAATCATCCTCACCACCCAAAGCATATTAATGTCGCGGGCAGTGGAGAGAATTGTTGTCGGATAAAAATATTTTAAATCATCTGTTTCTTTAGGCCACCCAAGCGTGGCGAAAGGCCACAAGGCGCTCGAAAACCAAGTATCTAATACGTCGGAGACTTGGGAATAACCGGGGGGAGGATTGTCTCCGACGTAAATTTCTCCCTCGGATCGCCCTTCGCTCTCGGGCACCCACCCCAGCCCTGTCTCGAACTGCGTTCGGGACGCCGCCACTTCGCTCAGGGCATCCCCTCGGTCGTCTTTTTGTTCTTCAGTTTTTACTTTTGAGTTTTTACTTTTGAGTTCAGATTGCCAGACTGGCAATCCGTGTCCCCACCAGATTTGCCTGGAAATACACCAGTCACGGATGTTTTTCATCCAATCTAGATAGATTTTTTTCCAACGCGTTGGTGTAAATGATATTTGATCGGTTTCAATCGCCTCAATTGCCGGTTTAATCAATTCTGACATTTTGACAAACCATTGTTTGGAAGGTTGCGGCTCCAGTTCTTTGCCGCAGCGATAACAAACGCTGATGTTATTAGTAATATCTTCTTCTTTTTCAAGGAGATTATTATTTTTAAGCCATTCAATTACTTTTCCCCGGGCTTCGACGGTTTTGAGACCTTCATAATCTTTGCCGGCTTCTTCGGTCATTTTCCCATATTGATCGATAATTTTTATTGATTCGAGTTTGTTTTTGGCGGCGATTTCGTCATCAACGATTGAATGAGCTGGCGTTATCCCGACCGCGCCGGTGCCAAATTTCGGATCAATCGACGGCTCTGAAATAATTTTAATTTTTAAGTTTTTGCCGGCAAAATTGGCATCGAATTCTTGGCCGACATATTTCTTATAGCGATTATCATTTAGATTGACGGCCACCGCCGTATCGCCGAGTTTGGTTTCTGGTCTGGCGGTGGCGATTGAGATAGGAAAATTCTTATCGTAGCGAAAGAAATAAAGTTTGGTCGGCTGTTCTTTGTATTCCACTTCAATATCCGAAAGCGCGGTTTGGCAACGGACGCACCAGTTAATCACGCGCTCGCCTTGATAAATCCAACCTTTGTCATAATAGTGTTTGAAAGCGGCTTTGACGGCTTTGGAATAGTCTTTGTCCATAGTGAAGCGCTGGCGCGACCAGTCGCAGGAACAGCCCATTTTCTTGAGCTGGTCAATGATAATATGGCCGTATTCGTCAACGTGCTGCCAAACTCTTTTGACAAATTCTTCCCGGCCTAAATCGTTGCGGTTTTTACCCTCTTTAGCGAGCTGCTTTTCAACCACATTTTGGGTGGCAATTCCTGCGTGGTCAGTTCCCGGCACCCACAAAGTCGGCACGCCCTTCATCCGCGAGCGTCTTATCAAAATATCTTGAATCGTGTTGTTCAAAGCATGACCCATATGGAGAGAGCCAGTAACATTGGGCGGGGGAATGACAATCACAAAAGGTTTCAGGTTTAAGGTTTCAGGTGTTAGCTGGGGAGAAAATGCGCCGCTTTTCTCCCACATAGAATATATGCGATCCTCAGTTGCCTTTGGATCATAGGCTTTTGATAACTCTTTCATACTCTTATCCTATCATTTGACATAAATTTAGACAAGAATAGAATAAAATTAGCCAAATTATTTTTAAAACAAAGGAGGTTTGATGGATCTGGAAGCAGAAAAGTCAATAAAATTTGCTGATACTTTAACGGATGAAACGAGAAGCAATCTGGCACAACTACTAGATAGGACAAATCCGGAAGGCAATCGGCTAGTAAGAATGATTGTTACGATGGATCCAAGTCAAAAAACCAATCCAGACATTGTCGGAGTCGTTGGGGGCATGATTGATGCACATAAAGGTGGCATGAGAGATCAATTACTTGAGACTAAATTGGATATGGTTGATTTCATACAAAATCAAGTTTCTGTTCAGCAGGGTAGCCCAGAGGATGTCCAATCAAAACAATGGCAATACAAACAAGCAATGGAATCATTGTTTAGGACAATTGGGGCGATGGGGCCCCAAGAGGAATATCAAGAGATAAGTAGAATATTAGCGTCAGCAAGACTTGTAAAAACGCCGGAAGACCGGGCAAGATATGAGTTAATGGAAGGAAGGAAAGCCGAGCTTGAAGAGAAATATGGGATTGTCAAATAGTTTCAGTTGTAGAGTTTTAAATTAGCGTTAGCATGCACTCGTTTCCATGTGGTCGCTTCATTTAGGTGATAAGCGGCGGCAATGCCGATCATGGCGGCGTTATCTGTTGAAAGGTGGATGGCTGGAACATGGAAGGATGGATGGCTGGGGAGGCCGGAAACGGCCTTTTTCATTTGTTCTCTAAGTTCTTTATTCGCGCTCACTCCGCCGCAGAGACAGATGGATTTTGGCTGATATTCATAGGCGGCTTGGATGGTTTTGCCGATTAAAATATCAATGACGGCTTGTTGGAATTCGGCCGCGATAGCGGCAGTTAAGTGATTTGCGGCTTTGCCGTGTGATTTATTGTGATTAGGTGATTGATTGTCAGACGACAAATCACTATTAATCACTCCTGAATCACGACTAATCACTTCTTTGTATTTATATAATACAGCCGTTTTTAAGCCCGAAAAACTAAAATTAAAATCTCCGCTGTCCAACATGCTTCTCGGAAATTCTATTTTTAATTTTTGAATTGCAGTTTTTTTGTTTTTTGCATTTTGATTTTTGAATTTAGCTGCGGCAGCAGCGGCTATCGCCGGCCCGCCGGGGTATCCGAGATCTAATAATTTCGCCACTTTGTCGAACGCCTCGCCGGCGGCATCGTCTAAAGTTTCGCCGAGTGGAATTATTTTTTTGTGCGATTTCATTAAAACTAGACCTGTATGTCCGCCACTCGCGATCAATATCAAAGCAGGAAACTGCGGAAATGGTTTTTCGGCCCAGTTGGAGTAAATATGCCCGAGCCAATGATTAATGCCAATTATGGGTAAATTCTTCGCGTATGAAAGAGTTTTGGCAAAATTAACCCCAACTAGAAGAGAACCGATCAGCCCTGGACCTGTCGTTACCGCGATAATATCAATATCATTTTGGCCTCGGGATACCCCGTTCGCATTTGGGCTCCCTAACCGACCTACTCGCCTGCTTCCGTTTTGGCTCATGCGTGACTCGCCAAAAACGGAGCGCAGTCGAGACCGCCGCTCGCTCAGGGATATCCCTTCGGCCTGGATTAATGCCTGTTCAACTACTGGAATTATTTTTTCGACATGCGCCCGGGAGGCATGCTCGGGGAAAACCCCGCCATATTTTTGATGAATCTCAATTTGCGAAGCAACAATATTACTCAAAATTTTAACGCCCGATGGCGTTTTTTCAATAACAGATGCAGCTGTTTCATCACAAGATGTTTCGATCGCTAATATTTTCATAGTTTATAGTATTTGGGTTAGGGTAAAGAAGCTGGTTTGGTTAAGAGTAAATGGTTATTAGATTAATTATTGACTTAAAACTTTAGACCATAGACCAAAATAGCATCCTAACCTTAACCCCTGAACTAACGACTTTAATTTTACCTTAAAGTCGTTGTATAATCAACTCATGAAGTCTTTATTACAAACCCAGGAATGGGTTGATCTTAAAGTCTCGCAGGGTTGGAAAAGCGAGAAAATCGATGATATTTTTGTTCTGGAAAAACCATTGCCAATGGGATTATCGTTTTTGTATGCGCCGGAGGTTGAATGGAGGACGATCAAAGATTTACAAAATTTTTTAGAAAAAATACAAAAAAATATTAAAAAAAATGGAACCATATTTGTAAGATTGGAAATTTTGGACGAAAATGATAAAAAAATGGTTCAAAAATTGCGTGAAAAAAAATTCATTAAAGCTTTCGAGGAACTTCAGCCCGAATGGCGGCAAATAATTGATATTTCCAAATCCGAAGAAGAAATTTTAGCCCAGATGAAGCCGAAAGGACGCTATAATATCAAAGTCAGCCAAAAACACGGCGTTGAGGTGACGATATGCCCCATTGACCGATTAAATGATGGCATTGAAATTTTTTATGACCTTTATCAGCAAACTGCCGAACATCAGAAACTTTCTTTGCGCGACAAGAAGTATTTTTTGGAAATGATGAAAAGTTTATATCCTAGAGGCGAAGCGGCGATAATTATTGCTCGCTATAATCATGTTCCTTTGGCAGCAATCATTGTTACATTTTATGACCGCGCGGCTTCATATTTGTATGGTGGAACGTCGCGATTGCACAAAGAAGTGATGGCACCGTACGCGACCCATTGGCAGGCAATTTTGGAAGCCAAAAAGCGGGGATGTAAAATTTATGATTTATTGGCGATAGCGCCGCCGGAAGCGGGCGAAAATCACAAATACGCTAATTTGACTTTTTTTAAAGAACAATTCGGCGGACAAAAAATCAATATCGTTGGTAGTTGGGACCTGGTATATAAGCCGTTATGGTATAAAATATTTAAATTAGCAGAAAGTTTTCGACGACGATGAGGGATTTTTTACGCAAAACTTTACCCCAATCTTTTATCCTTTGGAGCCACAAAGTTCGGGGAATATTGGCGGCGGCAATTTATCGCTTTCCGGCCAAAAATATTCGGGTGATTATGGTCACCGGCACCAACGGTAAAACCACCACCTGCAACATGATTGCTCGGATTTTGGAAGCGGCCAATTACAAAGTGGCGATGGCAACGACAATTAATTTTAAAATTGGCGCCCGGGAATGGAAAAACAGGACCAAAATGACGGTGGTTTCGCCTTTTGCTTTGCAGAAATTTCTGCGCGAGGCGGTTAAGGTTGGCTGCCATTGGTTGGTTTTAGAAACGACCTCGCATTCAATCGCTCAAAACCGCATTTGGTCAATTGAGCCAAAAATTGCGGTTTTGACCAATATTACTCATGATCATCTTGACTATCACAAAACCTACGAAGAATACCGCGACACCAAGGCAAAAATTTTTCAAGAATCCGAGACAGCAATTATCAATATGGATGATAAATCAGCCAGTTTTTTCTTGAAGATGGATGGTCCGAAAATTATTACTTACGGAACGGAAAGCCCAGAAAATGAACGTCCAAGAAAACCGGAGATTTTAGCCAAAAAAATTATCTTGGAATCAACCGGTAGTTTATTTACGGTGGTGACGCCCCAAACGCAAGTGGCGATTGATTTGAAATTGCCGGGCAAATTCAATATTTATAATACGTTGGCGGCTCTGTGCGTTGCCATTGATCTTAAGATCAATTTGGGGCTGGCCAAGCAGGCTTTGGAATCAATTGACAATATTCCTGGCCGGATGGAAAAAGTGGAAATGGGGCAGTCGTTTGTGGTCATTATTGACTATGCTCACACCCCGGACGCGTTAGAAAAAATTTTTGCGACTTTGCAAGCTTCTCTTCGTGGTCGGCTGATTGCGGTTTTTGGCGCTTGCGGGGATCGCGATCGTTCAAAAAGACCGATTATGGGCGCTTTAGCGGGAAGATTCGCCGACGTGGTCATTATCACTAATGAAGATCCCTATACTGAAGACCCGATAAGAATTATCGAAGAAGTGGCTGATGGTGTACCGCGGGGAGCCTCAAAAACCAATCCGAAAATTGAAGGCAAAAATTTTTTTAAAATTCTTGATCGGCGGGCGGCGATTGAAAAAGCTTTAACTTTAGCTCAAAAGGGCGACATTGTTATCATCACTGGCAAGGGGGCGGAAGATTGGATGGTGGTCGGGCATGAAAAAATTCCTTGGTCAGATAAAAAAGTGGCCAAAGAATTATTGCTCAAAAGACTTAATCAATGAACTTTCTCTTGAAAAAGAAGTGCCTTTGGCATATACTTTATTGGAAATGGGGGAGAACCTGAAAACAGGGAGGTGAGGATAAGTGCGATTCCTGGTACGATTTTTCAAGCAGATCTTTTGGTCACAAGTGGCCAAGAAGACTCTGAATCCGGCTGTCATTGGTCGAAGCCGAAGGACGCTGATTGCTGCGACCAACATTGCCTCAAAATGGCGCCGGCTAGGAGCGCATTTCCAAACCCAGCTTCGCCAATTGAAAGGCCTTTATGAGGCCAGTCATCCTGCAACCGATCTGACGCTGCACCTAATGCGGCGACATCCCAACGTCAGGCGGGCGATTATTGATAATCTGGTCATCAACGCCACTTGGCGGGGACGTGAAAACAGACAGGAATTCGCCAGACGTCATGGCGTTGTGCCGCCCTATCTCATGGTGATTTCGCCGACAATGCGCTGTAATCTGCATTGCCGTGGTTGTTATGCCGCCGAATATCCCAAGGGGCCCGATCCACTTTCCTTCGACGATCTGGATCGACTCGTTTCTGAAGGCAAGGAGATGGGCGTCTTCATGTACACCATCTCGGGCGGCGAACCATTCGTCCGGTCGGATCTTTTGGATCTTTATGCTAAGCACAGAGATGCTTTTTTCCTCATTTACACCAATGGCACCACCATTGGCGAGCGCGAAATCGAAGCAATGCAAACACTGGGCAATTTCACTCCAGCGATTAGTATCGAGGGCGATGAGGCAATGACTGATTGGCGGCGGGGCCCTGGGGTTTATCGAAAAACCAAAGAGACCATGGCCCGATTGAATGAAGCCGGCCTGCTCTTCGGTTTTTCCGCCACCGCCATGCGCACGAATGCGGAATACTTTCTCCATGATGACTTTGTGGACGAGATGATCCAGCGCGGCTGCCTTTACGGCTGGTTCTTCATCTTTGTGCCCGTCGGCAAAGATAATACCGTGGAGTTAATGATCACGCCCGAACAGCGCGATCGGCTCCGGCATTTCAACACTATCTATCTAAGGCGTACCAAGCCCATCTTTGTCGCCGACTTCTGGAACGACGGCCACCTAACTCGCGGCTGCATGGCCGGCGGCGAGCTCTATTTGCACGTCAACTTCCGAGGCGACTTGGAACCATGTGTGTTTATCCATTTTGCCAAGGACAATATCAAAGACATCTGGGCCAATGGCGGCCATCTCTGGGATGTTTTGAGTTCCCCTTTCTTTCGTGAGATCAGGGCCCACAACCGCCGCGACCCCAACCTGCTAAGGCCTTGTATAATCATTGACCACAATGAGTGGCTTGAACATTGCGTGAGGACCTGTGGCGCTCACCCGACCCACGAAGGGGCTGAAGCGGTCATTGAGGAACCGCTCTGCCATCAGATTCGGCAATTGGCGGGTGTTTATGCCCCTTTGGCTGACCAAGCCCTCGTCACCAATCGGGATTATTATCGGAATTTTGAAGGCGATGACTCACCGGTTTCCGGTTCTATCAGATAAATCCATGACTCATGGCTCCCCGCCTGCGGCGGGGGGCTTTTCGTATGTGATAAAATTCCGTCGTGGTATAATGGCACCTGATGACGAAAGGGGTGAGAACCTTGAAAAATAAGCGGCTTGAGCGGATACTGCTGGTTACCGCCGATCCAGGCGGTCCAGGACCCCATCAATATAAACCATTTTTTCCACCACTGGCTTTGATGCAGATCGCTGCCTTGACACCTCCTCGCTATCAAGTAACGATTGTTGATGAATCTGTCAGTCCCATCAATTTCGATCTACCCGTGGATCTGGTGGGAATTACCGTGACGATGAGCGCTGTCAGACCTCGAGCCAACGCCATCGCCGCTCGATTTCAAGAGCGAGGCATACCTATTGTCTACGGCGGTGTTGATCCCACGTTTTGTCCGCAAGAATGCCTCAAGCAAGCTAACTATGTTTTTCGAGGAGAGGCCGAAGGTGGCTGGTCGCGGTTTTTGACATCCCTCGAGGATGGGGTGGCGCCGGCCATCTTTACGGCCGAGCATTCCCCCAGTTTGGCGAATATCCCGAGTCCCAAAAGAGAGGGTCTGAACCCCAGAGACTATGCTTATTTCAACATCCTCCAGACTGCCCGCGGCTGTCCCAACTCTTGCGATTTCTGCTCGGTTTGGATGTTCTCCGGTCAGCAAGTCCGTTTTCGGCCGATTGGCCCCACTCTCGATGAGATCCGCGGCTTGCCGCCAGGCCCGCTAGTCTTTGCTAATGATAATATTGTGGCTGACTTCGACTATGCCGAAGAGCTCTTTCGGGCGCTCATTCCGGTCAGACGCCCTTGGTTTGCCCAGGCAGATATGACTCTCCTTAAGAGGCCGGATCTGGCTCGCTTGGCAGCCAAAAGCGGCTGTGCCGTCCTCTTCGTTGGCTTCGAATCATTCAACCCGGCCTCAATTGAGTTGGCCGGCAAAGCCATTAACAAAGTTGAGCAATATCGTGAGATGGTAAGGTTGCTCCATCGTTCAGGAATCGCCATTATCCCAGCCATGATTTTCGGTTTTGACAGTGATACCCCCGCGGAGTTTAGGCGGGCCTTCCGAGAGCTCAATCGACTGAAGGCTGATGCGCCTCAATTCACCGTGCTGACGCCTTTGCCAGGAACCAAGCTTTATCGGCGCTGGCAAAGGGAGGGGAGGATTCGGAAGCTAGATCCTAGCTTGTATGACGGGACCCATGCGGTTTTTGAGCCAGCGCAAATGACTCCGGAAGAGCTTGAGGAAGGAGTGCGCAATCTCTATCATCGCTATTACTGGATTCTAAATATGATTTGGCGGCTGATCACTGATCCTTGGTTTTGGCGCCATCCGCTTCGCCGGCTCAATTTCTTCCGACTGCTTTTTGGCCATTTTGTGCCCCGCATTTGGGGCTGGGTAAAACGACTCCGAAAGCTCTGAGGTTACTTCAGGGCTTTCTTTTGTTCGAAAAATATGGTATGATTTTGGCAAAGATGATCAAGAATAGATTTGTCCTAATTGATGCCTTTGCCTTGATTTTTAGGGCTTATTATGCCTTGCCGCCTTTGACGAACAAAAAAGGCGTGCAGCTTAATGCCGCTTATGGATTTACGAGCGCCTTATTGGCGGCGATTAAAGCCTTAGAGCCGGAATATTTGGCCTGCGGTTTTGATTTACCCAAGCCGACCAAACGGCATATCGAATATGTTGAATACAAGGCTCATCGTGCGCCGATGCCTGAAGATTTAATGGCTCAAGTGCCATATACAAAAGAAATTTTGAAAGCGATGAATATTCCGGTTTTTGCGGTGGAAGGGTACGAAGGCGAGGATGTGATCGCGAGTATTATCGCGAAAATCCGAAATCCTAAATCCGAAATCCTAAACAAATCCCAAATTCAAAATTCCAAATCACTAAACGCTAAACGCTACACCCTAAATCCTACTCTTGAATTTATTATTGTCACCGGAGACTTAGACTGCCTACAACTGGTGGATGAGCAAACTAAGGTTTATTCAATGGCGCGAGGCGTAAATTCTGCGATGATGTATGATGTTGAGAAAGTCCGCGAACGCTACGGACTCGAGCCCAAACAATTCGTCGATTTTAAGGCGCTCAAAGGAGATCCGAGCGATAACATTCCCGGGGTGCCAGGGATTGGCGAAAAAGGCGCAGCGAAATTGATTTCCGAATTTGGAAATTTAGAAAAAATTTATAAAAATATTGCAAAAATTAGCGGAAAAGTTCAAATCTTATTAAAAGAGAACAAAGAGCAAGCATTTTTGTCACAAAAATTATCAAAAATTATTGATGATGTCCCGCTCGAATTTAATTTAGCTGATTCACGCATCCACGACTACGATCAAAATAACGTTATCAAATTACTAAATAAACTCGGTTTTAAATCCTTGATCTCGCGATTACCGGAATCCCGACGCGCTAACAACCAGCAAAAATTGCTCTGACCATTCTAACCCCACTTCGTAGGTGGGGTCAAACAGGTTAGACCCTCAACCAAAATATTTGGTGTGAGGGTGAATTTGTAAATTAGGCGGCATGCTGTATGATGAAATCGCGATGAACAAAGCCGAAGAAAAGCAGATCAAAATCTATAAAAAAATGTCCGCGGATAAAAAGATAACCATTGTGGATGATTTTTTCAAGTTTGCCAAAGAACTCAAACATGACCATCAAACAGTTTCTCGTCGGAATAAGCCAAACCTTAGACGAGCTTAAAATCGAATATGCCGTTTCGGGCGGTGTCGCCGTGTCAGTCTGGGGCAGGCCTCGCTATACGGCCGATTTAGATATTGTGATCGAAATTAGCTCTCGAGAGAAAATCGAAGAGCTAACAGAAGGATTATTAAAGAAGTTTAAAGTTGGATATTTGAATAAAGATACTGCGCTGGCTGCTTATAAAAACAAGGGCGAGTTTAATTTGATTGAGCCGGAATATGGTCTCAAAGCCGATTTTTTTGTGATAGGCCAAGATGAGCATCAAAAATTAGAAATAAAGCGCGCTAAAAAGAAAAAAATTGGCGGAAAACTTATCAGATTTATTTCGCCAGAAGATCTCATTATCGCCAAACTGCGATGGTATCATGAAAGCAGATCGGATAGACAACTGGAGGATGTGAGAGCGGTTTTAGAAGCCAGTAATATCAATCGAAAATATTTGCTCTCGTGGGTTAAGAAATTGGGGCTGGAGAAGGAATGGGAAAAGGCAATAGCGCTTAAATAATAATCAGAATAGCTCTAGATATGAGAACCCCGCCGAGGAGGCGGGGTGGTGATCGCTGGAAGAGGCCCAGTTAGAGTTGGGCCAGTGGCGTCTTGCTTTTGGTGACGACTTTGAAGCGGATTTTGGCCGACATGACCAGCTTACAGTCAGCTGTTAATAGCTGGCATTCGGCATCGCCGAGTTTGATGGTGCCCGGCTTCGGCAAGGTCAGGAGCCGGCAGATTGCCATGAGTTCGGTGCCAGCAGGTACCTGCTGGCGAAACTCCGCCTCCACTCGGACGATGGTGAAGAGACAGTCGTCGTATTGGGCGTCGAACAGGGCATACTGGATAGCGGCCTGAGCGACAAACTCTTGCTGGAGGACGCCAGCCATGATCACCCATCCAGGGAAGTGATCGGGATTCTTGATTTCTTCCTCGCCGGTGAAAGTGCGCGTGGCGTAGATGGTCTTGGTTTCCGGATCGTAGCCGACAACTGCTCCGACCTGGATCCAAGTTTCGCCATGGGAAAGTCGCGGCGCGAGCGGTTGGGGCAAGCGGAATGGCTCTGGGCAAAGATCGAGAATACCGGCCATGGCAAACCTCCTAGCCTAGCGGATATAGATATTTTAATACAGAAAGCCGCCCTTTTCAAGGGCGGCGGGGAAAAGATCGATTGGTAAACAGGCGGGATTATAGTTCGCAGAGGGTGAGGGCCTCTTCCAGGGTGCAATCGCGAAGGCTGCTGCAATCAGCCTTCGCGGAAGCTACCATGATGGCGATGAGCTGGTCTTCTTGACCGAAGGGCGGAGAAACTGGATGCGCCAATGCGCCTATAAGATCTCGGCGCAAGATGGGGAGTGGTGGATTTTCGCCCAGCTCATCCCGATTGACGGAAATGCCTAAGAATACCTTGGGTGGTTGGCATAGATTGGGAATAGTGGTGACATTACCATCCAAACGAGTGAGCGAAAATGCCTCCGGATTCTGACGGATAACTAGGAAGACTTCTCTTCTCATCGTCTCCTCCTTTCACCCCTGGAATCGGAACCGCGGTTTGGTCCAGCGCATCAAGAGGCCGCCCCAGATAAAGCCAGCGCCGAAACCGACGATGATGATGTAATCACCTGGCTCAAGATCGCCGTGAAGATAGAGGGTGTCGAGAGCCAGAGGCACGCTTGAGCCCGAGGTATTGCCGAACCAAAGCTGGGTTTCCTTGAAGAGGTGCGTGCCAAGACGCCTCTCAGCAGCAATGGTGATGCGAATATTGGCTTGATGGGCAATGATGTGGCGGACTTGCTCTAAGGAGATCCCGGCCTTAGCGACAAGCTCGCGGCAAATGTCGGGGAAGACTTTACCACCAATGATCTTGAGCATATCGCTACCGCCAGGCATTGTCATATAATGAAGACCTTGCTGGACGGTTTCCAGGGTGGCTGGCATTTTCGACCCGCCAGCGGGAATCTCAATGGCGTCGATATAGGTGGTATCGGTGCCGCGAGCCGAGGCCAAGAAGCCGTCACCCTCATCGCAAGGGGCCAGAATGACGCAGCCGCCGGCGTCGCCGAACAAAGGGTAGGTTTTGCGGTCACGGGGGTTGGCGGCTGAACTAGTCTTGTCGCCGGAGACGACCATCACGCGCTCGTAGCCGTAGAGAGTCATCATCTCTTGAGCGCGGATCGAGGCCCACTCAAACCCGGCGCATTCGGCGTTTTCCGTCACCGAAAGTGGGGTTTGATGGGCGCCGATGAGATGTTTGAAGATCTCGGAAGTCCGGGGGCAGTCGGAACCCTTGTCGGGGAAAGAAGTTGAAGTGATAATCAGATCAATATCGCCGATAGCTAGATTTCCATCAGCGAGTGCCCGGTTAGCCGCCGGCACCATCAAATCAGATGAACCCCAATCTTTGGGGGCAATCCTTCGTTCTCTGATGCCGGTGCGCGGGAAGATCCAGGCATCGCCGGTCCATTCAGTTTCTGGAATGTCCGAGGGACGCCGGTCACGGATATCATCATTAGTGAGAACGGTGCTGGGAACATATGAACCCAAGCCAATGATCGTTACCGGTTGGAGCTTGATCATCAAGGTACCTCCCCTTAGGCAAGCGTGCTTGCTAAACTTAAAATAACATATGTTATGATGTGCGTAGACTAAAAGTCAAGAGGGAAAATGATCCTTTTTTTCTATGGCGAAGATACATATCGACTTTGGCAAAAATTAAAAGCGCTCAAGGAGAAATTTATTTCTGCCTCTTTGGGTGATACGAATTTGGCCGTGCTGGATGGCAAAACGATAACTTTTGACGAATTTATTCGCCAAATTTTGGCGATGCCCTTTTTGGCAAAATCACGATTAGTTATCGTGGAAAATATTTTAAAAGATGGCAAGAAAGATATTTTAGAAAAAATTCCCGAAGCACTGATCAAAGTTCCCAAATCAACGGTCCTGGTTTTTGTTGAGGAGGGTGTTCCTGATCGCCGGACAGCCCCCTTTAAAAAACTTAACCAGCCTGGCAAGATGGAAGAATTTAAATTATTAGAAAGTGAGCCATTGCGACGGTGGGTCAAAAAAGAAGTCGAAACCCGGGGCGGAGCTATTGATTCAGCGGCCATCTCAAAACTTGTCGAATACATCGGCAACGATTTGTGGCGAATGACGAATGAAATAGATAAACTGACAACTTACAACTTACAACTGACAACTGAGAATATCGAACTCTTGGTTAATTCTCAAATTCAGGCGAACATTTTTAATCTGATCGATGAGGCCGCGCAAAAAAATTTACCGGCGGCGACTAAGGAGCTTTACAAGCTTTTAAAAACCGGCGCCAATGAACTTTATATTTTGACGATGATTATTTACCAGTATCGCAATCTCCTGGTGATTAAGGATTTAAGCCAGCGTCTAAAATCAAATAATCGCTGGACGCTGGCCAAAAAATCTGGTCTTCATCCTTTTGTGGTCCAAAAAAGCATCGCTATCGCGGCCAAATACACGTTAGAGGACCTAAAACAAATTTATGCAAAACTCCTCGATTTTGATGTGCGGATAAAAACTGGTAAAATAGAGTTAAGAACGGCTTTGGAGCTGCTAATTTTTGAAATAGCAAAGACCTAAGATTTAGGGAGGGTGATGTCAACGTGGGAAGTGATTAAGGCGCTTTTTCGTGAGATCGGTTTTTATCGAAAAAAAGCCTTCTTTTTTGTCATCCTCGCCGGCGTGGCGGTCTTGGTTTTTTTAGGTTGGCAAATCTTTGGCCGACCCTTGGCAGCAGTCGAATTTAAAGACTTACCTTTTAACTCAGTGATTAATCAAAGAACGATGAATATTGAGGTTAGTAAAACCGGGACCGTCACCATTGATGGCGAAAAGAAAAATCACGCCCTGCGATTTTATGAGCAATATGACGAACTCAGAATTCTGGTTTTTGATTCAACTGGTGAATATATCTCAGCTTTTCAAGGAATTGTTCACTTACCTTCTCCAGTTAAGTCAGAAGAAGTTCGCCAAATTGTCTATGCTGTCCATGGCATTGGTTCGACCAGAATTTATTTAAGCGATCCGCAAACTTTAGTTTATGAGGCGACCGATATTTCACCGCAAGCCACCCTCACGATTGTCGCTGATTTACCCAAGGGCTTGATCCAGCCAAATTTTTGGCAAGTATTAGAATTTTCGATTACTAATTTACCGGTAAAAATCTGGCTTTACATTGCCATTGTTTTGCCAGGAGTCACCCTTGTTTTGATGCTTTTTATGATTTTAAAGCGTCGACGCGCCCAAATGATCCCCATCCGCGGTCAATTAGGGGGACCGCCTGATACAATCGCCCCGGCGATTCCCGGCGTTTTGATTGACGGTGTGGTCGGCGCTCGAGAGATTGCCGCGACTTTAATTGATTTGGCTAGACGTGGTTTTATCTACATTATCAACAAAGGCAATGGTCAATTTTCTTTTGGCATTCGCCGGGGGACGGATTTTGGGTCAATGAAAGGATTATCAGATTTTGAAAAAGAATTGCTAGGAAAAGTCTTTTTACCCCGATCAATTAAAAGTAGCGTCGCTGATGTCGAAATGCGGATTGGTCGCCACATTTTTTCCCGAAAAATTGCTAAATTTTATTTGGGAGTTTATAACGAGGCCACCAAGCGCGGCTATTTTGTTCAAAACCCGGCCAAAGTCCACTTGGCGTGGAAATATGCAGGCGTAGTTTTATTCTTCTTAAGTTTCGCCGGTTTTATGCTCGGGGCAATATTCGGCGCTGATCCTAAATATGGTCTGTTTTTTTGGGCCGGCGGAATGGTTGCCGCGGCGGTGATTGTGCGGCTCGCGCCTTTTATGCCGGCGCGGACTAATCTTGGTAATCAAGAACTTCAAGAATGGCTGGAATTTAGAGAATATTTAACTGACAAAAAACCCGCCCCGGGGGTTCAAGCGCTTCAGGGTAAATTTGAAGAGTACCTGCCTTATTCAATGGTTTTGGGGGCAGAAGTTGACTGGGCCAAGCGTTTCGGCCAAGAGCGCTTCAGCCCGCCAGATTGGTATTCATCCAATGAAAACGTGGTTACTTTGGACAGTTTTGCGAGAGAGCTTTTCCCCTTGATTGGCTATGTGGCCGAAAATCTCGCCCGTTCTCATGAACCAACTGTTGAATAGGTTAGAGGGTTAGGGTTAAGACGCTGGAATGGTTAATGGGTTAGGTCTAAAAGGCCTACTGACTTAACCTCTAAACCATACTGGCTTCCTAACCTTAACCTACTTGCTAGTTTCGGCTATTTTGCCGAACATCTCCAACGGATAGAGCGTAAAAAAAGCCTTACCAATGAGGTCTCTTTTTGGGCAAATCCCCCAAATTCGCGAGTCTGAAGAATTATAGCGATTATCGCCCAAGAGAAAATAATCATCTTGGCGCAGCCATCGGTCTAAATTGGGAATGGTTAAGACGCCGGCAGGAATATAGGATTCATTCAATTTCTGACCATTGATGTAAACAAAACCCTCGATAATTTGGACATGTTCTCCAGGCAGCCCAATAATTCTTTTGATATATTTTTTGTGTTCAGGATCGCCGGGAAATTTCAGAACGACAACATCACCCCTTTCTGGTTTCCCGAAGTTATATTGCCAGCGATCAACTAAAATATATTGACCATTTTTGAAATTGGGTTCCATGGATTGACCATCAACAATAAAAAGAGTCCCGACATAGAAATGAATTAAAGTGCCAATCACTAGAACAACAATAATCCATTTGGTCAATTCATAAAGACAGCCGGTGCCATAGAAAAATTTTTGCCAAAAAGAGAGTTCGCCTTTGGTTGCTTTTGAGGCGAGCTCCGCTTCGGCGGGAGTGATAATTTCGTCGAGCATTACCCTCCTTGAAAACTTAAAACTTAAAATTAAAAGCTAAAAACTGCAGCTTAAAGGAAAAAAGATTTATTTCGAAGAAATTTACTATTTTTTCTTTGGAGATTTCTTTGGAATTTCCTTTTTGCTTTTAGTTGTTGCTTTAACATTTGCGCTTTTAGTTTTAACATTCTTTGGCGTGCCGAACTTCTTCATCAACCTCGACTTCAGCCGGGCGGCTTTGTTTTTGGAAATAAGATGAGTTTTAGCGGCTTTGTCAATTTTAGAAATAACCTCGTTGATGCTTGCGCTCACTTCCGCCTTGGCTCGGCGAGACAGGTTTTTCAGCGCTTTTTCTAATTCAACTTTCTGTTTTTGATTTCTTTGGCGCTTTCTTTCCGATGATCGCCAGGCCTTTTTGGCTGATTTGGTAAGAGGCATAATTCCTTTCAGGAATAATTTAAATTTCAAGTTACTAATTTCAAATTAAATTAAAATTAAAAATTAATAATTGAAAATTTTATTCAACTACGTTGAATATATCAGATAAGGGGAAATTTGTAAAGATTTAATGCATTGACAAAGCCATTGAAAAGTGTTATGTTATCAAGTTGACCAAGGCGCAACAGGAGGCAAAGAGATGCCCGACATCCAGTCACTGAACGATTTGATTCATCGTGCTTTGGTGACCAGTATTGTAATTTCGATGGTGCTGAATGCGGTGTTGGCCTGCATTGTGGTCAGAAAGCGACAAAGAGCAGCCGGGCCACTCTCGGTACTTAGGCTTTTTGCCGATCGAACCATCTTTATTCTAGCAACGGTCAACGTTCTGATATATCTGGTTGTTTTGGGACTAAGTCACCACCAGATCATCCAGTCTTTATTGTTTTTAACCGCTGGATTTTTTACAGCGATAAACGTCGCTTTGGCCCTTTTAGTCACGTTTGAAAAGCGGTGAAGAATCCGTAACCCACAATACAGCATACTAAACAAGGGTGCCGGCTTACCGGCCCCTTTTTCGTATCCAAATTCTTCTCACAAAAAACTTACAAACTCTTGCCAGCTATAGAGGAAAAATATAATAAAAATTCATCGACCGATCCAATTTGATTATATATTAACTTTGACCCAGTTAGCACTCACTTCGTAAGTGAGGGCAAATCGGTTAGGCACAAAACTATGCCAAATTGAAAGAGTAGACCTGCGAGGTCGGGAATAAGGGGAAATTTGTAAAGGATTATTGTTCTATTATTGACAACTTCTCTCCTATGTGCTAATATACTATGGTCGGACAGAGAGGAGAGGCACGCAAATGCTCTGTAATAACTGTAAGCATGAATTTCCTCGTCGTGAGGCCGGTGAGATTCTGGCTCGGTCGGCAGAAGTTGAAGTCGCCCAGGTCAGAGTTCTCCGCTGTCCTGCCTGCGGTAGTGTTGATATCCAACTCGGCAGCATCGAACCCGTTGAACTGCCTGAGGGTTTGCAGGTCTTTGTCGAGAAGATGGCCGACAAAATGATGAGTCATCATGTCTATTGTATTCGCCATCCCGTCAGCGGCGTGCGGGGTTCAAGCCGTGACATCGCTTTCGCTTGTAGGGAGACACTGGAAGAAATCGCTAAGTACTACAAGTTGCCCGCCGAAATAGAAGAGATGATGGCAAAGCTAGCTAACCAAGAATTACCTCCCAATTGGCAGAGATGGGGCCAAGATCCCTGGTGATAGCTAAAGCCTTGGCAGTAGACGCACAGGGGTCGGGAAACCGGCCTCTTTTTTTGTTATCCTTTTAGAATACCGACCCTTGACAAACGGTCTCACGTCATAGTACAATCTAATCAAGATCGGGTAGGACGCCGAACTGCAAGACAGAGAATTGCACTTAAGCGTTCCCCGATTTTTTATGATGCTAATGTAGCTGCATTATTAAAATGCAATTTTGAGAATATCTTTGATGGTTATTTTTCTATCTGCTCTCTTGGTTCTGTAAGCCTCGATAGCAATGCGATGGGCAGATGATTTTTTGCCAATATAGCGGAAAGAAATATCGTGGGAATCAAAATTTTTCTTATGACGGCGCAAGAACTCAAGCAAAAATTGCTTAATAACTTTATCATGACCAAGATATTCGTGATCAATAATAATTTGATCAATCGATTTGAGAAAATCTTTGATGAGAAGAAATATCAAGATGGCGAAAGTTTTATTTATGAACAAATTCGGTACACCAGCTTTTCTGAAGATTTTTTGTAAATATTTTTTATCACGAGATAAGAAAATAATTGAACATGTTTTGCTGTTGGCAAAGGCAATAACCGTTGGCTTACTGGTATATTCAATTCTTCCGCTCTGATCAATTTCGATACGCATGTTTTAATCGTAGCACATCGTAATATAGAGTATTGACATTAGTTTCGCCAATTTGTTATGATAGTGAGCTATCCGCGAATTTTTTTAAGCGAATTAACGCGAATCAAGAAATTAGCGTAGATTAGCGAATAAAATTAGTGGAAGAATATATGGAACTTACTCCCAAACAACAAACAACTCAAACCATCAGCGCCGCCCAGAAAATTTTAGTTTTAACCCACGTTAATCCCGATGGCGACGCTTTGGGATCGCTCATCGCCTTATATTTGGTCCTCAAAAAATTAGGTAAAGATGTCACGGCCGTGGCGCCGGAAGTTATTCCGGGAGCTTTTAGTTTTTTGCCGCACGCGGCTGACTTGACCAAGGGCTTTTCTGGCACCAAGGATTTTATTATTACCATTGATACCTCCAGGACTCAAGTTGATCGGTTGGGTTATAAACATTTGCCCGAAGAAAATAAACTCAATATTGTCATCACCCCCTTGGGAGGGACTTTTCGCAATGAAGACGTTTCTTTCTCATACGGCGCATTTAAATTTGATTTGATCATCGTCCTCGATTCGCCCGATTTGGAACGTCTGGGACCTCTCTACGATGGCCAAAGCTCGCTTTTTTACGAAACGCCGGTGATCAATATTGACCACCATGCTGGCAATGATTTTTTTGGCAAAATCAACTGGGTTGATTTGACCGCGACTTCTTCAGCGGAAATTTTGGTTTCTTTGATTGAATCTTTGGCGCGAGAAAGACCATTAATTGATGAAGATATTGCCACCGCTCTTTTGACTGGGATTATAACTGATACTGGCAGTTTTCAAAACGCTAATACCACCCCGAAATCTTTGACGGTTGCGGCGCAATTGGTGGCTGCTGGCGGTCGTCAGCAAGAAATTATTCGTCATGTTTTTAAGACGAAACCTTTGTCAACCCTGAAACTTTGGGGAAGGATTTTGGAATCGGTGCGACTTGATCCGGAAAGCCGTTTTCTTTGGGCCAAAATCTCCCAAGATGACTTTCTCTCATCCGGAGCTCAAGAATCGGAGACCAGCGGCGTTATCGACGAACTCCTAAAAAGTGCCCCTAACATTGATTTTGTTTTGCTTTTGGCGGAGAAGGCAGGGGAATTGGATGGATCGCTGCGGGCGGTCGTTCCAGGAACTGATGTTTCGGCCGTCGCCAAGCTTTTTGGTGGTGGCGGCCATGAGGGGGCCGCCGGGTTTCAGCTCTCTGGTGCAAGTTTAGCGACGAATGAAGAAGAGATTTTGGGGAAAATCCGCGAGTTTCAGAGAAGTAAAATTGCGTAACTCGGACTTATAAGCTATTTTTTATTACGAGAAAGCCTGCTGTGGTTAAGCAGGCTTTTGTGTTGCTCGCTCTGACGGCTACCGGTAGAGTAATCCTGATAGAAAGGCGGTGGCGAGAATGACTATCGCCAGCAGTCCGACGGGCCATCTTTTCGCTGGGTTTCTGCCGCCCCAGAATAGCAGATAGCCCGCGAGAATAGTGGCTACGATTAGGTTTGCTGGATACAGAAGGTAATGCCACCACATTTTCCTCACCTCCCTGAGAGATAGAGTGAATGGACAGCCTGAACTGTTGAGAAAAGACGGTGCTGATCGAACAGAACCTCGTTGGCTTCCTCCGGATTTTCCATATCCGGTCTGGGAATGCGGAGTACCGGCGAAGAAGGCCAACCGCCGTCTGGGCATTGGTTCCTTATCAACCAGTCGCCGAACTGATCAGGAGGCCTGGTACCAAGCAGAAGTAACCCCTCGATTGCCAGAGCCACCGAAAAAATGTTCTGGACACCCGACCTCTTTAGACCGGCGACCAGCGTTTCCAGATTTGGCATCCTGTCTTTACCCAGCGCCTTGATCGCTTGGAGGGTGCTGTAGTTTTGTCCTATCCACCAGTAAGCCGGCCAGAGACCCGAGCTGAGCTGTTTGGCGGTTAGGAACTTCAAGACACCCGCTTTCGCCTGGCGGTCAGTTAATGCCTGTGCAGCAACAGCAGTCACGCAGACATGGGAGCTACACCAGCCTCTTCCAGGGAAGAGGGGGCAGGAATTCCCCGAACAGTAGTCCGTCAGACACTCTTCGCATTGCAGAACAGCGATCATGTCCGGATGGATGCTCGCGAAGTGCCCGGGCGTGTAAGTCGAAAATCCATTGTCTGGCTGTTGATGACCCAACAGTGCTCGTTCGGCGCCCTCGATCGTAATTCCGAGCGCTTGAGCCAGAAGAAGGACATTGGCGGTAGAATCGGCGTCAGAAGGGACATACTCATTGTAGGAAAAACCGCCGTCCTGATTCTGACTGGAGATAATCGCCCCAAGCGTGGAGTCCAGAACTTGAGCCTGCCCTCTGGCCTTGAGGATAGGTAGGAGCAACCGGCCAATATAGGCGCTGGCCCAGGCAGTAGACGGCCCGTGGCGAAGCTGGCCGAATTCACGCCAAAAGCCATCTTCATCTTTTTGGGACAGCATGAACGCCATTCCCGCGTCTATCGGGTTTATCTGTGACACCTTTGTCACCTCCCTTGTTAAGGTTCAAACAAGTTATTATAACAGATTTTATTCTGTTTGTCAATAGTCATTGGACAATCACTTTACATGCAGGGACACTTGACATTAAATAGCCATATATTATAGAATATAGATGTTGTCGAATATAGTAGACAAAGGACAAAATGAGAGAAATTAATTTATCTCCTTTTGGATTAACAAAAACTGAAGAAGCAATTTACCGAACGTCCCTGAAGATTGGACCTTCAGGTGTTCGAATTTTAGCTAAAGCAGCGGGTGTAAAAAGAAGCACTTCCTATTACGCGATCGATCATTTGATAGAAAGAGGCCTCCTTCACCAGAAAATCGTCGGCAACAAAAAGACAGTCGAAGCTGAGGAACCAGAACATTTTTTTGATATTTTAGCGAGAGAAAAATCAGATCTCAAAAACAAAGAATTAATTGCCAGTGAGATCGTCCCACAGCTCAAGGCTCTGATTCATGAATTTCCTCATCGGTCAAGCGTTAGTTTTTATGAAGGCAAAGATAATGTCTGGCATATTTTTGAAGACATTTTGAAAGAGAAAAAAGATCCATATTGGTTTGGCTCATTTGGTTCGGCATTAAAATATTTGGATTTCCAAGATCTTTTAGATCGTTTTTCTAAAAAAAGAAGACAGTTTGGTAAGACAAAATCTTTTATTATTAGCGATCCGCACCCACTTGCGCAAAGGTTATGGAGATTAGAAGATACAGGCTTCCGAGAGTTTCGATTCCTGCCTGAAAAAATTGAGTTAAAATCGGCCATGATCATTTACGGAAATAAAGTTGCCCTTCTTGCTTTCGAAGAACCCGTTGCTGGGACAATATTAGAAAACAAAGCGATTGCTGATACGATGCGCGTGATGTATCAATTTTTGTGGCTCGCCTGTTCTAAAAAACCAAAGGTTTTATAACCAAGGATTATCGTTTGGATATTGTCAAAAATATCAGGGTATGTTAGAATAAAAAGGAATTATGGCAAAACTACATGCCCTGCGGGCATGATACAAGTAAAATGCTATTTTTTGAAAGGAATATGACTACTGTAAATCTGGTCAAAAAATAGAATGCCTACTTTTTAAGAGGAAGAAGATGACTATAGACTTGGTTAAAAAGTATCAAACGCATAAGAAAGATACTGGGTCGGCGGAGGTTCAGGCGGTTTTATTGACGCTAAAAATCAAAGAATTGGCCAAACACTTAAAAAAACATGCCAAAGACTCTGATTCGCGCCGGGGCTTGCTGATCATGGTCGGCAAGCGCCGAAGATTGTTAAACTACCTTAAGAAAAATGACCCCAAGATTTACGAGAAATTGATTAAAGACTTGGGACTTAAAAAATAAATAAAATAATATTAAGGCAGTAAGAGTAGTAAGGCGAATAAGGATATATCCTAAGGAGGATATCTCGTTACTTGCTTTACAGCTCTCTGCCTTCTAGAAGGCAAAATGAAGGAGTACAAAACACAAATTGGGGGACGAGATTTAATTATTTCCACTGGTAAACTGGCAGAACTGGCATCGGGGTCGGTCACGGTTCGCTACGGCGATACCGTGGTTTTGGCCACTGCTGTAGTGGCGGAAGAACCAAAAGAAGAGATTGATTTTTTCCCATTATTAGTTGACTACGAAGAGCGGCTCTACGCGGCCGGAAAAATTTCTGGGAGCCGGTTTATCAAACGCGAAGGCCGACCGTCAGAAGGGGCGGTTTTGGCTTGCCGTTTAATTGATCGGCCAATTCGACCCTTGTTTCCCAAGGGTTATTACAATGATGTCCAAATCGTGATTACGGTTCTTTCTTTTGATTTGGAAAATGAGCCAGACGTGATTTCAATTATTGCCGCTTCCGCGGCCTTGTCTTTGTCGCACGCTCCCTTTGAAGGCCCGGTGGCAGCGGTGCGCGTTGGTCTGCTTGACGGCAAGTTAGTTATTAACCCGACCCAAACCGAACTCGAGAATTCGACTTTAGATCTGGTGGTCGCGGGCACAGGCGATAAAATTATGATGCTTGAGGCGGGTGCTCAAGAAATTGAAGAAAAAACCTTAATCGAAGCGGTCAAAGCCGGTTTTGAAGCGCTCCGGCCCGCCATCACGCTGCAGCGGGAATTCAAATCTGCGGATAAACAGACGGTTGAGGAGGTTGAGCCGGAAATTATCAAAGATGTCAGAAAATACTTGGGCAAAAAACTTGACAAAGTGGTTCACGAAATGGATAAGTCCAAGCGCGACGAGGCGATTTCCGAATTTGAAAAACACGTTTTGGAAAATTTTGAGGGTAATTACAAACAAGTTGAATTAAAAAGCGCTTTTGGTCAAGTTTTGGAAAAAGAGGTCCGTCAGGCAATTGTTGAAAAAGAAGTCCGGCCTGACGGCCGAAAAATCGATGAAATTCGGCCGATCAATATTGAGGTTGGGCTTTTGCCGCGCACTCATGGCTCTGCCTTGTTTACGCGCGGTCAAACCCAAGTCTTATCGATTGTGACGCTTGGTGCGCCGGGCGAAGAGCAAGTGATTGAAACTATGGAGGAAGAAGGCACCAAACGCTATATGCACCACTATAATTTTCCGCCGTTTTCCACCGGTGAAGTTCGGCCGATGCGCACGGCATCTCGGCGCGAAATCGGTCACGGCGCCTTGGCTGAAAGAGCGCTCAAACCAGTGATGCCCTCGCGGGATGATTTTCCCTATACCATTCGGGTGGTTTCGGAAGTTCTATCCTCAAATGGCTCCTCTTCAATGGCATCAACTTGCGGTTCAACTTTGGCCTTGATGGATGCGGGTGTGCCGATTTCAGCGCCAGTGGCGGGAATTGCCATTGGGCTGATGAGTTTAGATGACAAATACAAGATCCTGACCGATATTCAAGGAATTGAGGATTTTGCCGGGGACATGGATTTTAAAGTCACCGCCACTCGCAAAGGCATCACCGCGATTCAATTGGATACCAAGTTAAAAGGTCTTAGAACTGAAATCTTGGAGGAGGCCTTGGCCCAGGCCCGGAAAGCCAACAATGAAATTTTGGATAAAATTGAGAAAGTTTTAGCGGCGCCACGAGGAGAACTTTCGGTTTATGCGCCGCGAATCAAATCACTCAAAATCCCGGTGGATAAAATTGGTGATGTGATTGGTCCGGGCGGCAAAACCATCCGCAAAATTATTGAAGAATGTGGCGGCAAAGAAGTAACTTCGATTGATTTGGAAGACGACGGCACCGTGATGGTGGCCTCCACTGATTCGGCGATGGGCCAAAAAGCGATTCAATGGATTGAAAATATGACCAAAGAAGTCCAAATTGGGGAAATCTATGAGGGGCCGGTGACTTCGATTGTCAAAGATAGAATGCGCGGCAATGAAATCGGCGCGATTGTCCAGATTTTGCCCAACCAGGACGGCATGGTCCATATCTCCCAAATCGCCCCCGAGCGCGTCAACCGCATTGAAGACTATCTCAAAATCGGCCAAGTGGTCAAGGTGAAAGTGATGGAGATTGATAAGGAGAGGGGACGCGTTTCGCTAAGTATTAAAGCGGCGAAATAATCTGTTATAATCAAACAGGAGGATTATTGGCAGCCAAACAACTCGAACAAGAAACCAAACAGAAATTACTGGCAGATTTAATGCGCAAACAAAACGAGATCCGCAACATGCTTGATACGCGAGCCAATATTATTATTGGTTTTGATTCGGTCTTAATTCTCTTTGTCATCAGTAATTACCACGACAATTTAGCCAAAAACATTGCCTTTTCAGTGGCTTTAGTTGCTCTATTTATCTCTTTATTCTGCGCTATTTTGGCCTTAAAACCACCGAAATTTTTAAGCAAAAAAGGTCAAAAAGAAAGCATTTTTTATCATGATTATATTGCCAGTAAGGGATTTTCAGAATATAGCGAGGAGGTTTACGACGTCTTAAGCGATGAACAGAGTGCTTTTGACGCCTATATTACCGAGGCGTATAACCTGACTAAATATTCTAATGCCCCCAAAAAATTTTACACTCATTTGTCTATTAGAGTTCTCATCTACGGCATTTTGTTGGCGATAGTGGTTTACGCGGTTACCTTATTTTTATGATCTAATAAATTAAAGGAATACGAAAAAAGGCGGCGCTACTGCGCCGCCGTCTGCGTATCCTTACAGTGGAGGTCCTGAATAGAGGTTCAGCCCCCTGATTGGGGCGGGACGGTGGCAAGTATACGATCAGTCGGTTTCTTCTTCGGACCAAGCCCCGCAGTTACGGCATTTCTCTCCTTTGCCGATCACATAGCCGCATTCTCTGCAGATCTTTGAGAACCCATCCATGAAGATTCTGTTTTGCCGAGGGATTTCCCTGGGAAACTCAATCCTTCCTTCCCGGCACGAACAGATGCATTCCTCGACCAACTGGTGCTTACATCTTCTACAAACCGATCGGCGTTGCTGGTCCAATAACTGCCAGACATAGCCACAATCCGTTGGTCGCCAGATGATACTGAAGGTGCCTTTCTTCACCAGGTCAACGCCGCATTCTGGGCATGGGAAGGTCTCATAGACCTTGCTGCACTTGTTGCAGCGGGCTGGCTTTGTCCTAAGGCCACAGACGAACAACAATCGTTCCATCCAGGTTTTGATGGCCTTTATCATCTCTTTCTCCTTATGCCAGATATCCTGGCGGTGTATTTTCAACTTCCCAGCCCTCAAGGAACTTGAGAGTTCGGAGTTGCCCCCGCCTTCCGTTGGGAAGGCGGGGGTGGATACTACCGAAGTCCGAATTGGACTCCGACTGCCAGCTCGGTTTCGGCCCTCTTGGAGCCGAACCGGTACTCGGCGATCAGGTCCGCCCTTGGCGCGACTTTGTGGCCGACTTGGAGCTCGGCCATAGTCTGGCCTCTTTTGACATCGAGCCAGCCATTGGTCCAGAAGTCCTGGGAGAGGGTGTGTTGCTGCCAGATTGAGAGGGTCCCATCGCTCCAGCAGTTAGTCCGGACGAAGCCGGCACTGTCCTTGAGCTCGAGCTGCGGTCCGCCGACTACCTCGCGGTAGCCGCCAGAAGCGCTTCGGAGCTCGACGGCCACTCCGGCCTGATTCTCCATCTTCGCTACGCGAACCTTGGAGAACCAGCCGTCTTTCTTGATGTCGACAAACCCGTTGGTTGAGAACCCGTTACCGAGATCCTCGAAGCCGCAGAGCGTGGCGACAACCGTTCCTCCTTCATACAGGTCCAGGTTCTCGCTGGCCAGACAGGGCGAAACCGCCAGGCATACCAGGGTAGCGGCGAACATTAGGTTCCGCATCTTGGTTCTCCTTATATTTTCAGGTTCATCCCACTCCGCCTTACGGCTTCGAGGGACAAGTCCGACAGGTTCGGGTTAAACCCTTTCCTATCGTGACTAACCATTATAGCACATTATAAACAAAATGTCAAGTCTTTGGGACAAAGATATTATGATTTAAATAAGCAATTGTTGACAAAAACCGACAAAAATGTTAAAATAAGAGCAGAACTAACGACGAATCTTTTTTTCACGAATAGACACGAATAATAGACGCAAATATGGCAGAACTTATTTACAAAGAGTTAAGTTATAAAATTGTGGGGGCGTTATTTAATGTCTTCAATCAATTGCAATATGGTCATAATGAAAGAATGTATCAACAAGCTTTTGCCCAGGAGTTATTGGAGAACCAGATTCCTTTCAGACGAGAGCTATATTGTCCAATTTTATTTAACGGGAAAAAGATCGGGAGATATTATCTAGATTTCTTGATTGATAATAAGATTGTGGTCGAATTAAAAGTGGCTAACGATTTCTATCAAAAGGATATCAACCAAATAATATCTTATCTACAAGCCAAGAATCTTCATTTAGGTATTTTATTTTTATTCAAAAAAGAAGGCGTTAAATATCGTAGAATTTTAAATTAGTTATGATTCGTGTAGAAAGGATTAGTCGTATGGAGTACGAAGAGTTATTAAAAAAAGCGGGCTTTGATGATAAAGAGACTAAAGTATATTTGGCGGCTTTAGAATTGCGCTCGGCATCCGCTTCCACGATTGCCCAAAAGGCCGGTATTGTCAGAAGCACTTGTTATGGCATTTTAGAAGACTTAGTTTATAAAGGTCTTGCCTCAAAAACGGAAAAAGCCGGTGGGATTTTGAAATTTAATGTTGAAAACCCGGAATTATTAAAATCCTATATCGAAGGTAAAAAATATAATTTAGATCTCATTTCTCAAGAAATCGAAAAAATACTACCAGAATTAAAAAAACTGCAAAAAGAATCTTTATTTCGACCCGAAGTTGAATATTTTGAGGGTAAAGAAGGGATTAAAGCCGCCTACGAATCAATTATGCCGGATTGTCGAAGAATGGCTAAAGCAAAAATCCCACTCTTAGTTCATGGAGCCACCCAGCCTTTATTGGATGCTTGGCCGGATTTTCCCAAATATGCCCTAAAAAGACAAAAAACAGGCCTGGAAACAAAAATGCTGCTTTGGGTTAAAAAATTGCCTGGGCCAATGAAAGCGATTCAGGAAAAATATTATAAGATAAGATATTTACCAAAAAAATATGCCTACCCAGGCGGAACAAATATCTTAGATAATAAGATATTATTTGTTGAATTTGAGAATAATTTTACGGTTATAATTAAGAATAAACCTCTCACAGAGATGATGCGGATTTTCTTTGAGTTTATGTGGGAGCATTCGAAATAATAAATAATTTAGTAAGGAGAAAAAATGCCTAAATTTGGGACTGAACCAACCCCTCCTGGGGAAACTTTGACCGATATTGATTTACGGCTGTTGGACGAGCTGCCTCGTTTAGCCGTTGGTTTAATAGAGGAGCGTCCAGAAAATGCTCATTTTAAGGAAAACCCTGACGATCCAGTCGAACACGATGCCGTTTGGCATCAGTTCGGAATCATCACTCACACGAGAAAGTTTGCTGAGTTTTATCGGACTGAAGCGCAGGAATACTTTCAAAAATGGGGCCTGTCCGAGACCGTTGCCTCAAAATTATCTGGTCAAATTGATGGCAAAACTAAGGAGGAACTTTTACGAACCAGCATCCCTTTACATGATCTAGGGAAATTTGCCCGCGGTTTTAAGGATAAAGATGGCAAGCTCGAACCTGATTACAAAGGCCATGAAGCCAAGTCAGAAAGTATTATCAGAGAAAATCCTGAAATTAGAGGTTTATTACAGCAGACATATGGTTTAACTGATGGTCAAGTAGATTATATTGCCCGTTGTGCCGGGCTTCATTACGAACTCGGGAAAATGCGCGATGCCGCTAAGAAATCAGAATTAGGTTTTACTATTGCTTTCGCCCAAAGTGAGGGGTGCCGCCAGGCCTGTCAAGAAATTGCTTCAGGTTTTCCCGAATTTCAAACAGAAATTGGCATCTTGTTTTTATGCGACAATTTGGCCAAAACGGATGTCAGGATTGATGCCGAAACTGATGAAGAAATTGAAAGTCAATCACCTCAGATTGAACAGGCCCTGCAAAGCCGTGGTTTAAACCCTAAATTAATTGGCGGGGTCAAACAGAGGCCGGTTAATATTGCGATTGCAAAAGAGTACTTAGGATTAGTGAAAGAGTAGACCTCGTAGGTCTAATCTGGGAATATTATAAATTCTAGATACGAAAAAGAGCCCGAGGCATCTCGTTTACTCGATGTAAACTCGCCAAGGGCTCTTTTGGGGATTGACAAAAAGCGTTTATCATGGTATGATCATTTGGTTTAGTACCTCGACAACTGAATAAAACACATCCAGGGGAAAGGAGAGCGAAGCAGAAAATGTGGCAAGACATCGACCTACTCATAAGTACTTTGCCCGATGTCTACACTCTGTTTTCGAAAGGGATGGCTGGACTAGAGTTCGAGGGCTTCCCTTTCGCACTACCACCAGAGCATAGCTCAGCGAACAGGCTGCTGGTAGGACTATTCCGTCACTGTAAAGCTGAGTTCGAGCGCACTTCGGGGCTCAAACTAGCCGATGCCAGGGATAAGATGAACCAGTACTATGTCAGATACTTGCTGAACATGTTGGACAGGATCGTCAACAGCGGCCAGTACCGGATCATCCCGTTCCAATACGGGATTCTGGAGGAGATGACCGCTCTGGGACTTCTGCCCGATCTGAACAGGATGCTAGACAAGGATAATCCCTACGGAGCACTTCACGTGTTCCTCTACTATTCAGTGCGGTTCCTGCATTTTGCGGCCGGTTCCGAAGACACGGTGCTAATAGGGACCAAGGGGGAGCCAATCTGGCGGCAACTAAGGAAACCGCTCCAAATCGAGACCGACTTTGTGAGGTTCCACTTCCCCGTGGCGGCTCAGATGAATGACATCGGCCCTGATGATGCTGCCTTTATCCCCGATCCAGAAGACACGCTGAGGGGCTCTGGAGACCTCGCGGATAGGCTGCCTCAGTTTCCCAGCATGCGTCCAATCTTGACTCTTCTCGAGGATGCCTGGGCGAATTTCCGCTACGTACCCAACCCAGAAGGGTCAATCGTGGTTTTCCATGATCCCAGGTCTCCGGTCAGGTCCATGATTCTCAAGGTGTACCAGTCTCCCCGCGACGAAACATCCTTGGGATTGATGGCCAAGCTGGAGCATGAACACGGGTCTTCGTTCTTCAGTATCAACGATGTTGTGTTCATACTGCGCGACAGACCCGAGTATCTTCCCCCAGATGCGGTTCCAGAGAAGTTCAACACCTATCTGCTCTGGTTGTGTGTTCAGGTCTACCACGATCTGGTCACCGCCAAGCAGATCACCGTCCGCCGGCCGCAGAAGGAAGGCGGGAAGGGTAAGAAGAAGCCCAAGCCTGAGAAGCCACAGATCTGTACTGGCTGGACGTACATCCCACGGGTAGTTTACAACCGCGAGCTGCCGGTTCGGAGCAAGGTTCTCGAGTCCCGCGAACCCTACACGCCCCGGTATGTACGAATGCATCGGCGGCGCGCTAACATGAGCGACGAACAGCGGCAAGCGGTCCAGGAGTTTGAAGCCCAGTACGGTATCCAGGTCTTACGCTTCATCCCCGAGGGCTACACCGTTGTCCGCCCGTACATCTCGCCGACAATCTCCGCGGAAGAGTGGAACCGGTTGCCTAAGTACATCAAAGCCCGGATCCAACTCGACCTGGAAGAGGCGGTCAAACAGATCGCCAACCCGACTACTGAGCTCCTCGAGAGAGTTTTCGAGGACAACGATTCCGAAGAGGAACCAACGAACTAACTGCCCAGACGCCGAGCGCGTTTGAGCCTGCCCCCTTTGGGCTCGCTGACCGAGAACGGTCTTTTTTTCTATCCTAAAATAAATTACAATTAGATTATGAAATTAACTATACTCGGATCTGGCACCTATCAACCGGAATTGGAGAGGCGGTCGGCGGCGTATCTTGTTCAAACCGCCGGCCAAAATCTTTGTTTTGATTTTGGCCGAGGGGCAATTGAACAGCTTTTAAAAATTGGCGTTCATGTTAATCAATTGGACGCGTTATTCATTACCCATTGGCATGGGGACCATGTTAATGATTTAGTGACTCTTTTACATATCACGACCGCGCCACCGGCTGACCATGGTTTATGGCCAGTGAGGATTAAGCCCTTAAAAATTTATGGACCAGAAGGAACATTAGAAAATCTCAAGGCGATCGTCCGCATCATCCGATATGGAGAAAGGTCGCTTGATAACATTGAGGTCAAAGAGATATCCGAGGATAAAATTGAAGACAAGGGCTGGACAATTTATTCCTATCCGACTATCCATAATGACGGCATGAAACCCATCTGTTATCGTCTCGAATCTGAAGGTAAAGTTTTTGCTTATTCTGGCGACTCGGTCGAATCCGAAGGTCTCAAAAAATGTCTTCAAAATGCCGATTTGGCAATGGTTGAAGCCGCTTGGCCCGATGAAGTTCAGCCAAAATCTCATTTTACCGGTTCACGGGCAGGGAAATTCGCCGCTGAAAATGGGGTCAAAAAGCTGGTGATAACCCACATGGCGCCGTTATATATACAAAAATACGATCCGAAAAAAGATGCGGCAAGATTTTTTAAAGGAGAAGTAATTGTCGCTCGAGATTTACTCGAGCTCCAAGTTTAAAACTAAAAACTCAAAAGTTAAAGCTTTAACTAAAAGCAAAAAAGATTATTTCCTTTTTCATTTAAGTTGTAGTTTTGGGCTTTGATATTTGACATTTTTCTCAAGATATGCTATAATAGAATTAACGATAAAAGAAGCTCTCTTTTAAGAAGGAATTTATTCCGTTCTAGAAAATAATTTATATGCCTACTCTTGAATCAATTGCTCGCGATATCCGTTCATGCACTCAGTGTCCTTTGCACCGCAGCCGCAAAAAGGCGGTTCCGGGCGAAGGCAATCTTAAAGCAGAAATCCTGATTATCGGCGAGGGTCCAGGCGAGAGCGAAGATGAAACCGGTCGCCCTTTTGTTGGGGAGGCCGGCCAATTCTTAGATGAATTACTTGGTTCGATCAAAATCAAACGCGAAGATGTTTTTATCACCAACATCGTTAAATGTCGACCCTTAAATAATCGCGATCCCTTGGATGAAGAGGTGCGGATTTGTACGACCGCCTATTTATATGATCAAATCCGGCTGATTAAGCCGAAACTGATCATCACTTTGGGTCGGCATTCAATGCATCAGTTTTTTCCCCAAATCCGTACAATTTCTCAGGTCCACGGCAAGGCCTACAAAAAAGCCGGTCAGGTCTATATGCTGATGTTTCACCCGGCCGCGGCCTTATACCAAGCGAATTTAAAAACCACCATTAAAGAAGATTTTAAAAAAATACCAGAAATTCTTAAACAGATTGGAGAACTATGAACAACATTGCTACTTTGCCTCAACAAGGCAGCCAAACCAAACCTGTAAAAATTTTCCGCGCCTTTACCCCTCGACTGCGGGTTATTCCGCTCGGCGGCAACGGCGAAATTGGCAAAAACATGACCATTTACGAATACGGCGACGATATTATTATTGTCGACTGCGGAATCATGTTTCCTCGCGGCGAGATGCTGGGAATTGATTATATTATTCCCAATATCGCCTATTTAGAAGAGCGGAAAGACAAAATCCGGGGAATTATTTTTACCCACGGCCATGAAGACCATATTGGCGGGATACCTTATATTTGGCCGAAAATCCCAGCGCCGATTTATGCGACCAAACTGACCGCCGGCTATATTGAAGCCAAAATGAAAGAGTTTGAACAAAATCCGAAAATCCGGGTGGTTAAAGCTGGCGACCATTTACAATTGGGCGTTTTTAAAATTGAATTTATGCCTTTTTCCCACACTTTTTTGGATGATGTTGGTTTAATTATTGACACCCCTGAAGGTAAAGTCGTCCATATTTCCGACTTTAGACTTGATCCCAACAAAGAAGAATCGCAAAAAGTAATTGTTAGACTTAAGGAGATGGGGAGCCAAAATGTTAAATTACTCCTTTTGGAATCAACTAATGTTGAATATAAAACTAGTCACATTTCCGAAAGTGTTGTCCACGACACGATTACCTCGATTTTTAGGAAGGTCAAAGGACGAATCATTGTGACCTCGTTTGCTTCAAGCTTAGATCGTATCCAAGGAGTTCTTAACGCGGCTTTGCGTTCTAATCGGAAAGTGGCAGTTTTTGGCCGCTCGATGGATAAGGCAATTAACATTGCCATGAATTTGGGATATTTGAAAGTACCTCAGAACATCATTGTTGATAACCGCCGGATTGCTAATATTCCTGATAGTCAATTAGTCCTGCTTTGTACCGGCTCACAAGGCGAGGAATATTCGGCCTTAACGAGGATGGCCAGCGGCGAACATAAGCAGGTCCACATTAAAAAAGGCGATACGGTGGTTATTTCTGCTTCGGCGATTCCTGGCAACGAAAGAACAGTTCAAGATAATTTAAACAATCTTTTTCGGCTTGGAGCCTATGTTTATTACGGTGCCGAGACGCAGAGAGTCCATTCTTCAGGCCATGCTAAGCGGGACGAACTAAAATTAGTCATTGAATCAGTTAAGCCAGAAAATTTTATGCCGATTCACGGCGAATTTCGCCATCTTGTTTTACATGGCCGATTGGCGCAGGAATTGGGGATTTCGGAAGAAAAAACTTTTGTTATGGAAGATGGTCAGATTTTTGAAATTTATCAAGGCAAGGCGCGGCTATCTCAAGAAAAAGCCGATGCCTCCTATGTTTTGGTGGACGGTTTAGGCGTTGGCGATGTCGGCAATATTGTTTTGCGCGACCGTCAGGCAATGGCCAAAGACGGCATTTTCGTGGTTATCTTAACCGTTGATCACGAAACCGGCAAAATTGTCACCTCCCCGGATATAATTTCTCGCGGTTTTATTTATATGCGCCAACGCGAAGATTTGGTTTACAAAGCCCGTCAGGAAGTTAAAAAAATGTTTGCTCGACACAATGAAAAATACCCGGCCAATTGGGACTTTATTAAAAAAGCGCTGCGTCAGGAGATGGGCGAATTCTTATTTGCGGAAACAGAAAGACGGCCAATGGTGATACCGGTCATCATCGAGGTTTAATTTAAATTCTATAGTAGATAGATAGCAGAAGGCTCCGGATTTGTGCAGCAGGCCAACCGGGGCTTTTTGTATATTGACAGTTAATATAACTTTTTGGTAAGATTTGATATTATCCGCCTTGGGCGGGTTGAAAAAGAACAATCCAAGTTTCCCCAAAGGGCGAGAGGAGGTGGCAGAGTAAGAAACAAGCTGTTTTGGCAGTCCCCCTCACAGGCGTGAGCCTGGAGGTAACCGAGGAGGTGAAAGTCGTGGCGACGCAAACCCGTTCAGAAGAACTGGTAAGACAGTGGAAGGAATGTCGGCGTACCCAGTGGCCTCTCGGGTTGGTGCGGGTGACCGCTTCGCGGCAGGTCTTCAGCCAGAAGGCACCGGGCCAGCGACACGCAGCCAGGCTCGCAGAGCTTGGTTGCCGCCAGGACATCACTGTCATCGATGGCGGTGTGATCTCTCCGGGAACAGATGTGCTGCGCCTGGCGGCGGACCTCAAGCTCAAGGGTGCCGATGCGCTCGAGGTGGGCTTCGGCAACTACGGCTGCGAGCACGAAATCGCCGTGCTCGCCCAGGAGCTCGGCCTACCGGTGTTGCTCTTCGCGCCCTACGATGGCTACCCGAACACCGACGGCACGCGCGAGACCGATGCCTGGTGTGGATTCCAGCCCGCCTCGAAGCTCGTGGCCGACTACGGGGTCTACCACTATGACTACGTTGGCCAGAGCCAGCCCGGCAGCCAGAAGGAGATTGCCAAGTTCCGCGACTTCGTCGCCGCAGCTAGGGCAGTACGGAACATGTCGCGGGGCGTGCGCATCGGCCAGATCGGCGGCGACCAGCCCACCTTCGAAGCGATCGAATGCAGCCCGGCGGTCCTGGGGACGCGGTTCGGTGTCGAGGTGGTCCCCATCGATCAGGTCGAGCTGTTCGGACGCGTGGTCAGCCTGCTTCAGGACCCCGACCAGCCGATGCTCGAGGCAGAGTGTCAGGCGATGCAGGTGCGCGGCATCGATCTCAGCCAGATCCCGCCTGAGGCGGCCAGACGGATCGCCGCGGCGATCATCGCGGAGCTCGAACTCTGCCTGAGGTACGACCTCGACGGGCTGACCCACAACTGCTGGCCGGCGTGCATGGAGAACTACCAGCTCATGCTCTGCATGGTTGGCGGTGAGCTGCTCCGCCACGGCGTGCCGGTCGCTTGCGAGACCGACAGGGGTGGCCTGCTCTCGATGATGATGCTTCAGGCCCTCGACCCTTGTGGCAAACCGCCGATGTTCGCGGACATCACCATCACGGTGATCCTCGATGACGGAAAGATCATCGGGATCTTGGTCTGGCACTGCGGGCCGTTCCCCTCGGTCAACTGCACCCGCTGCGTCGCCAGGCAGGGCTGGATCATCCCGACCTCGCGGCCGGCCTACGCCTTCCTCGATGGTGTAGGGAACTTCGAGAAGGGGACGCCAATGACGCTGGCCCGGCTCTGCAACCGGAACAGCGCGGCCGGCGTCAGCTTCTCGCTCGCTGCCTTTGAGGCGCTAGTAGTCAACGGCCCCATGACACTGGGCACCCACTTCTACGTGGGCGTGGACGATGCCACCTTCGATGAGCTCGAAGAGGCACTCGTCCTGGGCGTCGACGGGAAGTGGAAGACCACTGTCCATCACTTCGCTGTTGCCGCGGGCGAGAAGGCCCACCTGGTGGACACGGTCTCTCGTTTCCTGGGGCTCGGCGAGGCCGATATCTTCCTGCCAGGGGCGGACGAGATCGCCAAGCGCCGTCGCGGCACAGGGCTCGCGAGGCTGGTCCAGGCCTGACGAAGAAGGGATATTCAGAAGATCGAACACAATGTGCGCCCCGGCGGGTAGTTTACCGCCGGGGTGTTTCTTGTCTTGACAGAAAAGGGTTAGAAAAGTAAATTAGTAATAGACATTTCTCCAGGAGGGCGAGTGATGGGGAAGAAAGACGAGCAGAAGATCCAGATTGATCCGAGACTACCGGTCGTCTTACAGGGCTTGATGGCGGCATTGCCAGCCCGAAAACGATTGCCCGGGGACAGAATGGTTTTCCATCAAGCAATCAAAGGGTTGATGCATGAGTGTCGCGAACTGCAAGGGATCGCCAGATTCAGAGGCTCTGGTTTTTCGCCGGAAATCCATGCCTGCTTGAATGATTGTCCGGATATCACTTTTTCTGATGGGATGATGACTATTTCTGGATCGGCATTGGGGAGTGTTTTCGCTCGCGATGCGCAGGAGCTGTTGGATCCCGAGACAATCACCGTTATTCGCCATCATGCCAGGGCACTTTCTGGAAGAATTACCTAGCCTTTTTCTATCATCCATCAGTCCGCTCTTGGGCGGACTTTTCGTTATAATAAGGTTTAAATGGCGTATCCTAATACAATATTTTCATTTGTCAAGACCCCGCGATAAGATGCGAGAATTGACAATAGCCAAAATCCATGCTATGATAAAAATAACAAAAGTACTTTAGCAAAATGGCCAGAAGAAAATGTAGGAGGGTTTTTCGTATCTTTCCTTCTTGCCGTTTTTTAATAATCGCATGCTAATCTGGAAATTCGCCGACTGTCAATCCTGAATTTCGTCCCGCGCCGTTCCCCCGATCATCACTAAATCGGCATTTCGCGATTCTTAACATTTAGACCCTTCAGCTAAGGTTTTTGGATGGCTGTTGTATGGCTATCCAATCCGCATGATCCAGAGCCGTTTTAAACTTTGACCAAGCAAGGTTAGGCGGAGGTAGCACCTTCTTTTAGGCCAGCGAGCGTAAACTTCGAAGAGCGTCGCGGGCCAAAAACCCGGCAAGAGGCAGACATTTTTTCTTATGGATGACGCCTAGTTATCTATAGGATGTTCTCGTCTGTCTATCAAAATTCTATTCGAGGGGCATGGCTTCTCGGGTAGCTAAACGCAAAAAGCGCGACGGACGGTCAACAATTTAAAGTAATATTGGGCCGATTCCTCGATCGCGCTTTTTGTGATAAAGAAATCCCGCCGGACTTGTTGTTTTAGTCAAGCGGGACTAAATAGTCGGGGATTTAGGCAATCGGCCCCGGATGTCTCAAGGTTTCGGTGCAGGTCTTTGGCGTTCTGCCAACCTTTCTTGCGCGCTCCAAACTTCCCTCCACTCATCCATTAGAAGTTCTGTATCTCCCACGCGGATCTTATCGCGTGTGAGCTCAAAGAGCGGTTCGAGGATTCGGATTCTCTCTATGGTTTGGGGACTCAACTCATCAGTACAACTTAGAGCGTCAAAGAAAATCCCAAAAACCTCCAACTCGCATTCACAGAGTTGCGGGAAGACCTGTTCAAGAGGAGATGGTCCTTTCTCCTCACGCACCTTCCAGGGGTGCTCTCCGATCGGTGGAGGAGTAGCTTCTACCTTAGCTCTCCATTGTTTTGCAAGCTGAAGAGCGGTCATCAATATCCCTTCCATCTTCTTGCTTACTGTTGCTATTCGGTTCCTGATTTCCTTCTCGAACTCAGACATCTTTTTCTCCTCTTCTTTTCTTGTTCAGGTTCGTTCGGCAGATTAAATCGCTTTCTGCCGAATCCTCATATATTATCAAACTTGTCAATATTGTTAACCATTTTATCCCCTCAAACCATATTTCTTGACTTTTTAAGACACGATGTCTAAAATATAGACAACACTCTTAAATATCTATTCATAATATTAAGGAAAGAAAATGGGAAAAAAGATTTATACTAACCTATCGGCAAAAGAGATCGCGGTTTATAAGGCGATTCAAAAAATTAGGACGGGGACGGTCAGTCAAATATCGGAAGCGAGTAAAGTTAAGAGGACAACCGTTTATAATTTTATTGATCACTTGGTTTTGGCGGGTTTAATATCGGAGAAAATTGTTAATAATAAAAGAACCTATTCGATATTAAATCAAGAAGAAATTAAGGAATTTCCCAATAAAAACCTCAAATTTGGGAATTTTTTGTGTTTCGTAGGGAAAAGAAACTTAAAAGAAGCGATATTACTAACTTTGGATCAAAATCCATCCAGAAAAGTTGACTGGATCATTGATTCCAAAACTTCGACTGAACTTTTGGGAAACAGGTTTTTTGAAAATTATATTGAAGAATCAATTAGTAAAAAAATTATGATCAGGGTTTTGAGGTCGCCGGTTTCCAAAGGATATCATAAATACCATTCCCAAGAAGCAATTATCAGAACCGGTCGCATTGTTCGGCTGGGGCAAAAGACCCTGCCTTTTCACGGAACAATGGCGGTTTTCGGCGAATGCGTGTTAATGATTTCGGATCAATATGGAGGGATTGGGTATTTAATATCGGATCGGGTTATTGCCGAAACATACAAATCGATATTTAACGGCCTCTGGAAATATTCAAAAATACTTGGGGAGGGATATTGATATTGGGCCGACATCTCGCTCGCACTTTTTGTGATGTTTGATTTTTTATATTTTTGTGCTATATTTTGGTTAGGAGTTAAAATGAAAGTAAGAAATTTAGCGGTTTTATTTGAACAAGAAAAAGACGGGGGATATTCAGTATCGGTGCCTTCTCTTCCGGGTTGTTTTTCTCAAGGTGATACTTTTGAAGAAGCCCTAAAAAATATTCAAGAAGCGATTGATTTATATTTGGAAGATGAGGAATTACCCGAGGCGCCGATTAAAGAATTTATCGTGCCTTTAGAAGTTGGCCATTAAGGAGATTCTTGAGTAAATTACCTCAAATCTCGGCCAAAGAACTCATAAAAGTCCTCGTAAAAAGAGGATTTATTGTTATCAGCCAAAGAGGCAGTCATATTAAATTAAGAAAATTAAAGCCGATTAAGAAAACCGTGATTGTGCCAAATCATAAAATTATTCGACCCGGAACCTTGAATAATATTTTAAAATTTGCCGAAATAAATAAAGAAGAACTCAAAAGACTATTAAAGAAATAATTTGATATTTTGTGGCCGATTCCTCGATCGCGCTTTTTGTTATTGCTTTTGAAATTCAGTTTGATATTATTTAGTCACCACTCATAGGGGGTGAACCATGGAGTTTGACGGGCTGTTCGAAGACCACGATCTAGATGTTATGGCCAACAACGGCGTCTGTGGTTTGGAGTACATCCGACGAGGCAAGCATTTGGGCGAAGACGGTCAATTCCTGCCTGACGTCAAATCGATGCTTGCGGTGGCAAGCCAACTCTGCGCCTTGCTATTGCATTCACTTAGAGTTCACAAGCTGACGGAAATCAGCCCTAAACAGCTTAAGGATTATGAGCGCGCCGAACGCTTCTTGGAGGCGGGTCAAAACGTACGAGAGTTATTTGACCCTCGCGATTGGCCGCGTCAGGCAAGGACTTTCCGGGCCATTATCAAGGATATTCTTGCTGGTAAAAGGTCGTTAAGCGAAGACGAAATCGGCGAGCAACAACATTTCCTTTACATCACCAGCTGTGTTCTCTTGGAAAGCATCCACTCTCAACAGCGGGTCTTCATGGATGCCCGCGGCATCCATTATATTTGAGCTTCACATTGAACTTTCTCAACACGCTCTGATCCAGGGCGTGTTTCTGTAATCTCAATCGCGCTGCCGGTTGTTGACTAAAAAGAGAAAAAATGATATCTTACGAACATCTGGGATGTCTTGCCAGGAACCTACCCAGGGAGGGAAACAATGTCCACCGTAATCATGCTAGTTGCGCTCGTCGCTGTGGTGGCAACATGGTACATCTATCTCAATCGACTCTTCTACATGGTTACCAAGAGCAATCTGCCCGGATATGAGAAACTGCTGCTCACTCGGTTTCGAATGAGCTTGCTGGTCGACCTCATCTGCGCCGGTCTAGTGGTCGGTACGACAGTCTGTTTCCTTGTGGCCGCCAGCTCAGGTGATCTTGATGACTTAGCTCGAGCAGTGATTGTCGGTTGTCTTTCTCCCATTCTCATCTTCCTTTCCTTCGCCAGCAATGAGATTGGCCCGGCCGATCATGCTGGACCTGGTTGGGCCGTCTATACCCATCGGTGGACAGGCAGACCAACAATCCAATGGATTAACAAAGGGGTGCAGTGGCAAACCTGCGGATACGAATGGTTTGTCCTGGGTAAGGAGAGACTGGCAATCGATGAGGTCGAGCATAACACTCGTGTTGCCTTGGTGATTGAGTTTGAGGCTTGTCCGGGTCTTCCCCTCTGGCAGTTTGGCTTTCTTTGCGCGGTGACCGAAAGTCGGATCAGGATGGCAGTGGTTGACCTCCTGCTCAAAGGCGCCCATTTCCCGGAGGTTGTCAAGCGCCTTGCAGGCATCGAGATCTCTCCCGGGATCCGCGGCTATCTTGTCGGCGGACGCTACCACCGCGCCAAGGTCACCCACGAGGATGAGTACGGCGATATCCGACTTCCTCCCTTGAAGGCCAGCTATACCCAGATGGTCATCGCCCCACTTTAGCTTTCGAGCTGATCGAACCTTTCCGAGTCCTGGCCAACCGAGCCAGGACTTTTCGTTCTCCTTGACTTTCGGCGAAAATTATGTTACAATAATTTAATACTCCTGAATTAAGGAGGAGCTCTCAAGGAGGGAGCATGATAGAAAAAGGAAAAGGGGTAATGACTTTGGAAGAAATGGAAAGGGCGGGAATTAAATTATCGCCTGGCCATGAAGAGGTCTGGCAGACCGGCCATGGACCACTGACGGTTCTTGTCCAAGAGCCAGAAACGGAAGAAGGAACTTATAATCCTAATGCACCCGAAGGGCAAAAAATTATCCGATTTCATCGCGGCGAGCAGGAAAGAAAAGCCGCTTAAAATAAATATAAAAATGGAGGGCCCCAGTTAGATAGCTGACGCATCTAACGGGGTAAATGGACATGAACGAGACAATTCAAGAGATTTCCCAAGAGATTGACACTGGCAAAGAGCCGGAACAAATCGAAGTTCAAATTGATCCGGAAACCGGCAAATTTGTGGAATTTCATCGAGAGACGGATGAAAAAATCGCCTAAGAAAAAGGCGATTTTTTCGTTAATTATTATAATTATTCGGCCTCGTGGTATCCCTCGCTCTCGGGCACCCACTCCATCCCTGTCTCGAACTACGTTCGGGACGCCGCCACTTCACTCGGGACACCACTTCGGCCTCTAAAGACATATAGACACATTAAAAAGATGGTATAATAGAACTAATTGGAGGGATTTAGAAAATGGCCAGACGCAAATATCGAAGAAAGGGCCAAAGACTTTCGATATGGGAAAACCTTGATTGGACGATGAACCCCGATACGACCCGGGAAATCGCCGCTTTTATCTTACTGATTTTGGGTTTGCTCATTTTCTTGGGCTGGTTTAATTTAGCTGGTTCTTTTGGTCGGTTTTTCTATCGCACCACTATCAATCTTTGGGGAATCGTTGGTTACCTCATTCCCTTTATTTTCGCGGGTTTTGGCACGATCCTGCTTTTGCCCTCGCGTTTCCAAGTTAAACCCATCTCGGTGGTGGGGACAATTTTATCGCTCATTTTTGTCCCGGCCTTGTTGTCGCCTTTGGGCGGTTGGATCGGTTCGGGTGTCCGTTCTTTATTTGCGAGTTTCCTGGGGATTTACGCTTCACTTATCTTAGTTTTTGTCTTAGCCATTGTCTCGTTATTGGTTACTTTTAACACTTCGATTAAAGCCCTTTGGGCAAAACTCGGTAGCGGTTCCATGGAACCCGGGGTGAGAGTCAACGAGCCCAAGGCCTCGGTTTTTGCGACTTTGGGGCGACGTTCGGCGGCGACATCGCCATATCAACAAAGTTTGCCTCACGTCGGCCAGAAAATTTGGGAATTCCCGCCAGTTGATTTATTAGACCAAAATTCCTCGAAAGCAACATCGGGCAACATTGCTAAAAATGTCGAAATTGTTCAAAAAACCCTCAAAGATTTTGGGATTGAAGTGACTATGGGCGACGTCAATATTGGTCCGGCGGTGACTCAATATACCCTTAAACCAGCGCCAGCAGTCAAGCTCAATCAAATTACGGCTCGGACCAATGATCTGGCCCTCGCTTTAGCCGCTCATCCAATCAGGATTGAAGCGCCGATCCCGGGCAAGTCAGCGGTGGGAATTGAGATTCCCAACAAAGTGCCGGCTTTGGTGACTTTACGAGAAGTGTTGGAGACTGAAGATTTTAAAAATTCCAAGTCAAATTTAACCACCGCGCTTGGCCGCGATGTCGCTGGCTCACCTTTTGTCGTTGATATCAAAAATATGCCTCATCTTTTGATTGCCGGCGCGACTGGCTCGGGAAAATCAGTTTGTATTAATGCGATGATTTTGTCGTTTTTGTATCAAAATTCGCCGGCGGATTTAAGACTAATTTTGGTTGATCCGAAAAGAGTGGAATTTACGCCCTATAATGGCGTCCCCCATTTACTGGCGCCGGTCATTCATGATGTTGACCAAACCATTTCCGCGTTAAAATGGACGGTAGCGGAAATGGATCGCCGTTTTCGTCTATTTCAAGAAACTAATCGCCGCCATATTGAGGCCTATAACGCCAATCCACCCAACGGCAAACTGCCTTACATTGTCATTTTCATTGATGAGTTGGCGGATTTGATGGCGCAAGCGGCCAACGAGGTTGAGGCAGCCATTGTCAGACTAGCTCAAATGGCGCGGGCCACTGGGATTCATTTGGTGGTGGCTACCCAGCGGCCATCGGTGGATGTCATCACCGGCCTCATTAAAGCCAATATTACCAACCGCATCGCCTTTGCCGTGGCTTCTCAAGTTGATTCGCGCACCATTCTTGATTTAGCTGGCGCCGAACGATTGCTTGGCAACGGCGATATGCTCTACATTGGCAATGAATTGGGTAAGCCCAAACGTGTCCAAGGGGTGATGGTGACCGATAAAGAAATTAACCGCGTCACTGAATTCTTAAAGCGTGAAGGTTACGCCAATTATGATGAAACAGTCTTGACTTATCGGGCCGGTTCGGAAAGAGGTTTGAGCGGCGAATTGATGGCCGAAGATGAGTTGTATAATGATGCTAAAGAAACGGTCGTCATGGCCGGCAAGGCCTCAGCCTCTTTGCTTCAGCGGCGGTTACGGGTGGGCTATGCCCGCGCCGCGCGTTTACTTGATATGCTCGAGCAAGAAGGGGTGATTGGTCCCCCTGATGGGGCCAAACCGCGCGACGTGATGATTGACCCAATTACTTTAGACCACGAGCGTCAACAGGCCCGGACGCCAATGAATCCGTCTATCGGCCCGCTTCGCCGCGAGGCGAATAGGCAAGGTGAGGAATTTTCGCGGCAACATGGCAGCCAGCGACCGCCGTATGGTCAACCAGATTATCGCCAGCGAGGAGATTGGCATCAACCATTCCGAGAACCACCTCCACCGTCCAACTACCCGCCAGCCAATCAGCCAACTAATCAGCCACCAGGGGTTGAAGATGATAATATTCAAAATAATCCTTAATGAAATGAGGTAAAATGGAAGAAGAAAAATGGCACCCGATGGAAAAACAACCAGGCTGGGAAGAGGACGAAACGAAGGCCGAGGAAATAGCGAGGCAACAAAACGTAAATGCTTCGTTAGCGGCCCATTTTAGAACCCAAGCCAGAGAATTGGCGGGAGGCGACCCCGATCAAAGTGAGAATCCTATGGTGAAACAGTGGTTAGAAATGGCCGCCACCCAAGACAAATTGGCGAATGAGACACGCGATCAGGCAGAAGCCAACTATGATGTCCGGCAAGCAAAAATCCTAGCGATGCTCAGTGATTTAATGACACAGGTGGCTGAGGGAGCGGTTAAAATGCAAAGAGGGAAAAGAGAAGAACCAATCAATTATGATTTTACGCCAACTGATGAACAGGTTGAGGGAGCAAAGAGTCTCGGTGTTTCGGACGAAGATTTTCGAAATGAATATCGTGACTTGGTTTTTCGATCCTTTGGTTTAAATGAAGAAATAGCTGACCAGTTGAAATCAGAGTTTGAAAAAGCGGGTAGTAATTATCCTTACTATACAAGAACAGTTATGCCCAATGTTTATCTCAGGGCTGGCATGGGTGGCTTCGGGGTTAAGGGAGTTGTCGAGAGAATCACAGTCCTTAAAAGAACCCCAGAACGACTGGTATAAACTTTTAAACTATTACAATGGAAGAAGATAAAGCAAGAATCCAGAAATTAAAACATCTTTTGGAAGCCCAAAAGCAGGAGTTTTTAAGCGTGATGTCGCATGAGCTCCGGACGCCGATGACCGGCGTTAAGGGCTATTTATCAATGATTTTGGAAGGTGATGCTGGGCCAATTTCCGACGATGTTAAGGAGTTTATCGCCCAAGCCTACATTGCCAATGATCGATTGATTCGTTTGGTCGAACACATGATGAAGGTTGCCCGGATCCAAGAAGGAAAAATTTCGCTAAAAATTGGCCAAGTTGATATCAGCCGCGAGTCCAAAATGATTGTTTCCGATTTTCAAATCCCGGCCAAAGAAAAGCAACTAGCTTTAGAGTATCAGCCATCTTCCGAGGATCTTTTTGTCAGAGCCGACCCCGACCGCGCCCGAGAAATTTTAATGAATTTGGTTTCCAATGCGGTCAAATTTACGCCCGCGAACGGGCAAATTAAGGTTTCTCATCGTCTTGATAATAATTGGGTGATTACTGACGTGGCTGATACTGGCACTGGAATTAAAAAAGAAGATCAAGATCGTTTGTTTGAGATTTTTTCCAAAGGCAATCTTTCCTTGGCGGGTCAAGAAAAAGGCACCGGCTTAGGATTATATTTGGCCCGACGTTTAACCGAAGCCCAAGGCGGAAAACTTTGGCTGGAACATTCGGAACCGGGCAAAGGTTCAACTTTTAGTTTGGCGTTACCAAAAAGGGAAACTTAAAGTTAAAATGTCAAAACTTAAAACTACAACTAAAAGCATAAAAGAAAATCATTTTAATTTTTTGCTGTTACTTTGACATTTGCGTTTTGAGTTTTAACATAAATTTAGGAGGTCTTATGGAGCAACAGAAGATTATATTACTGGTCGAAGATGATCAAATCTTAATCCGCATGTACACCCGGAAATTTGAAAAAGAAGGTTTTAAGGTTTTGGCGGCTTTTGATGGCCAGGCCGGCTTAGACGAGCTCGCTAAGGCCTCGCCCAAACCAAATATCATTCTTTTGGATGTGATGCTGCCGAAACTAGATGGTTTTCAGGTTTTGGAGAAAGTTAAAGCTGACGCGGCAACCAAAGATATTCCGGTCATTCTTCTCACCAATCTAGGTGGAGCAGTCGAAGACAGAGAAAAGGGGCAAAAAATGGGAGCGGCTGATTATTTGGTTAAATCGGATATGACGCCGGCCCAAATCGTGGAGAAAGTGAAGGGGATAGTGAGATAGCTAACCGGAGGCTATATGGCTAAAGGAAAAATTTTAATTATTGAGGACGACGTCGTGTTGGTGCGGATGTACTCCAAAAAATTTGAGTACGACGGTTATCAGGTGGTAGCAGCTTATTCTGGTGGTGAGGGCATGGCTGCAGCGTCCAGGGAAAAACCTAATTGTATTTTATTGGACATCATGATGCCTGCTATTGATGGCTTTGCCGTGATTAGAAACCTTAAGCAAGAGGAGACCACCCGCAACATTCCGATTGTGATTTTGACCAATCTTGGCACTTCGGAAATTTTTATTGAGGAAGCGAAACGCCTGGGGGTCAAGGATTATTTAGTAAAATACAAAACCAGCTCCAGGGATGTGGTGGCGATGGTAGAAAAGGCGATTGAAAAAAAGTAGGAGGGGAATGGCGGAACAATCAGGGGATGATTTAAAAATTGTTTTAGACACGTGGTATCGGATCTCAAAAATAATTGCCGAGGCCAAAGATCTTCCTAGTCTTTGGGAACCTTTACTGGAAGTGGTCCTTAAGGCCCTCAATGTTGATGCCGGGACTTTAATGACTTTAGAAGGGGATTTTTTAGTTCGCCGAGTGGCGATTGGCATGGGCGAAGAGATTATGAAAGAGCCGCCGATTCACGCGAGTAAGGGCGGAGTCTCTTGGGGGGTGGTTAAATCACGCCAGCCAAAAATAATCACTGATCTTACCAAAGAAAAAGTGGCTTCAAAAGTCTTGTCAGAGACGATGCATTCTTTAGTGACAGTGCCGATGATGGTCCGCAGCCAAACCATTGGGGTCATGAGCGTTTTTACGCGTAAAGAAAGAAATTTTGCCGCCAAAGACGTTAATTTATTTTCCTCGATTGCCAATCAAGCGGCTGTGGCGATCGCCAGTATCCGTTCGGCCGAGCTTTTAGAAGAGAATCGCAAACGCTTGGCCGAGCTCGAGGCTTTGAACGAACTTTCCAAAAGCATTTCGACTTTGTTTGATTTTGAAGAAACTCTTTTTTCAATTATTGGTTTAATCACCCGGACTCTTCGTGCAGACAAGGGAGCCTTAGTTTTATATGACGGCCAGGAAAAATTACTCCGAGCGGTGAAACCGGCTTTTGGCTTGACCGAGACGCAAATGAAAGATTTTCGCACCCGACCCGATGAAGGCGTCACTGGCCAATCATTCTGTAAAGGCATCCCCATAATGCTCAACAGGCTCGACGAAGAAACGACACAAGTTTTACGCCGAGCTGGTCTCAATGAGGTAAAGAGTATTTTGGCGGCCCCCTTGAAAGTGAAATCACAAACATTGGGCGTAATTCATGTTTTTTCCCAAAAAGAAAACAATTTTCATGAGGATGACTTGCGGCTTTTTATGATTCTTTCTTCACAGGCAGCGGTGGTCGTCACTTCCTCGAAAATGTTAAGGGAAATTGAAGAAGAACGCAAAAAAGACTCCGCCCTTTTATCCTCGATTGGCGAAGGGGTTTTGGCCGTCGATAAACTTGAGAAAATTATTTTACTTAATCCCTCCGGCGAACAAATCACAGGTTACTTACAGGAGGAATTGCTCGGCAAAACAATCAAAGAGACACTGGGGATATGGAACAAAGAAAACAAACTGATTGAGGACAAAGATTCGCCCATTCCTAAAGTTTTGACCGACGGCAAAAAACTGGCCTTATCAGAAATCTATCTTAAAAAGAGGGACGGGACCCTTTTTCCGGCTTACCTTTCAGTGGCGGCAACGCGCGATGCCGATGACAAAGTAATGGGAGCAATTGTCGTTTTCCGCGACATTACCCATGAGTTGGAAGTCGAGCAAATGAAACAGGAACTTATCTCCATTGCTACTCATGAACTCCGGACGCCCATTACCGGGATTAAGGGTTATTTGGATATGATTTTGACAGGAGATGCTGGACCGATATCAGGCGAACTCAAAGAAATGATTGAAGAAATTATCAAAATCAATCAGCGCTTGGCCGATTTGGTTGATGATTTGTTAAATGTCGGCCGGATTGAGCAGGGGAGAATTGAGCTCAAACCAATTCCCATGGACATTGTTAAATTAATTGAGGAAGTGGTCAAAGAGCTCCAAATTCAAGCCAAAGATAAAAATTTACAATTAAGATTTGAAAAACACGAAATGGAACAAGTCAAAGCCGATCCAGAAAGAACGCGGCAGATTTTAATTAATTTGGTCGGCAATGCCATTAAATATACCGAGCACGGCAGCGTCACTGTCGCCTTGGGTAAAAATGAGCACGAAGTGATTGTCGCGGTCGAAGATACTGGCATGGGGATTTCTAAAGAAGGTCAGGAAAAATTATTTGAAAAATTTTATCGCGTTAAAACCGATAAAACTCGCCGAATTACCGGCACTGGTTTAGGCCTTTGGATTACCAAGCAATTGGTGGAAAGACAAGGCGGGAAGATTTGGGTGGAGTCGGTTGAAGGCAAAGGTTCAACCTTCCATTTTAGTTTACCGATGGTATAAAGTAATAAAGAGGGGAAATGTTTTGGTCAGAAATTTCGGTGAGAAAAAAAGTGATCCTCGTTTTCTTTGGGGTGATGGTTTTAATTTGTCTCGGGGTTTTTGGCTGGCAGGTAAAATCAGGTAAATTCTTGCCTCGCCTCAAAACGGTTGCCGGTCAATCTTTTTCTGATGTCCCGCCGAGTTACTGGGCTTACTCTCAAATTGAGGCTGCCAATCACGCCGGCATTATCCAAGGTTATCCGGACAGCACCTTCAGGCCCGAGCAGGTGGTCACTCGGGATCAGGCCGCGGCTTTCCTTAGCCGAGCACTCGCCGGATCAGACGCAAACGTTAAAGTTGCCCCGACCGCGACAGTTTTGAATTCAAGCTTTGAAAATAATGTTTCCGGCTACACCCAGCTGCCTGCCAATTGGAGTGTCCCTATCTGGGGTGGCTCCCAGTGGATGTTACGAGTAACCAGTAAAGCCTTTATCGGTTCTGCTTCACTAAGGTTTCTCAATAACTATTCGCCGATTTCGGTGGCCAGTCAATCAGACTCGATTGCCGTTAGTCCCAATACCACCTACGCCCTTTCCGGATATATCTTCATTGCCTCCGGTTCTGGTGGGGCATATTTTGATTTAAGTGATATCCCCGAAGAATGTCATGCCTATACCAATGCCACGGCTGGTCGCGGTTCCTGGAGAAGAGTCAGTTGCAGTTTTAAAACCGGAGCGGCAACCACCAGTGTTAGGATCCGCGCCGTCACTGATCGGGCCTACGGCTCAATTTATTATGATGCCGTGCAATTGGATCTCGGTTCCTCTATCACTGATTATCAATCGCCCTTTAACGATGTGCCGTCATCCTACTGGGCCTATAAATACATCCAGTATCTCCAAATTAAAAGTATTATTCTTCCCGCCTTAAACTACAATCCGACTACCAATATGACCCGGGACCAAATGGCAACTTTGTTGGCTCGAGCGTTAGCTGGCGTAGACTCCAAAGTTCCGGCTGGTCCGACAACCCCAACTTTTAAAGATGTACCCACAACTTATTGGGCCTACAAATATATTGAATATTTAGCCAAAATGGGAATTATCAGCGGCTACCCGGATGGCACTTTCCATCCAACTGAAAATCTTACCCGCGCTCAAGCCGCCTCCTTTATGAGCAAGGCTTTTATCCCAGTCATTATTGCTGATCCAGCCACCAATATTTCCTTTAACAGTGCGACTTTAAACGGAAACTTGACGAGCCTTGGCTATGACCAAATAACCGAACGAGGTTTTTATCTTTACAGCAGTAATGACTGTACTGGCAGCGTGGTCCGAAATCCGAAGGTGACCGGTCCTAATGCCACTTTGGGCAAATACAATGCCGATGTTTTTCAACTCAGTCCAGATTCAATCTATTCTTATAAGGCCTATTCCAAAACCCCTCTTGAGGGGATTAGCGCTTGCCAATCGTTTAAAACCTTAAAAGCGGTGCCAACTTTAAGCACCCTGGATGCCTCTAACCTTCAAATAAACGGTTCTACCTTAAATGGCAATATTACATCTATTGGTATTACTCAACCGACCGAACGAGGATTTTATCTTTATAATGGGAAAAGCTGTGGTGGGACCATTATTCAATATCCAAAACAAAAATCGGGCCCCTATAATAGCGGGACATATTCAATCGATGTCAGGGATCTTGCCCAAGATACTGATTATTCTTACCGTGCTTATGCCATTAATACGGCGGGAAAAGGAACAGGCGATTGTCGGTTTTTTCACACTCGGATTTTGAAGGGTTGGAAATCTTCAGTCTTGGGACATTCAAGTTCCTTAATCTCGAAAGATCAAGCTTTTGACGGCAGTCAATCTTTAAAAATGGTGTTTTATAGCAACGGTCAAGATTATTCCTACCAAGATACGCCTTCTTATTTAAAGAATGGTAATAAATATACCATCTCCGCTTATGTCTTTCGCAAGAACGGCGCCAACGCCGTGCCTATTCTTTGGGTTCATGACACGCAAAATGTCAATCAAGTCTTTTCTTCAGGGGGAAAACTTTCGATCAGTGGGAAAGATTAAGCGTCACTTTTACCGCCACTGCCACCAGTAAAGCCAGAATTCATCTTTTAAGTAATGGGGCGATTCCAACTGACACCGTTTATTGGGATGCTATCCAACTTGAAGGGGGCGAAGTAGCTACTCCTTGGCATTGAATATCTTAAAAATTAAAATCTTAATCTTTTTAAAATTAAAATGAAAATAAATTTATCCAAAAGAAAAATTATTATTGGCATACTCATGGTCATTTTGGTAGCCGGTGGTTTTTTGATCATAAGATTTAAAAATCGGTCCATAGCAACAGTTATACCGACCGCCACTGACTATCAAGGGTTTTCCGATGTAATCTCTTCGGATTGGTTTTACTGGTATTCCCATTCATCGGTTCAAAACAAAATTTTAGGTGGATATCCAGATGACACTTATCGCCCAGCCTTGCAAATGAACCGGGATCAGGCGATCATTTATATCTTGCGAACGGCTAAAATTCCCTCCTGTATTAATGATTATCCTTTTCCCGATGATCCGCAAATATCCTGTCCCATGACCCAAATTTTCGACGATGTCCCGACGGATTACTGGTCCTGGGGTTTTATTCAAGCTGCCTTTCAGCGCCAAATAATCCAATGTTCGTCCGATCCATTGGGACATTGTGTGTTTTACCCCTCGAATACCGTCACCAAAGGCGATTTTCTATTATGGCTGAGCAAAGCGCTCAACGTCGATCCCGCGGCGTTGGTCGTCCCACCAAATTATTCTGGTGATCTTTCGCCTTATTCCGATGGATTACCGATCACCCGGGCTCAAGCGGCGGCCTATCTGGTTTGGAATACTAATCAAAATATTAGTGTATTATTTAGCGGAACATTGGAAGGGCAAAAGAGTACTGACCCGATCGAAAAACTTGATGGCTCGAAAGTCGAATTTCGGCTGGACGACGGCACAGTCCTGGCTGATGGGACAGCAACTTACAATTCCACTACTGGACAAGTAGAATATAGATTTGTTAAAAGCTGGCCAATTCAAACTTTTGTCACCGAACTCGCCGGTATTCATTATAGTTATTGGGTTACCCCACCTACAGACTCGGGGTTCGATAATTCTGAAGGTCAGATTGTAGCGAGCTTAATATTTGTTAATATTCCTAATGCACCAATCCCTTTAAAGTACCACGGTGATGTTCTAATCACCGGCGAGTTAATTATGCCAAGCGAGGAATGCCCAGAAGATTGCACAATAATGAGTAGTGTTCTTTCCAAGATTTTACTTGAAGAGGGGATAATTAAACCTGAAGATGAAGCAGCTAATTTTGATGCAATTGAAGCAATCAATAGCGAACTCGAACATATGACGCTTGTTGCCATGAATGGAAGCAATACTTATGGGGCTTTAAAAACCAGAAGAGCTATTTTAGATGAAAACTTCGACTATATTGGTACGGAAATAGTTTATCTAATTTCAGTTCCTGCCAGTCAAGTTCCGACAACCTATCAGATTAAAGCTGACGAATGGATGGTTTGGGTCCAAGACGAGGTGATTGTCGATCCCGGGGTTACCCAAATAAAGAAAAATTTGACTTTCCGCACTCATGTATCTTATTTACAGATCAATATTGATAATGCCCTAACAGGAGAACCGGTTCCAAATGCTAAAGTTGAATTAAATGGATCAACTTTAGCTAATGAGTTAATTGAAAAATATCCCGATTTATTTTCAGGGTTTTCAGGAACCACAGATTCAGACGGATCGATTCTATTGCCGGAGAAAAATGAAATAGGGGAAAGTTTTCCTAAAAACCTGACAGTCAACATTTACCCGCCTGATGACTCTGGGTTACAAAAAATTGAGAATGCGCCGATTCAACTAACCGGTTGTTGGGCTCAAGGTTTTACTTTTAAACTCGATGCGGCTCAATATTTACCCTTAACTAATCCCAGCTTTGAGGATAATAGCTAGAGTTGAAGCATCATAAAATATCGCGCGGGTGATTATTCGAACGCCAGCCAGGTGAGTATTACAGTGCCGTAAAAGCGCTAATCAACTTTGCATTTTGGATTATTTATCGTACAATTAGTTTGAGGAACAAAATGGCTAAAGCCAAGATTCTTTTCATTGAAGATGATGTCACGCTGGTAAAAATGTATGAGCGTAAATTCGTCTCTGATGGTTATGATGTGATAGTTGCCTACGATGGTCTCGAAGGCATGGAAAAGGCGACCAAAGAAAAAGCTGACTTGATTTTGCTTGACATTATGCTGCCCAAACTCGATGGCCTGGCTTTATTTAAGAAACTTCGCAGCCAACCAGCGACTTTTACCACGCCGGTGATCTTATTGACCAATTTTGGTCAAGAAGACGCGGTCTTTGAGTGTTTCAAACTTGGCGCGGTTGATTATCTGGTTAAAACCGACGTTACCCCACAACAAGTGGTGAAAAAAGTCGAGACATTTTTAGCGGAACAGAAAAAGTAGTAAAATTTACAAGTAAAAATAATTACCCCAGCACCATTCCTTTCTGCAAAACGGACTACGTCCTGTTATTGCAGAAGCGCCAGGTGCGGGGCTTCCTGAACTTTCTTTCTGCTATCGCAGAAGCGAAATTCAGGAGCGAAGGAGGTGGATTTGGTACAAGAAAGATCTAATGGGAGAGGTTTTACCCTCATCGAGCTCTTAATTGTCATTGCCATTATTGCGATTTTGGCAATTATTATTGTCATTGCCATCAACCCGGCAAGGATTTTGGAAAAATCCCGCGATTCGCAGCGATTTTCTGATATGACGTCGCTGGCGACGTCGGTCAATCTTTATTTGGCGGATAGCCATGACTTTGCCGGAATGGCAGGACCCTACAGCACCTTCCCGATTGTTGGTTCGGCCAATGCCATGAAGAAGAACGACGGCACAGGCTGGATTACCGGACTTGACTTTACCGCGGTCTCTTCGGGAGCGCCAATTGCTGCTTTGCCGCTCGATCCGACCAATGATGCGAACCACAATTATCGTTTTGGCGTTTCCGTGGCCAACAAAACTTACGAAATTGACTGCGTTTTTGAAAGTACTGATAACACTCCCAAAGAGTCAGCTGATGGTGGTAATAACAATGCTCGCTATGAAGTGGGCACGGATTTAACGATACTGCCGTAAATAAAATAAGTTGAGATTCACGTGCCCCGCAAAATTCCTTCCTGTTTATTGAATTACATTCAATCACACAGGAGCGTCATTAGCGGGGCTTCCTGAGCTCCCGCCGGAGGCGGGACTCAGGAGCGGAGGGGCAGAGATGATCTGGATTGACCAGATAGTTTTTTGGATTCCGCAAATACTAGCGGTGATTTTATTGATAATTTTGTTTCGTCAGATTATCCTTGCTGGCGAAATTCAGGTTAAATTCTTGAAAAAATGGACAATCGTAATTGTTGCCGCCTACATCCTTCAACTTTTAGCTCGCGTCTTTATCTTTTATTGGCAGCTTAAAAAAAGTACCCTGGGAATTTATTTGTTGCCTGGTAAAGGGACTTCTTTTTTTGTCGATAATGTTTGGGCCAATTATCTCTTGCCTTTGGTGGTGACGATCGCAATTGATTTTGTTCTTGTCGCCGTTGTTCTTCTTGTTGCTCACCTCGTCAAGCGTCCATTTTTTGAAGAAGCTGATTGGTTGGTGATTTTATTAACCGTATTCATTGTCGGTTTTCCCAATCTTATTGTTTTGATTGTGGCGGCGTTGATTTTAATGATAATTTTTCAAATCTTTCAAAGTTTAGTCTTTGGTAAGCATCTTTTGAACGAGCGTCTAAAAATCGCTCCTTTTTTAATCTTTACAAGTCTCGCTATTTTGGTTCTTGGTAACTTTTCTTTTTACATTAATTTTCTGAGTTTAATCGGCTTGACAAAATTAATTTGAATGAGATGTTACATATCACCCCTGATGAATTAAAAAAAACCTTGCTCGCCTCGGGTTTTATCGATGAAAAGCAATTTAGTTCGGCGGAAGCTGAGGCGCAAAAAACTGATCGTGATATCAGTCATGTTTTAGTTGAACACGGCGATATTTCCGAAGAATATCTCGCGGAAATTTTAGCTGATTATTTTGGGGTTCAATTTGTCTCTTTGGGGAAAATCAAAATTTCTGAAGATGACGTCAAGCTAATTCCCGAACAGATGGCCAAAGCTCGAAAAATGATTGTTTTTGGCCGCGAAAAGCAAAATGGCCAGGAGGCCCTTAAGCTTGGCATGGCGGATCCAGGCGACATCAATGCTCTTGATTTTGCCCAAAAACATACCGGCCTCAAAGTAATTCCCTTTATTGCTACGGAGACCGATCTCCGCGAAGCCCTCGGAGTTTATAAAAAATCGATTGCCTCGGATTTTACCAAAATAATCGAGCAAAATGTGGCGAAATCTAAGGCTCAAGGCAATATTGCCGAACTCGCCAAAGATTTACCGGTGATCAATATTTTAGATACGGTCATCGAATATGCAATTGCCCAACGGGCCTCAGATATTCATATGGAACGCCTCCCCAAAGAATTTATCATTCGTTTTCGAGTTGATGGCTTGCTTCGAGATATTATTAATTTGCCAATTGCCATTCATCCGGCTTTAGTGGCGAGAGTGAAGATCCTGGCTGACCTCAAAATTGATGAGCATCGGATTCCCCAAGACGGCCGTTTTCGCTATGAAAGCGAACATCATAGTACCGCGATTCGTGTCTCAATTATTCCCGCTTTTTATGGAGAAAAGGTGGTGATGCGTTTGCTTGAGGAGTCAGAAAGGTTTTTGACTTTAGAAGAACTAGGTTTGTCTCCCAGAGATCTCAAAATTATCAAAGAAGCAATCGAGCGGCCGCATGGAATGATTCTGGCCACCGGTCCGACGGGTTCGGGGAAAACGACGACTTTGTATACGATTTTACATCTCTTAAACCGGCCGGAAGTCAATATTTCCACCATTGAGGACCCAATCGAATACGACATTAAAAGAATTAATCAGATTCAGGTTAATCCTAAAATTGGACTCAACTTTGCTGATGGTTTGAGAAGTCTCTTACGCCAAGACCCAGATATTTTGATGGTGGGCGAAATCCGTGACAAAGAAACTGCTGAAATGGCTATTCATTCGGCCCTGACTGGTCATTTATTGCTTTCGAGCTTGCACACCAATGATGCCGCCGGCGCCATCCCGAGACTCTTGGACATTGGCGTCGAACCATTTCTTTTAGCCTCAACTTTGAATTTAGTGATTGCCCAAAGATTGGTGAGAAAAATTTGTAAAAATTGTGTGACGTCGATCAAAGTTTCCGAAAAAGACATTGAAAATTTAAAAAAACAAATTACGGGGCTTTCTGGTGGAGAAAATGGAATCAAAATGCCGACTAAAATCTATAAAGGCAAAGGTTGCGAGCAGTGTGGCGGTTCGGGATTCCGCGGTAGAATTGGCATTTTTGAAGTTTTGTCCACTTCAACAACAATCCAAAATTTAACCGTTGCCCATTCACCGGCGGAAAAAATTAAAACCCAAGCTCTTAAGGAAGGAATGAAGACGATGCTTGAGGATGGTTTTAGGAAAGTCGAAGCGGGCATGACAACGTTAGATGAAGTGTTGAGAGTAACGAGAGAATAGGGGAAATAAGGATGCCTTTTTTTGAATATTTGGCGGTTGATGAGGCTAGTAATTTAAAAAAGGGGGAAATGGAGGCGGTTGATCGCCAAACGGTCATTGATTTTTTGCGATCAGAAAACTTATTAGTCGTCAAAGTTGCTCAAAAACAAAAAAATTTGAGAAATATCGCCCTTTTTTCGAAGAAAATTTCTTATCTTGAAAAGATCAGTTTGACCGGAAATCTGGCCACGATGATTAAAGCCGGCGTAAATCTGCCGCCGGCCTTAGATGTTTTAGCCGCCGATACTCGTAATTCTTATTTTAGATTAATTTTAGGTGATCTTAAATTCTCAATTGAAAATGGCAAACCCTTGTCGGAAGGATTAAGCCATTATCCCAAAGATTTTAGTCCTGTTTTTATCAATATGATCAAGGCAGGCGAGGCCTCAGGCAAATTGGATGAATCCCTGAGGCGTTTAAATCTTCAACTTAAAAAAGAATACGCCCTTGTTTCCAAGGTCAAAAATGCCTTGATTTACCCGGTCGTTTTAATAGCCGGCGTTTTGGGTGTTTTAGTTTTGATTATTACCTTTGTCATTCCTCGGCTGGCCACGGTTTTTGAAGGGTCGAGTCTAAAAATTCCGGTGACCACCCGGGTGCTTTTTTTCTTAGCCAAAGCGGCCTCATACAAACCGGCCTTAACGATCGCCATTTTGGTGATCTTGGTATCCTTGGGAATATATTTATTAAGATTGGATAAAGTCAAAGCTTTTTTTAATCGTCTCCTATATCGGATACCCATTTCCAAAAATCTTTTAAGACAAATGGAGCTGGTGAGGTTTGCTCGAGTACTGGGTGGGCTCTTGGCCAGTGGGATTCCCATCGGTGAAGCTTTAGAAATTACCAGCGAGGGGATGGGTTTGGCGATTTATAAAAAAATAGTTCGTGAAGCCAAAGAGAAGATTATTAAAGGTGTTTCTTTGGCCAATGCTTTTCGGGGCGATGAAAAATATTTTCCGGGATTATTAATTTCGGTGATCAGTGTCGGTGAAAAAACTGGCCAGCTCGATAAGATTTTGCTTGAATTAGCCGATTTTTATGAGGAGCAGGCCGATAATAGTTTAAAAACCTTAACCAGTTTGATCGAACCGGTTTTACTGGTCATTGTTGGTTTGCTTATTGGGGGAATGGCGATTTCGATTGTGGTGCCGATATATCAATTAATCGGAACAATTTAATGAAGGGATATACTTTAATCGAAGTTATTATTGTCGTTGGGGTTTTAGCCATCATGACCGGATTGGCTTCTTTGAGTCTGGTTTCCTTCGGACAGGCCGGTGATATTGAGACGGCTCAGACAATGGTTCTCGGTGCTTTGAAAGAGGCTCAAGCCAATTCAGAGGCTCAAATTGACGATAAACTTTGGGGAGTCCACTTGGAGACCGGCCGAGTGGTTATTTTCGCCGATAGTGGCTCAGGATATGCGGCTAATGCGAAAGAAAATTCAGTCAGAGTCTTACCCAATAAAACTAATTTAAGCTGGAATCTAACAGACGGCGGCGATAGTCTTGAATTCTCGATAAGGTCGGGCAAGCCGATTAATCCGGGGATGATAACACTCTCTGGCACTGCCGCCAAAACGCAAGAATTGACCATTAATGCTCAAGGAATGATCGAATGAAATACTGGCCTCGGGTCGCCCCGTTCACATGAATGCCTTACCTTCGGCAGTGCAGGCTCCCTAACCAACCTACTCGACTGCTTCCTTATCAATTCGCGCCTGGCTCATCGATAATGAGCGCAGTCGAGACCGCCATTCGTTCAGGGGCTCCCCTCGGCCGCATGAATTCGTAAATTAGGAATAAAATTATGAAAAAAGGGCAAATTTTAGTCGAAACAATCATCGGGGTGGGGGTAATTGCTTTTGTTTTGGCCGGGATTATTCCTTTATTTTTAGTCGGTATTCGCGGGGGAAGTGAATCTTGGCGAACCGACAGCGCCAGACTCCTTGCTGCTGAGGCAATGGCGGCCGCCAAGGCCTTAAAGATGGAAAATTGGAATAATCTCTATCGACCCTTAGGAACCAATAATAAAGGATCGAGTAACCCTTACCACGCTATTAATAATGCCAATAGTTGGTCGCTAGCTGCTGGTGATGAACAAATCACAATCAATAATTTAACTTTTAACCGCCAAATTCAGATTGATAATGTCTCTCGTACCGGAAATAACGGCGCAGGGAATATTGAAACCACTTACAATCCCGGCCGCGACGATCCTGGAACACAAAAAATTACTGTCAAGGTGACTTGGCCAGGCTCGGCAGGAATTGAGCTCGTAAATTTTCTCGGACGCTATCAAAATTCCTTGTGGCGACAAAATGATTGGAGCGGTAATAAATTTTTTTCAATAACTCAAAATTTCAAGGCCGCGGGCGACATTGATACCAGCATCGCTGGAACTTTACGATTGGCCAAGATTCCCAGCGCCGGAACTTCAAAATATGGCAATCAATTCATCGCCAATACGACGACTTATATTTATAGCCTCAATGCCGCCAATCGGCGTGTCTCCATGCGTTTTACAGCTCAACAAAGTAGCAATGTCAATCAAATTCGAATTTATATTGACAGCCAACGTAACGGCGCCAATGTCAATTATCAATATGGAATCCAAGCTGATGACGACAGCAGTAATCATTATCCCTCGGGAACATTTTTGGCCTCAAACACCGCCAGTTTTGGAGCGACCGGTTGGCAAACGATCAATTTAACCAGTCCAGCGCCGCTGGTGGCCGGTAATGTTTATCATCTGGTGGTCCAATGGAGCGGCTCTGGCCAGACACCGAGTAACAGTCGCTATATCAACATCCGCGCCAGTCTGCCCAATAACTCAATCGTTCCCAAATCCGGCCGGAGCGACCCCTCAGCTAATACTTTAAGATACAACGGCACTTCTTGGCTGGCGCTTAATCAACAACCAATTTATCTTTTGGGTTTTAGTGACAACACTTTTGAAGGTAATCCTTATGACACCCGGGCCAGCCGCAATATTTATGGGACGCGGTTTGAAGGGGAGACTTTCACTTTGACAACTCAAAGAGAAGTTGCAGGAGTGGCTTTGTATGTGGCTTCCTCGGCAAACAACCTGCCAAACGATAATTTATATGTTAGTCTATACGACTTGACGGCGGGGGTTAATTTAGTCAACCCCCCCGAGACTTTTATCGATGTCGCGACGACGACTTTAGGCACCAGTTTTTCTTGGGTAGAACATAATTTTTCTTCATCAATTACGCTGCCAGCCAATCATCAATTTCGGCTCTATTTTTCTTCGCCCGGTTCGAGCTCGAATCGAAATTATCTGATTTCTAACCAATCGAATCCCAATTTGGTTGAATATAACACGCTTAATTGGGATGGGATAAATTCGCTAACCACAAGATCAACCAATTCTGGGGGGAGTTTTACTGACTCGAGCTTTGTTGACTTATCTTATTATTTAATTGTTTCGGCAACCGAAGTCTATGTGCCTTGGGGAGAATTAATATCCTCAAGTTTGGATACCGGTAATCCTGGCGGCGGCGGTTTTAATCGAATTTCCTGGAATTTAGAAGGGGCTTTACCGCCCAACACGACGGTCAGGATTCAATTGGCCGCTAATAATGATAACGCTACCTGGAATTGGTCGGGTCCAAATGGTACCGGTACCTGGTATTCCACTAAGACAGGAGAAAATATTTGGACGGGACTTTATTCGGCTGCCGCCCCCCAGCCGGCTCGATATCTGCGTTATAAAATTCGTCTTGATACCCAAGATGAAACCACGAGCCCCATCGTTGATTGGGTGCGAGTAAATTGGAGCTATTAGATGAGAAATTTAAAATTTAAAATTAAAAATTTAAAATTAAGAAAAAGGCCTGGGATTACTCTCATCGAGCTGTTAATTTATTTGGCCATTACGGCCATTGTTTTAGTGGTGGTTATTGATTTGGTGACGCGGATTGCCCAGAACCGCGGGGCCTCCCAAGGTCAAACAGAAGTCACCCAAAACGCCCGTTTTTTGTGTGAGCGTTTGAGTTTGGCCACGAGTCAAGCCAGCGCCATTTCCGGAACGTATCCCGCCAATAATTTAAATTTGACGATCAATTCCTTGCCAGTAATTTTTTCTTTAGAAAATGGTCAAATTTTTTATCAAGAAGGCGGGGGACAGGCAATGGCGCTGACAGATTCAAAAGTGGAAGTGACGCCGATCGATATCTCAGAAAATATTTTTAAACATCTTGCCAATGGCCAGGCTCAAAGCGTCCAAATAAGATTTAAAATAACCTTTAAACAAAATAATTTCTCTCGCGAATTCGAAACCGCAGCAGTATTGGAGGGGAAATAGAAAAGTCTCTCGTCAATGCCTTCAAAGTACCGGCCTCAAAATCCCCAGCGTGGATTTTGGGCCTAAGCGCTCGGCTCGGCCTTAACCATGCGCCTCGCCTGCGCGATTTACTTTGGAAGGCACATGACTCGCTCCTTATGTTCAACATATGAAACTAAAAATGCATGCGAAAAACAACTTTAAACTTAAAACTGATGGAAGGAGCCAAGGTGAGACCCTGAGCGCGCGCCGGTCGAGGTTGCGCTCCGACTCGCCGCAGCCAGGCGCGAGGCGAAACGGAAGCAACCGAGTAGGTCGGCTAGGGTGGCCAAAGCGAACGGGTCGACCCGAGGCGATTTTTTCAAGGAACCCTGGTCAAGGAATGTTAGTGGCGATTTTGATGATCACTGCCGCTGCCTTGGCAATTGCTTTGGCCGTGGCCACGATATCCTCCTCTGAGGTCAATATCTCCCAGGTTGCCAGACAAGCAACGCGAGCCGATGCTCTGGCCCGAGGCTGTCTGGAGGACGCTTTAATGAGATTAGCCAGAACTGATTCAAGCCAACCACCAAGCTTTACGATCCAAGATGGAAATTGTACAATCAAGATAACTGGCACTGGCACGGCTTTTGAAATAACCTCCACCGCTCAAGTGGGTAGGGCCTATCGCAAGATAATGGCCACTGTCAATGTTAATGATGAAGTTTTAACCGTTCAAAAGTGGGAAGAAACATATTAGGAGGGGCAGTTGGAAATTCCCGCCTTAGAGATAAATCCCAAATTCGTCCGGGCGATTCTTCTCGGATATTCTGGTCGAAATTTAATTTTAAAAAAAATCGCCGAAGCACCGTTACCTGACGGTTTAGTTAGTAATGGTCGCTTGACTAACGGAGAGCAATTTTTTCAAATTCTCAAAGATTTTTTAAGAAAGAATCATTTTTCCAGTTCTCATTGGATTGTTTCTTTGCCCGAAGCGGCAATTTTTACGACCTACAAAACTTTTCCTAATCTGTCCGAAGAAGATCTGAAAGAAGCGATAGAAATCAATGTTTCCAGTCTCTTGCCGGGTAAAATTGAAGAAACCTCTTGGGGATGGCAGAAGGTTGATGGGGAAGTGATGATTTCTTCGATTACCAAAAAAGATCTGACCAACTATCTTGTGGTTTTTGATCGAGCAGGAATCGTGCCGATCGCCATCGAGCCCAAAAGCTGTTCAATCGGAAGAGTTTTTGGCAAGACTGGTAACATTTTAGTCTTAAATATCGAAGGAGAGATTTTGACCTCGGTAATTATCAGTGCTGGTTTTCCCAAATTTGCTCGGGAGTTTCAGATTGTTGGTCCCAAAGACCAACAGTTTAAAAATCTCGTGGCGGAAATAAGGCGAGTGATGAATTTTTACCTCGTTGAGAAAAATCAAAATCAAATTGACAATCTTATCTTGGATGGCTCGGGGGCAAAACCAGAACTAGCTCACACTTTAGGCCAGACCTTTAATTTAGAGGTCAAAACCACGCCGGAGATTTTCCAAATTTCTGGATTTAGAGTTCAGACTTTGCCGTTGGTTGGCGCCGGCATCCGCGGCCTAATAGAGGCCCGAGATGATAATTATTTATCACTTTTGCCTGTCGGTGCTAAAGTGGCGGCGGAAGAAAAAAGAAAGTTGCTTTTTTATGGGGGAATTGCCAATATAGTTGTCGCCACCTCGTTACTTTTGGTGGCAATGTTTTTTGGAAGTCTCGTCTTTTTGAACTACTTAGGTAATAATCTCGATGGTCAGTTGGCAAAACTTTTTCAAGGTCAGAGCGAAAATTCTGAACTCGTCGAACTCCAAAAAAATATCAATGATTTAAAACCTTCAATCGAGAAAGAAGCAAAAATCGAAGATCAGCTTTCTTTTTGGTCAGGGCCAATCGAAGAAATTTCGAAAAATATACCCCAAGGAGTGACTTTGACGACGATAAGCTATCCCGGGACAGGCGAGACTATAACCATCATTGGTCAAGCAACTTCCCGCGATGTTTTATCGAATTTTCGCGACACAATTTCGACCCTAGATTTTGTCTCGGCGGTCCAGATGCCGTCAACCAATTTTAGCCAAGAGCAGTTGGTCAATTTTACCCTCAGCATAACTTTCAAAAAAGAGGCCTTAACTAGAAAATGAAAACTAACTTAAACGTCAAGCCAAATTTAATCCCAGTTACCGAACGATTGCGACTCTATACCGAAGATCCGCAATTGAGGATTACAAGGCAGATTAGAAAATCTTTTCTAATTATTATTTTTACTTTGGTGATCGCCGCTGGGCTGATTCTCTATATTAGCCTTAGATTAAGCCAAAAAGCGTCAGCGCTTGGAACAAAGCAAAATCAACTGATGACCGCGATTAAGAATAATACTCTTGATGCTAATCTTAAGAACAATTGGGAGGAAGTCGCCCCCTTTGAAGCGAAAATCAAAGCCGGCCTACCTTCTTCGGATAACCTTTTGGAATATCAGAATGCTTTGGAACAAGCCGCCCAAGCGGCCGGAGTCCAAATTTCTGTCAATTTCAACGCTACTCAAGCAACGGGTGCGAACAAGACGAGTGCGGCCAGTTCGATTGAGCACACCGTTGAATTAAAAGGCACACTTACCAGTTTTGCGCTCTTTTTGAAAAATTTGGAAAATCTACCTTATTTTGTTCAAGTGAATAACTTTAATTTAGCCTCGCAGCAAGGATTAGATAAAGATTCAGTGGCCACCATCACTTTAAAAGTTTATACCAAGTAGTTTACATGGAGGAGTGAAACGACGAGATGATTAAAGACAGGAAAGAAAACTTAATTGTGGTTTTATTGATTCTCGCTTTTATTGTGGCTTGCTTTTTTAGTATTAGATTTTTGAAGACCAAAATCACCGAGGCGACCACTTCGGGCCAAAACGAGACCACTGGCTCTCTCAATATGGATGATTGGAACAAAATTAAGCACCATTTTGGTCAATGAACTAAGTATTTGACTATTTAGTACTCTTTGCTTTAATTAAAACGTGAAAGAATTTGCCCACAGACAACTTCCTAGTCCTAAAACATTAGGCGAGCGCTTAAAAGTTTATCGTCGTCGTAACCGTCTCACTTTAGAGCAGGCCGAAGAAGAAACCAGGGTTCGTTTAAAATACCTTGTGGCGTTGGAGAAGGGTGATTATAGCCAATTACCAGAAGATGTTTACACGATCGGTTTTTTGTCAAAATATGCTGATTTTTTAGGCGCTCCTAAAGAGGAACTAATCCTGCTTTATCGGCAGGAACGGGGAACAGTCGGCAATGTTCGGCCAATTTCTCCTAAAATTCATCTTAAAGAAAATAAAATCTATCTGACACCGAGAACAATTATTTTGGGGCTAGCTGTTTTATTTGTCGCCGCCTTGCTGGGATATATTTTTTATTCAGTCAGGAATTTTACCTCACCCCCGAATTTGGAAATTTCCTCACCTGTGGCTGATCAGGTGATTCGCCAAGATAGCGTGGAGATTATTGGTAAAACCGATGAGGGAGTCACTTTGGCAATTAATGATCAGACAATTTTTATTGATGATAAGGGTAATTTTCATGAAAGCGTCAAACTCCAGCCAGGATTAAATAATATTGAGATTCGGGCGACCAATCGTTTGAAAAAAGAGACAGTGAAAGTCATTAAAATTTTGGCAGAATTTTAATGACAAATCCGAAATCCTAAATCCGAATTTCTAAACAAATTCCAAATCACAAATTCAAAATTCATAAATTGTTTGTAATTTAGAATTTAAAACATTAGAATTTGTTTAGGATTTAGATATTAGAATTTAGAATTTTCCCGCAGAATGCGGTTGGGGGCAAGAAAGGAATATTATGGCTGAACAAAGTAAACAGAAGAAGGAGGCACTCGAGATGGCTTTAGGCCAAATTGAAAGGCAATTTGGCTCAGGAGCAATTATGCGTTTTGGCGAAAAGCGCGGTCTTCAAGTCGAATCGATTCCCACTGGCTCAATTTCTTTAGATTTGGCTTTGGGAGTCGGCGGTTTTCCGCGCGGCCGAATTATTGAAATTTTCGGTCCCGAAGGAACGGGCAAGACCACCTTAGCTTTGCACGCGATTGCTGAATCGCAAGCTCAAGGCGGCGTCGGCGCCTTTATTGATGCCGAACATGCTTTTGATCCCGAATACGCCAAGCGTTTGGGCATTAATGTCGAAGAGCTTTTGATTTCCCAGCCCGATACTGGCGAACAGGCGCTAGAAATCGCCGAAACTTTGGTGCGGTCTAACGCGGTGGATGTCATTGTCATTGATTCCGTAGCCGCCTTAGTCCCGCGGGCCGAAATTGAAGGCGAAATGGGCGATGCCATGGTGGGCGTCCAGGCGCGCTTAATGTCGCAAGCTTTGAGGAAACTGACCGGGGCAATCTCCCGCTCAAAATCAATCATAATTTTTATCAATCAGCTCAGAATGAAAATTGGAATTATGTTTGGTAATCCGGAAACCACGTCTGGTGGCATGGCCCTCAAATTCTATGCTTCAATCCGTTTGGATATTCGTCGAACTGAACAGATTAAAGAAGGAGAGACACCTATTGGCAGTCATGTTAGAGTAAAAATCGTCAAAAACAAAGTTGCCCCACCTTTTAGAACGGCGGAATTTGACATCATCTATGGCGAGGGAATTTCTCGAGAAGGCGATTTAATCGATTTAGGGACAAAGCTAGGCATCGTCACGAAAACCGGGGCGTGGTATCAATTGGGCAATCAAAAACTTGGTCAGGGCAGAGAGTCTGCCAAAGCATTTTTGAAGGAACACGCCAAAATCGCCAAGGAGATTGAGGATGGGATTCGCAAAAAAACTTCGGCTTGACATTTTTTAGAAGAAAGTTTTATTATAAATTAGAATAGCATTTATTAATTATTGGGAGCAATTCCCAAATTATTGAGCGTATGGAGGGGAAATGAGTTCAAAAAGTTGGATCTATGTCATTATTTTAATTATTGTTCTCGCCGCCGGAGGAGTCTTTTTTTGGTGGATGTGGAAGACAAGTAAGATTACGCCCAAAGCCGAAGTGACGCCGACACCGACGCCTCAGACTTTTACTGATGTTTCGCCAACTTATTGGGCCTATACCGAGATAGAAGGGGTCAATAAAGCCGGCTACATGGTGGGATATAAAGATTTTAAACCGGATCAAGATGCCACCCGCGCCGATGCCGCGGCGGCGGTTGCTCGAGCCTTTCACAAAGTTTACGATAATCCGACACCGTCATTTTCAGACGTTCCCGCTACCTATTGGGCTTATAAAGATATTGAAGGGCTTAAGTTAGATGACTCCATTAGCGGTTATTCTGATGGTACCTTTCGACCTGATCAAGCTGCCACACGCTCTGATTTGGCGGTTATAGTTGCGGGCACAGTCGCCAATGGTAAAGACAAAGTTCCAGATCCGGGTAGTGTGACCTCACCTTTTAGCGATGTTTCCACTTCGGACGCCGATTTTAAATATATTTATTTTGTCTATCAACAGGATATAATGTCGGGTTATCCAGGTGGGACTTTTAAACCAACGCAGAATGCTACTCGGGCTGATGTGGCAGCGGCGACGGCCAGAGCTGAACGCAAGGGTGATGCCGGGGTACCAACGCCGACAACCGTCTCTTTTTCAGACGTTCCCACCACCTATTGGGCTTATAAATATATTGAATATGTCAATTCAATTCAGGCGATGATTGGTTATCCGCCGCTTTTTAAACCAGATGATTTTTCCGATCGAGCCACCGTGGCCGTGGCCATTGCTCGAGCAACTGCCGGCTCAGATGCCGCCGTCCCCGCCGGGCCAGCCACCCCATCTTATAGCGACGTGCCAACAACTCATTGGGCCTACAAATATATTGAGTATCTTAAATCCAAAAATATTATGGAAGGTTACTCCGATGGCACTTTTAGACCCGATAATCCACCGGAATACGCTAAACGTTTCACAATTGCCGTGGTTTTAGCACGAGCCAAAGGTTTAGCTCTTGATCCGGCACCGACAACCCCGAGTTTTGCTGATGTCGCGACCACCGATCCCTATTTCAAAGAAGTCGAAGCCATCTATAAGGCGGGCTATACCCAGGGTTGTGGGACAGATGCAGCCACTGGAAAACTGAAGTTTTGTCCAACTGATAATCTTTCTCGGGCCGCCTTAGCCGTCTTTGTCTACAATGCCTACATAAAAGTGGCGGGCGTTTCCCCATCGCCCCAACCTTCAACGCCTACACCGGCACCCTCAACGCCCACGCCCACACCGACGGCTTCAGAAACATTAACGCCCACCCCAACACCAACAACAACGACGACCACAACCACAACGACAACAGGAACAGGTACGGGGACAACTGGCACAGCCAAGACTGGTCCGGAGATTCCTTTATTGGGCGGAGGATTATTGGGCGCCTTGTTCTTGGTAAGATATTTAGTTGGAAGAAAAGTCAGATAAACTTAAAGCTAAAATGGAAAAACTTAAAGCTGCAACTAAAAGCAGAAAAGATTATTGTTTTTAGCTTTATCCTGCAGTTTTAACATTTAAGTTTTTCGTTTTAAGTTTTTTAAGTATGAAAAACATTGACTCCATCTCCAAAATTCAAAAATCCCCCTCCCCATTACTTCGGCCAAAATTAAAGGGAGATTCTTGGCGCTACTTTTACAAAGCCCTTCAAGTGGTTTTATCTTTTTGGATTGTGACGATTTTGGCGATCATGACTCAACCCTGGTTGGATTATTGGGTAAAATCAACGATTAAGAAAAATAACTCAAGTCAAGTGCTTTCGGAAAACACGGCGCTCTCTCAAGAAATTACAGGCGGTCAAGGTTCTCTAGAGCAAACATCTCAATTCCATCTTACGAATGCCAAAGTAAACATTAATACTCCGATTGTCGAAGGTATTGACAAGGAAGCTCTAAAAAAAGGTATTGGGCATCATCCGGAATCCGTTTGGCCGGATAAAAAAGGCAATGTTGTTTTAGCTGGCCACAATTTTGATTTAGATGCCGAAAATCCCTACGGCCAAGTTTTTATCAGTTTGCGCCAAGTTGATGTTGGTGATGAAGTAACAGTTGAATATCAAGGCAAAAAATACATTTATCAAGTTTTTAAAAAAGAAACGGTGTCGCCAAAAGATGAATCTCTATTTGGCCAAATGGACGATTGGATTTTGACTTTCTATACCTGTGATCCGCCATATACGGATTGGAAACGGCTGGTTTTTCAGGCAAAGTTGGTGAGAATAGAGTAATTAGTTATCAGTTATTGGTTATCGGTATATACTGATAACGGATAACCGATAACTTTTTACTTATTACTATGACTAAAGATCCTTTAGCAATTGCTCTCCACTTTCTCAAATTCCGTCCAAGGAGTGTTTTTGAGATTGAAAAAAAACTTAAGTCAAAGAAATTCGAAGAAAGAGAAATTGAACGGGTGACTTCTGTTCTTAAAAAAGAAAAATTGTTGGATGACCGAAAATTTGCTAAAATGTGGGTGGAGAGCAGAAATAATCTTAAACCATCCGGCTCGTTCGTTTTGAAAATGGAGTTGAAGAATTTAGGAATTGCCGCCGAGATTATTGATGAAGCGCTGAAAAATCAGGAAGAAGAAGAATTGGCGAAAAAGGCGCTAGAAAGCAAATCGCGGCTTAAAAATGCGTCCTTTGATAAGAAAGCAGCTTTCTTGCAACGTCGCGGATTTGCCACCAATATAATTTATCAATTAATAAAAAAATAGGAGGGGAAATGAAAAATGCGCTCATTATTATCGTCATCATCGTTATTTTGGCTGTTGCCGGCGTTGCTGGTTGGTTTTTTCTAATTAAAAAATCCGCCGAGGGGGGCCATTGTTTGAACAACTCAAGATGTGAAACTGGCTTAAAATGTCTCAATCAAAAATGTTCTTCGGGGCAAAAGGGATCTTATTGTACCCAAAAAAGCGATTGCCAAACTGATTACTGCGTTAATAATTTATGCACCGAAGGTAAAGCAGGCGACAGTTGTAAAGCCCAAGGCGATTGTCAAACGGGACTCTGGTGTCAAAAAAGCCTTTGCGCTGCCCCAACAGATTATTCTAAATATTTTAGTAAGGTCGTTATCTCAAAAATAAAGCCGGGTATGGGTCCAGGACCCAATAATCCTGAAACAATAACCAATACATTCACGACGGCTGATGCGATTGAAATGGATTTTTATGGCGTCAAATCAACCACAATTGGTGATTTTTATTACGAAATTGTTAATGCAACCACCGGTGAAGTTTTGCGATCGTCAAAAAATGAGCAACAATTGACATTGTCCGGTCAAGATAGAGGCACTGGTACCTCTTTGGACAATGTGGCTCCGGGTCAGTATGACTTAGATATTTATTTCAATAATGAATTAGTTTATACCACCCAGATTACGGTTAGCCAATAAAAGATTAATTTTTATTTGAAAATATAACATTCGCTCGCCAGTAGCCATCAAAAGATGCCGGCACTGAATTTTCTCCAGCGAGAAAATTGTGCCTGCGCTCTCGGCCAAAAATTCTTCGCTTCGCTCCGAAACCGTGCCTTTTGGCCTGCGAGAGCCACTTTTGAGGCCACTTGGCTTGCTCATTTAGTCATTGAGACATTGGAAATTGATTGTAAATTGTTAAATTGTAATTTCCTCCGAAGGAGGGTATGAAGTACGTTGTCTGGTTTCGGGATGTTGATAAAGATGATATTGCTTTAGTTGGCGGCAAAGGAGCGAATTTAGGTGAACTGACCAAAGCGGGACTGCCGGTGCCGCCGGGGTTTATTGTGACTTCTGAAGCTTATTTTGATTTTCTTGAAGGCGCGGATTTGGATTTAAAAATCGGCAAACTTCTCAAAGGATTAGATGTCAATGAGACTAAAAAACTTCACGCGATTGCGGTTGAGATTCAAAAGGCGATCATGTCAAAACCAATGCCGCAAAAAATCGCCAAAGAAATATCCAAAGCCTACCAACAACTTTACACCAAAGGTTCAACCAATTTTTTTGTCGCTGTCCGTTCATCCGCCACGGCGGAAGATTTACCGGAGGCTTCTTTTGCCGGTGCTCAGAAAACTTTTCTAAATATTTCCGGGACAGAAAATGTTTTGAAGGCCGTGCGGATGTCTTGGGCCTCCCTTTTTGAGGCGCGGGCAATTTATTATCGGCGAATTAATAAATTCGATGATTTAAAAGTTGGTTTGGCGGTGCCGGTGCAAAAAATGGTTCAGTCGGAAAAGAGCGGGATAATGTTTACCAGTGATCCAGTGAGTAATACCCTGGAAAAAATTGTTATTGAGGCCGGTTTTGGTTTGGGCGAGGCGATTGTTTCGGGATCAGTAACGCCTGATCGCTATGTCGTCAATAAAAAAGACCTTAAAATATTAAAAAAAGAAATCAATGAGCAAACCTGGAAAATTACCAAAGTTGGTCAAACCGATAAACATGTGACTGTTCCCAAAAACGAACAAAAGTTACAAAAACTCTCCGATGAAGAAATTACCAGATTGGCCGAATTTGGGGTAAAAATTGATGAGCACTATCAGTTTCCCCAAGATGTTGAATGGGCGATCGAAGGCCGAAACATCTATTTCGTTCAGTCGAGACCAGTGACCACCCTAAAGGGTGGCAAATCCGAAATCCGAAGCACGAAATCCGAAACTGGAGAGAAAGGACAGGAAGAATCAAGGACAGAGGTTTTGGTCAAGGGAATCGCTGCCTCCATTGGAATCGCTTCTGGCCCAGTGCGGATTATTCATTCGCCAGACGAGATTGATAAAGTCGCCCAAGGAGAGGTCTTGGTAACGGAAAAAACCAATCCCGATTTTGTCCCGGCAATGAAAAGGGCGGTGGCGATTGTCACTGATACTGGGGGACAAACTTCACATGCAGCCATTGTATCCCGCGAGCTCGGCATTCCCTGTGTCGTCGGCACCGGTACCGCCACCCATGTTCTAAAAAATGAGCAAGTTATTTCGGTTGATGGCGCCAAGGGGCTGGTTTATAAAGGCAAAGTCGCTCGCCAAGAAGCGCCGCCGAGCCGAACTGATGGTGGCGGTTTCACAGAAGAAATTCCGATAACTGCGACTAAGGTTTATGTTAATTTGGGCGAACCATCAGAGGCGGGAAAAGTAGCGAAATTGCCCTGCGATGGCGTGGGCTTGATGCGGGCTGAATTTATAATTGCCGAAATCGGCGAACATCCCCGGGCGCTGGTTAAAGCGGGCAAGCAAGAACTCTACGTCAATAAGCTGGTGGAGGGTCTCTCGAAGACTTGTGCCGCATTTTCCCCTCGACCCGTTGTCTATCGAACCACTGACTTTAAAACAAATGAATACCGTGGCTTAAAAGGCGGCGAAAAATTCGAGCCAGAAGAATCTAATCCGATGATTGGCTACCGGGGCGCTTTTCGCTATCTCAAAGAACCAGACTTATTCGCCCTGGAGCTTGAGGCGATTAAAAAAGTTCGCCAAACAATGGAGAATTTGTGGTTGATGATTCCTTTTGTGCGGACGCTTGAGGAATTTCGTCAGGTGAAAGTTTTGATTGCCAAATCTGGTCTCGAGCGCGGAGCGGATTTCAAACTTTGGATGATGGTGGAGATTCCTTCAAATGTGATTTTGATTGATAAATTTTTGGTCCTCGGCATTGACGGTGTTTCCATTGGTTCCAACGATTTAACCCAGCTGACATTAGGCATTGACAGGGATAATGAACATCTGGCAGAAGAATTTGATGAGCGCGATGAATCAGTCCAAGCCTCCATTGCTCATGTGATTCGCCATTGCCGTCGTCGTCATGTTTCTTGTTCAATCTGCGGTCAGGCGGCCACTACTTATCCGGAAATTACCGAATTAATGGTTCGCGAAGGAGCGACATCGGTTTCAGTCTCGCCGGATTCGGTCGTCAAAACCCGAAAATTGGTGGCCTCGGTAGAGAAAAAGATCTTGTTGGCGAAAGTTATTGATGAGAGTTAGAAACTAAAAACTTAAAACTCAAAAGTTAAAACTTCAGCTTAAAAGATAAAGGATAGATTCATTTATCATTTAAGTTGCAACTTTAAGCTTTGCGCTTTTAGCTTTAACCTACTCATGGATTTCCCTTTACAAAAGGGCTTTTTTGTGATACTTTCGAAATATCCCAATGTGCTGGAGGCTTTCACATGGCAAGACGTCGTAACGGGCAAGGGGCGACATCGTCGGCCGAGCAGTATCTCGGGCGAGATCTGGCCCAAGAAGTCGCGGGGCGCGCTAAGTGCCCCATCGGCGACATTCGCTGTTCGACAGCAGGTCCGCTGATCATCCTCGAGGTGCCGGGGTTTCCCCGCTCCAGAGGTACGACCCCCGCCAAGGTGGTCGAAGACCTGCGCCGGCGAGCCAACATGCTAGCCGCCTCCGAGCCAGCCACGGGATGAACAAGTTCTCATCGATGTATGCCCCCAGGCCTATTTGGCTGGGGGCAGTCTGTTTTTCAGGGATAATTTATGCTAAATTAAATCCGAGGTGGGGTCGCATAGTGGCCTAGTGCGTCCGCTTGGAGAGCGGATGTCGCCGCAAGGCGACCGTGGGTTCAAATCCCACCCCCACCGTTTATCCCGAGTGAACGAAGCTCCTCAGCTGTGTTCGGGGCAAGTGAATCGAGGGACCAATGATGACTATTCAACAAATAATAATTTATATTGCGTTGGCTTTTGCAGGTTTTGCTGTTGGTCGTATCAGTCATCTTAAGGACTTTCTCGCGATGAAATTTTATGGTATTGATACGGTAAGAGAAAAGAAATTTTGGGGAATAGATTAAATGGAAGAATTTATTAGAACAATTACCAAAAAGGCAGGTAAAGCAGTTTTGAAAGAATACGGCAAGTTGGGCCATAAATATACGAAAGACAATGTTGCCGATGTCGTCACCGAAGCTGACTTGAACGCTTCTAAAATTATCATTGATGCGATTAAAAAGAATTATCCCGACCATGGTATCATTTCCGAGGAAGAACCGGATTATCAAGAAAAGGCGGATTACGTCTGGATTATTGACCCTCTTGATGGCTCGCGCAATTTTTCCACCCGCACTCCTCTTTTTGGGGTGATGGTGGCGTTGGCCAAGAATAACGAACTTCAATTATCGGCTATTTACGATCCGATTCAAGATGAACTTTTCTTTGCCAAAAAGGGAAAGGGCGCCTTTCGAAGCGGCGAAAAAATCCATTGCAACGATAACAAGAAATGGGAACATAGTTATGGCTGTTGCCATGCCAACATCTCGTCTGTGCCGAGAATTGAACCTCTTTTAAATTTAATCAATTTCGCCAAAAAGGAAGTTTTTTGGTATAATGCTTTCGGTTCAGTCTGCACCGCTGTCATTCACCTGGCAGACGGCCGGCGCGATTGGTATTTTAGCGGTGGCTCGACAGCTTGGGATTATGCCCCTGGCGCGCTTTTGCTTCAAGAAGCCGGTTGTGTTGTAACCGATCTTGAAGGCAAACCCTGGAAAATTGGCTCTGTGGGCATTGTCGCTGCCAATAAATATTTACAGCCAAAGCTTTTAGCATTAGTTAATAAGTAAAGAAAACTTGTTGAAAATCGTACTAATAATTAGAAACCCCAGTGAGATACCTTCAGATCTCACGGGGTAAAGGAGAAAAATGGATAAAGACAAAAAAGCGAAAATTATGAAGAAAATCCCCAAGCCATGGGGACAAAAAGAGCATGATCAGTTTATGAAAGAATCAGAGATGTCTGAAGAAGAACATGAAAAATGGCACGAAGAACACGGCGGGATGCATGGCAAGAATAAAGACAAAGAATAGTTTAAAAAATCTTACTGTTGCTCAATTGACAGAGTTGGTTCTCTGGCAGGCAAAAGAAAAGGGTTTTGGGACCAAACCCAACGAAATTAATGTAGCGGAAAAGATTGCTCTGATTCATTCGGAAATCTCCGAGGCCTATGAGGCTTACCGTCATAAAAACATCAACGGCCGCAATGGTTTTAAAGAAGAACTTGGAGATGCTGTCCAACGAATTCTTCATCTTAGCGGCATTTTTGATATCGATCTTGAAAAAGAGATTCTTAAAAAGATTAAAAATAATAAGAATCGGAAGTGGCAATGGGACGAGATGCATGAAACCCATTCCTAAAAAAGTTGACGAACTCGCTCAGATTATTTGGGATTACCATCATTTAAATCAAAAACTCAAGAAAGCCGAGGCGATTATGGTTTTGGGCTCTCATGATTTGCGGGTGGCAGAATATGGTATCGAGCTCTATAAAAATGGCTACGCGCCGCTTTTGATTTTCTCCGGCGGGATGGCGCACCAAGACGATATGCTCAACACTGGATGGGAAAAACCGGAAGCGAAAATGATGGCTGACTTGGCGCTTAAAGCCGACGTGCCGGCCGAAAATGTATCAATCGAAAACCAGTCAACCAATACTGGTGATAACTTCCGCTTTACAAAAAAATTATTAGAAGAAAAAGAGCTCAATTGTAAATCATTCATTTTCGTCCAAAAGCCGTACATGGAACGCCGCGTCTGGGCGACTTTTAAAATTGAATGGCCTAAGATAAGAGGCGTGGTCACGTCGCCGCCGATATCTTTTGATGATTATTGTAACGAGGAATTTCCCAAGGAAAAAGTCATTAACATTATGCTGGGCGATCTGCAAAGAATCAAAATTTATGCCAAAATGGGCTTTCAAAAACCGCAACGGATTCCGCGAAAAGTTTGGCAAGCGTACCTGAAACTGATAAAATTGGGCTACAATAAGCATTTATTGAGAGAAAGGAAATAGATGGAAAGTTTTCAATCGCCAGAAGGAGCAAGCACCGAACTGCTTTATGAAGAATTAAGACAAAGATTAGAATCTGGAGGTGATAGTATAGAATGGTGGCAGGCGATTTTTCAAGACTTACAGAATGCGAAACAATATTTATTTGATCAAGATTTAATTGCGGAAATTGACGCATTGATATCGGAATACGGAGACTTAACCCAATATATCCGCAAAGACCAAAGGTCAATGCAGGCAGCCTTCAGGGTGACAAATGTTATTATTGAGAAAGTATTAGAAGCCATTAGCAGACACTAAATTAGACAGTTCTCTTGATTAATTATTATTTTGCGAGCTGAATACCCCGTAGCTTATTACGGGATGAAAGCTCGATTATGTTTGCTTTCAGCGAGCAAAAGAGATACCGCGAGTATTGACTCGCGGAGTGTCGTTTTTTGTGCTAATATTAATCGCTGGAACGAATACATTGTATGGAGGAGAAGGCTTGATGCACGGGAACGGGGTTATCTATGCTGTTATTGCGTTCATAGTCATCCTGGCGAGCTTTCTCTTGTACAACTATTTCCATAACCTTCGGCCATATCGTGAAAAGAAGATTGCCATGGCCTTAAGTGGCAACGAAGAGCTGATCCTTTCTCTGATATGCCGCGCTAGCGGTTCTGCCAGCCAGACATCACTTCTACGAGACCTGCCTGGTTTGGAAAACCCCGGAAAATACTACCACATCTTGGGAAGATTGCAAGAAAGAGGGTGTATTATCAAATCCGGCACGAGCCACTATCACGCCACTGGGCGAGGCAAAAGAATTATGGCCCTTCTGGGCGCAGCCAAGAACAAAAGGGGTAACTAACGGTCCCAACTTCGGGACCGTTTCTCATAAAAAAGTCATTGACTATAAATTTGAAACATCATATAATAGGATGTTTAGGGCGAACGTTACCAACCCAAAGGAGGCGAAGGTGCAGCCCCAGGCATATCGGATAGCGCTCGTGCCGTTCCCAAGCACGATGCTATCGTGCTTGGGCTACTTCGTCTATAAGTTAAGAGGTCTGATAGATGACCAGACAATGGTCTTCTACCACTGGGGCCCAATGAGGGTCAGGGCTGATAAGCCGAGCTATCAAGGCACGGTGTCACTATTTGGTAAAACCTTTGAGCAAGAACTCCGGAGATTTATTGAGATCGAAGCGCCAAAACTCCTCCATTTGTTGAACAGGGTATGTAACTCGGGAACGCCCCAGGGTAAAGCCGCCTTGAGCTTGTTCCAGGGGGTTTTGAGGGAGTATTGGAAATATCCACAAGTCTTGCTCGACTATATGACCAATTACTTCCGTCACCTTCTCCACCTTCCCTATGAGATAATGCCACCCCTCAGTAGCGGCGTCCTTGTTCATAGTTTTTCTTCTCCTTGGAATGGTAAAGGTGAACAGTTTTTCACTCTGCCAGTCCGGCAGAACCAGCAAGACCACTTATCACCAATCACTGATTGGCGGACAGATAGTCTATCGCAAGACATGATTGGTTATCTCAGGAATCAGTGTCTGGTTGTCGCCATTGGCGGCCCCCCAAATAGTGGCAAGAGTACCTTGGCGGCAACACTGGCGCGAGCAGGGAATAATCTTATCAGAACCATCCAGAGTCAAGAGGGCTGGGAGGGGCTGGAGCTTGAGGCGATCTATTTTGACATGGACGCGGGCACGCCGACGGTTGAGGCGATCGCGAGTGCCGGTCGAATCGATGGAGAAACCCTTCGCCAAGCCAAGCGACCCTGGACAGATAAGCTCGCCCTTCGCACCCTTGGACAACTTCAGGAATCAAGAAGACCGAACAGAATCATTTTTGCCGATCTGCCCGGCCGCATTACGGAGATTACAGAGATTCTGCTGACGCCGGCTGATGTCTCCGTTATCGTTACCAACGACTGGCGACGGAAGAGTTCATGGCAACATTTCATGAATCGGAACGGTAAAGACCCGGTGGCCATAATCCGCTCTCGACTTCGCTCCAAGAATTACGATAGTGCGGTGACGATGTATCTTGAGAGGCGAAGCGTTTCCGGCCGCATCTTGCTTTTGACACGCTTGATGAAGCCAGAAAACGAGTTTGTCCGGCCATTTATCATCATCCTTTTGCTCGATATCCTACCCTCGCTGGTTCTGGCACGCAAACGGACCCTCGAGCGCATTACCCATGACCCCGAACGGGGCCCCTATCTATCTTTAGAGCCCGACTAATACTCGGGCTCTAGTTGTTTTTGAACTCACGAGAGAAATGATATAATAAAAAAGGAGTTTAGATGGAATTTTTTGAAGTCATCAAAAAAAGACATTGCACAAGAAGTTTTGATTCGAAAAAACCGGTTCGCGACGAGGATATCGCCAAAATCATTGATGCCGGCAAACGAGCGCCTTCGGCCGGCGGCATTTATCCGGTGGAATTTCGAATCATCAAAGATCAAAAAACTAAAGACAAACTGGTTGAGAGCACTAGAAATGTCATTCGCTTCAGGGTAATGGATTTTATTGCCCAAGCACCCGTAGTTTTGGTGATTTATGCTGATGTGGAAAAAACAACGGCTAAATACGGCGAACGCGGCAAAGATTTATATGTTATTCAAGACGCCGCCGCAGCAGCAGAGAATATCTTTTTGACATCGATTGCTTTGGGACTGTCTGCCTGTTGGGTCGGAGCGTTTGATGAAGACATCGTCAGGGAAGTATTAAATCTCAAGAAAAATGAGCGACCGATGGTAATTATGCCAATTGGCTATGGCCAATAAAAATGCTACTATAAAAATAAAGGAGGGTTTAATGAATCAAGCCCAAGGAAATCAACCTAAAAAAACCAGTACAGGCCTGATAATCGTCATTATCGTTGTCGTTTTAATCGTTTTGGGCGCTGGCGGCTATTTTGGTTGGAAATATCTAGCCGGCAAATTCAGTTCCCAGACCAAAAAGGCCTCGCCGAGCCCGGTGGTGACGGTGACAGTGACCGCTTCGGCCACGCCGACGGCCACCTCGTCTTTGAGTACCAGCAAGGCCATTTCCGGTGATTACGTGATTAGCGATTCCAACTCGCGTCTTATCAAAGAGGCCGAATTGGTCAATTTGACGCCCTGGCAGTTGAAAGTCGCCCGCAATGAAATTTATGCCCGTTATGGCCGACCGTTTGTTCATAAAGACCTGCAATGCTACTTTGCCACGAAAAGCTGGTATCATGTTGATGAGAATTTTAGTGAATCAATGCTGTCGACCCTAGAGAACAAAAACGTCGCCACTATCTTGGCCTACGAAGAAAAAATCAACAGCCCCTTGTTGCAAAAAGACACTGGCTGCTAACAAATTGTTTTTAGAAACTTTTCTGATATATTGAAATCACTATGGATGAAGTCGAAGAAATAAAGCGTCGGCTGGATATTGTTGATTTTATCTCGACATACCTCACGCTTAAAAAAGCTGGCGCCAACTACCGGGCGCTCTGTCCTTTTCATCAGGAAAAAACGCCCTCGTTTATGGTTTCCGGTGAAAAGCAAATTTTTAAATGTTTCGGCTGCGGTGAAGGCGGGGATATTTTTTCCTTTGTGATGAAAATGGAGAACTTAGAGTTTCCGGAAGCCCTGCGCATGCTGGCGGAACGCGCTGGGGTTCAACTTCGCCGCCGAAGTTTCAAACCAGAAGAGGGGAAAGATCGGAAAACCCGGCTTTTCCAGATCAATAATTTATCCGCCAAAGTTTTTCAAAAAATTCTTCTTGATCATCCAGCCGGCAAAATGGCCAGAGAATATCTTAAAAAGCGGGGGATAACAACTCAGACAATTAAAGATTTTATGGTGGGCTATGCTCCCAGCACCAAAATACTTGAGGGCTTTCTTATCAAGAAGGGCTTTAGGAAATCGGAAATTGAATCCGCGGGTTCGCCCAACCGTTTTTTTCGCCGGATTATGTTTCCCATCAGAGATGCCATGGGAAATACGATTGCTTTTACCGGCCGGGCGATATCTACCGATCAAGAACCGAAATATCTCAATACTGCCGAGACCATCATCTTTCATAAAGGACGGATTCTTTACAATTTAAACCAGGCCCGCGGTCCCATCAAGCAAGAAAGAGTTACCATCGTGGTTGAAGGTCAAATGGATGTGATTGCCTCACACCAAGCCGGCGTTAAAAATGTCGTCGCCACCTCGGGAACGGCGCTGACAGCCGAGCATTTACTAATTTTGTATCGTTATACACCCAACATTATTTTTGCCTTTGATAGCGACACCGCGGGTCTGACGACAGCGAAAAAGGCCTACGAAATGGCAATTACCGAGGGCTTTAATGTCCGGATGGTGAACCTTGGTGCTTTCAAAGATCCCGGCGAAATGATCGCCGCTGATCCCAAACTATGGCAGGAGGCGGTTAAAAACGCCCAATCGGTTATTGATTGGTACTTTCAGATAGCATTCCAACGACTAGAGACTAGCGATGAGAAATTGACATCACAACAAAAGAAAGAAATCGCCCGAGAAATTTTGCCGGTCATTAAGATTATCCCCGATTCGATTGAACAAGCCCATTTTGTAAATTTATTATCAAAAAGATTAGAAGTTAATGAAGACGTCGTCTTTGACGCTCTAACAAAAGTCTCTCGAGCCAGACAAGAAAAGCTAAAACCACCCCAGATAAAAAAAGGAAATATCGACGCTGAAGGTTTGCTTCTGGCCATAATGCTCTTTTCGCCTGAGAAAATTCCGGAGACTCATGGAAAAATAAAATTAGAAAATTTTAAGAATAAAAATCTCGCGACGATTTACACGGGTCTCGAAAGCGAGTACTATAAAGATAAGAAAAACGTTCTTAAAAGATTAAAAAACACCGTCTCTCGCGAGATCAATATTTTGATTGATAATTTGATAGCAGAAGCGGAAAAATTGTATGAAGACGATAAGGACCTAATTAATCAAGATTTTGCTCAGGCGATTAGCCACATGAAGAAGGATACTAAAGAAGATCTCAGGGAACATTACGCCCAAGAGATCAAAAAAGCAGAGAACGCACGAGACTTTGATCGTTTAAAAAAATTAATTAAGGAGTTTCAGGATGAAATCAGTAGATAAAATTAGAAAACCGAGAGTTCCGCCTGTATCAAGGTATGTGAGTCGAAAGATAAAGAATAAAAAAGAAAAAGAAGTTAAATATTCCCCTGAACTGGAGGCCCTTCTGGAAAAAGGTCATCAGCATGGTTTTGTTACCTATCAAGAAATCATGCAAGCCTTTCCAGAGCCGGAAAAGAAAGTCGCTCTTCTGGATGCTCTTTATGACGAGTTTTTCTTGCAGGCGATTGATGTCAAAGAGGGCAAAAAACTTTTGGAAATCCAAGAGGAGGGGACGCAGAAAGTCGGCGAACTGAAAGATATTTCCGATGATTCGGTGAGGATGTACTTACGAGAAATTGGTAAAATCTCCCTTTTATCAACTGAAGATGAGATTCGCTTAGCCAAAAGAATTGAAGCCGGGGATGAAACCGCCAAAAGGAAACTGGCTGAGGCCAATTTACGCCTAGTCGTCTCCATTGCCAAAAAATACATTGGCCGAGGTTTATCTTTATTGGATCTTATCCAGGAAGGGAATACGGGATTGCTTCGAGCGGTGGAAAAGTTTGACTATCATAAGGGCTATAAATTTTCGACTTATGCCACTTGGTGGATTCGTCAGGCCATTACCCGGGCGATTGCCGACCAGGCGCGGACCATCCGGATCCCGGTCCATATGGTGGAAACCATCAACAAAATGATCCGCACCCAGCGGCAATTAGTTCAAGATTTGGGCCGCGAGCCCCTACCAGAGGAAATTGCCGCGGAAATGGGTTTACCAGTGGAAAAAGTCGAGCATATCCTTAAGATTTCCCAAGAAACCGTCTCGCTTGAGACACCAGTTGGTGAAGAAGAAGACTCGCGTCTGGGCGACTTTATTGAAGACAAAGTATCCTTGTCACCAGAAGAAAATGCCATTTATCAGTTAATGAGAGGTCATGTCGGCGAATCGCTGGTGTTTTTATCTCCACGCGAACAAAAAATCCTCAAAATGCGTTTTGGTCTCGAAGACGGCCGGACCCATACTTTGGAAGAGGTCGGCAAAGAATTCGGCGTTACCCGCGAGCGCATCCGTCAAATTGAGGCCAAATCTTTACAGAAACTCAAAAAAGACGAACAGGCGGGGAAATTAAAGGACTATTTAAAATAGATAATTTTGGGTTCTAATTAGTTCAAAAAGAGTTTCTTTATTGACTAAGTAAAGCAGGCAAGCTGAACTGGCTAAAAGCAAGATTGCCAGCCATTTGGTATAAATGCCGTAGGTGCGGAAAAAGAGGACAATCGAGATAATGACGGCAACGGCGGGAAAGATAAAAGTAATATCGCCTAAAGGCAACCAATAACCGCTCAAATAGACCTGATCGCGGCCCAGCCATTGGCTGAGATTGAATTTGAGGATGCCTTTGATGGCCAAGATCTCTAAAATTACTAAAATGGTGATGATGATTGAGCCCGAGCGGGTATAATAGCCTTCAGTTCGGACCATCTCATAGATCGCGGCTGGGAAAATGCCGCAAATTATGATAAATGGATTCTTATAATAGAATCCCAAGAGAATGGTGGCGATGGTCACCAGAGTTAAAATCCCACAAATAATCTTGGGAAGCTGAAGATTTTCTTTTCGCTCTGAATTATTTTGATCCATGTTGATGTTGGCTCCCCGGGTCCGATTCGAACGGACAACCAGCGCCTTAACAGGGCGATGCTCTACCATTGAGCTACCGGGGAATACACCATTATAATACATATCTTTGGTTCGATTGTAAACCTCCCAAATTGCCTCTTGACAAATATACATCATAATGTATAATAAATACAGAAAGGATAATTATGAAAAGAACCCAAATTTATTTGCCCGAAGAGCTTTACCAGGAGCTCTCTTATCAGTCCCGCCGGAAAAATATCAGTCTTTCTGAAGTCATCAGAGAGAGAATTACCTATAAGATTACTCCTCAAGCAAAAAGTTTCCGGGCCATTGCGATGGATTTAGTCAGGGAGGGCGAAAAATTATCCTGGAAAGGTGTCCCGAAAGATCTCTCTCGGAGAATAGATGAGGTGGTTTATGGCTAAATTAAAGCCTGGCACTAAAAGGTCAATTTTTATTGATTCGAATATTCTGATTGCCTGGTTTAATAGAGAAGATATTGATCACCAGAAAGCGAAAAAACTTATTCAAGATTTACCTTCCGATGTACCGCGTTTGACCAGTAATTTGGTTATTTACGAGGTCTTAACAGTTTTGAGTATGCGTGCCGGCCGAAAAAAAGCCCTTAAATTTGGCAAATGGATTTTTTCTCTGGTTTTTTATGGGGCGATTGGCGAGTTTTTAATTGACGAAGCGATAGAGCGTAAAACTTGGGAGTTATTTAGAAGTGTTAAACAAAAAGACCTTAGTTTTGCCGATTGCGCTTCGGTCATTATCGCGCAGGAATATGGTGTCAACTATATCTTAACTTTTGATCAACATTTTAAGATCTTTGAAAAAGAGTTTAATTTAAAAATTTGGAAGCCTTGAGATTGGCTTGGAGCCAATTTAGGACGTATAAATTCTAATCAAGACAAATAAAAGAATTAAAATCACAAAGAGAACCGCGAAGGCGATATAATAAATTAAGGAATATGGCATTTGGGGCGAGCGGTTGACATTGATAATCGGCTCGTCTTTTTTATTTCGCATGCTTTCTGGCGGATTTTGCTCTAAACCAATTTTTTCGTTTACCCCGTTGGGGCCTGTACCCAAGAGCCGGCTGGCAAAGGCCTGATAGGCCTCGGCTCGGCCCTTCCAAATGCCCAACTCTTCGCGAGTTTCGGCGTGCTTTTGGATCTCTTCGACCCATTTTTTTTGGTAATCATTGACAGACGGCTCTTGACGCGTCTTTGTCGCGTCTTCGGTTTTTTGAGTGACGACAGATTCTGGCGATTTTGTCGTTTTAACATTGAATTTGCTCTCGAGCTCCTTGTGGCTGACAAAGTTTTTGCCATCTTTCTTATGACGCGTCAGTTGGCCGTTTTGAATATAGCGCTGGATGGTTCTTAAGTTTTTGCCGACAAGTGTCGCGGCATCGGTTAAGGTAATTAAATCGTCCATAATCTTCTCCAAGCTCAAAACTAAAATGTTAAATGTTAAAAATTCAGTAAAAATCTAAAAAGATTATTTACCTTTCAAAGTTAAGATGCTTTTAGCAAGCATATTGGCTATTTGGATGGTTTCATCTAACAAAAAGAGAACTTTGTCTCGATTGCTAGTCTTAGAATCGCGAAATAAACATAACCAAAATTTGGCCTCATTGGCTGATTTTAAAGCATGAGAATAAAAATTAATAAAGTCTTTTCTCGATGTGCCTGCTTGGGCTTCAACAATATTAGCTCCCGTACTTGTTCCACACCGCAAAAGTTGCGCACCCATAATTTCTGTAATCTTTGAATGCGGCAAAGCCACGACAAATTTAACGATCTCTAAAGAATATAGGTAAGAACGATATTTCAGATTCTGCTTTGAGTTTTCTGTTGTAACTTTGAGTTTTGCCATTTAAGTTTTGCGTTGTCACAACCCTCCTACTATTAATATATATAATGTGTCGTGACAATGTCAAGACATCTTCGCGACAGGGAAATGACATCTAGACGAAAATTTCGTTGGGTAAAACCGACGCCAAGCGAAAAAGTTATCCACAGGTAAGAAAAAATATCCACAACCAAAAGGAGAGATAGACGAGGACTTGACAGCAGAATGTTATATTGTGTTAAATAAAGACAGATAAAATTAAATTGAGTCTTTTTGACTCAATTAAGACATTTTGTATAAAATCAAGATATTTTAGTAAATATAAAGTCGTTTTGATAGACATTTATGTATAAAAATGAATAGCGACAAGAATAGAAAACCAGAATTTACCCCCACTACCAAAAAATTTGGTGTGGGGGTGTACACAATTGAAGAGATAGCCGAGATACTGAAAGTACACCGCACCTATGTCGCGACGCTTATAAAGACGGACAAATTAGCGGCCTTAAAGATCGGCCGCTTTTATCGTATTAGAGAAGATCAGTTAGAAAAGCTTATCGGCGGCAAACTTGTCGCGATATTGACGATTGATGATGTCGCGGAAACCTTAAAGATCCACCGCACCTATGTCGCGCGTCTTATAAAGCAAAAGAAACTAAAAGCGATAAAGATTGGTAAATTCTACCGCATCCGCGAGGACGATTTTGAAGACTTCCTTAGGAAGAGCGAGGTTTAATATGGCAAAAAACTTAAAGCTAAAAACGCAAATGTTAAAACAACAGCAACAAACTAAAAAGATTAATCTTCTATCCTTTTTCATGAAGCTCTTAGTTTTGCCATTTAAGTTTTCAGTTTCGGCTCGATGGCTGGCACGACAAATTGCCTGGCTGCTCATCGCGACTATTGTCGTTGGCATTTTTAGCGGTGTCGCGCCAAAGAAAGCTTACGCGACGGCCAGTAATGGCGATGGCATCCTTTTTTATGCCGCCTCGGGAAATACAACCCCACAATTTAGAACGTATGATAATGCAACCAATGATTTTTCGGCGAACGCCGGTACTGTGGTCGGCGCTCAACCAGTAATCAATCAAATTAAAACTTCACCGACCAGGCGAGAAGCGATTGCCGGCTACCAGGACACTTCCGGAAATTTGCGGGTACTCTGTTATGACGGCACAACCTGGTCTGAAGATTGGACTGTGGCAGTGGCAGGCGCTGGCACGCCGACCACTCGGCGGTTTGATATTGCTTATGAAACAGCCACCGGTGATGTCACTGTAGCCTATTCGAGAAACACAGCTGCGGTCAACGCTTTGGCCTACCGAACTAAAGCGGGAAGCACAGGTTGTGGAACCGCAAATTGGGCTGCCGCGGCGAATTTTCCAACCACTACCACCGCAACAAGCGCGACTGTAATGTGGGTCAAAGCCGCCCGCGACGGCAGGTCTGCTCAAAATTTGAGCGCCTGGGTTTGGCTCGACAATGCCGCCACTAATGCCGATTTAGGTGGAGCGATATGGAGTGGCTCTGCTTTCACAAACTTTAAGCAAATAGAAACGTCTATGGAGCATCAAAGTGCAGTAGGTGATAGCGATAACTTTGATGTTCAAGCGGAATCTTTGTCAGGTGAATATATGGTTGTCTGGGGAAATTCGGCCGGCGCCAGCGGCACGAATGGTTACCGGTATATGACATGCACGGGAGGAACTTCAGGTTGTACTTGGTCGGCACTGACCACATTGCCGGGGCCGGCGGATGAGTGTATGACGATAGACCTTTCTGCAGATCCCCTTTCAAACAAAATGGCGATGGCAGGCATAGGGGGCGTCAGCTTTGACATGTCGGCAGGCTATTGGGACGGTACCGGGCCTTGGACCGGTTATGCGAATGTGGATACAAGCACCGAAACGACGGTTTCTGTGGGATCAAAGAAGGTAACAACCGGATGGCTGACAAATAATGGCAATACGAAATGGTACATATCTTATGACGACAATACCGGAACAGGGATCGGCTACAAATATGCCATAAACGGCGGAGCCATTTCTTCGCCTAGTGATTATACCAGTACGCCCTCCATAAACGATACCCGCGGCCGTTACGACACGGACATGAATCCGTTTAACCCTGCCGAATTAATCCAATCTCTTTCTGATTCAACTAATCAAATTGTCGCTTATAAACTCACGATGGATTCTTCGGGAAATTTGGCTTGGAGCAATATGGCCTCCGCTTCCTCTTTGGGTACTAAACCCAATCATCCGCAGCAGGGATTTTCGTATCAGTACTGGCGAAATACTTCTTACATGACGGTGGCCACCGATTCGGGTTCTTATCCAACGTTAGGTCAAACTATCACTGTCACCGCCACCGCCTATAACAATACGAGCGCCAACCGCACCGGCACCCACATTAAATACATCATTTTCATTGACGGTGATAGCGATGGCATTCCGGATATTGACGAAACGTACATAACGGCGGCTTGCGCCGGATCAGCCGCCTGGGCTTCCGAGGCTAACTTTACCTGGGAAAAAACCGGTTTAGATGTGGCGGCGAATAGCAACGCCGAGGACATTCAAAGCTGTGCCAACAACAATTTTCCCTCCAACACCACCTATACTATTTGGGCAAAATGGCACAACACTGGCGATACTATCATCTACGCCACTGCCACAGTCACCTTTACCTCTGTACCGACGCTGACGGAGTTGTTGTTTATGATGCTGATCGGCTGCGCCGTTTTTCTGGGGGTGAGAACCGGAGTTATCAGAATTAGAAAGAATGGCAATATCGGGCTGAAAGATATTCAAGATCCGCCAAATAAACATATTCCACCGGTAGAAACATTAGGTTCAGATAATAAGCAGATTATACATAACCATCAAGTTCACCCTTCGCTAAAGCTACGGGTGACAAAGTCGATTGATGGAATTTCGCGAAGAGAATACAAAACTAAAAGCTAAAAACGCAAATGTTAAAACTGCAGCAAAAAACTAAAAAGATTCATCCTTTAAACTTTTTCATGAAACTTTTAGCTTTGACATTTAAGTTTTAAGTTTATTATGGATTCACGCTTACTTGCCACAATTATCATCTTCCCGATCTGGCTGACACTTGTGCTGGTGTTTCGCCGACATCGCCAGTGGCTTTTCTATTACTTAATCGCCGCTTTTGGACTGACGATCCAATTGGTTTTTTTGGCCGAATATTTCGGCCTTGACCAGCTTTTGGTGAACATGGCTAGTTTCCATGTCGACCTCATCAGCAAAGATATTTTCCATATTCCAATGGAACTGATGTCCAACGGCCGGTTTCAAATTGTGCTAACCGATGGCGGCAGTTCGATTCTGAAGCTTGGCATTGAGTGTTCGGCGATTTTGGAATCGAGCATATTAATCGGTCTTATCGCTTTTTATCCTTTATTTAGTTTGCGCCAGCGAGCGTTAAGAATTGTTTTTGGTCTGGTTGTAACTTATGTCATCAACATCGTCCGTTTGATGATTATTGTGTTGATGGCTTATAAGTTTGGACCCGACTATATATTCTTAGCTCATGCCGGCGTGGCCAGGGTTTTCTTCTTCCTTCTCGAACTACTATTATATTGGTATCTGATGACCAAGCCGTCGGTCAAGTCAGTTGGCGATAGCATTAGTAACCACCAGTCATTAGCTCAAACCGCAAGATCTGGCCATTCCCTGACGTGGCGCCACACTTTAGCTCAAGCCATGGTTATCATTCTTGCCATCGGCTTGTCATTTGTGAGCTTCAAGATGAGCAATGAGTGGCACAAAGCGTTTATCCAAGTTGCCAAGCAAGAACGGCCGATAATTTATCAAGAAGAAACGGGCATGACTTCATCGCCAGCAATTTTGGGCGAGGAATCCAGCTTCAATCGTCTAGATCAAATCAATATTAAAGATTTAGCCCCAGGACAAGCATGGCAATATCGAAGAAGCATCCTCGAACCCGATCAAATGAATCTTCAAATCAAGGAAGGCAAAGGCCCGGTAATGATCGAAGTTTATCTGGGTGACATTTTGCAAAATCGGGCGATTGTTCCAGCTCAAGGTATTCTTATAGATTACAAAGTTTTTGGTAAAGACATTGATGTTGGAATGGAAGATATTTTAGAAATTAGAGTGAAAAACATTGGCAAAGAGCCTTCAAGTTATTTAATCGATATCATCAAGGAGGATTAAGTGAATAATAACTTGTTTATTTTGGCGGTTTTCTGGGGAGTTTGGATTATTATTCCGGTGCTTTTTGACGGGGTATTAACTCTAATTTACATGCTCACGATTGTTTTTACCGAAAAGTATCATACTATTGCCAAACGCGATATCGCCAGTAAGGTGAAACTTGATCCGAGTAAACTGCCAAAAGTTTCCGTCATCATTCCAACTTACAACGAAGAGGAAAATATCAACGAATGCTTAGATTACTTAAAGATTCAGAATTATCCGCAAGAAAAAATGGAAATAATCGTGGTTGATAACGGTTCGACCGATGAGACAAGTAATATTGTCAAAAAACACATGAAAGAGATTTGGCAGGTAAAACAAGGGAATGCAGTGCATTCAAATAATCATCACCGCCAACTCATAGTTGATGGCCATGCTTACGAGTTTAAAAGCTATGGCGGACTTTTAAGATTGGTGGTTCGTAATGAAAAAGGCAAGGCCAAAGCGCTCAATGCCGGCATTCGTCTCTCGCAGGGCGAAATCATTATTAACATTGACTGCCGGTCGTTTTTGGCGCCGGATGCAATTTATAATATGGTCAGGAAATTTGTCACCCAACCAGAATACGGCGCTTTAACCGGCAACGTCGAGATTGGCTGGCGGTTAATTTATGAGCGCGATCTGCAAGGTAACTATCTTTTGGACGACGGTCATTATAAACCAAGGGAATTATCCCGTAAGGAAAATTTCCTCGCCAAATCCCAGTTTATGGAATACTTAACTTCGTTTCGTTTGGGTCGCCAGTTTCAGGACATTACCGGCTCGATGTACACTTTCTCTGGAGCATTTTCGGCTTTCCGAAGGGAGGTAATCCTTCATTCGGCGATGTACCAATCCCGAACCGTTGCCGAAGACACTGACTTAACTTTAGATCTCCAAGGACAAAATATCCGTCTTGGCTTTGTTGCCGATGCCAAAGCCTATCTTAAACCTGTTCTATCTTTTGAAAGGTTCTACGCTCAAAGAATTCGTTGGCACCGGGGTCAGATTGAAGTCATTGGTCTGCATCTTGATTGGTACGGCAATTTCCGTAAGGGTTTTTGGCGCAATTTTTGGCTGACCATCCTTTTAATAATAGACCATACTTTTAGTTTTCCCCGAATTATCTGGATTTTCATGCTTCCCTTGTTCTTTCTCTTCGGCTACTCGATGACTTTAATTATTGAGGCAATCTCTCTTATGTACGCTTTTTATGTTTTGATAGATTTTTTGAATGCTTTATATTGTTACCGGGTTGTTGACAAAGAAGCGAGAGAACAAATTAAAAACAGCATCCAATTTTGTCTCGTAACACCTTTTTTTCGGCTTTTAACCTTTTATTTCCGTTTTGCCGGCTATTTGGAAACACTAAAAGAACCCCAGGCCTGGACTACTCCGATTAATCCGGTTCGATCGGTTAAGGAATACCGTTCTTCGCTCAAAGGTGGTTATCAAAAAACAACCAATTTTGGCTTGAAAGTTTGGCAATTTATTAGCGGCCGCAAAGTTGAACCAGCGCCTTATTATGAGGAGAAAATCGCCGAATTGGACGGTTTTGGCTTAGGCATTAGTCCTAATACGAAGCCGAACGGTTTTAATGGAACAAAAAGATTTGATGGAGTTTTTAATGAGCAGAAGATTAAGGAAAGAGGATAGATGGAAAAACCACCCAAAAGGATCGAGGCGATATTAGCGGCCATCATTGCCCTGGTAATTTTAATCGCTTTCCTGACTTTTATTTTTCGAAATGTTCTTTTTACCCCTGGTCCGCCAATTGGCATTGACACTCTTTCTTTCACTCATACGGCAAAAATCATCGCTGATTATTGGCAGCAATATCATAAAATAGCTTTAATTGATCCTCATTGGTATAACAACTTTGAAATAAAATACGCTCCTCCCCTGATTCACCCTTTAATTATCTTAATTTATTGGCTAACTAATAATATTGATTATACCGGCACGCTTGTCTTTTTCGTAATCGCCCTGCTAAGTGCGTTAGCAATGTTTTTTGTTTTAAGAAAAAAATTCAATCTTTTTACAACGTTGTTGGGTTCTTTAATGTGGGCCATCTCTCCAGTAATATTCACTGAAGCTCGAACAAAAGCCTTGGCTTTAGTTTGTTTACCACTCGCCTTTTACTGCACAAATCAACTTTTAGAAAAAGGAAGGTATTCTCGCCTGTTGATTTTATCATTAATACTTGGTCTCTCGCTCTTAGCCCATCCAATGGTAGGTTTAGTCATTATGGCAGCAGTGGTACTCTACGGCTTTCTTTATGTCCTTTTCTCTTCAAAAATGTCCAGCATTCATTTTCTAATGTTATTAGCCGCTCAAATATTCGCGCTTGCTTTAGTCTCATTTTACCTTCTTCCTTTTGTCTTAGAATACGGCAATGTGTCCGCGATGAGCGGAGAAACACTTAGAGAAACTTCATTTTTTTCAATTTATTATCTTTTAAAAAACATCGTACCAGTTATTTATATTTTAGTTAGTTTTTATTCTGTTATCCAAAATCGTCAGGCTCAAAAAACAGCTCTTTTCGTGCTCTCCTTGTTTGCATTCTATCTTAGCTTAGGAGTTAATGCTCCCATCCCTATCGTCATTTCCTTTATTCGTCCATCACTCTGGGTTTATGTGGCGACTTTTGGTTTTATTTATTTGACGGCAAGCGCCATTGATTTTAAAAAAACCTTCGGTTTTAAAATCATTAGTGTAAAGATTGTGGCGGCACTGGTAATTTTGACTCTGGGACTTTACCAATCTGATAAGATCTATCATTTTACTCAACTTTCAAATCCACAAGTGGCATTTTTCGCCCCCGAATTATTAAACAAATTCACTCAGAATGGTGGACGGGTTATGCCTGTACACGCCACCTTCGGAATCACTTTGCTTTGGCCTGAATTAGCCGAGGCAACCGGTTTTTCCTCTAACGATGGTCTGTATTTTGCTCTGGCTAGAACAGGTCCTAACATCGCTTGGATTTTTGATGATATTGAATATGACTTTGGCAACCAAGCCATCAACGCTATAAAATATCAAAATGTTCGCTATGTCTTGATACGCGCTGAATTTCAAGCGACTGAAGAACTTTACCAAAAAGATCCCAAGGCCTTCTCGCCGCTTCGCCAAAAAAGAGTTGGCTATGCCATAGATTTCCTTAAAAAAATGGAAGAAGACGGCTTTAAGATAATTTATCATGGTAAAGATTATATCCTATATTATAAAGATGCCCCATCGGAATACATAATCCCGATCAAAGAAAAAACCTTAGTTGTCGGCAATTATGCCAATACCGCCGCCGCGGTTCTATCAGACAGAAATTTAATGGCTATTCAAGGCAATTCGACTTTCATCGATGACTACGATCTTGATTTTTTAAAAAATTTTGATAGCCTTGTCCTTTACGGTTTTGGCTATCATGACAAGAAAAAGGCAGAAGTTTTAATCAAGGAATATGCTAAAGGCGGCGGGAAAGTAATTATTGATTTTCAGGGAATTGAAAAAGGTAAGTTAGAAGATCTTCCATATTTTTTAGGAGTAACGGGAATCCCCAGAAAAATAACAAATACCCTTTCTTTAGAAAAAAACAATGACAGCCCAAATTACGTTCCTACAAAAATTGAAATGCCAAATGAAATTCAAGATTTAACTGGTTTTGGGGACTATGCTGAAAAACCATTTAAAGAATGGGGATTTATGAGTTATATGGGCTTGGATGGATCTGTTCTGAAAATGAATGAAACTGGCGAAGAAACTGACATTGTTGGCTATAAAGAAATCGAGGGCCCCGAAGGGGCAAGCAGTAAGGTCTGGTTTATAGGAGGTAATCTTTATTATCATGCCTTTCTTACCCATAACGACCAAGAAATTGAATTTATTAAAGAACTTGTACATAATACCGATGTTAGTACTAAACAAAATTCCCCCCAAATTACCTTCTCTAATCAGATATTGGAACCGGAATCTAAAAAATTCTCCTATACTGCCGAAAAATCAACTCCTGTTTTAATTTCCTTCACTTATTCACCATATTGGAAGGCCTATTTAGATGGTCAAGAAATCAAAATTTATAGGGTTGAAAATCTGATGGCTCTCGATCTGCCAGCCGGGGCTCATCAAATAGAAATGAATTATAAACTTGGAAATTCACCTGTTCAGAAATATAGTAGCTGGTTAAATCTCTTGTTTGTTATTATTTTTCTTCTGCCGCTAATAATCAGATGGATCATTAAACCAAGAAAGGATTCATAATGTTCTCAAGAAAAAAAGATAACTATTATTATTTAGAAAGTTCTCTAATACCGACTAAGACAAAATTTCTGCATGAGGCACAAGCCTCATCAGCGCGCTACAAATTAGCAACTCAATATGCCCAAGATAAGGTTATTTTAGATATCGGCTGTGGCGCTGGCTATGGATCTTACAAACTTATTCGCGCCGGCGCTAAAAAGGTCTACGGTGTTGACATCATTGCTAATTCAATTGAATACTGCCAAACCCATCACTTTAATCCCCGCCTTTTCTTCAAACAGGGGGATATTACTCATTTAGACTTTGACGATAATTCTTTCGATCAAATCTGCGCGTTTGAGGTTATTGAACATATCAAGAATTACGAGAAAGCAGTCAGCGAACTTCTTCGAGTCTTAAAACCAGGTGGTCTGCTGATTATCTCCACTCCTAATAAAGCAATCTATTCCCCTGACACCAAAAAACCTTTTCACCCCTTTCACTATCACGAATGGTTTCTCAATGATTTCAAAAAAATATTAATAGGCTTTAAAATCCAAAAAATATTAGGTCAATATTTTAAAGGTTCCGAAAGATTGTTATATCCCAAATGGAGTCCGAAAAGATTCGTCAGAATCCTATACGCCAATCTACCTTCGATAATAAAAAAGCTAATTTACCACGGGTATTTAAAAATTTACTTTTGGACATATCAAAAAGGTATCTCTCATCCCAAAAAAATCGAGTTGTCTGATATTTATTATTCCGAAGATTTATCTAAAACTGGAGCTTTTATAGCAATTTGCCAGAAATTACCAAAAGGGAGCTGAACAATGTCTAACTATTTTCTATCGAAACAATTTTTAAAATATATCTTAGTTGGCTTCTTGGGAACTGGTTTAGATTTTTTATTTCTTTATAGTTTGGTTGAATATCTGCATCTTTTTTATCTTGTCGCTGCTGTTGGCTCCATTGCAATTGTGCTTTGGATCAGTTTTAGCATCAATAAATACTGGACTTTTAGAGACGGAAGAAAAAAATATCTGGGTCAATTTTTTAAATATGTTTTAACTCATGCGCTTGGAAATGGAATTAATTTAATAATTTTAGTTTTTTTGGTAGAAGTATTTGGTCTTTGGTATATCTTAGCTAAAATTTTTGCAACCGCCGTTTCGGCAATATTTAATTTTTTTATAACAAAAAAATGGGTTTTTAGCCAGAAAACGGAAGAGGTTGAAAAAATTAAAATTTAATGACAATATAAATATATCTAAATCACCCGGAAGGAGGGACAATTGAAAATTGCAATTATCAACCCGCCAGCGCCTAATCACGAAAAATACATTCGTGAAGGTCGCTGTGAGCAAAGGGCCTCATCTTTTCAATATCTGATGGTGCCAATCTCTTTGCCATCAATTGCGGCGGTTTTGCGCCAAAAGGGTTTTGAAGTGAAACTGATCGATTGTATGGCCGAAGAAATGTCAGCCGAAGCGGTCATCAGGCAGATTGTCCACTTTAAGCCAAAATTGGTAATCCTCAACTTTTCGACTGCCACTTTTAGCGCTGACCGCGACTTTGCTCTAAAACTTAAAAAAATTTTACCCAAAACCCATCTTTCAGCCATTGGCGTTCACGTGTCGACGCTGCCGGAATTAACCTTAATTGAAACTGCTCTAGATTCGATTATCCGCGGCGAACCAGAAATGACAGCTTTGGATTTAGCGGAAAACCTTCGAACTAAAGAAAGATTAAGATATGTGAAGGGTCTTTCATATAGGGGTAATCCCACCTTTGTTAATAACCCGACGCGGCCATTTATCAATAATTTAGATCTTTTACCATTTCCTGCCCGGGATCTCTTAAAGAACGAACGCTACAAAATGCCGATTTACAATCGGCCTTATACCCTGGTGATTACCGCCCGCGGCTGTCCTAATAACTGCAGTTTTTGCACCGCCAATCTCTATTATGGGACAAAAATCAGGATGCGTAGCCCGGAAAATGTTTTAGATGAGGTTGAAGAGATTTTGCGAGTCCATAAAATCCGCGATATTACTTTTTGGGCCGATACTTTTACCTTTGATCGCAATTTCGTCCTAAAAATTTGCCAAGGGATTAAAGATAGGGGACTAAGATTTCGCTGGATGAGCAATGCGAGAGTTGATCGGGTGGATCTTGGGATGCTCAAAGAGATGAAGTCGACCGGTTGCCAGATTATTTCCTATGGCGTTGAATCAGGAGTTCAAAAAATATTAAACCATATTGGTAAAAATATTACCTTAAAAGAAATTCGCCAGGCTTTTGGCTGGACACGTGAAGCCGACATTGAAAGCGCGGCCCACATCATTTTTGGCCTGCCGGGAGAAACTGAGGAGACGATTAAACAGACGATAAAATTTGTTAAAGAGATCGATCCTGACTATATTCAATTTTATTCAGCGATTCCTTTTCCGGGAACAAAATTTTATGAAGAAGCCGTCCAAAAAGGATGGATAATTTCAAAGGATTGGGAAGATTACGAACTCGGTAAAAACATTATTTCCACGCCAAAATTGCCGGTGGAAAAACTAGCTTCTTGGCGCCGCCGCGCCTATTTGCAATTTTATCTTAGACCTTCTTATATTTGGGGACGCCTGAAAAAGTTCGTCAAGAAACCTTCAGATTTCTGGTTTTTTGCCAAACAAGCAATTAGCTTCATGAAAGATTGGGCCGAGAAATAAGCGTAAAGCTAAAAACGCAAATGTTAAAGCAACAGCAAAAAGTAAAAAAGATTTATTCCTTTTTCATTTAAGTTGCAGTTTTAAGTTTTACCATTTAAGCTTTAACATTATGTAATTTGACATTTCCGTCAAATTGTTGTATGATAATATTAAAGAAAGGAGGGTCATGTCCCAAGCAAAAATGGGTCGATGGGCATTTATTATTGGCCTAATTATCGCGGTCCTTTTAGGATTTGTTACTTTTAGTTATTCTTCGCTGCTGCTCGTGATTTTGGGGTTAATCGTCGGTTTCTTGAATGTCACTGACAAAGAAGCGAATGAATTCTTGATGGCCGTAGTCGCCTTGCTCGTTATCGGTGTGGCTGGTCTGCAGGCGTTATCTGTTTTGGGAACGGTTTATACCTGGGTTCAAACCGTGCTTACCAGCTTTGTCACTTTTGCGGCGGCCGCGGGTGTAGTGGTCGCTTTGAAAGTCGTTGTTGGCGCCACCCGAGAATAATTGGTTTATTGGATGCGTTTAGCGATCACAATCAGCCGATGTAAGGTTGTCCCTGGTGGGACACAAGTCATTAAACTGACTTGTTCTTGAGTAGTAGGTTTTAAAACATCGACTTCCTGAGGATCAACGACCTTTGTTTCGCTGACGATATAGATATATTTTTTCTTTGCATACCATAAAATCACCTCGTCACCGATTTTGACATCCTCTAATTTAGCAAAGATAGTTTTGTAATTGCCCGGTTTATACCAATAAAAGGAAGAGTGACCGAAAATAAAGATATTGGAACCCTCGCCGGGTTTGGCCGAACCTTTGAGCTGAGCCACACCATTTTCGAGGGCTTTATCGTAGGCGGTTTGGTCAGCGCCATCAACATCGGCTATCACCGGGACCTCGATATTTAAAGAGGGGATGAGCAAATGAAAATCTTCGTATAAAGGGCTAGGGCTATCTGTTGTTAGAGTTTGAGAAGTTGGCTTGATTTGCCAAACACCAAAACCGGTAATTATTAGCAAAACGACCAAAACAAGAATCCAAGGTCGTAATTTTTGCAATTTCCACATATGTTGATTCTACCAGATATCAATGAATTTGTCGAGGATTTTACTGGAGAGTAGTTTATTTTCAACCTGTTTGAAAAAAACTTCTCCGAAAGGAGTCATACCTCGAAGCCTGCTTCGGGAGTAGTTTATTTTCAAACAATAGTTTATTCTACAGATTGATGAAAGTTTTAATTATCATTCCAACTTATAATGAGAAGGGAAACATCAAGGAAATTATTGAGGCGGTTTTTCAAGTAGATCCTCATTACCATATTTTAGTGGTTGATGATGATTCACCAGATAGAACCGCCACAATTGTTAAAAAATTGCAGAAAAAATATTCAAACCTAAATTTGATTGAACGGGAATTTAGAGAAGGTTTGGGACCAGCTTATATTTCAGGATTTAACTTCGCTTTAAAGAATAATTTTGACTATATTATCCAAATGGATGCCGATTTTTCTCATAATCCGCAAATGATTCCAATCCTGATTGCTTTTGCGAACGATAATCATTGGGTCATCGCTTCTCGCTATGTTCCGGGCGGTAAAATCAAAGGTTGGAATATGAAAAGGTTGCTCTTGAGTTGGTTGGGTAATACTTATACTAAAGTAATTTTAGGGTTTCAAATTAAAGATTGGACATCGGGATTTTGCTCGTGGCCCAAAAAAATCTTGGCCAAAATTAATCTAAAAAATGCCGAATTTCCCAATGGCTACGCTTTTCAAGTGGCCACCAAATACCAGGCTTTAAAAGCTGGATTTAAACCAATTGAAATACCAATTATTTTCAAGGAACGCCGCCGAGGCAAAAGCAAAATGGGCGTTGGTATCATCAATGAAGCCAGTGTCACTATTTTAAGATTAAGACTCAACGACAAAATCCAAAAAGATTATTAAAAAGGCCGGGATTGATTGCCAGTTTTTCTTGGATGAATAAACTTTCTTCGAAGCAAGCCTCGAGGTATTACTCCTTACGGAGAAGTTTTTTTCAAGTAGTAAATTTTGCTGGCAAAAAAGGCCTTCATCCTCGAAGCAAGCTTCGGGTATTCGACCTCTTGAAAATAAGCCCTTTGATAAAATTTAAAGGAACTATCCCGAGTCCTAAAAGAACCAGCGAGTAAAGACTACCAGTAGCCACAAAGGCAGAAATGGCTAAAAGTAATTGATTAATTAAACTGATTTGGCTGAATCTTTCTTGAGAAAAAAATGAAGTAGAAAGTATTAAATAGAGGAAAAAGATCAAAAGGGAAGATGGTAGAATAAGTTTTTTAATTAAGTTAAAGTTTGGTTGGATCTTAAGTAAATAATGAGTAAGTATCAAAAGAAATAAAAAATTAATAAAAGTTGTTATTAAAGTGGCCAAAGCAGTACCGTTATAGGTATAATGAGGAATGAAAATAAGGTTTAAAATTATCGTTGGACCAATAAAAAAGGCGGCATTCCAAATTAGCCATTTCTGTTTACCACCTGCCACCAAAAGCTGAGTTAAGGGATAAGATAAGAAAGTAAATAAAAGAACGACCATCAGAACCTTTAGTGGCTCTGAAGCGGCAATAAATTCTTTGCCAGCAATGATATAAATACAGTAGGGAGCCAAAAAAAAGAAAAAAATTACGATAGGGAAAACCACTATTAATAAAATATTAAATGTTTTTTGAAAAAATTTTTTGGATTCAGCAAAGTCTTTCTTAATTAATTGGGATAATTTTGGGAAAATTAAATTAACAAAAATTACAGGGATAATAATTAAATTCTCGAAGACACGGTAAGCGCTACCATAAATTCCGACATCATTCATTGGTTTAGAGAAAGAAAGTAAAATAATACCAATTTGAAAATTGATCATTCCCAAAACAGCGACTAAACCCAAAGGCCAACTTTCGCGGAAAAAGTATCTTAAAAATTTCCAATCAAGTTGCAATTTTAATTTGATAAATTTCAAACTTAATAGGTAAACTAAAAGTAGATTGATAAAAGTCGAAATCACAAAAAACCAAAAAATTCCTAAGAGATTAAATTTAAATTGAATTGCTAGATATGTCAGAGCAAAATACAACGCCCGCGAAAATATTTCAATAAATGTTGGTAAATCCATTCGATAATTAACCTGGAAAATTGTGCCGTAAAAAGTGGTTAAACTGGCAAATAATGATTGTAAAGCGACAATGCCAATGGCCAACTTAACTATTGGATCATAAGGCATTAAAAGACTAATGAAAAAGGCAACTCCGAAAATCAAAAAGGAAGAAAATATTCGATAGATAAAAACATTGCTCAAAATCTTGACTTTTTTTTCTTTCTTTTGAGCCATTTCTCTGACCGTGATTCCATAAATACCCAAATCAGCCAAGATAACAAAGAAACCGACAAAAGCTAAAGCTGTGCTATATTGGCCAAAACCGGCAATTCCTAAATAACGCGTCAAGAGAATCACGGTGCCCAAAGAAAAAGCAATGCCTAAGGCTTTACCAATAATTTGGACAAGTGCATTGTAGGCAATAAGACGCCGAAAAAACATTAACAATCCTTTCTTCTGCAAGAATTATATCAGAGAAATGAAAAAGAGAATAATAAAACAATAAAAAATGGATATCTCAATAATCATTCCGACATATAACAGAAAAATTTTTTTAGCAAATTGCTTAAAGTCTCTTTTTAATCAAACCTATCCTAAAGAAAAATATGAAATTATTATTGTTGATGATGGTTCTAATGATGGCACTAAAGAGTTTATTACTGGGCTTCAGTCCAAATACAATGCGTATAATCTAAATTATTTTTATCAAAGAAATAAAGGCTGGGCTTCCTCCCGTAATCTAGGCATCAAAAAAACAAAGGGGAAAATCATTGTTTTTATTGATACGGATTGTATTGCTAATAAAAATTGGCTGGAATCAATCTTGATGAGTTTTGGAAAAGCGCCCAAGAGAGTTGGAGGAATTGGCGGTCCAACAGTGGTAAAATTTTATAAACAAAACATTATCGCCCAGATAGACCAGGCTATTTTGAATCATTTTATTAATAAGTTCAAGAAAGATAAAGAAGCCTTATTTTTACCCACCTGTAATCTGTCTATTAAAAAGGAGATCTTTGCTAAAATAGGCAATTTTGACACGGATTTTGATAAAGAAGCAGGTGAAGATTCAGAATTTTGTTGGAGAATAATAAAAAATGGTTATAAATTAATTTATGAGCCGAGAATGCAAGTTGAACATTTGCAAAGGGATACATTTAGTTCTTTTTTGTTACAAAATTTTACTTATGGTAGAGGAATGTATTTAGTTAGGAAAAAACATCAAAACTCTTTCTATATCAAATCCGATCCCTTATCAGTTTTCAAAAAAACTCTTGATGAAATTTTTATTTTTCCCTTTAAAATTGCTCATTTTTTTCCCAAATGGCCTGAAAAAATTATTGCCTTATTTTTATCCTTTTTAAGGCAGTTAGCCTTTTTTATAGGAATCATTAGCGCTAAGATAAAATATCGATAAAATTAAGATGACTTATCCTAAAGTTACAATCATTGTTCCCGCCTACAACGAGGAAAAAACAATCGAAATCTGCATTCAATCTCTTCTGAATTTAACTTATCCAAAGAACAAATATGAGATATTGATTATAGATAATAATTCAACCGACTCAACAGCCAATATTATTAAAAAATACAATGTTCGCTATTTTAAAGAAAAAAAATTGGGAGTTGCTTCGGCAAGAAATTTAGGAATTAAAAAAGCCAAAGGAGAAATCGTTGCTTTTATTGATGCTGACTGTGCCGCCGACAAGGACTGGTTATTCCATCTGGTTAGAGGTTTTTCTCAAAATAAAAAAATAGCTGGGGTAGGAGGAGACATCCGGGCCCTAAACCCTAAAAATCTAATTGAAAAGTATGCCGAGGTATGCTTATTCCATCCTAAAAAGCATATGATAGATAACAAGCTCCAACCACCCTTCTTGGCCACTGCTAATTGTGCCTATAAAATTGAGCTGGTCAAAAAGGCAAGCTTATTTGATCCATCTTTTAGATGGTGCGTAGATGCTGATCTAAGCTGGAGAATTTATTTTATGGGTTATAAATTTTTATACAAACCAAAGGCAATTGTTTTTCATGAAATGCCCAAAACTCTTACTAATTTAATAAAAAAATATTATCTTTATGGCTGGTGGAAAGCAAAATTATTATCTAAACATCGGAAAAATTTACCCAGGGAAAAACAATTTTTTTTAAAGAATTTATTTAGCTGGCCAAAAAGAATTTCTGTTTTATACAAACAATTACCCTTTGAATATCGGAAAGAAAAATTGATTTATTTACTTATCCCCATTTTGGATATTTTGACCTATCGAATCTTCAGGTTGGGGATGATTTATCATGGTTTTCAAATCAGGAAGGGCCTCTCTAATTCAATAAAAGGGAAAAAATTATGACTAATTTTAATCTTATTATCGGCATGGGTCAGGTTGGTCAAGCTCTTTATGAAATTTTTAAAAAAAGCGATAAAACTTTACAAACTTTAGATAAAGAAAAAAAAGAAATTCAGACCCCAATTGATATAATGCATATTTGTCTACCTTATTCTCAATCCTTTGAAACTATAACAATAGAATATATCAAGAAATTCAAACCTCGACTGGTAATAATTCATTCAACCGTAAAAGTAGGCACTACAAAAGCAATTCAAGAATTTACTAATGTTTTTTGCGTTCATTCACCAGTGGTTGGTCAACATAATAATTTAATCAAAGGACTCAAAACTTTTGAAAAATGGATCGGTGGGACTTCTCATTCTGCTTGCTATAAAGCATATAAATATTTCAAACAAGCAGGTTTAAATCCGAAAATTAAAAAATCTTCTGAAATAACAGAATTTGCTAAACTTTTTTCAACTTTTCGTTATGGTTTGGCAATTGCCCGAGCCCAAGAAGAAGCCAGAATTTGCGACCAAATTGGATTGGATTTTAATGAAGTCATCACTCAATTTATCAATATGTATAATAAAGGATATGAAAAATTAGGAATGAAAAAAATTTGTCAGCCGAATACTTTCCCCGGTGTCATTAGTGGACATTGCGTAATGGAAAATTTGGATATTTTACTTTCCCAATATCCTGATTTTAATTTGGCCAAAGATATAAAGAGGTCGAATGAGAAATTTATTGATTAAAATTAAAAGTTTTATTTATTTGTTAGTTAAGTATCAGATAGGTTTTATTTTTTATTTAAATTTACTGATTCTTAAGGATAAATTATTCAGTCATAAAAGGAAATTTTATATTTTGAACTACCATCAAATAATACCTAATGAGCGGAAAAGAAATTCTTCTTTATTACAGGATTGGTCTATTTCTAAAAAGAATTTTGAATTTCAAATGAAATATTTATCAAAAAGATATCCGATAATTTCTTTAGATGATTTAGTTTCGGCTTTAAAGGGAAAAGTTGAATTATCGTCGATCTCACTGGTCATTACTTTGGATGATGGCTATAAAGATAGCTACACTAATGCCTATCCGATTTTGAAAAAATACAATATTCCAGCCACCTTGTTTTTAATCAGTAATTATATTGGGAAAAGAAATAGATTTGGGAATTATTTATCTTGGAATGAGATCAAAAAAATGAAAGACAGCTTAATTGCTTTCGGCTCTCATACAAAAACCCATTCTTTATTAACCCAAATTACGGAGAATAAACTTCAAGAAGAAATCTTAAGTTCAAAATTAGAAATTGAGAAAAAATTAAGGAAGAAAATTTATTTTTTAGCTTATCCTTACGGCCAGACAAACGAAACTATTAAAATAATAGTTAAAAAAACAGGATATTTGGCAGCATTCTCCACAGAAGATGGACAAGAAAATGATTTATTCGATTTGAAAAGAATTACTGCAACAGTTTAAAGAAGAATGTGGAAAAAGGATTTTTAATGAGGAAAAAGAATTTTTCACTTTCTGTCGACCCGAAATATTATACCGAAGAGTATTTTTTAAGTTGGGGCAACTATTCAGATTTTCTTAAAAGTCAAGGAACTAAAATAGATAAAGAATATAAAAGAGTTATTGATATCTCTCAAATCAAACCTGGAATGAAAATCTTAGATTTAGGTTGTGGAAGAGGGGAAATTTTGGTTCGGTTCGCGCGGCTAGGAGCTATCGTTGAAGGAGTTGATTTTGCAGAAGCTGCCATTAAATTATCTCAAGAGTCTATTCTGAATCAGCATAAAAAAATTAGAGATAGGATCAGTTTAAAACAAACAGATTTTAAAAATTTAAACTTGCCCAAAAATTGTTATGACAGAATCTTTTTAATGCAGGTGATTGAACATCTTAGATCCTGGGAAATTGATTTTCTTTTACCAAAAATAAAAAAATCACTCAAAGACTCCGGATTTCTCATTATTTATACTTATCCTAATCGTTTGGCTTTTTATGGCTTTTCCTTATATAAACTTTGGCACTATTTAATTTATCGAAAGCCGCCGAAAGAAAAAATAAAAGATGATTATTATGATCCGATTATGCACATCAATGAACAAACACCTTTTCTTTTAAAAAGGATTCTCAAAAAACATCGATTTGGTTATCAGGTTTGGTCCGAAGGAGGTTGGTTTGTTGAGATGTTGGAACAGGGCGCGAAATCTTCCCGGACTAAGAAAATTATAATAGCCCTTCTTCGACTTTGGCCATTTAGACCTTTTTTCTTGATTGATATATATGCTTTAGCCTGGAGAAAAAAATGCAAAGGAAAAAAAGAATTTTAATTTTTAATTGGTGGGATATTAAAAATCCGAAAGCCGGCGGAGCCGAAGTTTATCTTAACGAGGTTTTTTCTCGATTGACAAAGAGATATGAAATAACATTACTTTGTGCTAAATTTCCCAAAAGCAAGCCAGAAGAAAAAATCAATGGCATCAATGTCATCAGAAGGGGACCTACCTGGCTTATTAACTTAACATCGGTTTTTTGGTATTTAAAGAACAAAGATAAATTTGATTTAGTCTTGGATTTTACCAATAAAATTCCTTACTGTACTCCACTTTTTGTAAGATCTAAACCCTGTATTGCGATTGCGCTTGATATTTTTGGAGAAATATTTGTCAAAGAATTTGGATTTTTAGGCCATATTTTAGCGATAATAGAGCGGGGATTTTTCTTGCTCTATAAAAAAAGCTGTTTTATCTCCATTTCTAAAAGTACTGGGCAAGAATTATTTAATCTTGGGGTTAGCTATTCAAATATTAAAATTATCAATCCAGGATTATCTTATACTACTTATCTTCCGGGTCCTAAGCAAAAAGAAGCTCTAATTGTTTATTTGGGGAGACTAAAAAAATATAAACGGGTGGATTTACTTTTGAAAGTTTTTAAAGACATTATCCGGTTGATACCTAAAATCCGTTTAGTCATAATTGGAATAGGGAATGACAAAAAAAGACTTGAAAAATTAACTCAAAGATTAAAACTTGATTCTTATGTTTCTTTTTTGGGATTTTTATCTGAAAAAGAAAAGGCCAAATGGTTTCAAAGGGCTTGGGTGACGGTTCAGCCATCAATAAAAGAAGGGTGGGGATTAACAGTGGTTGAAGCAGCGGCCTGCGGAACCCCGACCATTGCTTCCAATGCTCCCGGTTTAAAAGATTCAATTTTAAATGAGAAGACAGGCTGGTTATTTGAAAAAAATAATTTCAACCAGTTAAAAAATCTTATTATCGAGGTTTTGATTAATAAAGAAAAAAGAGAGAAAGCAGGACAAGAAGCAATAAAATTTGCTAAAAAATTTAGTTGGGATCAAACAGCAAGGGCTGTAGATAAGTTGATAAAAAATATAGAAATGAGGCAAAAACCTCTTTTTAAAAATAGATTACAAAATCTTTTTATTGAACTAACAACAGCTTGCAATTTTCATTGCCAGATGTGTGATATTTGGCAAACAAAAAAACAATCTTTATCTTTTAATTTAGTAAAAAAGGTTTTGAGACAGGCACGAAACTTGGGGGCAGAGCAGGTTTCTTTTTCCGGAGGGGAGCCATTACTTTATCCTAATATTTTAAATACTTTGAAAATGGCTAAGGAGCTTGGATATCAGGTTTTTTTGACAACAAATGGTAGTTTAATTGATTCCCAAACTGCTCCTCTAATTACTAAATATGTTGATAGAATTTATATTTCAGTAGATGGCAATAAAGAAATGCATGAAAAAATAAGAGGCCCAAACAGTTATGAAAACATTTTAAGAGCGATCAAGTTATTAAAGAATAAAAAAATCTTAACTAATATTTCGATGGTTGTTTCGAAAATAAATTACAATCAGATGAAATCGGTAATAGACTTAGCCTCACAAGAAAAAATTTATCAAGTTTCATTCCAACCTTTTTCTAAAGATTATTTATTCAAAAGAAAAAATAAACATCAGTATTATTGGATTTCGGGGTCTGATTTAAAGAAACTAAAAAAGGAAATCGAAAATACTATTTCTTATGCGCATATAAAAAAAGTTGATATTATGTCAGAAGGTTTATTAAGGTCTATTCCTAATTATTTTTTATTAAACGGTAAAATTTATCCCAAGAGATTTTGTCAAATACTTAAAAATTCTTTAATTATCCAAAATAATGGTAAGGTTTTTCCATGTTGGGGCTGGGATAAAATAATTTTAGGCGATATTAAAAATGATTCCCTTAAAGAAATTTTTTTGGGAAAGAAAAGAGCGGAAATTCTAAAATATACTCAACAAAAAAATTGTCCTGGTTGTTTATTAGCTTGTTCAGATGTAGATTATTATATGGTACCAGCCAGCGGTCCTATTTTTATCAAAAAACTTAATCGTTTATACCGACTTTTTCGCCTAAAAGGATTAGCTTATGTTTTGAAAAGAGTTTATCAATGAAAAATTTTATACTTTTACTAAAAAAGAAATCATGGATTATCGCCATATTTATTTTTATACTGGCCTTAATTTTAAGAATTATCGCGGCTTTAAAAATGGCCTGGAGGCCTGATGAAATAGTTTATGTTGATTGGATTGGTGGATGGTTTGCCAAGCATTTTTGGGCTTATTTTTTTCAACTTAAGCACCAGATTTATCCGCCAGCATCACCGGTTTTTGGCAATCCACCATTGGCAATGTGGGTGATGACAGCCGGCATTTGGATCGCGGAGAAGTTTAACTTTTCAACTCTGATTGGCGCTAGGTTAGTCAATTGTTTTATTGGTTCTATTTCTGCCCTTTTACTTTTTAGGCTGGGCAAAAATTGGTTTAATTTAAGAACAGGTTTTTTTGCCGGTTTCGCCTTTGCCGTTTTGCCGCTAGTGGTGACCAACAATTCAAGCGCTTACTTGGAGACAGTTTTAGTTTTGCTTATCATCATTCAGATAGAATTGTTATTGAGTTATTTTAAAACCCATAAAACTAAATATTTATATTATTTGGGATTTATCCTGGGATTATCAATCCTTGTCAAATTAACGATTTTCATTTTAGCTCTTTCAATCGTGGTTTTGATTCCAATTGTTTCCTACAAAAGACTTAAAGAAAAAAAATTTTGGTTTCCTTACGTAATTTTTTTACTATTCATGATTGGCACGCCCCTTCTTTTGTGGTCGGGTTTTCGAGACGTTGAGCATATTAAGGGGATGTATTTGCTTTACAAATCGAAAACTTACACTCCTTATCTTTTGAATTATCCTTTTCCGATTTTAAGATATTATTATCTCATGGTTCTCGGCGTGTTGGCGCCGATTATTGTTTTAGGTCTCTTTTTCAAAATTATTGTCTTTTTAAAAGATCTTATTAAAAAAGGTTTGGAAAGCCAATACAAATTATTTTTAATTGTTGCTTTACTTTTAATTTATTTAACTTATAACGGCATTGTCACCAATTACGGCGCCTCTCATCAGTTGCTGCCAATCATCCCGCTCGTTTTAATTATTGCCGCCCTAGGACTTGACCAAATAATCCAATATTTTCCCATTCGATTAATGAGAAATCTGATTATTTTAGGGATAATGATATGTCTTGTCTTGCCTTTGACTGCCTTCAGCCCCGCATTTTGGGGATTATATTCAAGTATTTTAGTGGGTGGGACCAAGAATGCCTTTAAATTATATCCAGTCGGTACTGAAGGAGAAACAGTGCCATTGATTGGCCAATATCTGAATGAAAATAGTCCTCAAGATTCGAGGACGGCGATTATGGGTTATGATTGGCAACTTAAAAAATATCTTCAGGACGCTCGTTCAGCGACCCCAATTTTTATCAATGAAGGAGAAGTCGCTGGTTTTGCTCGGGCCGCCGATTTTATAGTCTTACCTCGAATTTTTTCAGAAGGAAATATTGGTCTGACAGCCCAGGAATTATTAAAAGATGAGCCGGTCGAAATTATTCGGGTGAAGGGAATTGAATTGGCAAGAATCTATCGAGCTGATTATTCAAAAGTCCATTTGCAAAAACCATTAGCAATCGGTTCAAAAAAGGATTGGCAAATAAAAATGATTAATAATGAGCCGAGCTTTGCGATTGAAGATGATGTTTTAAAAGTTGATTACTCTTTTACCAAGGCTTTTAAAAACACTGATTTAGAAGACAATCGTTTTCTGTTGACCAATAATCGAAAAATTTTAATTAATGAGGAAGAAAATAAAGGCCTGTATTTGGAAATTCTTGGTGATAGCAATGACAAGCTTTGTTCGATTGCTCTTACGGGGGAAGATAATAATTATCTATCTTATGATTTTAGCTGTGATTGGCAAGGCTGGAAAAGAATCTATATTCCCTTTGAAATGTTTCAATTTAATCTTCCCAACAGTAAACCGAATTTTAATGAGAAATATGTTTTCAGTTTTGGAATTGTTTCTCGGACGCCAATGAGGGGTGAAGTGATGATTAGAAATGCAGAGCTCGCTAATTAACCTTGCTAATTAGCAATGATGAGAATCTAAATGAAAATATTACATCTTGACTTTGATGACTTAAAAAATCCTTTAGGCGGAGGCCAGGCAGTTAGAACTTTTGAAATTAATCGGCGATTGGCTAAAAAACATCAGGTTATGGTTGTTACCGGCAATTATCCAGGGGCTAAAAATGAGATAATTGAAGAGATTAGCTATTTAAGAATTGGTCAAAAAAAATTCCCCTGGAATTTTTTAAGTTTTTTCTGGCACGTCCCTGAAATAGTTAAAAAGAATAATTTTGACCTATTAGTAGAAAATTTTACCCCGCCTTTTGGCCCGGTCTGGAGCCCGCGTTTTACCCAAAAGCCAGTGATTGCGATGGTGGACTGGGCTTTTGCCTGGGAAATGTCATCCAAATATAAATTGCCCTTCTTTATACCCTATGAAATCGGTTTGCGATTATACAAAAATTTCATTTTCCCGACGCAAGCGATTCAAAAAAATGTTCTAAGAGACAGACAAACTGGCTTAAAGATTTTAACTTTGAATAATCAAACTTTGTCTGAATTTCCCCGTTCGATAAAAAACATTCAAACCAAAAATTATATCCTTTTTATTGGCCGCTTAGATATTCATCAAAAAGGCCTCGATCTCTTGATTAAAGCTTATTCAAAGATTCCCAATAAAGCTAAAATGCCTTTGCTCGTTGCCGGGGAAGGAAAAGACAAAGAAAAAATCGAAAAATTAATCAAAGTATTAAACCTTGAAAAATATGTAAAATTAATTGGCCAAATAGTCTCGAAAGAGAAAATTAGATATCTTCAAGAGGCAAGAATAGTCGTGGTACCATCCCGCTATGAATCGGGATGCATTGTCGCCAATGAATGCTTGTTATTAAAAAAAGCCATGGTTACTTTTGACAATTCTGCTTTAGTGGAACAAAGTCAAAAACAAGCTGTTTTTGCCAAGTCTTTTGATATCGAAGATTTGGCAAAAAAAATTATCTATGCCTGGGAGAACGCTTCAGAAATATCAAAAAAAATGATTTATAAACCTTTGCCCTCGTGGGATGAAGCGGCCAAGATTCAAGAGGATTTCTATCTTAAAGTTATTGGCCAGGAGACTGCTGTTCGGTAAGTTTTTGTTGGGCCATCATCAGACCATTCTGGGCTGATTGTTGACCAGGATATTTTTTCAAAATAGCCTTAAAACGATCAATGGCTTCTTGATACAGCCCTCTTTCCAAAAAGGTGCCGGCATAATTGTTTTGAGCAACTAAATAATCAGGATCCATTTCTAAAGCCTTCTCATAACAGAAGGCAGCGTCAGCCGGTAATTTTCTTTTTTGATAAGCTTCGCCTAAACTTGTCCAGCCATTAATGTAATAGTAGACGATCTCCCAGGTGAATTGTTCAGGAATATTTTTGATTTTGTATTCACCACTGGTTTGGTAAACTTTTAAATTCTTCAAGGCAGTCAGCCCATCAAAATTCTTAAACCAATCTAAATCTTGCGAATATTGATAGACTATGCCTTCAGGAATAAAATTTTTTATCTGCGGTCCCCAAAAGATATCAATATTATTAGTGGTATAAATCGGATATTTTTTAGCTAATTCTTCAATTGGCAAGTTATAATCAGGAAATTCTTCTAAAATGCGTTTTTTGGTTGATGAAGGCAGGCCAACTAATTTTGGATCAGCCCCAGGTAAAACTTGAACGTCGGTTCTTACATTTTCGACTTTTTGCAAGTACCAAAGCTCAAATAAAGGGACATCAGAACCAGCAAACAAAACCGTGTTTTCGGGTAAATTTTTTAAAATATTTTGACCCAGATCATAAGCATAGTAATAATGGCGTAAATTGATTAAATGAAAATTAAAGAGGAAAAATCCGATTGGCAAAAGGATTAATAGATAGTTTAATTTTTGATATTTTTCAAAAAACCAATTGATTCCTAAGCCGATGACAATGGCAAAAATAAAGTACGAAAAAATAAAAAATCTCTCCATCCCAATTGCTTCTACCCACTCCGAGGGAATATCAGAGAAAAATGCAAAAACTGGGCCGCTTAAGATTATCAAAAAAAGAAAAAAAATCGCCAGTTTTTTATCTTTTTTCCAAAAACTGGCAATCCCTAAAATACCCAGCCCTAAGCCAATAAGCAGAAATTCCTTCCAACTGATTAATTTAAGCCAATCCCAAATCCTCCAGGCAAAATAAGAGATATTTTGAAAGTTGTCGCCAACATATTCCTTGCGCGTAATCATATATAAAAATCCCAAAAAGGAATTCGGCTCACCCCAGATATAGGCTGGATTTTGAGCGGCTCTGATTGGCAAATAAATGAAGGGTAATAGTCCTAAAATGAAAAAAATTGCCAGTTTGATTAACAATTGCCAATTAAGGAAGATTTCTTTATCCGTTACCCAAAAAAGATAAATAAAAGCCGGCAAAAGAATAAAAGAAATCTGATGATTGGAAAAAGCTAAACCAAAGAATAGAGCAAATAAATATAAATATTTTTGTTCTCTTTTTTCATACCAAATTAAAAGAATCAGAATTTCCAGGCCAACTAAAAGATTATTGAGACTCAAGACATCAGCAGATAAGGATTGCAAGAAAAAATAATAGGAGAAAGCAAGGATACTGGCGCCAATTAAAGCGGGTACCACCCCGCCTGCCGGCGAGGCAGGTTTTTTGGTTAATTTGAGGATAATCAGATAAATAACGAAAACACTGGCAGCGGAAAAAATCGCGGACATTAAATTAACCCGCCAGGGGATAGTGCTGATTGGGATTTTGGTAAAAAGATGGCCTAAAACCGTAAACAGAGGATAGCCAGGGCTGTGGGGAATCCCTAAGGTGGCGGCAGCGGTGACGATATCGGGATTATCCCGGGGATGAATGGAAGGACAAAGAAAAATAAGATAAATAATCAAAACAACCAGGAAAAGACCCACGCCCATCAAAATTGGCAATTTACTTTTTTGCATGGCTATACTATTATATATATTGTAGGCAATATTTCCAAAATTCTTGACAGTTGATTGATATTTTCTGTATGATGGTTATAGAATAAGGCTTCTTTTTTCTCGAGCGAAAAGGAAGTTTTTGAGTTATCTAACGAGGAGGGGAGAAAATGATACCGGACGAGGAGCTTGAATCCCTCGATAAAGAAATTATCCGGCTCCAAAAAAGCACCCGGACAACTGTGCCGGCTCTTTTGCCGTTGCACGATGTTTTAAGGCAACGGTTTCATTGGTATTACCAATGGTCAAGTTTTAAATATTCAAAATGGGTGCATACTTTTTTCTTGATCGTTTTTTTGATCTTTATTGGGACGCTTTTTTATCGGATCAATTTTGCTCAACCTGGAAAGGTTTTTGCCGCAACAGTTGATTTTGCCCCCAATGCCGCCGGCGATAGTACTCAATGGACACCAACTGGCAGCATTGGCTGCGGTTCAGCCAACTGGTGCGTGACAACCACTAATGACGCAGATACTTCTTATGTTTCAACTGGCACAGCCAGTGCGGGTGATTTATATAATATTACCAATTCTTCCCAGTTCGGCATTATCAATTCGGTTTCGGTTTATTATGTCGCCAAGCGCGGTTCTACCGCCGGCGTTCAGGTAAGATCAGCTTTAAAAACCGGCGGCACTGCTTACTATGGTGCTTGGCAAAGTCCAACCACTTCTTATGCGACTTACTCTGATACTTGGGCGACCAATCCAAAGACGAGCGTTGCCTGGACTTGGTCTGATGTTGATAATTTACAGATTGGAGTGCAAGCCAATGCTGCCGTTAATTATGCCTATGTTACCCAGGTTTACGCCCATGTTGATTATAATCCGCTTTTGCCGCCGACCGCGGTTTATATCGGCAGTGGCGCCACAGACTCGCAGTTAACGGTCAACTGGACGAAAGCCAGCGGCGCCACCAATTATTATATTTCGAAATCCGCTGGCTGCACCGGTTCATATGGCGCGGAATCAGCCACTGGCGATGTGGCAACCACTAATGTTGGTAGTTTAACTAGCAATACCAGTTATTGTTTTCGACTTCGAGCTTATAACGGAGGTTATTCAGATTATTCCAATGTTGCCCGGGGGCAGACTTTGGCGACCAAACTTTTGCCTTCGACAACTTTAAATGACGCCACCACTCTACGGGTTCAAGGGACAACCACCAATTTAACTGCCGATAAATCAGGCGGCTCGGCCGCGGCGACCATCACCTCTGCCGGCGGCAGTGCCACCTATACAAATGACTCCGGCAATATCATTACGGTCGAGAATTCCGACAAAGGCCGGGTTGAACGAGTGACAACCTCGGGCATTGCCCGAGACCCTGGTGGGGCGGTGAGGATTGAAGAGGCAAGGACGAATAATCTGGCAGATTCCAGTTGTGAATCGGCTAATTTTACCGATTATCATTATGTTGCTACTGACGGTGGAACAATGACAGCCGACGATTACGCGGGCGCAAGTCCAGTCCATGGGTCAAAAGTCTGCCGTGGCATTTTGACTGGCGGCGGAACATGGGGCTCGCTGAGCATAGGTCAATCCATGACCATTAATGCAGGTGATAAGTACACTGGTAGCGTTTGGGTCAAATCCGATAGTTCGGCAAGTGTTAATTTTGCCGTTTGGGCCACTGGTATTAATGGAAACGAGGCGGGTTCTACTGGTGCGGTGGCTATTGGTACTGGTTGGACCAAGCTCACCGCTACTCTTACAGCGGCAGCCGCTCATGATCATTCCAATCTAGATTTATATGTCTATACTAAAAGTGTTTATGTCTATATGGACGCTGAGCAAGAAGAACTCGGTGCTTATGCCACCTCCTATATTCCCACCACCACCGCGGCGGCGACAAGAAATGCGGAAGTCCTATACTACGCCGCCACTAATAATGCTTCACCAATCGCTGGGACAGTTGCTTTTTGGGTGAATCCAGAATTTCCTGTCGGTGATAACGGGACTCACGCCTTGACAGTAATTGGTGGACCCTCCGCACCAGATGCAAGAAGAATCCAAATATTTAAATATTCAAGCAATATTTGGTATTTTCGGGTGCCAAATGGAGATACTCTCTATCCACAATGGACCACTACCAGTGACATTATTCCGCAAAACACATGGACTCATGTCGCTCTGACTTGGGGTGATACTGGGAGTACTGGTCAGGTTTATATCAATGGTACTAATGTTGGGACAATTAGTGGTTCTAATCCACCACCATCAGGTTGGGCCAATAATACAATTTATGTTGGCGGAGGCCGGGGGTACGCTAATTCCCTCATTTCCGACTACACCATCTTCAACACCGCCCTAAGTGGCGAAAAAGTCAAAGGAGTTTATCAAGGTTACGCGCCGAGTGATATCAATATCAGTGATGCTGATATTAATCAATTAAGAGTTAACTGGACAGTTAACTCTTCAGATGCCACTAATCTCCATCTTGAAAGGCAAGGCAATTGTGAAGGCAGTTGGACTGATATTTCCACCACTATTGGCGGCAATGATCCTAATTACACCGATGGTAGTCCCAGTGCCAACACCAGCTATTGTTACCGCGTCCACGCTGCCAAAACCAGTGCGCCTGATTCGGGATATGTTTACACTACCAGGGGTCAGACTTTGGCTAATAAACTAAAGCCTTCGACCAGCTTAGATGATCAAATTACTTTCAGAATGCAAGGCACTAATATTGATCTTAATGCTGATAAAGCTGCGGGTTCCGGAGCGGCAACGATTACCAATTCCGGCGCCAATGCCAGTTACATCAATGATACGACACATATTCTTGGTGTTGATAGCAACAACTTGAAAGGCCGGATCGAAAAAGTCTCGACTGCCGATATTGCCCAAAACCCCGGCGGGGGGGTGAGGATTGAAGAGGCGAGGACGAACTTAATCACTTATGGCAATTTTAGCAACGGCGCTCCACCAACTGGCTGGACCGCCGAATCCGGTCTGACACCAGCCCGAGTTTCAAGTCCTTATTTGAATCCTTCGTACAGTTCGCGACTGACCAATGGCGCGGCTGATAAAAGATATTATCAAGCCCAAACCCTGACAGCGGCTACTCATACTATTTCAGGTTATGCGCAAAAATCTGGCGGCGGCACAGTTGATGCAACGGTAATTCAACTTTATGCCGCGACTGATCTGACATCTTCCGGATTATCAACTACTTATACTCAAGTTGGTTCAACAGACTGGTATCGTCTGACTGCGACTTTTACCGGCACCGCCGCCTCTTGGAATTTAGGTTTTTATGTTAAAGCGAGCCAAACCGTCTATGTTGATTGCGCTCAAGCTGAACTCGGCGCTTTTGCCACTACCTATATTCCAACCGGTGCCACCGGGCAGTTGACAAGAAATGCGGAAGTATTAACCTATCCTAGTAGCAGTAATATTAGTATGACCGCGGGAACTTTCTCGGCTTGGATTAAGACAGATTGGGCCGGCAATGATAATGCTGTACATGTGATTGCTGATGTCAGTGTTGATAGTAGTAATCTTATTAGTTTCCAGAAAAGAGCTGAGAATGTGCTACGGATTTATTATCGGGGTGGTGGCAGTAATAAGCAGGTTGATTACGCGGTCGATTGGTCTGCTAATACCTGGCAACATGTTGCCGCATCTTGGGATACTACCTCTGGTTATTTGAGGCTATATTTAAATGGTGCAGAGGTCGGAACACCGGCAACTGGGATAATACAAGGAACATTAGATACTTCTTTATACGTTGGAAGCGCTGACGGAACTTATCCCCTTAATGGTCTCATCTCCGATTTCACCATCTTCAACACCGCCCTCGATGCTACCGGCATCCGCGCGGTTTACTCCGGCTATGGGCCGACAGTGACAGGGGGGACAGCGGACGAATTACAGATTACTTGGGACATTACTGACAACTCTTCCAATAAATCAGATTACAATTATCAGCATAAACAAACAGCTGACTGCACCGACATGAGCGGCGCTACTTCGGCGACCAATCCCGACACCGGATTGGCAGAATATTTACCTTATTGTTTTCAAGCCCAAGCTTATGTTACCGATGGCGCCAGTTCGCTTTATAATGTCAGTTCCGATGCAGTCTACACTTCATTGGCGGCACCCGGGCTGCCGACAGTCAATATTAATTCAACCACTTCTTTGCAGATTATTACTAATCCAGGTTCTGATCCGCCAGACATGAATTTTGCTGTTTACAATCAAACTTTAGGTAAATATGTTGTTGCTGCCACTGGCGGGGTTCAGACAGGGGAGGACTGGGAGACCTATGCTACTTGGGGGAGCGGTACAGGCAAAGCTAATACCTCTTTGGCAGTTAATACCACCTATACTTATCAGATCAAAAGACGACCAGCCAGCGGCCAGCCAGCTTCAGGGAGTGCTTTCACTACTGGGGTGGCCAAATCAACTTGGGCCAATCAGCCCGGCCAAGGGACATTGGCTTTTAAATCTGGCGATTCCACCTCAACCGACCGTTTGCAAATCACAGTTAGCCAAAATAATAATCCCACTGGCGGTGTCAATGCTGATGGCTCAACTTCTAATAATACTCAATATGCGATTTCTTGCGATAACGGCACGACCTGGCTCGGGGCGCCATCAGGCGGGGCAGCGGTCTGCAATCAAACTTTTGATAATGCCTCTTGGCAGACTTATGCTGATTGGGGGAGCTCGTCGGGCATTACTACCACAGGCCTTTTAACCAACTCTAAATATACTTTCATTGCCAGAGCCCGCGACGGCAATAGCACCCCGAATGTGACCTCGCCTTCTGACAGCTCCTGGAAATACACCCGGATTGAGACGCCGGCGACGATTACAGTGGGGCTAATTACGCCGAATTCGATTGCCTTAACAATCACCGACAGCTTCACCAATATTAGTGTCGGTTCTTCAGGCATCCAGTTTGCCGAGACATCGGGCAATCCCCCGGAGTGGGGCGGCGGTCAAGACTCAGCCTTCACTACTTGGCCAACAACGCTTTCAACAACTGATGTCGGTCTTACCCATGGCAAGGCCTATAAATATAAAGCTAAAGCTCGTAACGCCGAAGGGGTGGAAACATCGCTTTCAGACCAATTTGGCCCTTGGACAACCACCACGGGAACGGCATTATTATTCAAACTCCCCGGCCAGGCAATTTCTCAAGCCGGAGATTATAAATTAACATTTACTGATAACACTCCTGATACGGTTACTGCCGGCACCTCTTTTGATTTGCCGATTTATGCCGCGGATGCGAGTAACTATCGAGACAATAGTTCAAGCGATACGGTCACTTTGACTTCATCTGACGGGGCCGCTTCTTTGCCGGCTGCCTCATCAATGACTAATGGTTTAGTGACATATTCTGGAGTGGTGATGAAGAGCGTCGGCATCCAGACGATTTCCGGCACTGGTAGCGGCGGCACATCAAGCGAATTTACGGTTATCCCAGGGCCCTGTTCGGCGGGGGCCTCGACAGCGGTAGCGGCACCGACCTCGCTAGACGTTGGCAGTACTTCAACCGTGACCATCACCTTAAAAGATTCCCCTGGCAATAAACTTGCCGGTCACACGGTTTCAGTCAGTTCTGATCAGGCGGGGGACAGCATTAGCTTTAATCGAGCCAATACCGATACTAATGGCCAAATCTTAGCCTATGTGACTTCGGGAACTCCCCATACTTCAACACTAACGGTTCGCGATACGACAGCTGGCAGTCTTTGTACTTTAGATGATCATCCGCAAATTACCTTTAATGAGGTTGTCCCGCCGCCGACACCAATTCCAACTCCAACTCCTAATGCAGGTGACACAGAGGCGCCAACCGCGCCGTCAAATCTCAGGGCGACCGATATTGGAACCACGGCGATTGATTTGGCATGGGATGCTTCAACTGATAATGTTGGCGTAGCGGGCTATGAGCTTTATAACGCCGACACTAATATCCTAATTGGCACGACGACCGTAACTTCTTATAGCTTGAATAGTCTTACTCCCAGCACCATCTACCGCTTCAAGGTCCGGGCTTATGATGCCGGAAATAACTATTCTGATTTTTCGAATATTTTGACGATTTCAACCCGTGCACCTTTAACCCCCGAAGAAAAACAAATTGTCGAACAAGGTGGAATTGCCGCCTTCCTGGTAATGGGTAATTTACCCGATACCATCAATGCTGGTCAACAATTCCCGAATAATGTCCGCATTAGCGCCGCCGACGCCGGTGGGAAGATTGTTACGGGGTATAATAAGGCGGTTTACTTCAGTTCTTCTGACAAAAATGCGAGTCTTTCCATTGATACTAAAAATATGTACACCTTTACTGATGTTGATGCCGGTATCCATGAATTTGCGGGTAAAGATTTTGTCTTAAACACCGGCGGCAAACAAAAACTGACAGTTTCCGATTATTCGACCTCTTCAACAGTGGAAATAGAGGTTTTAGCTCAGCCGGCGGTGCCCAGTGTGGTCCGCGACTTCTTCACTAATGCTCAAAATATGTCGAAAGTAAATACTGGAGTAATCACCACCACCACCGCCGTTCTTTTGACGCCAATTTTAGTTAATACAGCCTTTAGTCTGGGAACGCTTTTACCACAAATCTCTTATTGGTTTATTCAATTATTGCAACTCTTGGGTATCAGGAAACGTCGTAAAGCTTGGGGTTTGGTTTTTAACTCTCAAAGTGGTCAACCAATCCCCTTGGCCATGGTGAGAATTTTTGATAAACGATATAACCGGGTCCTCGAGCAAGCGGTCACTGATAATCAGGGACGCTACGGATTCCTGGTCAGAGAAGGGACGTTCTATATCCAAGCTTCAAAGTCTGGCTATACCTTTCCTCCCAAAGAAAAATCATCCACATTTTATGAGAAAATTTACGCTGGCGGGGACTTTAAAATCGCCGGCAAAGATCAGACTGTCGCTTATAACATTCCCCTGGATCCTCACGTTGGGCCGGGTTTTGTGGTCAATCTTTGGATATGGATTGTGAGACTAAACCGCTTACTTCAGAAGCTCCGTCTGCCGCTGCTGGTTCTTGGTTTAATCTTTGCTTTGGTGATGGTCTTTATCTCATATAACATCCTCTATCTCTTGTCGCTTATCTTCTATCTTCTCTTGGGAATTTTAGAATACCTAAGAACCTTCAAGGCCAGGCCTTATGGCATCGTGACTGACACTTATAATCATCCTTTAGGGATGGTGATTGTGCGAATTTATCTCAAAGAAAATAATCGCCTGCTCGAGACTGATGTCACTGATAACGAAGGCCGCTTCCGTTTCTTGGTGGCCCCTGGTGTTTACTATTTGGTGGCGGCCAAACCTGGCTATATTGATTTCAAATCACACCTAATGTACTTACAGAAGGAAAGGACATTAGTTTCCACGACGATTAAATTGAAGAAAGAAGAGAAGTAATCCTAAAAAAGACCTTCAGGAGGGGCAAGCTGAAGGTCTTTTTTAAATTTTCAATTTCTAATTTTCAGTTTTCAAGTTTGAGAATTGTATCATTGGAAATTGATTGAAAATTGGTCATTGTAAATTGTTAATTTCAGTAATGAATATACACCGGGGTGCCGATGTCGGCCCAGCCAAAAATCCATTCCGCATCGCCAATGGAGGCATTGACACAGCCGTGAGACATTACATGGCCGAAATTGCTGTGCCAATAGGTGCCGTGAATGGAATAGTCACCAAGAAACCAGCTAACAAAGGGAACATTAGGCAGGTAATAATCTGGGCCATCCATCAAGGCGTAGCGATCTTTGCCATAAATGTGGAATTCACCGGTTGGGGTCGAATAACCCCTTCGACCCGTGGAAACCAAGAAGGAATTTACCTGATTGGCGCCTTCAAAGGCATATAAAGTTTGTTCTGATAAATTAATATCAATGTAGCGACCGGAATAACGGCCAGGCTCGGCGTGAGGATAAATGGTCGTTTGGCCGCGAGGAATGGCAAAGGTTACTAGGGCAAAACTGGCATTGGCTGCACCCGAAAATAAAACATCTTTAATTTGGTTTTTTAAAGTATTGGTATCCGCGCCGCGGCCGTCTTGGCCTTCATTTAAAACCGTGCCTGTGCCATCTTCAATTTCTTTGTCTTTGGCGGGAATTTCGACTTGTTTTGCCACCCAATTGACGAATCCCGAAGAATCAGCACTGGCAACCAATTTGTGGCCTGAAACATTAAATTTAATCCAAGAGCCGATTTCCGGCCGGTCTGCTTGCCAAGTGTTAGTTTCAAAGGTAACGCTAATCGGCGCGGCTGAAAGATATTTTTCCGCTTGAGCGCGGGCTTCAGTGGTGCCATCTTCTTTGACTGCTGGTTCCAGGTCGGAGGTGACCATGGAAATTTGGCCGTTTTGACCGGAATTAATAAAGTTTTTTAAATCATCTTTAAGTTTGACTTTGTCTAAACCGCGACCGCCCTCCGGAGAAGTAAGGGAAATTAAACCCTGACGAATCGAAAGTCCGGCATTAACCGATTCTTTTTCGGCGACCCTTGCCAAATGACCAAGGTAGGCGTTGAATTTTTCTTCATCAATTTGGGGCGTAATTTCGATCTTGTTTTGACGTCCCAATAAGATTATATTTTCTTTAATTTTTTGGAAAATATTACCGGCGCGACCGAATTGGTAGGCGGCCTGGATTGCTTCTTCGACATTAAAAGTGACGCCCATTTCGTCTAGTTTGGGTGTGAGGGTTTGACCATTGTAGGTAATTTCCGGACCCTTTTCGTTTAGCTCTTGGGCCTTTTTTTCGACCGCATTTTTGGCCTCGTCAAGGGTCATGCCGCCGATTTTGACCCCAGCAACCACAATTTTAGGATAAATCTTACCATCGTAGGCTTTAACATACCCAAGGCCGGAACCTAAGAACATGGCTAGAACTAAAAACCCAACTCCGAGTTTAATTAAGGTTTTCCGGGGAATAAAAAGAGCGCTCTTTTTAGTTTTTTTTAATTTTTTGGTTTTGGATGCTGACGATGCTGATTTGGGAAGCGGTAAGACGGCGGCGTGACCGTTCATTTGCCCCTCACTTTTGTTTTTTCTACCAACAGGTAGATTTTTATTTTCAGATTTTGATCAATTATGATATTGTATCATATTTTAAGCTTGATGTCAAGGGGAGAATAAGATAGAATTATATTGGATGGGCATGTAGCTCAGTGGTTAGAGCACCTCTCTTAAAATGTTAGACATTTTTCAAAATGTGCGCACGTAGCTCAATGGCAGAGCATCGCTCTTATAAGGCGACGGTTCCTGGTCCGAATCCAGGCGTGCGCATTTTTAAGTTGCACATTTTGAAATAAGGAGGTTGCCGATAGTTCGAATCCATCCGATCCCATTTTTGTGAAGGTTTTAGACACAACTGGTTCCAGGTTCGAGTCCTGGTGTGCCCATTTTGTAAAGGCATTTTACAACGCCTGCAGTGTCTTCTTCCAAGGTTCGAGCGAGCGCGACTGAATGTGAATCTAACCATCCATAACTCACCCCTGGGGTGGGTTGTAGAAGGTTAAAGATTTATGTATTATAAAATTATGAAGCGGAAAGTACCCTTAGTTAATGACGAAATTTACCATGTTTTAAGTAGAAGTATCGCTGAATACAAAATTTTTAATGATAAACAAGATTATCAAAGGATGCGTCAATTATTAAGATTTTATCAGAGGGAAACGGACATAAAATTTTCCGATTTTATTATTCTTGAAGGTGTGGCCAAACAGGGCTTTGATAATTATTTTGAAGCGCTTACAAAAGATGGGGATGACCTCGTAGAGATAATTGCTTTTTGCATTATGCCAACCCATATTCATCTTATTTTAAAACAATTACAGGACGACGGGATCTCCAAATATTTTGGCAATATTTTAAATAGTTATACCCGATATTTTAATTCCAAACACAAAAGAAAAGGGCCTTTGTGGGAAGCCAAGTTTAAAAATATTTTAGTCAAGAACGACGAACAATTACTGCATTTAACGCGCTACATCCACCTCAATCCCGTCTCGGCATCGTTGGTTAAAAAACCCGAGGAATGGACTTATTCATCCTATAAAGAATATTTGGGGCAAGAGGAAAAAGCGCTTTGTGAATACGCGGATCTTTTTGAGATAAAACCATCCTCTTATCGCAAATTTGTCCTTGATAGAGCCGCTTATCAGCGTCAACTTTCTAAAATCAAAGCTTTATTGATTGATTGAACCATTGAAATCCCACCCCAGGGGTGGGATAAATCTGGTTAAAAAAGTATTTCTCGGGAAGCTAACGTAATTTTTCAGCGGTAAAAATTTCATAAGGGTTGTGGGCTTGACAACATTTGCCCCCTTCACTATTATCTGATATTTTTGAATCCTGCTATGGTTTCCGCAGACATTCTAATTTGACTGACAAGCTCGAGGATGGTCTTACGCGCAAGGGGCGCCGCCCAGAGGGGCTCTGCCCGGCGGGTAGGGCCACAAAATCCGGACTATGGCACATTTAATGGTAGCTTAAAAAATTAAGGAGATGCATGTTAGAAAGATTTTTCAAGATAGTCAAAAAACTCTTGATTTATGGTGCGACAGTAATGGTTGTTTTGCCTGTCAGTTTTTTCTTAGTACTGGCTTCGGCGCCTAAAGCGCAAGCGGCCGAAAAGACGGCGACACCGACACCGGCTAAAGAATCTCCAGCGGTGGTAAGCAAAATTAGTTTACCCTCTTTGAGACTGGCCAAAGGTTTTTCCAAAAATATGACTTACCGGCAAGGTGAAAGAATCAATGTTGCCTTTATGTTTGATAACGTTATCCTCAACTCTTGGGCGAAAATTGGTTCACTGGATCCAAATTTTCCCGCAACGATTAAAGTCAGAGCCGAAGGCAATGGTTGGCATTTGACCACGCCATATCTTACCAGTCAATTAAACCTTGGCAGTCAGAAAATCGAAATATATGCCCAAAATCCAGCCGGCACTAGTACTTTTGTTTTCCCGCTGACTTTAGAGCAAAAGATAATTACCATCGCTCACACTTATGCTATAGCCGAGGATGAAATTCTTTTGGCCTGGAATCCGATTCAAGGAGCTCAAAGTTACCTTGTTGAATGGAGTATCCAAGGCGAAAAAAATTTCCTACTCAAAAAAATCGAAGGCAAAACCAGAATCACTCTTAGCAACCTCACGGCAGGGACTGTATATGAGATTAGGATTACGCCAATCGGGGCCAAAGGTGCCTTAGGAGAACCTAAGCCAATAAATCTTAAAACTTTGGGGATTGCTCCGAAAAAAGAAGTTGCTGGCGAAGAGACCCAAGTTCCCAAGACGGTTACGCCGGCAATTGGTACTGGAGTTTCCACTGCCGCCCCAAAAGTGGCTCAAAAAGCGACACCTCAAGAACAACCCACGCCAACACCGCAAACATCACCCCAGAATGAAGCCAAAACTGGCTGGAGTCGAATATTGGTGGCCTTGGCAATTCTCATTATTGCCGCCGGGGCCGCCATCGGTGGTTATTATGGTTATGAATGGTATGCCGGCAAATCTCGAGATAACGAGCCCCCCGCATCCAAATCAAGTAGTCGTTGGTAAAAGACAAGAGACCCTTTAGGCAGGGTCTTTTGTTTAATCCAGATAATATTCTATACTATAGTAGAGATGGAAAACGGGCGGCGCAAAAAACTAATTGATCTAGCAATTAAAATTGGGACCTATGTTTTTATTGTGTATATTTTGTTTCTTTTGGGACGAGCCATTTTAACTAATTATAATTTGAAAAATTCGATTGGGAAGCTTCAGGGCCAGATTGCTACCTTGGAGCAAGAAAAGAAAGATTTGAATAATTTAATCTTGTACTATCAATCAACCGCTTTCAAAGAACTTGAAGCGAGAAAAAAATTAGGTTATAAAGCATCGGGCGAGCAAGTGATGATTCTTCCAACCCCTACGCCTAGCGGCTCAGCCACCAATTTCCCCGAAGAAGTAAGTCAAGAACAAAAAGCGATTGCGGGCCAAAATCAAGCAAAAGTTGCCCCTAATTGGCAGCTTTGGTGGGATTTTTTTATTAAATAAGTTGACAGTGGTTGGATTAGGGTATTTAATGACCTTACCAGTAACATCATCCAGGAGGTGGACTCGGATGACGGCTATTCCCTTGTGTGCTAACCCTAAATGCCAACGGCCAATGCCAAACTGGGGGGTGATTAATCTTCAATGTCCTCTCCTCTGTCGAAAATGTTTCAAGGCAGATGAACCTGCTCGACCCCAACCCCAAGTGTCGGTCCAGCTTAATCAACAGCTATTGGAACTAATAGACACCAAAGCTGATCGGCTTAAATCAATTGCTTGTTTGGCGATTCAATTCTCGATTCCCAAGGCCGACGCTGAAGGAATTTTTTCCGACCCGGCTGGTCTGCTGAAAGAAGCTTGTAAAACCCTGGGGTTAGGCTATGACTGTAATCTCATCCAGTCCACCAAAAGGCTCCTAAATAAGAGTGGACTCTGGCTACCTCATGGAAAACAACTAAGAGGTAAAGGTACTCGGAAAAATAAGATGAAATTGGGAGAGAAGATCCGTCCTTTTCAGGCCCCGCAATAGGCGGGGCTTTCTTGCAAAGATAACCAGCTGGTAATTTTTTACTAAAAAGGCATGGGGACTTGACAGGAATATTGCCTTTGTTGCTAGATGTGATATTTTTAATTTGTGGATAAGCACCGTCAATAAGGTAGGGAAAAGAGGATGGTGCTTTTTAAACTTGATGGTCGATACCCTGAGCGAGCAAAGCGAGTCGAAGGGTTTTAGATAGAAAATCTAAAGAAGGGAGGTGAGAAAAAGTGAAAATTTTAAAAAGTTTAGTCGTTATTATGGCCATGGCGGCTTTAGTTGGTGGTACGACTTCCGCTCTTTTTACTGCTCAAGACCAGATTACAGGTAACACCATCTCTAGTGGTAGCGTTGATCTCGTAGTCCATAACTTCAGCGGTAATAAACCGATTAATACTTCTAATATGGCTCCTGGACAATGGACACCTTGGGGAAGAGCAGAACTTTATAATACCGGTTCATTGCCAACCAATGTTTATATGTATGTTGATAATGTTTCCGGTGCCGCTTGTCCCAAAACCAATCTAGAGGTTAGAACTGGTTGGGCGGGTGGTGATGAAACAGTCCATCTGCTTTACAATGGTTCGTTAGCAGGTATCACTGGTGCAGGCAACCGTGTCGAAACCACAGTTAATCCGCCATTTGATCAATTGAATCCCAACATCAGCCAAGTTATTAAGCAACGTGCCCAGTTAGATCCTTCAGCCGACGATCCTTATCAGAATACTACATGTACTTGGGATGAAATCTTTGTAGCGGAAAACTTGTAAATCCAGAATGGTTGCGCAACCATTTGCGCAACCTACCGGGTTTATTAGTATGAACAAATATTTTAAAAACCCATTGTACAAAAAAATAACCAATATAATTTATTGGATTGTTTTAGCAATTCTTGTAATTGTTGGTGCATTATCTTTAATGTCTTCAAGAGGAATTCCAAAAAATTTCAGAATTTTAGTTGTTAGATCAGGCTCAATGGAGCCAGCCATTAAAACTGGGAGCTTGGTATTTGTAAGACCTTCCGAAGAATACAATGTCGGTGATATTATAACTTTTAATAAAATTAATACAAAAGAACCTGTTACTCATAGAATAAAACAGATCGAGGAAGTTGATAGTACGAAAATTTACACGACCAAAGGTGATGCTAATAACACTTTAGATTTGGACAAAATCTTGGGCGGACAAATAATTGGTAAAGTATTCTCCCATATATCATACCTTGGTTATGTTATCGCTTTCACTAGGACAACACCTGGTTTTATTATTTTAATTATTATACCCGCACTTTTAATTATTTATGACGAAATCAATAATATTAAAAAAGAATTAAGATTAAGGAAAGAGGGAAAGAAGGTAACATGAGAACGTTCAAATCAATCTTTTTCATTTTCGCTGCCGTATCTGTTTTAGCAATTACTAGCTCAGCTTATTTTACTGCCAGAGGTAGCATAGATAATAACGAGATTGTGGCCGGCACGTGGCAAACACCCACGCCTTCGCCGAGCGTGAGTGCTAATGTTAGAATTTGTCATGCCACTGGACAAGAGGGCCATTATCAAAACATTTCGCCAGATCCAGAAGGGGTTATTAACGGCCATGTGGGACCTAGCCATCAGGGTGGAAGAGATATTATTCCACCGTTTTATTATGGCGATCCAATTCAGTATTTTCCTGGACAAAACTGGGATACAGCTGGACAGGCAATTTGGAATAATAATTGTGAAATTCCGGCTGGGCCATTAGGTGCTACTCTCTCACCGTCTCCATCTCCTTCAGTCTCACCATCTGAATCACCATCACCTACACCATCCGAATCTTCATCAATTCCCGAATAATTAGATATTAGAATTTAGGATTTAACTTAGGAGGGGAAAGGAATATTTATGAAATTTCGCACCCTCCTTTTAATTTTCTGGCTCATTTTAGCCCTCATAGGAATTTTTAGTTTTGCCTCTAAAGCCCAAGCCAATGGTTCGTTTGAGCTGACTTATGCCGGCCAACCCGGGCCATTATTTAATGAAACCAATTTAGCCCCGCTTTCCTCGGTGACCAAGCAAATCACGGTTAAAAATCTGACCGATAGTTCTCAAAAATTTGCGCTAAATTTACAAAATCTTTTAGGCACGCCTGATGAAAAATTGGCTGCGGTTTTAACAGTAGATATCTCGCGCGGCGGCAACTCTTTATATAATAGTAAATTATCAACGCTCAAAGACACGGAAACTTTTTTAGAAAATATTCCTGCCAGCACCACTTATGTTTACGATATCAAGGTGGCAATGGATGATGTCGGAAATGAATATCAAGCTCAAGAGGTCAAATTTGATTTAATCTTCGGCTGGCTTGAGCAGGCAGTGTCGGGTGGGGGAACTAAGGGTATCCTTGGAGAATCCGTGGGCCCGGAGGGTGTTATAAGTCTTCCGGAGACTGGATATAATGCAGTACTCTCGGTAATAACCGTTTTGATTGGCTTATTTTTAGTGGCGGGAATAAATATTTTTATATTAAAACTTAAGGCTAGAAAAAAATATTGAAAATTGTGGAGGGCTAGGAAGGGAAATTTATGTCGAAAATTTTTGCTGGCTTAATCATTTTCTTATTGGTGGTTTCTGTTGCTTCAGTTGTCCAGGCGAAACAATCAAGTAGCGGTTTTCAGCCGGTAACCTTGTGTCATCATACAGGATCGGCAACTAATCCATATGTGACAATTACCGTTGACAACCAGGGTCAGCTTAATGGTCACATCCATCACAGTGGCGATATCATCCCAGCCCCTGCAGGGGGTTGCCCTGGGAAAACTCAGCCAACACCGACTCCCACCCCAACTTGCACGCCCACACCAACCCCAACCCCAACCTTGACCAATACTCCCTGCTGCCAGGGTGGTGGAACTTTAAGGTCCACTCCAACTCCGCAAGTTTTAGGCACAACGGCGTCAGAAGTAAGCACATTACCGGTTACTGGTGCTGATGTTAATTACATCTGGATCTATTATTTCTTGATAATCGGCTCGCTGATGTTGACCTATTACTTAAAGGTTCGCGGTTGGCAAAAAATTAAGATTTAATTTAAAAAATTCAAAATCAAAAACAAAGCAAAAACCCGCTAACCGCGGGTTTTTGCGTAAATCCGGATAGTTTTTAAAAACAACAGGGCCACCCCATGGGGAGTGGCCCTGGACCACAAGAGGCATGTCGATGAGAAGAGTCGAATGAGAGCTGGCCCCGCTGGACCTGCTAACCCAACGGGACCAGTTACAACCGACCCACATACACACGTCTTTTTTTCTCGATGACGCCGGCAGGGCTCTAGTCACCGAGGACAGACAGTATTAGACTTCTTCCTAGATCACCCCCTTTCATCCATCATCCCGATTGATCGGTCAACTCATTTTTATTATATATCGCTCGCCAGTATCCGTCAAAAGATGCCGGCACTACGATTGCTCCAGCGCGCAATCGGTGCCTGCGCTCTCGGCCAAAAACCCGCCGCTTCGCTCTGGGACCGTGCTTTTTGGCCTGCGAGAGCCACTTTTGAGGACACATGGCTCGCTATTTAGAAATTGGAGCTTAGAAATTTGAACACCGTGTATTGACACGGGGCGATTTTTATGGTACAATACTTTAATATCCTCAAAAAGGGATAAAATCCTCAGGAGGGGATGTGTCAAAAACAAAAATCAAAGTTTTAAAATTTATTAGCGGATTTATTTTTCTTTCATTAGTTCTCGCGAATTTTAGCTATGCTCAAGCGGCCTATTCAGCTGGATCCTTAGTTTCAATGACTAATTCGGCGCGCGCCCGTAACGGTCTGGGAGCGCTAACTTCCAACTCAAAACTTTCTTCGGCGGCTTATGCTAAAGCCCAAGATATGCTTACCAATCAATATTTTGCCCATACTTCACCTTCGGGGAAAACCCCTTGGGACTTTATTAAAGGCGCGGGTTATAATTATTCCTATGCCGGCGAGAACTTGGCTATTGGCTATACTGATGCTAGCGAACTTTTTAATGCTTGGATGGCTTCTGCCACTCACCGTCAAAATATTTTAAATCCCAACTTTCGAGAAATTGGTATTGCCGTCATCTCCGGCACTTATGAGGGGGCAGAGACGATTTTAGTGGCTCAAGAATTTGGGACGCCGCTTGAAGGTGGGGAAGTTGCTTCAGAACAGGCGACCCCGGCAAACGAAACTACTAACCAGCCTCAAGCCAATCAGTCGGCTAATCCCAATCCAACCCCGACATCCTCAGTCGAACCGGTGGTTTTTGTGAGGGAAAAATCTTCATTTTCTCCCCAAACGATTTTTGCTGGCGAGGAGGTCACTTTTGGAGCGACGATTACTGGTGATGTTCAAAGCCTTGAAGCCCAGGTTTTTGATCAGAAGATAAATCTTTTGGAAGCGCCGACAATCACCAGTAACGATGGTGAAAAAACTTATACAGTTCGTCAAAAAATCGAAAAAGAGGGGACTGCCGAGGTTAAAATTGTGGCTAAAGATAAAGCTGGGACATCCTCGAATTTGATCTTGGGAAAATTAACCGTCAACAAAACCGTAATTACCAAAAATACGGGCGAGCAAGAACAAGGTTTATTTGCTGGTTTCAAAAATTCCCTTAAAAATTATTGGATAATTTATGTGATTGTTTTTTCTGGCCTGGCTGTGACGGGGATTGGTTTAGTTATCTTAAGGAAAAGTAAACTTGCCAAAAGCCAGCCTGGTCGGCAGGTAGGAATTACCGCTACTTGGATATTTTAAAGATTTCCATATATCTTGATTTTTGGCCGATTTGCTGATAAAATAATTATGAGCTCTCCAGTTCGAGTTTTTTGTTGTATGATGTGAAAGATGACGCGGGGTGGAGAAGTAGTACCTGCCTGCCGGCAGGCAGGTCTCGCGAGCCTTATAATGCGCATGCATTAGTATACTAAGATGTATTATGTCTATGTGTTAGCGAATAATAATAAACGTTTATATACGGGAATTACTAATTCGATAAGGAGGAGGCTCCATGAACACCTGCATGGATATCATAGATCGACAAAAGCATATAGACCATACAAACTAATATATTCTGAGAAATTTTCGTCGCGGACAGAGGCTAGAAAAAAAGAGAAGTATTTCAAGAGTGGTGTCGGAAGGGAGTTTCTCAAAGATATATTACGACGCGGGGTGGAGAAGTAGTATCTCGCGAGGCTCATAACCTCGAGATCGGCGGTGCAAATCCGCCCCCCGCTACCAAGCAAAATTCCTTCCTTTAAAACGGATTATATCCTTTTTTTGAGAAGTGGCAGCGTAGCTCAGTGGTAGAGCAGCGGACTCACCATTTTGCTTGCCAGCGTAGCTCAGGGGTAGAGCGAGGGACTCATAAGCCCTAGGTCGCAGGTTCAAATCCTGCCGCTGGCACCAAGCAAAATATCTCTGATTCGAAGAAGAGATAAGCCGTTGGTCGCAAGTTCGAATCTTGCCGCTGCCACCATTAGCCACTTGAAATTAAATTTTGGTTGGGTTAAAATATATCTCTATGAATAGAGGAAATTGCTTTCGTAATATTTTTTATGTAATTGTCGCCCTTGTCGTTGGCTTAATTATCTATTCTTTGGTGGCCCCATCTGGCAGTAAACCTCAGCAAGTGCCGATTTCCGAGATTGCTCAAGAAGTCCAGGATGGCAAGGTGACCTCGATTACGGTTAATCAAGACCAAATTACGGCTAAACTCAAAGATGGTACCGAGCAGCAAGGGTATAAAGAAGCTTCGGCGACTTTAAAAGATTATGGGATTACTCCCGATAAAGTGGCGATTGACGTCAACAATCCTGATAAAAGTACTTTTTGGCCCACATTCTTGTCAATTGTTTTACCGTTTCTTCTAATCGGCGGTTTTTTGTACTTTATGCTTCGGCAAGCTCAAATTGGCAATATTAGGGCGATGTCTTTTGGTCAATCGCGGGCGCGTCTTTTTGGTCCTGGTGCCAAAAAAATTACCTTTCGCGATGTGGCAGGTCTCCTTGAACCAAAGCAAGAGCTTCAAGAAGTAGTGGAATTTTTACGAAGTCCTGGTAAATTCAGACAATTAGGGGCGGAAATTCCCAAGGGAGTTCTGTTGGTTGGTCCGCCAGGGACAGGCAAGACTCTCTTGGCCAAAGCCGTTGCTGGCGAAGCCGGCGTGCCTTTCTTTTCGATCTCGGCTTCAGAATTTGTCGAGATGTTCGTTGGGGTGGGAGCCGCGAGAGTAAGAGATTTATTCCAAAAAGCTAAACGCAATGCTCCGGCGATTCTTTTTGTCGATGAGCTCGATGCCATTGGCCGTCAGCGGGGCGCGGGTTTGGGCGGTTCGCATGACGAGAGAGAGCAAACTTTAAATCAAATTTTGGTGGAAATGGACGGTTTTGAGACCGATACACGGGTAATTGTGGTGGCGGCGACCAATCGTCCCGATGTTTTAGACCCGGCCCTACTTAGACCTGGCCGTTTTGATCGGCGCATCGTCATTGACTTACCCGATCTTAATGAGCGTGAGGCGATTTTGAAGATTCATTCACGGGGAAAACCTCTCGATCATGAAGCTGATTTAGGGATTATTGCCAAACAAACAGCCGGTCTTTCGGGAGCCGATCTTCGCAATATTATGAACGAAGCGGCAATTTTGGCAGCCCGCAACAACGAGAAAGAAATCAGACAAAAAGATTTATCCGATTCAATTGAAAAAGTCATGCTTGGTCCCGAGAGAAAATCTCACCTCATGTCACCCAAAGAAAAAGAAATTTCTGCTTTCCACGAGGCCGGACATTCAATCGTCGGCAAAGTTTTGCCCAATTGCGACCCGATTCACAAGGTTTCGGTGGTCTCGCGCGGGGTAGCTTTGGGATATACTTGGTCATTACCTCAAGAAGATCGTAAACTCTATTCGAAAGCCAAATTTCAAGATGACATCGCTCAATTGTTAGCTGGTTTTGCGGCGGAAAAAATAATTTTTGGACAAGTGACGACCGGCGCCCAAAATGATCTCAGACGTGCCACCAAAATGGCTCGAGATATGGTAATGATTTATGGCATGTCTGAGAAATTAGGCCCTGTTGTTTTAGGTGAGAAAGAAGAATTAATCTTTTTGGGTCGGGAAATTCACGAGGAACGCAATTATTCCGAAACAATCGCCGCGGAGATCGATAAAGAAGTCTCAGCGATAATTTCGCAAGCCCAGAAAGTGGCGACGGAAATTTTAAAGAAAAAGAAAAATATCTTAAAAAAAATCGCCGATAAACTCGTCCGGGAAGAAACGATTGAAGGTCCAGAGTTTGACAAACTCTTTAGTTAAAGATATTTTAAAGATAGATAATAAAGGAGGGTTTGGATGTGGCGCCGTTTTAAGAGACTGCCCAAAAAACTTCAAGTAATTTATTCTTTAATTGTTCTCGTGATTTTGTTCGGTGTCGGTGTCTTTATTTGGGCGATTGCCGTCGGCAAAATTACCCCCCTTGCGGCACCGGGTGAGGCTTCTTTAAGTCTACAATCAGACTCGTCAACTTATAAACCTGGAGTCACTTTCACGGTTTATATCAATCTTGATACCGGAGGTACCGAGGTTTCTGAGGTGGCCCTGAGATCATTTAACTACAATACATCGGTTTTAGATGTTGTCGATCAAGATGAAGCGAGCGCCGGGGTTCAAGTTGCTCCTGGTTCTTTGGGAGATTTGGCGGTTTTAGAAAATAGCGTTGAGACAACGACCGGCAAGGTCACTTATGTCGCCAAGACGCCTGACGCGAATGGTTTGGGTTTTTCGGGAGCTGGCACAGTGGCAATAATTTATTTCAGTGCCAAGGCGGCGGGAACATCTAACTTGAATTTTGATTTTACCAGTGGGACAATCGGCGACACCGATGTGATTGCCAAGGCAGGGGGTAATGATATTTTGACCTCTGCGGTTCCAATGAACATAACTGTTGCCGGTAACGAATCTCACTCGGTTTGTGATACATCGAGCCAAACTTGCCAGACAATGAGCGGCGCCGGCGCCAATCAGTGTTCAAGTGACATTGACTGTCAGGTTGCCGTTGAGCATCATCATGTTTGTAATGCCGCTAAGCGCGTCTGTCTCAAGGTCAGTGGTGCGGGGGCCAACGAATGTGTGACCTATTCTGATTGTCTAAAACCCTCACCAACACCAGCCTCACCTTCACCGACGCCTGAGCCATCAGAGACATCACCCCCCGAAAACTTGCCCAGCCCGACACCGACCGAGGTGGCCTTGGTGACACCGACGTCGGAAATTATCAGCAGTCCAACACCCATTGAATCTCTCTTTCCGTCTGAATTCACGCCTTCGCCCGAAACGAAAGTCGCTGGTTTTGGAATTTCGACAACCTGGGCCTTAATTCTCTTTATTGGCGTCCCGGTTTTGATTACGGCTACCATCTTTGTTATTTGGTGGTGGCGGAAAAAGAAAAAGGGACAATTCGAACCGCCAGAAGGTAGAGAAGATATCGATGATGATGAAATGATCTAAAGCAAATTGAATTTATCTTTATTTAGCACTAAAATAGATCTATGAGGAATTTTTTCGCGAAATTTTTAGGCGGCAAAAATTCATATCGGGCCGCTTCCGTGATTCTAATTATCACTCTTTTTTTATCGAATGTTTTGGGCGTTATTAGAGACCATTATCTTTCTCAAAAAATTCCCACTGATATTTTATCAGTTTATTATGCCGCTTTTAGAATTCCGGATCTAATATTTAATATCCTGATTTTGGGGGCAATTGCTTCAGCTTTTATTCCAATTTTCTCTTCTCTTTTGGCAAGTAAAAAGCAAAAAGATGCCTGGGAAGTTGCCAATTCGGTGATTAATATTGCGATTATTTCGCTCATTATCGCTTGTGCGATTTTGGCGATTTTAATGCCATTAATAGTTCCGCTTTTTGTGCCAGGATTTGACGAGGCTAAAAGAAATCTGACGGTGAATCTGGCCCGGATAATGCTGGCCTCACCAATATTTTTCGGCCTTTCTTACATTTTTGGGGCGATTTTGAATTCCTTCAAAAGATTTATGGTCTATTCTTTAGCACCATTGGTTTACAATGTTTCAATTATTTTAGGAACAATCTTTTTTGCTGACCGGGTCGGCATTGTTGGCGTTGCTTTAGCGGTGGTCGCCGGCGCTTTTTTACACATGGCCATCCAAGTGCCAGTGGCGGTCTCTCTTGGTTGGCGCTGGCAAAAGATTTTAAATTATAAGAATAGTTACGTGAGAAAAATTGGGGTTTTGATGTTTCCACGGGCAATCGGTCTTGGCGCCAACCAAATCATGCTTTTGGTTTTTACGGGGTTAGCTTCGGCTCTGGGAGGAGCAGCAGTGGCTGTTTATAATTTAGCTGACAATATTCAAACGATGCCGATGGTGGTTTTCGGCACTTCCTTTGCGATGGCGATTTTTCCGACCTTGGCGGAAAATTATGCTAAAGATGATTTAGGAAGTTTTGCTAATTATTTTACCAAAACGTTGCGCTCAATTCTTTTCTTTATGGTGCCAATTGTTTTTGGGGTAATTCTGCTTCGGGCCCAAATTGTGCGGTTAATTTTGGGTTCAGGGTTTTTTGGCTGGCAGCAAACAATTGATACAGCGAATACCCTAGGATATTTTGCTGTGGCTTTGGTTTTTACCAGCACCGTACCTTTGCTGGCCAGATCTTTTTATGCCCTGCATAACACCAAAATCCCGATGATGGTGACGATAATTGCTGTGGCCTTATCAATAATTGCCAGTCTTTTTTTGGCGCCCAAAATGGGCATCACTGGCCTGGCCCTAGCTTATTCAATCGGCTCATTTTTTAATTCTCTGATTTTATACTTTCTTTTGAGAAAGAAAATTCTCTTAAACGAGTGGCCACTTTTGTCATTTGTGGCTAAAGTCATCGTCGCTTCATTAATTATGGCAGTGGCGATGCAGGAGATAAAATTTCTTGCCGCCCTTTTTGTGGATATGCATCGTTTTTGGGGAGTTTTAACGCAGACTGTTTTAGCTATGCTCGGGGGAACAATCATCTTTCTTTTAATTGCTTGGATCTTCAATTGTGAAGAAATCGATTCAATCAAAATAGTTTGGGCCAGAGTTTCAGGGAGGTCGCTTGAGCGAGAAAACGAGCCCGGAGAGTGAGTTTTACAAGGATATGGATCGAAAAACCGCTCGGCGGAGTTGTTGTACCTTTCCAACGATGATCATTCTGTTTGTTTTGATGGCGCTAATTGTTGGTGGGTTAACTTTTTATGGGGGCAGTAAAATCAGAACGGTTAGAATATCGCCGAAGAGAGCATCAGAGAATTTTTCAAATAAATTTCAACTGAATCCTCAGGTCAATCCAACTTTTTCAATTCCGATATCCGCCAAAGATTTAAACTCTATGGCAGGAGGAATACTTTCAACTGGTGGCTGGCAAGTCCAAAATTTAGAATTTTCAATCGATGAACTGGGCATCGAAACTAAAGGCGAATTGGTCAAACTAAAACTGATAAAGTTTAATTTACAAATGATGTCGATGCCAGAAATCTCGGATGGCAAATTAAAACTAAAAGTCCAAAAAGTGATGGTTAGCCGGCTAAATTTACCGGGATATTTCCGGACAGAAATCGAAAAATCTTTAAATAATATTTTGGATGAAAATTTTGCTAGTCTTTATGAAAATTATCAAGTTAACGATGTCCAACTTGAACAAGACCAAATGTTAATCAGCGGTAAATTAAAATAATGCGAATGCAAAAAGAAAGGAATCTATGTATCAAACTTTTTTGGCGATTATTTCTCTTTTGGCTAGTCTTTACGCTTTTTGGACTCGGCAAGTCAAAATGGGATTGGGCTTTTTAATTTTTGCTGGCGCCTTTATTCTTTTAATTCCCAATCTAACCGTTGGGATTAAGACCGATATCTTGGGCGCGGTGGCGATGGTTTTGTTTGTAGCTGGAAGCTTGCTAATTGTCTGGAAGAAAAAACCAAAACCTGCCTCGCCGGCAGGCGGGGTTGAAGAAAAAAGATAGATGACAATGCCTAAAAAGATTTTGATTTTGCATGGTTGGAATGCCAGCCCCCAGGACCATTGGTTTTGGCAGGCCAAAGTTCAGTGGGAAAAATTGGGTTGGTATGTGGAAGTTCCGGAACTCCCGGGCGATTATTTTCCTAAACAAGAAGAATGGATCAAGGTTATCGATAAATTCCGAGTCGATGCGAATTGGATTTTGATTGGCCATTCTTTGGGTGGGGTAGTAATTCTGCGATATTTAGAAAAAGCGCCTAAAAAGATAAAGCAGGCGATATTGGTGGCGACGCCATTTGAGTCAATGAAATTTGGAGCTTTAGAAAATTTTTTCGAGGGGAATTTTGACTGGCAAAAAATTAAAACTAATTGTCCCAAGTTTGATTTAGTTTACCAAGACGAAGATATGGCCGTGTCTTTAGACCACGGTAAAAAATATGCCGAAGCGCTTACCGGCAGAATCCATATCTTGCCCGGGTTCAATCATTTTCATAGTATTGATTTGGAGTTTTTAAGGGGGTTGATAAAATGAACAAAACTATAGCGAAAGCGGTCCGACAAATGTCGAACCGCCTGGTATAAGAACGATGATCTATTCGCGTGGGTAGATTGTCACGCCCTCGACAACGCGGCTGATCGAGCCGCTCGCGCTGGGCGTATCCGGTTTGAAGCCGTACTTAAGCGAGGCGAAGAAACCGAGAAGTTGGCCAACGATCGTCATTACCGGGGCAAGCATGTGGTCGGGAAGCTGGTCTTTCTTCGGCACACCGAAGTCCCAGCGAAATGGTCCCTTGGCCGTCGTGAGCTTGCCGATCTCATATTCCGGATCGTTGGCGCAAACCATTACATGGGCGGCACCAACTTTCTGCTCGAGGTTTTGGCGGACAAGGTCCATCTCGTAGCGTCTGACCGCCGGGTCAGAAGAGAGGAAATAGACGACGAGGGTGTCGTCGCGGATGGCGGCGCGCGGACCGTGACGGATGCCGAGGAAGGTATCAGCCAGGCAGATGATTTGGCCGTCCGTCAGTTCCTGGAGTTTGAGATGAGACTCCACCGCTGCGCCGTAAAGCGAACCTGAGCCGAGGAAGCAGGCCCGCCGGAAGTCATTGTGATTGATGAGCTGCTCTATGTAGTAGGCATATTCCCGCATGAGATGTTCAGCCGCTTTGGCGGCAATGGCAACGTCGGCGCAGTAGCGGGGGGAAAGAGGTTCTCCCTTTAGTAAGTAAGCAAGTCCTAAGCCAGCAATGACCATTGAGGTGAAGGAACTGGTCATCGCCAACCCCCGGTCATTCGTTGCCGGATGGAGGACAAGCACCTGGCTTTTGGATGTTGTTTGCACTCGTTTTGCCAGTTGGCCGTCCGGATTACAGGTGATTACCAGGTGTCGCAAAAGATGCCATTGCTTGAAAGCAATATCGATGACCGCCAGACTTTCGGGACTGTTGCCGGATCGAGCAAAGGAAACCAATATGCTTGGCCAGTCTTCGCCCCAGACAACGCGAAAGGCATCTTCGGGATGGGTGACGATATCGGTGGTGGGGATGGCGAGTGTGCGCAGACCAAGTCCCTTGCCTACGGCATCCATGACGCAGAGACCGACGAAATGAGAAGTGCCAGCGCCGGTGAAGATAATCTCATGAGGTAGCTTTGCCGCCTGAGGAACACCCCAGTCATAATGATGGACGTCAAGTAGACCGTAAGTTGCAGTGTTGTCTTGATTCATAAGTCCCGGGGCAAAGTTTACGAATCTTCTGGCCGTATCACGCCACATTTCTGGTTGTTGGGCGATTTCTCGAGCCGTGATGATGCCGCGCTCTAGCAGTTCTTGATCGCTGAGCTTGAGCAGTTCGTCGAGCGGATTCCTGGGTTTGAAGGACATGCTTCGGGCTCCTCTCTGGGTGCGATCAGATATTCAGACTATATCAAATTAAGAAAAGAAATCAAGAGTCCTATATAAAAAAGAGGGGCGGGTCGACCTCGTGTCGACCCGCCCTTGGACTGATCACTTCGCCTCTCGCGACCTACGTGGTCGCGCCTGCGGCCGGTGCGGCCGGTGCGGCCGGCTTGGCCTCGCAGCAGACGTCCTGGACGCACACCGAGGCTTCAGTTGCGCAATCGCTGAACTTGATCCTGACTCCGCTGCCTGCCAAACACTTCGGCAGCGTCACGACCACTACCTTCGGCTTGCATTCGTCGCCCATGGGCTCCTCTTCCTCCAAGGATATTCTGCGGTAACTACTACTGCGGAAACTGCGTTTACTGCTGGTTTGTAGGACAATGTTGGTATGATGCGATAGGCCTCGCCTCCTTTCGCGATGAAGCGTATATTCCAACAATAACATATATAAATCCCTCCGTCAATAATCGGCGGTCTTTTCCTGCTTTTCGGCAGGATAACTTCTCCAAGTCAAGAGATAATCGACGATGAGGTTAATTTGTGTTAAAATCATCTTGTAAACCCCTGTGGATATATCACAGGTGTTAATCGTGGGTTTATTTACTATGGAGACAATTGAATTCAAAATTAAACGCCAGCCAACCACTGAAGAAGCGGCGGCTTTTGGAATTGTCAAAAAACTCCAGGAAGCTGGCTTTGAAACCTATATTGCCGGCGGGGCTGTCCGTGATTTGTATTTGGAAAAAGAAGCCCATGACATTGATATTGCCACAGCCGCCAAGCCGGAAGAGGTCAAAAAATTATTTAAAAACTACCGCGAGCAAGGGAAAGCATTCGGCATCATTGTCGTCAAAAATGGCGACTTTGAATTTGAAGTTGCCACTTTCCGCGTTGATATTGGCACGGCTGACCATCGTCGACCCATGAGAGTAGAGTTCACTTCGGCGGAAAATGATTCACGACGCCGCGATTTTACGATCAATGCTTTGTTTTATGATTCCCAAAAATCGGAAATTATTGATTTTACGGGTGGCATCGAAGATTTAAAAAATAAAATTGTTCGTTTTGTCGGCCTGCCAAAGTGGCGGATTGACGAAGATTATCTACGAATGCTTCGCGCCGTTCGTTTTACTCATCGCTTGGGTTTTGCTTTGGATTTTGAGGCGGCGGAAGCGATTAAAAAAGAAGCCAAAAACATCAATAAAATTTCTGCTGAAAGAATTCGTGAGGAACTTTCGACGATAATTTGTGGACCTGGGCGAGAACAAGCGCTGATGCAAATGGAATCGTTAGGGTTACTAAAAGAGATTTTGCCCGAGCTTATTCAATTACGCGGCGTCGCTCAACCGCCAGAATTTCACAGCGAAGGCGATGTTTGGATTCATACTTTAATGGCGATGGAAAAATTAGAAAACCCTTCGGTTGAATTGGCCTGGACGGTTTTGCTTCACGATATTGCTAAACCCCAAACCCAAGGTTTCCGCGATCATCCTAAAAGTAAAATTACTTTTTTTGAACACGATGAAGAAAGCGCTAAAATGGCACGGCTGATTTTAGATCGGCTAAAATTTTCCCGTGAATTTATTGACGCTTGTGTTTGGGCGATTTCCCAACATATGCGGATCATCCATGCCTTTCGGGGGATGAGTGAGCGAAAACAAAAACGTTTGTTTACTCACCCGCATATTGATTTATTGTTAGATTTAACTAAAGCGGATTTAGCGGCATCTTTGCGTCCGGATTTGAAAGCTGATTTATCAATGTATGAAGAAGCAACAAAGAAAAAAGAAAAATTTGAAAAAGAAGCCAGCGTCGAAGAAAAGCAACAAGTGAAAAAATTTACGCTTATCACAGGCCAGGATATTATGGACATTTTAAAAATTGATTCAGGTCCAAAAGTGGGGGAGATAAAGACAAAAATTGAGCAAGCTTATTTGGACGGTAAAATTTCCATACGCGAGGAAGCCTTGGAGATGATAGAAAAAGAAAAATGATTTATTTACTTTTCGGCTTTGCTGTATTAACATTTGTTTTTACAATAATTGGCGGACTGTTCGCTTACCGTTCGCAAGACAAACTTCATTTGATTATCAGTTTTTCCGCCGGCGTACTGATTACCGCTGCCTTTTTGGATTTGTTGCCGGAATCATATCGCTTAAGTGGAATTACGGAAAATAATTTACAAATGATTCTTCTGGCAGCCATTGGCGGATTTTTGTTCTATCATATCATTGAGCGTTTAAGTATTTTACCGTCATGTACTGACGGCAGATGTGAAAATGTTTTACATTCCCGCCGGGCAGGGAGATTTGCCGCTGCCAGTTTGGTTTTCCATTCATTATTGGATGGGGTAGTGATTGGTTTGGCCTTTCAGGCTGGTTTAAAATTGGGAATAATTGTCGGACTGGCAGTCATTGCCCATGATTGGACCGATGGGGTCAGCGTGGTAGCGGTTTTGTTGCCTTCGGATCGGCCATGGCGAGAGATGATTTGGTGGATTTTAGCCGATGCGATTACGCCAGTCATCGGCGTCTTTGTTTTTTTCGTCGGCTTTCCACCGGCAATTTTAGGAATCTTGTTAGCTGTGGTCGCCGGCATTTTTATCTATATTGCGGCTGCTAATTTATTGCCCGAAGCCCACCATCGCCACTCATCAATTCCAACAATTTTAGCAACCTTGGTTGGTTTTGGTTTAATATTTCTTTTGTCTAAATTGATCTAATGAATCAAGAAAATATACGCAACTTCGTTATAATCGCTCACATTGATCACGGCAAATCAACTTTGGCTGATAGGATGTTGGAAATTACCGGCACCGTCGCTCACGAAAAACTAAAACCGCAAATGCTCGATACGATGGATCTCGAACGCGAGCGGGGGATAACAATTAAATTACAACCAGTTACCATGATTTGGAGACCAAATCATGAAATCCTAAATCCTAAATCCGAAATCCTAAACAAATCCCCACTGCCAGAGGCAAGGCATTCAATTCAAAATAGTAAAAATTCAAATAGTTTAGACATTAGAAATTCGGATTTAAAAATTGCAAATTCAGAATATATTCTGAATTTGATTGATACTCCTGGTCATGTTGATTTTTCCTACGAAGTTTCGCGGTCGCTAGCGGCGGTTGAGGGCGCGATTTTGTTAGTAGATGCGACGAAAGGAATCCAGGCCCAAACGTTGGCGAATTTGCATCTTGCCTGTCGGCAGACAGGTATCGCCCAAGAACACAATTTAAAAATTATTCCCGTGATTAATAAAATTGATTTGCCAGGCGCAAGGATAGAAGAGACGAAAGAGGAGATAGCGAAACTCTTAAATATTGATGAAAAAGCAATATTATTAATCTCGGCTAAAACCGGTGAGGGCGTGGAAAATCTATTACAAGAAATTATTAATCGTGTACCGGCGCCAAAAGGGGAGAGGGTGTGCGATTTTAAAGCCCTGATTTTTGATTCTGTCTATGATGAATTTCGTGGAGCCATTGCTTATGTGAGAGTCTTCGAGGGGGAAGTAAAAAAAGGCGATAAAATTAAATTTTTAGGAACAAGTAATACTGAGACTGCCACCGAGGTGGGGAGCTTTCGTCTAAAATATGAGCCATGCGAATTTTTGAAAGTAGGTGAGATCGGCTACGTTGTCACTGGCGAGCGGGAATTAAAAAATATTAAAGTTGGCGATACCATCACGGGCGACTCCCCCGTTTCGGTCTCCCCTATTTTGGGTTTTAAAATTCCTAAAAGTTTCGTCTTTGCCAGTTTCTATATTCAAGGCGGCGATCCCCAACTTTTACGCCAATCGTTAGAAAAACTTTCGCTTAATGATTCGAGTTTAAATTTTACACCGGAATCATCAAAAAGCTTTGGCCAGGGATTTCGCTGTGGTTTTTTGGGGTTATTACATTTAGAAATCGTCAAAGAGCGTTTAGAACGCGAATACGGACTCAATTTGATCGTGACTCAACCCCAAGTGGCATATCGATTAAAACTTACACCTAACAACTATGAAGAGCCGTGGGTGCGGTTGGAGATTATAACACCGCAGGAATATGTGGGGCCGGTGATGGAACTCGTGCAATCGCGGCGGGCAATCTATAAAAATACAAATTATTTAGGCGACCGCACAATTTTGGAATACGAGGTGCCTTTGGCGGAAATTATTGTTGATTTTTACGATAAATTAAAATCTGTCTCGTCCGGATATGCGTCGCAAAATTATGAATTCATCGGCTACCGTCCGGGTGATTTAGTAAAATTAGATGTTTTAATTGCCGGCGACAAAGTCGAGGAATTCTCGCGGGTTATCCCCCGCCATAAGATGATGTCCGAAGCTAAAAATTTAGTCTTAAAATTAAAAGAACTTATCCCGCGGCAAATGTTCGAAGTTTCAATTCAAGCGGCGGTCAATAATAAAATTTTAGCCCGCGAAGATATCCCGGCAATGCGTAAAGATGTGATTGCTAAACTTTACGGCGGCGACGTTACTAGGAAAAACAAACTTCTTAAAAAACAAGCCGCAGGAAAGAAAAAAATGAAACAACTCGGCAAAGTCCAAATTCCCGACGACGTATTTTTGAAAATGTTACAACGATAATGTATACTTAGAACTCGAACAAAGGGGGTGAACCCGAGTGGAACTTCATGTTTCCTTTGAGGAGTATTGCGCGAACCCATATTGCCATCATACCATCAACCCACCAATGCAAGCATCATCTATTGTGGCAATTGTCAGACCATCCTGAGAGATTACTCGGCCTTTTTCCCAAAGGCTTCAGCCGAAAGATACTCATGAAGAAAGCCGCCAAGCAAGTAATGCGGGAAAGCGCCCAAAGATACCTAGATCAATTAGCTGCTGGTTGAGAACAATGACTGGCGGCTTTTACGTTTTTTAAAAAAAGGTCTTTGTCTGACCTTATTATAACTCTTTTGAAGGATAACGAGTACTGGAGGACTCTTAAACCAAAATTATCTTTCTAAAAGAAAATCTATCCCGAATTCTGTTACTGATTTGGAAGCTAAATCAACAGCTTTTTTTAATGAGAAGGTCGGTTCTTTGCCCCGAGCTAGCAACGTCAAAAAAACACCCGCGAGAACATCTCCCGCTCCGGTTTTGTCAACTACTCTTATTTTTGGTGCAGGGGCTTTAATAGTTTTTCCCTCGTAAATGTATTCTGCCCCTTCCGCACCTCTTTTGATGACAATATTTTTCCCTTTCATTTCGCCTATCAATTGATGCTCTCTTTTATCTACAAATATTAAATCAGCCTTTAAAAAAACATCTAAAACTTCTTCTGGCCATTGTTGAATATATTGTTCCAAAGTATCAATGCTTAACTTAGATTGGGTTTTCGATTTCAAAAAATTTACGAACTTAATCTGTTGTTGTGGTGGCATAGTCGCAATATGAATAAATTTTGAATTTAAATATTGTTTAGGTACGTCTTCTGGAATCAAATCTGCCCCAACATTAAGCTCTGGTCGAAAATCTCTTCTCGAGCCATCGGATGTTTTGTACTTGTGGTAAAATCTGGTTGTTTTTCCTTCAGAAATAACTTTTAGCCCGCTTAAGTCTATCCCTAATTTTTTTAAATTTTCTAAATCATAATCTTCCCCAACTCGTGAGACAATCCCAATTTTTTTGGAGAAAATAGAAGCTGGCAATGCAACTAAATATGCTCCGCCGCTTGGAACGGTTCTGGTCCCGAAGGGTGTATTATTCTCATCATAAGAGATATGGCCAATTACAACTAAATCTAATTTTTTATTCATAATATTATTTTACAAAAAAATCGCTCAAAAAGCGATATTTTTGAACCTTAAAGTTATAAATTGAACCAAGGGTATAGATTCAAAGGTCTTTATCTGGGCTTATTATAACTTTGTTAAAGGATAACACATACTGGAGGACTCTCAAGTCTAAATTGGCTTTCTAACGAAAAAGCCACCAAGCGTGTGTTGGTGGCTAACGTCTAATGATATGATGGCCGTTATGGATTGATTCAAACTCGGGAAATCCCTCCCTCGAACAGCCAGGATTGCCACAAATTATTTTCGGCTGAACTCTCACGGAAGATTCCAAGGACCGTTTGACAGTACCATCCTCATCGACAGGATAGGAATATGCTTCATACTCGATGAGTCGCAGTCTACTACCACAAGCAGGACATACTATCTTTGCCATTCTAATCTCCTCAATCAAGGTGCATAGCCGCCTTCAATGTCGGGTATAAACTTTCGTCGCCATCAATATTGGTCTCCAGTTTTTTCGTTCTCACTTTGCAAGAAGAAAAAGTCTTCCTGATGGCACTCTGTAATCTTCTTGTTTGCTCGATTGCTTCCTTCTCTGTCTCACAACGCCATGATTCTGAACCGTGTACTTCTTTATCCAGTAGCTCAAGAGATATGTGCACCCTGACATTCCAGAAGTCGTAAGTACGCGGTGGATTCCAACTAGCAGTAAAACCTCTATTAGCGTGGCCTATGCAGTGCTGTCGCGAAATGACAACCGAAACTCGAGTCATCTCTCACTCCTCCACCACAGAATTTCCGACACCTTACTCTACCAAAAAATCCCTCATCTGTCAAGGGAATTTAGGAGTCAAAGGGCCTGGTGGGGATCGAACCCACGACACATTGCTTAAAAGGCAATTGCTCTACCACTGAGCTACAGGCCCCTAACAAATCTATTTTATCTTAAATATGTCTCGAAATCAATAAATCTTTTAGTATTCCACTTCCATACTTTTCAGTTAAGAAGTGATACATTAGATGCGGAGGTGGAAATGCCGAAAAAAGGAATTGATAGTGAGGCGAAAAAATTATTCGTCGAGACCTTAGGAGATCTAAAAGACAAAGCTGAATTGGAAATGTTTCTAGAAGACATTTTTTCTTCCGCTGAGATCAAGGACTTCTCGCGCCGTCTCTTGGCAGCAAAGTTTTTAATGGAAAAGAAAACTTACTTGCTAATTCAGCAAGACATGGGCATGGGCGAAGGAACAATCAATAAAATTCATTTTAAGACCAAGGGTAGTCCACTTCTACGCCGGTTATTTGAAAAATAATTTCCATATTCCACTTCCATACTTTTCAGTATAGTAGTGACAGACTAAAGAATTATCGTTATATGAATATCATTCGTCATTATCTGACTTTAATCAAATTTGCCTCTCGTGGGAACAAAGGGTTTTATGAGGCACGGGAATATTTGGCAGATGTTTTAATTGAGGAGTTAGAAGAATTTGTTGATTTGCGCGAAAAAAAAGTTTTGGATATTGGCGGCGAACGGGGTGAATTTTGTAAAATCCTGGCGGAAAAAAGAAAATGTCAAGCGATCAATTTAGAGCCACAAAAATTAGATTTCGTTCATAAAACTATTCGAGGGAGAGCAGATAAGCTGCCATTTAAAAACGGGGAATTCGACCTCGTGCTTCTCCGAGGAGTGCTTCAGCATATTCCGACTGATAAGAAATTAAAATCATTGCAAGAAATATATCGAGTTTTGAAAAATGGGGGAATCGCTTACATTATGATTCCACCGTGGTGGTCTCCCCTATCGGGTCAAAATATAAAACCATTTCAGTATTTTGGCTTTCCGTTGGCCAAACATTTTTCCAACACGATAATGGGTCGCAAAATATCAGCAAAAAATTTGGCGGGACTCGGGCTTTGGCCGATGACTTTTAGATCAACCGTCCGCTATATCAACCAGGCGAATTTTAAAATTCTCAAAACCACCGACATCTTAGGCCGTCTCCATTTTTTAACCAAAATCCCCATAGTTAGAGAATTTTTTATCAATTCGGCCGGTTTTATCTTACAAAAATAACCCTTTCTTTTAACGGCTCAAGGGGTGAGCCGTTAGATTAAGAGAGCTTTTTATTGATCTCTTCAATGCTTAAAATTTGAAATTTAATGTTGGCGGCTTTTAAGTTGTTTTGGGCATTTTCGCCAATATGAGCGGCTAAAACCTCGTCAGCCGAAATCGCTTTGGCAAATTTAACCCCGTGACCAGCGCCCGCTTCGTAGAACTTATTGCGGATTTTAGTTTTTCTTAAAACCTTGCCAGTTTTATCCTGATCAATGACCAAAAAATTCGGGGCGCCGAATTCTGAGGCGGCGCCATCTGCCAAAGGGATGATAATTCGATGGCCCAGTTTTTTAAGCTCTATCGGCTCGAAACCTCTTTTGTATTTTAATTGACCGCTAAACGGAGTTCGGAGTGTACCTCTTCGGAATTCATGTGATTGGACCGTAATATTAATAGATTTGAGTTTTCCAATTTTGACAAGTAGCTCACTTTGTAATTTATCAGTTAGACGAGTGGCCTCCTCGATTTTTAATCGCGGATCCAATTTAATTTTTAAATCAGCCAAAGTCGCTGGTCCCATCTTGCGGCTTTTGAGCTCCGATACTTCGATATTTTGATCTTTGGCTATTTTTTTAATTTGATCTTCGACACTTTCATCAGCCACATCCAACAAAGAATCGGTAATTTGTCGTCCTAATTGCCAGGCCTCCCAAAGAATATATAAGCCGACTAAGATGGCAACGATGGCGTCGGCGCCGGTCCAGAGTTTAATTAAAAGAATACCAATTAGAACCCCGACCGAAGAAATGACGTCGGCTCGAGAGTGTTCGCCGTCGGCGATCAAAGCTGGTGAAGAAAATTTTGAGCCAACGGCAAATTTCAGCCGCGCCATTCCTTCATTAATTAAAGCCGAAGCGCCCATTAGAATTATGGCCCAGATTGATAAAAAGGCCTCTTCGGGATGCACGATTCGAATAATTCCCTCATATAAAATCCAAACCGCCGAGCCAGCTAACAAAATAACAACCACGAAACCAGCCAAGCTTTCGGCACGATAATGGCCGTAGGGATGTTTATCATCAACCGGTTTTTGAGCTGATTTAATGCCTAAAAAAGCAATGATAGATGAGAAAATATCAAGACCAGAATGAATTCCTTCAGCCAGTAAAGCGGTTAAATTAAAAGCAAGTCCCAAAACTATTTTTCCGGCCGTAAGAATTAAATTGACCAAAATCGCTAACAAAGAAACTGATTGTTGATTCATATCACTTTCATTATCTGATAAAATCTAAATAGAGGGAAGTGCCTGATGGTTTACTTCCCTCTATTTATTTACTTTTGGCTTTCCAGCTCTGAAAGTCTTTTTTGAGCCGAGTCGAGATTTTGTTTGAGCATTTCAACTTGATCTTTGAGGATTTCTTTTTCTTCCTCGGCTGTTGGACGAATCATTTGGCCATACCACGGGCAGCCCCCCATCATCATCCCGTAACCGAAACCTCGGCCTCGGCCACGAAATCCACCGCAAGGACCCAAACCGCGACCAGTCATTGGTCCTATTCCCATGGGTCCTGTTCCATCAAATCTTGGCATTTTAATCACCTCCCTTCGTTAATCGTATTTTTATTGGCAAAAATTTCCTCGTAAAGGTACTTTGCAATCGGGACATTCTATTTGCATACAAGGAAGACTGCGTTGATGTGGGAACTCTTTTTTGCAAACTGGGCAGACACAAACGTCAGAACCACCGAGACCTTGTCCTCTTTTAAACGAAGGATCTTTTTGTAAGGCTTTGCCTAAACGACTTTGATAAGCCATAATTTCTCCTCCCTGGATTTTTAAAGCTTTACCATATATTAAACTTTCGGCAATTTTTTTATGGGCTGAATGTAAGATTCTCAAAAAAGTAATTCGAGAAATTTTCATTTTTTTGGCCGCTTCTTCTTGATCTAAATCTTCTAATTCGGCCAGTCTCATGGCTTCCAATTCATCCATTGACAATATAACCTCCTGTAAATTCCTCAATGGAATTCCAGCCGGTTTAAAATAAGTAATCTCCGGGAAAAATCTAATTGTTCGTTTAATTTTTGGTCTTCCGCGCATTGCTTCCTCCCCTACATTATGAACCTATGTTCATAATTTGTCAAGCCCCCATTTTGCCTTTAGGCATGCTTTTTGATTTTTAAATTTTGAATTTGGCTTAATTTAAGGTAAAATTAAGCCATCATGTATAATCAAAAAACCATTGATCATTTTTCGAATCCTCGCAATATGGGCGAATTAGAAGATTATGACGCGAAGGCCGAAGGTGGTAATCCGGCCTGCGGGGATGTGGTTAAATTGTGGGTTAAGTTATCACCAAATAGAAATGTAATCAAAGACATTAAATTCAAAGCTTTCGGGTGCGGCGCTTGTATTGCTTCGACTTCGGCAATGACAGAGATGGTTAAACTAAAATCAGTAAAAGATGCTTTAAAATTATCGCGCCATGATATTGTTGATTATTTAGGCGGCCTGCCTCAGCAAAAACAAAAATGTTCCAATTTTTCGATAGAGGTTTTACAAGAAGCATTGAAAAATGTGGCTTAATATTTTAGTAATTATTATTGGTTATCTTCTGGGCTCAGTCTCTCCGTCCTATATTTTAGGCCGGCTTTTGCGTGGGATTGATATTCGCGAGCACGGCACGCGCAATGCCGGCGGCCGGAATGTTAAGAAAGTCCTCGGTTTATGGCCGGCGGTCGTAACGATTATTTACGATTTGAGCAAGGGCTTGCTTTCGATGTATATGGCCTGGCAACTCGGCGCTCCAGAAATCATTATCTATGCTTCGGGCTACGCCGCTATTCTGGGCCACATCTTTCCATTTTATCTTGGCTTTCGTGGCGGTGAAGGCCAAGCGACAACTTTGGGCATTTTTTTCTTTATCATCTTCAAGGCGATTTTGAATCACTGGTTTCCCTATGAAATTCTAATTCCGGTGGTCATTTTGGCTTTATTTCTATTCATTATATCGCCAGCGGAAATTGTTGGCGTATTCACCCTGCCGACTTTTATCATTCTTTTTTTGGCCAAAACCCGACTCAATCCCACGACAATTTTTATGGGAATTCTTTTGCTCCAAATGTGGATTGTCACGCTCTATAACGTTAAAAAATTTGAAATTTTCAAAAATGCCCCTGAAGTAATGAAGGAAATTCGTTTTTGGCGGACTTTTTTAAGACCTTTGGCCATTGTTTTGCCAATTTTATATCTTCAATTTGATAAGAGATTTATTCTCATCTTCGTTGGCTCAATCGCGCTGGCTTTTGTACTTTTGGATATTACGAGATTGCTTTCTCGCAAGACCAATCTCTTCTTATTTAAAACACCGGTAATTTTCAAACAGAAAGAAATACAGACTTTTTCCTCAATCAGTCTCTTTTTGGTGGCAATTTTTCTTTCTTTTCTCGTTTTTCCGAAAGGGATCGGAATCCTAACGGTTAGTTTTCTAATCTTTGGTGATGTTTTTGCCAAAATCATCGGAATGATGTTTGGCAAAGTTCACATTTTTAAAAAGACCCTCGAAGGATCAATTGCTTATTTCTTAGCGGCAGTAATTTTTGGGTTGCTATTTTTGCCGTATATCGAGGCTAATTTAGGAATGCTTCTCGTCGGCGCCTTGGCGGCGGCTGTCGTCGAGCTCATTCCTTGGGGAATAGATGACAATATCTCGGTGGCACTAATTTCTGGCGCAGCGATGTATTTGATGACAATCTTTTAAAACAGCTTTTGTTAGTTTTTATATGCTAATATAGAATCAGAATGGAAAAAGCAATTATTAAAGTTTCCCACTTATCTAAAATTTTTAAGGGCGACATAAAAGCTGTTGATAGTGTTTCTTTTGAAGTAAAACCCAATACTGTTTTTGGGATTCTTGGGCCAAACGGGTCCGGTAAGACCACAATTTTAAGAATGCTGACTACTCTTCTTGAACCGACTCATGGAGAAATTACGATTGAAGAATTTGTTTATGGAAGTAATGGTTATGAAATACTTCGAGACATTGGCTATGTTCCGCAGAAAGAAGCGTTGTATCCTAATCTTACAGTTTGGGAAAATATAGATTTGTTTTTTTCGGCGTATCCTTATAGGGGCGATAGAAAAGAACGTATCGCTAAAGTTCTTAAGATGATTAATCTTTTTGATAGAAAAAATATTTTGGTGAAAAATTTATCAGGCGGAATGGCGAAACGTTTGTCCATAGCTTGTGCCGTCGTTCACGAACCAAAGATTCTTTTTTTTGACGAAGTTACTATGGGACTTGATCCCTTGGGCCGAGAAAAAATTTGGGATTTAACACGGGAGTTAAAAAATCATACTACTATTATTATGACGACTCATTATATGGATGAAGCCGAGAAACTTTGTGATGAATTAATTATTTTGCGTGAAGGTAAAATTCTTGTCAAAGGAACACCCGCGCAAATAGTAAAAAAATTTAAGGTCAATAATTTACATCAAGTAATTGCTAGTATAAAGAACGACCATGCTTAAAATTGCCTTATATGAATTAAAAAAATTAACAAGAGACACTAGATGGCTTGTTCTCTTTTTGGTACAACCCATTTTGGTTGTATTGTTTTTGGGACTGGTGACTTGGCGAGAACCCCAAAATATTCGTGTGTCTTTTTTTAATAAAGAAGACAATCAGTATTCTCAACAAATCGTTCAAGATCTTGAGAGGGAAAAAAAATTAATATTGGTTTATGACTCGAGTGCCGATGAAGCTCATCGGCAAGTTAAAGACAACATTACAAGATCTGCTGTTATTATTGATATTGCTAAAAAAAACGATATAATCAGTGGTTCAATTGAGATAATGGAAAATTCTACATTGCCAGAACTTAGTGGTCAAACAAAAAAAATTATTTTGAAAGCAACTGAAGATACCGTGAAAAATTTTTCAGTCGAAAATGTCAAAAATCTGATGCCTCAATCTGCTCAAATAAAAATAGATGAGACAAATATTGATTTATCGCCAATTGAAATTCGAGAAACAAAAAATACCAATAAAAATATTAAATACTTCGATTATTTTTTATCAGCTTTAATAGTTTTGCTAATAACTATCAATTGTCTTAATCTTTCATCAACCACGATCACAACGGAGCGTATTGAAGGAACTTTTGAAAGATTTTTTGTTACACCTTTTAAGAAGTATCATATGATAATAGGTAAATTATTGGCTTTTGCGATAGTCGCTATTGTTTTATCAATTATTATTATTTTAACATTAAAAACCTTATTTGCAGTCACTCTTGGTCCGATTTGGCTAGTTCTTTTAATCACTTTTATAACTGCTTTAATGGCGATTGCTTTGGGAATTTTCATCTCATCTATTACTTATACTATCCGTGAATCAATTCTGATGGGAATTATGGCTTTTTATCTAACCTTGATTTTAACACCATTCTTATTTCAGTCAGAAACAATGCATCCAATAATTGGAAAAATCCCTCTAATAATTCCTTTTACTTATTCAATTAAAGCGATGCGAGAAGTAAATATTTTAGGATTTGATTTTTATCAAATCCTGCCGGATTTATTAATGTTGGTTGGTTATTTTGTTGGTTTTATAATTTTGTCAATTTTATTACTACGTCGTAGAGCGGTTTAATTTTTCTACCAATATTTTAAGACAATTTAAAAAGAGGGATTTACCTCTTCTAATTTCAATTCTTTTATCTTACTTTAGTCGGATGAACTCGAACTGGTGCGTCTAAAAAATCCTAAAGCAATTAGAGCAACTGGCGGGGCCAAAACCCACCAAATATAGTATTTAATCACCAAGTTTGCCAATCTTGAGGCCGCCATAAATGTTTCGCGGGATTCAGGCGGCATAAAATAGAAAATACTTGATAAGATAAGCCCGGTGGTCAAGAAAGATAGCAAGATAATTTCAATTGGCGAAAGGAGACCCTTAGCCGTGGCGCCTTTGATTCCTCCCTTAGCTGATAAAAGGGTAATTACTGCCATAAATATTATCACCCTCACAGTGAAGGGCGAGGCGCCGGACTGGACCCACACGGTACCAATGGTTTTACTACCTTGGAAGAACTCAAAGACATTACCAGCAAAGACCTGGGTGACAACCAAGGCGACGTAGACCGATAAAAGAGTGGCAATAATTTTTTCTCTTTGTAAGATATAACCGAAGGCCATGCCGATGAGGAAAAAAACGGCGATGGCTAAATCCCAGGATGGTGCTGGCATCAACCCCTCCTCTAAAATAATTCCTTATTTCTATTATCTAATAGTAGATATCGCCTGTCAACTACAGCCCCATCCTTTTGAGTTCTTCCAAGAGTTCTTTTTGTTCTCGAGTCAATCTTTTTGGCAATTTGATCCTGACCGTAACCAATAAATCGCCTCGACGACCACGGCGGTCAAGTATCCCTTTGCCGGGGAAACGAAAAGTTGTGCCATCTTGGGTGCCAAGCGGAATATCCATCGTGATATTCTCGCCTTGAGATGTCCTTAAGTTTATTTTTTCGCCTAATAAAGCGGAAGTTAGATTGATTTCAACTTCAGTTTGGACCTGGCTAAAAACGCCGCCGAAAAAATCATCGAAAATATCACCTAAGCCCCCGCCAAAATTGAAACTAAAACCACGGTTTTGCTGGCCAAAGCCGCCAAAATCGCGGAAATCGAAGCCCGAGGCATCGCCCCAGTTAAAACCTTCAAATCCCGATCCTCCGACCGTGCCAAACTGATCATATTGCGACCGTTTCGAGGAATTGGATAAAACCTGATAGGCCTCGTTGATTTCCTTAAATCGAGTCCCATCAGCGTGAGCTTGGTTTTTATCCGGATGATATTCATGAGCGAGTTTCCGGTAAGCACGCTTAATTTCATCCTGGGAGGCGTTCTTGGAAACACCGAGAATATTATAATAATCTTTCATGAGTATCTAACTAATTACTAATTATTACGAATGTACTAATTAATGAGCGAAGCCATGTATCCTCAAAAGTAGCTCTCGCAGGCCAAAAAGCAAGGTTCCCGCCATCGGCGGGATTTTTGGCCGAGAGCGCAGCACCAATTTTCGCGCTGGAGAAAATTTAGGTGCGGTATCTTTTGACGGATACTGGCGAGCGATTAATCTTTTTTTTCGTCAGTTTTCTCGTCTTTTTCTTCTTTTTTCTTCTCACTATCCACTGACCTCTGGTCACTGTCAGCCTTCGGCTGACCATACATCGCCTGGCCGATTTTTTGGATCGTCTGGCTTAAAGCTTCAGTGGCAGTCTTTATTTTTTCAAGCTCGTCGCCCTTGGTGGCTTCTTTTAACTCGGAAATTTTCGTCTCAATTTCTTTTTTATCGTTTTCCGGAACTTTTGCGCCAGCATCTTTGAGAGCTTTTTCGGAAGTATAAATCAGATTTTCAGCCAAGTTCTTAGCATCGATTAACTCTTTCTTTTTCTTATCTTCCTCCTCATGCGCGGCGGCTTCAGTTTTCATTTTTTCAATTTCTTCTTTAGACAATCCTGAAGAAGAAGTAATCGTGATTTTTTGTTCTTTGTTGGTGGCTTTATCTTTGGCTTTAACATTTAAAATCCCATTAGCGTCAAGATCATAAGTGACTTCAATCTGCGGCAGACCGCGAGGAGCTGGCGGAATCCCATCAAGCATAAATCGTCCCAAAGTGCGGTTATCGGTGGCCATGGAACGTTCACCTTGTAAAACATGGATTTCCACCGAAGTCTGGTTATCAGCGGCGGTTGAAAAGATTTGGGTTTTTGAAGTCGGGATAGTGGTATTTTTTTCGATTAAAGGCGTCATTACTTGACCCAAGGTTTCAATGCCTAAGGTCAAAGGCGTGATATCGAGCAGTAATAAGTCTTTGACTTCCCCGCCCAAAACTCCGGCTTGAATGGCCGCACCTAAAGCGACGACTTCGTCAGGATTAACACCTTTATGAGGTTCTTTTTTGAAAATTTTTTTGACAGTTTCTTGAATCAGCGGCATCCGTGTCATGCCACCGACCAAAATGACTTCGGAAATATCTTTGACTTCAACGCTTGATTCTTTAATCACTTTTTCGCAATGGCCGATTGTTTCCTCAATCAAATCGCCGGTGAGTTGTTCTAACTTGGCACGCGAGAGCTTCATCACCAAGTGTTTAGGTCCAGCAGAATCGGCCGTGATGAATGGCAAATTGATTTCGGTTTCTTGCTGGCTTGAAAGCTCAATTTTGGCCTTTTCAGCCGCTTCTTTGACGCGCTGAAGAGCCATGGGATCTTTTTTAACATCAATACCCTCAGATTTTTTGAATTCATCGGCAATGTAGTCCATTACTTTCTGGTCTAAATCATCGCCGCCCAAATGGGTATCGCCACCAGTGGCTTTGACTTCAAAAACGCCGTCGCCGATATCTAAAATGGTGATGTCAAAAGTGCCGCCGCCAAAATCGTAGACCGCGACATGACCTTCTTTTTTCTTGTCAAGTCCGTAGGCGAGTGATGAGGCCGTTGGCTCATTGATAATTCTTTTAACGGTCAAGCCGGCAATTTCACCGGCGTCCTTGGTGGCTTGGCGCTGGGAATCGTTAAAATAGGCCGGAACAGTGATAACAGCATCAGTCACTTTTTCGCCTAAGTAGGCCTCGGCATCGGTTTTGAGTTTTTGTAAAATAAAAGCAGAAATTTCTTGGGGACTATATTCTTTGCCGGCCATAACGATTTTGACGCCGTCGCCGGACTTAACCATTTTATAGGGCAATAATTTGAGATCTCGTTGAATTTCTTCTTCCTCCCAACGACGACCGATTAAACGCTTGACCGAAAAAATCGTGTTTTCCGGGTTGGTAATCGCCTGCCGTTTGGCCAATTGTCCGACTAATCTTTCGCCGTTTTTAGATTGGGCGACGATAGATGGGCAGAGATTAGAACCTTCAGCCATGGGAATAACTTTTGGTTTGCCTCCTTCAATCACGGCAACCACGCTATTGGTCGTGCCTAAGTCAATGCCAATAATTTTAGACATATAGAACCTCCATAAGATTAAATTGGTTTCTAATGTAAAGTATACTTGACATAAATTTGCTTGTCAAGTCCCTCGTTTTTTTCTTTAACGCCCCACATTGCGGGGAATTTGGCTATATGCCAACTAGTAATCATTTATACTGCTTGAAAGAATAATTAAATCCTCTTACAAACTATTTACATATTCTGCAGAATATTGGAATAGTCTGTACAAAGATATATTATAAAAATATGGATAAGAAAAAGAGCAGGCATTTGGAGAGAATTTTTAAAGGCGTGGCCAATCATTGGCGGGTGGAAATTATTTTTTTGATAAAGAAGAATCCAGGAATCAGCTTGGAAGAGATCGCTCGGAAATTAGATGGAAATTTGAGAACGATTTCTGAACACACCAGGAAACTGGTTAATGCCGGCCTGGTTAGAAAAAAATACCAAGGTTTATTTGTCAAACACACGCTTTCGCCCTATGGCGAAAAGATGGTTGAGATCTTTAGGTCTTTTATGGTATAATTAAATAAAGAAAGCACTCAAAGGAGGGAAAAATGGAACAACCAAAAAACAACACTACTCTAATTGTCATTATCGCGGTTGTAGCAGTAATTGTAATTGCGGCGATTATTTTAGCCGCCTATTTTTATGGTAAAAGTAAAATCAATAGCGAGGTAACGGCGACTTCCTCGCCGACGGTGACTAAAACTGCGACTTCAACACCGACGCCGACGGCGACCGAAGAAGCCCAAATGGCTCCGAAGAAAGCGGTCGAGAACTTTATGAATTACAGCATCGGCACTCTGCCTTCAGCCAATCTTAATTTTGATGCCGCTAGGACTTTATTAGTTGCCAATTTACAATCCCAATTTAGCGATGATAACACTTTTGCTGCTCAGTTCTACGGCTACCAGGACGGTCCGACTTCAGTCGAAATAACGGGTGAAAATATTAACGGTTCTAGCGCTTCCGTTACCGTTAATGCCAACTGGGGCGAGATGGGTTTAGGCTGGGCTTTTAGTTTGATAAAAGTTGGCAATCAATGGCTAATTAGTGATTTTAGTAATACGGCCCAATAAGGAGAGAGCATGAAAAAAGGCTTAAAGATTCTATTAATTATTCTTGGAGTCCTCATTATTGTTGTCATCGGTCTGTTGGTCTATGGCAAATTAATTGCTGCGGAAAATGCCAGCCGGCTTTCTAGCCATCAAAAAGTAATCATTGGCAATCTCGATTGGCCAGATCATTTCGTGGCAATGTATTCTAATGACGAATCAGAACAGAAATTGGAAATTTGGTATTACGAATCTTACGGTTATAAATTTACTTTTGCCAATGGGATTCTGACAGCCAAAGAAAAAATTGTTAGTCCTTCGAGCGCGAAATTTGTCGACATTAAACCATATGAATTTACTGGCGACGAAAATGAGGGCTTTTTTATTGCTCGCTTTGGCCAAGCAGAAGTAAGTGAACAAAACGGCCAGCGGACTTTAAATTTTGACAACGAATTAGCGACGATTTTTAAAGATGATCAATTAATTGCCGTCGCAACATCGATGCGCAATTTAAATGCCTCCGATCATGTTGGGATTTTTCCTCGAGTCCTGGCTTACGAACGCGTTAATATCGGCACCGAACAGCCGGGGCCATGGGAGAAATTTAAAAGATGGTTAGAGGAGAATACTTTTTGGGGGCGGACGAAACAGATTGTTGAGCGGCCGAACCGCGATCCCTGGGATGAAATCGGAAATGACACTTTGGACGATACAATCGTAGATAATGCCGTTAAATTTAGAACCACCGACTTTCCGAATTACGCGGTTGAAGCCGGCAAAGAGGCAGTCAAACAAGTCGCTGGCGATGCTGGCGATATTGTTGAGGCGGCGGAGGCGACAAAGAAATATTTCACTTTTTATGATGAAAATCAAAAGGCGCCAATTAATCCGAAGCAGACGGCTGAGGAGATAAAGAAAGAAAAACCGACCGAAGATTCAGACGCGGCCGAGAGCCAACCGAGTTCCTCGCCGACTAGCGAATCCAAAGAAATTCGCGGCACCGGCATTTGGAGCGAAGGCGATTGCCACGGCACGATTAATCTAAATTTTTCCTCTGGCGGCGGAGCGGTTAGCGGCGATTTTATTGGTCCTTGCTATGCCCAAAAAGGGGTTGAAGTCGGTAGTTGCCGGGGTGATATTAGTGGCACATTCGCGGGTGGTGATGGCGGGAGTATCCACGGGAATATTAATGGATCCTGTAATATCGGCGGCGTTACCCACGGCGGCAACGGCAGCTGGTCAGGTTCGATTCAATTAAGTTCCGGCACCGGCGGCGGTGCCTTTGGTGTTACTGATTACGGCGGCGGGACCTGGAATCTCGAATTTAAGCCGGTTCAATAACTGCTTTTAACGGCTCAAGGGGTGAGCCGTTAGATTATCTGTCTTTGCTTACTCGTACCTTAGCGGGCTTAATCACTTGACCTTGAAAAGTCCAGCCAGATTCTACCTCGGATAATATATGATCAGCCGGAATTTTTTTATTAGGCTCGCAAGAAATCGCTTCATGAAGATTGCAGTCGAATTTATCGCCAGTTTTGGCCGGGATTTTTTGGAGGCCTTCGGCAACTAAAATATCCTCCAATTGTTTTTCGATTTGTTTGACGCCGCGGGCAAAATCGTCGTCTGGAGCGTGAAGAAAAGCCCGGCGAAAATTATCCAAAACGGGCGTGATTTTGGCGATAAAATCCGCTTTCATCAAATTCAAAATTTCTCCGCGTTCGGCCTCGGAGCGCTTGCGATAATTTTCAAAGTCAGCTTGAGTCCTCTTCCAACCGTCCTCAAGCTCTTTGATTTTGGCTTTCAATTCTTTTGTTTGATCGTGTTTTTTCATCTCAGTCATCGTTCATTATACAATATAGATAATGAATAATCAACCCATTGGTAAATCAAGATTCGTCATCGCTACTTTAGCTAGTTTCGTGGTGGGGATATTCCTGGGCGATATTATCCATCTGGATTTATGGTGGCTTTTCGGTATCGGCGCGGGGATATTGTTGGCGCTTATTTTACAATGGCGCGAAAATTATTGGCGGCTGGGATTACTTATAATTTTTGGTCTGATTATCGGTTTAGGATATTTCAATTTCTGGGATATTCGCGAGAAAGCAATCCAAATGCCTTATGGCAAAGAACTCACCACCGAAGGTCAAATCATCGGCCATCCGGATTTTTCGGGCAGTCAGGCAAATTATGTTTTGAGTTTTAAAAATACCAAAATTCAATTAACCACCGGCCGATATCCTGAATATCATTATGGTGATGTTTTGAAAATCGATGGCGCGATCAAAAAACCGTCAGATTATTTATTTCACCGTGGCATCCTGGGACAAATTTCAACCGAAAAACCGGTCGAAAAAATCGGCTACCATGGAAACGTGGCCATCAAAATGATTTATGAAATAAGAGATAAGTTTGAAGAATCACTCGACCGATCTTTGAGTGAACCTTATGCTTCTTTTGCCGCCGGTCTGGTTTTGGGCTCCAAAAGAAATATCCCGGATTCTTTGATGAGCGATTTTAACCGCACCGGCACCACCCATATCGTTGCTGTCTCTGGCTACAATTTGACCATTGTCATTACCTATATCGCTCTGTTTTTGGGAATTTTTTCGCGGAAGTCAAAGTTTTGGGGATCGCTTTTTATTATCGTTACCTTCGTGATTATGACCGGCGCACCGGCCTCAGTCGTCCGGGCAGGCATTTTGGCGGGATTGGTGTTATTGGGACATTACGAAGGCCGGCGAATTAATATGACAATTTTATTGTTGTTAGTGGCAGTAATAATGCTCATATTTGGCCCTTATGCTTTAAAATATGACATTGGTTTTCAATTATCATTTTTGGCTTTTATGGGATTAGTTTATTTGGGCCCGATTATTGCCAGATTAAAATTTATCAGATCTTTGCCAATTATTTTAAAATCGACTTTTTCCGAAACTACCGCCGCCCAAATAATGGTTTTACCAATTTTAATTTTCTATTTTGGGCGGGTCAGTTTCGTTTCGCCGATCGTGAATATTCTTATTTTATGGCTGATTCCGGCGGCAATGGGGATGATTTTTTTGATCGGAATAGCTGGTCTTGTTTGGATAAGTCTGGGTCAAATTATCGGTTATATCGGCTGGCTATTTTTAAAGTATATAATAGTAATTGTTGAAAGCTTTTCTAAAATTCCTTGGGCATCCTGGCAATTGAAGACTTCAGACTGGTGGTGGATGATAATTTTCTATTTTATTGTAGGCTTGATGATTTATCGGCTAAGACCAATTTTGAAAAAAGTCCATGAATTATCTTAGAAAAAATCTTCAATTTCTCGTTGGTTTTTTGCTTATTTTGGGCGTGGCCATTGGGGTGGGGATTTTTGCCCGTCCACAAGCAGCCAGTGACTTAAAAGTTTATTTTCTTGATGTTGGACAGGGAGATTCAGAATATATTAAAAATCCGGACGGCAGCGATATTTTAATTGATGGCGGGCCAGATGCTTCGGTTTTAAATCAACTTGGGAAAATGATGGATTTTGGTGACCACGAAATCAATTTGGTGATTCTTTCCTCATCCTCACGCCGATCATTTAATCGGCTTATTGGAGGTTATTAAACGCTATAAAGTTGACGAGGTTTGGGAGACGGGAGTAGAGTACTCCTCTTCAACGTATGACTCTTGGAAAGCAGAAATCAAAAAACAAAATATTGCTGATAAATTGGTAGTTGCTGGCGATGAAAAAAAATTTGGTGAGGTCAAAATCGAAATCCTCTATCCCCTATCGTCGCTGAAAAATCGGACAATTGATAACCTTAATAATGCTTCAATCGTCAACCGTTTAGATTTTAATAACTTTTCCGTACTTTTTACTGGCGATGCCGAAAAAGAGGTCCAGCAAAAATTATTGGATAAAAATATTTTTGTCGAGGCGTTGAAGGTGGCTCATCATGGTAGCGAAAATGGATTAAGCGAAGATTTCTTAAAAATTGTCCGACCGGCGATCGCTGTCATATCGGTAGGAGAAAATAATAAATATGGTCATCCGGCAACGAATACCATCTCTTTATTAAAAAAATATGCGATTAGAATTTATCGCACTGATCAAAATGGAACAATTGAAATTGATTCAGATGGCCAGTCTTATGCGACGAAGAGCGCCAGATAAAGAATAATCCAAATTGCAGTGAGATTTTAGAAGATTGATATCTTCAGACGAAAGAACGGGATTTTTTAAATCTTGTTGGTCTAACAATTGATACATTATCGAGGTCGGTTGCTGGTCGTGACCAAGGCCCAAGGCATGACCTAATTCGTGCATTAAAACCAGTCGAAGCTCTTCTTTGTCACCGAAAGTATAGATATTGATGGTATCGGTATCGGTAAGATATTCTCCTTGGGTAACAATGAGATTTTTGCGTTGGTCAAGTTCGTTTTTTAAAGAGTCTAAATTTTCGTTATAATTTTGAGCCTGGAGATTTAAAATTTGGGCCATTTGGATTAATTCGTTTCTTTGTTGATCGAGAATGGATTTTTCTGATTGAAGTTGGTTGAAAATTTCTGGCGGCGCTCCGCCACGACTGTTCCAGGATGCCACTTCCTGATTATAGTTGGCTAGCTTTTCTTGATAATTGGCCAAGAAAGTTTTAAATTGTTGGTTATTAGTCTCGACATTCTGCTTTTGGGCTAATAGGTTATTAGCTTCGGCATTAATTTTATCCAAATCTGCTTGTCGGGAATCATAAACAAGATTGATTTTAAGTTTAGAAGAGGGGTCATAGGTGAATAAATTTTCGCCAGTTTCAGAATTCCATCTTTCGGTAGCGTCTTGGGCGACGGATAAAACATCTTCGGATGAGATTTTAAAACGCGAGTCAACCTGGCCAAGACTGTAAGTGCGAGGCAATTGGCAGTTATTTCTAAGGAACAAATAATAGAACACGCCGAAGATTATTCCCAAAATAATTATAATACCGATGAAGATTTTGAAAATTTTTCTCATAACTTAATTCTAACATTGCTTGGCAATTGAAGAAAATAAGTTAAAGATGTATGATTACAAGAGAATATAGGAGAAGAAATTATGTCCGGTCATAGTAAATGGAGTCAAATAAAAAGGCAGAAAGGTGCGGCCGATATCAAGCGCGGAGCGATTTTTTCTAAACTGACCAATACGATTATCGTCGCCGCCAGAGCGGGCGGTGATCCCAGTGCGAATTTTGCTTTAAAAATGGCGATTGAGAAAGCCCGCGAGGCAAGTATGCCTAAAGAAAATATTGATCGGGCGATTAAACGCGGCACCGGTGAGTTGGCAGGCGCAAAGCTTGAGGAAATTCTTTACGAAGCTATTGGCCCAAGCGGCATTGGCATTTTGATCGAGGTAGCCACCGATAATCGCAATCGAACGAACTCCGAGATAAAAAATATTTTAGCGAACTTTAGCGGAAAGTTAACAGGCTCGGGGGCAATTAGTTATCAATTTGAAAAAATGGGCAGATTCTTGATTAGTTTAGCTGGTCAAAACCAAGAGGAACTGGAACTGAAGGTGATAGATGCTGGTGCCCAAGATTTTGAAGAACAGAATGAGATGTTAGCTGTTTATACTAAAGCTAATGAGTTAGAAATGGTAAAAGAAACCCTTGAAACTCAAGGGTTTGAAATAAAAGATTCCTCTTTAACTTGGGAGCCAAAAAACATGGTATCTATTGTCGATAAAAATGAAGCTGCCAAGATTTTAAAATTAATGGAAAATTTAGAAAATTTAGATGAAGTGACGGCAGTTTGTTCAAACTTTGACCTCCCAAAGGAGTTATTATGAAAGATTTGCGAATTTGCATGCGAAAATTCTCAGGGAGCAAGAGATGAGAATTTTGGGCATTGACCCCGGTACCGCCCGTTGCGGTTGGGGCGTGATTGATGTTTCCGAAAAAGACGGATCGCTTAAATGGATTGCTCACGGCTGTATCGAAACTGATAAATTAAAAGCCGACTCTGAACGCTTGAATCGAGTTTTTAATGATATAATGAACTTGATAGAGAAATTCAAGCCAAATCAAATGGCCATTGAATTGCTTTTTGTTTTCCATAACCAAAAAACAGCAATGAAAATTGCCGAAGCGCGGGGGGTGATATTGCTTGCTTGTGCGAAAAAGGGTTTGGCGTTGCAGACTTTTGAATATACCCCCCTACAGGTGAAAATGGCAGTGACGGGATACGGACGCTCAGAGAAAAAAGAAGTTTTGATAGAGGTCGATAAAGCTTTAAAACCAGCCAGAAATATCGGGCGGGGGAGAAAAGATGGTTTCGATGATGCGGCCGATGCTCTGGCGGTTGCTATGGCACATTTCCATAAATATGTGGAAGAAGGAATAAAATAGGATAAATTGAAGAGGAGGAACTTTGCCGAAATTACGTCAAAACATAGTCACCGGAAAATGGGTCGTCATTGCCCCTGAACGGGCCAAGCGTCCCGAAGACTTTGTGATGGCAGCGGCGCCCAAAAGACACATTGATGAAAAATGTCCCTTTTGTTTAACAAATCCAGAGAGTGCTTATAAGTTTTCCATTAAGACCGCGGAAACCGAACATATTTATACTATTCCCAATAAATATCCGGCTTTTGTGAAAGATGAAGAGATCATAAGCGAAAGTAGCGAGCTGTATTTTTCTACCAAAGCTGTGGGTGGCCATGAAGTCATTGTTATTAAAGACCACCAAACAGAAATTTATGAGGGTGGTTGGCAACTCTTAGACGAGTTGTTCAAAGTCTACCAAGGACGATATCGATATTATCAACAAGATCCAACGATCGAATATGCCATGCCGATTCATAATTTAGGTCCAGAGGCAGCGGCTTCAATTGAACATCCTCATTCACAGTTTTTCGCCTCTTCAATTATTCCCAATCAAGTTGAAGATGAGATGGTTGGTTCTAAAAGTTTCTTACTCGATAAAAAAGAATGTGTTTTTTGCGCCATGATCAAGGAAGAACAAAAACAAAAAGTGCGGGTGGTGGCGGAAAATGAAGATTTTATCGGCTTTACTTTTTTTGCCGCCCGTTTTCCTTTCGAAATGTGGATATTACCCAAGAAACATCAGTCATTTTTTGAGACAATTGCCGGTAGCGAAAGAGAAAGCATGGCAAAAATTGTTTATCAATTAATCAATGATTTGAATCGGACATTAAGATTTCCTCCCTTTAACTGGTGGATTCATACCGGTCCGACAAAGAAAGACCACGTTAAAGATTATTTCCACTGGCATATGGAAATAGCTCCAAGAGTGTCAAAATTCGGCGGCTATGAAATGGGTTCAGGGATTGTCATTGACGTCGTCTCGCCGGAACTGGCAGCGCAGTTTTTGAAGAAAGAATAAAATAAATCCAAAGTGAGGGCTAGAAGGAAGTTGCCATGAGAATTCTAATGCTTTTAAAATATCCTCTCTTTGGCAGTGGGAGTGGAACCTACACCTTTAAATTAGCCGAGAAATTAGCCAAGCTCTATTCCGAGGATAAAGTGGCTGTTTTTTGTCCAGATTTAAAAAATAAAATACCAGGTGTAAAAAAATATTATTATGATTTGCCTTTTCATGCGGCCGCTACTGGTCATCCAGATTGGTCTGATGCTAAACTCTATTCTAATCTTAATAATCAAGAAATAGATCAGATTTATAAAAGTGCTTTCGATCAGATAATTAAGGTGATCAATGAATTCAGACCTGATGTCATTCACGTTCACCATGCTTTTTATTTTACTTGGATTGCCAATTATCTAAGAGCAATTTATGGAATTTACTATGTTGTCACGACTCACGGCACCGAACTTTTAAGTGCTTCAGAAAATAAACGTTGGGTTCCTTTAACGCGAGATGCCTTACATCGCTCCTGGATGATTAACGCGGTTTCTGGAGACACTAAAAAGTGGCTTTTAAAAGTTTATGGCCGCAAGGGTATTGCCAATAAGATACGGATTATTCCTGGCGGCGTTGATTTGGACACCTTTAATCGCAATTCGCCAATCAAAATCATTGAAAAAAAATATCACATTGAAGGTAAAAAAGTTGTAATTTTTTCCGGGAAATTGACGGCTAAAAAAGGTGTCCAATATTTAATCAAAGCCGCACCAAAAATAAAAGGAGAAATATTTATTATTGGTGATGGTGAGGAAAGAAAAAATTTAGAAAATTTAGCTAAGGAAATTAAGACGAAGAATGTTAATTTCTTAGGTTATTTTGGTCCCGAATCTAAAAAGGAGTTTCAAGAATTTTATCGGCGGGCCGATGTTTTTGTTTTCCCTTCAATTTGGGACGAACCTTTAGGTCTAGTGGCCTTAGAAGCAATGGCTTCCTCAACACCAGTGGTGGCTTCAAAAAAGGGCGGGATCCCCCTGGCTGTTAAGAATAATGTCAACGGTTTTTTGGTGCGAGCCCGGAGTGCGAAAGCCATTGCTGAAAAAGTCAATTTATTGCTCAAGAATGAAGAGCTCAGACAAAAAATGGGTGAGGAAGCAAGAAAGATCGTTGAAGAGAAATTTAATTGGAATAAAATTGCACAACGTTTTCATGAAAACTACGAAAATGCTTATAGGAATAGCCAAGAAAGATTAAAGAAAATGAAATTACCGGTTGATATTGAACTTGAAAAGAAGGAAATAAAAACAGGAAGAATCGATTTGAAAGATTTAATCAATATCAATCAATATCTACCTTATTAATTTAAAAGGAGGCCTTGTGCCTTCGCCTGAATCTTATTCGGGTGATTTAAAAGAACAAATCCCCAGTCAAGAAATTGAACAAAACACTGAAACAATTTTTCAAGATGGGAAACTTCGAGTTTATCATCCTGCAGAACAAGCGATACCTCTTGAGGAAGGAATTCAATTAGTGGTTGATAATGGACAAGAAATTAGCCATCAAAATCAGCAAGATGTGCCAGCTCTATTGCGTTCGGCCTATTATGCTTTAGCGGTGGCTAAAATCGAAGCGGAAGGGAGATTTACTAAAGAATTTTGGGCTAATATTCAGATGAATAGCTGGCCAGGCGCGGAGAAAGGAATAAATGTTTTTGGAAAAAATCCCCAGTCCCAAGAAGGATGGGCGAAACCTGTTAACTTGAGGCCGATTAAAGAACGAAGGCTAGAATCATTGGATCAAAATCAGAAAGCTAAACTACAAAGAGCCATGGAGCTATATCTTCCCCGTTGGGAGAGGAAAGCACAAGAAATCACTGTTTTTGATCACGGCATCAATAAAATTAGACCTGACAATGAGGTATTTCAAAAAGAGTCGGAAATTTGGCTTAATCGTCCGGATCCCTGGCAAGAGAGAGCAGTTTGGATGAATGATAAATTTGTCTTAGTAGTTGTCAAAAATCCACATCTCGATGGTCTACATTTAGTCTGTCATGGTCGAAAAGATTATTGGTCACGAGTTGGCCAAAAGGGAGTCGTAAAAGCCTGGCAGACGCCAAAAGGTGAGGAGGACCCCGAATATCTTAAGGGTTTTGTTGAATCTAATGCCATTTTGCTTGGTGTTGAGCAAATAGTCCAAGAAGCGGGCGATTTTCACAATGCCGAAATTCATTGTAGTGGCAATTGGGGATTTAAGCCTTTAGATCTAGCGAAGATAGAATTTAGCGGCCGGGAAGTTGATAGTTCATATCTTGAGCAGGAAAATCTTGAAAGAGCTCGGAAAATGGAAAAATTTAGCGCCCAACAACGCTGGGCAGGTGGCGATCCAGATTGGCATTCCCACGGACATTTATATGCGACCAGAAGTCCTGATAAATATGTTTCGTTACCTTCGCGGCCAATGAGAGAGGTGCCTAAGGAATGGGAGGGGACTAAACCGTTGAGTCCTGATGAGGAAGATAAAATTTACCAATTAATTCAAGCGAAATTAACTACCTGGTTGGAGGCTAATTGTCGAGGAGTAAAAATTGGCTAAAATAAAAAAAATTGTCATTATCGCTCCACCGGTAACTACAATCCCTCCTGCAGGCCAAGGAGGGATCGAAATAATTTTAAAATATAAAATTGACGCTCTGGTTAAGATGGGTCATCATGTTTTTCTTTATGCTGCCGGTAATACCGATTTGAAAAATATTCATTATATTAGAGTTTATGAAAAATCGATTAATGAAATGACTTTAAATCCAGAGATTACAGAAGCTTCAAGAAAAATGAGATTAGAGACAACTTTTGTTGTCAGTGTTATCCAACATCTTATTAAAAATCAAAAAGAGTATGATGTGATTTTTAATCACACACGAGCAACAGAACTTGTTACATCATTGGTGGTTGAAAAGTTAGACATCCCCATATTGAATGTTTTTCATTTACCGATTTTACCCGAGCATGTCGAAGTTTTAAAAAATAACCCTAAATGCCTAGCTATTTCTATTTCAAAAGATCAAATAGCTGACTGTTCGGATTTGTCTAATTTTGTCGGCACCGCCCATAATGGTATAGATCCGGAAAGCTGTCCTCCTAATTTTGAACCAGAAGACTTTATTTTATGGGTTGGAACAATCGGCCCTCATAAAAATCCATCTGATGCAATTAAAGTCGCAAAAGAGCTTAATAAAAAAATTGTTTTAATGGGAAAAGTTAGAGATCAAGATTATTTTGAGAGAGAAATTAAACCAGAAATTAATGATAATGTTACTTATGTCGGTGAATTAAATTACAGTCAGAAATTACCATATTTCCAAAAAGCTAAGGTTGCTCTTTTTCCAACCAAAATTCGCGAAGCATGCCCAGTCACGCCAATTGAATTAGCAATGTGTGGCACGCCAGTCGTTGCTTATTCCCAAGGGGGCACGAAAGAGTTAATCAAAGACGGCATTAATGGTTTTCTTGTCGGAAATCTTGAGGAAATGATCGAAAAGACTAAAGAAGCTATCAATATTAACAGGAAACGATGTCATTTATTTGCTAAGGAAAATTTTTCCTCTGAAGTTATGGCGCAAAAATATTTAGATATTTATAGGAAAGTTAAAAATGAACAAACCTAAAATTAGTGTTGTTATCCCAGTTAGAAATCGAACGGATTTAATCGCTGAAACCATCAGATCTTTTATTGCACAGGAAGATTTTAATGATTTTGAAATTATAGTAATTGACGATCACAGTACCGATAACATTATCAAAGTCATTCGTATCTTCAAAAATGAACGGATAAAATTTTTTCGCCTCAAAGATGATTTTGGTCAAGGAAAGGTATGTGCCCGAAACTTTGGTAATATGCTTGCTCGGGGAGAAATAATCGCCGTTTGTGACTCGGATGATATGGCCAAAAAGAACCGATTAAAGACAATCTATGAAACTTTTACTCAAAATTCAGACGCAGGTGTTTTTTATTCTGACGGCGAGGTTTTGGATGAAATAATGGGTGTTACAAGGGATCGAAGGTTAGTTTGGTCGGAGTTTGATGTCGATCGATTATTAGAAGAGAATTATATCGCCCATTCATCGCTCGCTTATAGAAAAAATATTGCGATGTCTTTTCCCTATAATTCATTTTTTGTACAATCGGAGGACTATGAACTTTTATTGAGATTAGCTAAAAATAAAATAAAATTCGTGAGTGTGCCAGAAAAGCTTTTTATTCAAAGAGTTCACGAAGGCAGAGAAAGCCAAGCGAGAGAAGGGCAAGATTTCTTTGCCGAAATTGCCCGTCAAATTCATTTCCCAAGAAGTTCAAATTCTTTTGAGATAAACTTAGATTTTTTGGAGGACAAATGAAATTTAAAATAGCGATGTTATCTCCCGGAAAAATGACTATTCCTTCTCCAAAGGACAGTATTTTCGCTCCCGGAACAATAATTTTTAACCTTACTGAAGAATTAGTCCGCCGAAATTATGAAGTAACCCTTTTTGCCGGCAAAGAATCGAAGACTTCAGCGCATCTGGAACATTTGAACTTTAATTCCATTGGTTATGATTATTCAAGTATTTATATTGAAAACCCTCGAAAATATTTTTTTTATGAAACGCAATATGAACTTATGTTAATTTCAAGAGCAATCGAAGGAGCTAATAAAGGCAAATTCGATCTGATCCATGCTCATGATTTCAGAATCCTACCCTATTTTTCAAAATTTTGTAATGTCCCAATAATATTTACTTACCATGGCAGCATTCAAGACGATATGTCTAACCGTTTCACGGTAACTCGAGCAGATTACTACCACAATTTTTGTCATTTTGTGGCCATTACGGATTTTCAGAAGAAGCAAGCTGTAAAATATTTTAATATCGTTTCTATGGTACACAATAGCATTAATATACAAAAATTTATATTTTCTCAAAAGCCGTTAAATCACGTTCTTTACTTAGGCCGTTTAGTCGAGCACAAAGCTCCTCACTTAGCAATAGAGATTGCTAAAAAAACTGGCGTCAAAATATTTGTTGCCGGAGATAAAGGTCCAGGGTTCAAAGATAAAATATATTGGGAAAAATATATGGCGCCAAGTATTGAACAAAAACATGTGAAATATTTAGGCCATGTTGCTTACCAGAAAGTTGGAGAGCAATATCGTCGAGCCAGGGCCTTGATTTTTCCTGTCCAATGGGATGAACCCTTCGGTTTAGTCATGATTGAGGCCATGGCTTGTGGGACACCTGTCGTTGCTTTTCGACGAGGTTCAGTGCCAGAGATTGTTAAAGATGGCAAAACGGGTTTTATTTGTCCACCAGACGACATTGACTGTATGGTTAAAAAAATTAAAGAAATTTATGAAATGCCAGAAGAAAAATATCGGACGATGCGACGCGCTTGTCGAAAGCACGTTGAAGAAAATTTTACCGTTGAAAAAATGGTAGATGGTTACGAAAAAGTCTATCAAAAAGTCATTGAGGATTGGAAGAAAAAACATGCAAGATAAAAAAATTTTAGTCACTGGAGGTGCCGGCTTCATTGGTTCTCATGTGGCCAAAAATCTTCTAAAGGAGGGTTTTTCTGTTTTAGTGGTTGATAATCTTTCGAATGGTTTCATCGAACCAATCGAAATTTTGAAAAAGAAATTTAAAAATTTAGAATTTATTAAAATAGATTTGGCCAACAAAGAGCGGCTTGAAGAGATATTTGCCAAGCAGGAAATCGATGCGGTCATGCATTTCGCCGCCAGAGTCAGTGTTGAAGAATCAATAAAAAATCCGTCTCTTTATCATCAAGAAAATTTTTTAAATAGTGTTAATTTAATTGAGTCGATGTCCAAAGCGGGAATAGAAAATTTTATTTTTTCCTCAAGCTGTGTTGTTTATGGAACTCCCCAATACATTCCCGTCGATGAAGTCCATCCGACTAAGCCGGAAAGTCCTTATGGTCAGACAAAATTAGATTTTGAAAAATATCTGAGAAAAGTTTCTAATTTAAAATATATAATTTTTCGCTATTTTAACGTTGGCGGCTCTGACCTTGATGGTCTTCTGGGCAAGTCGAATATTGAAAGAGAAGATCTCATTGCCAATATTATAAAAGTTGCTTTAGGTCAAAAACAAATTTTATCAATTTATGGTAATGATTACCAGACTCCAGATGGGACAGCCATTCGCGATTTTTTACATGTTGAAGATGTTGCTTCCGGTCACATTTTGGCATTAGAAAATATTGGTAAATGTTCTGGAGAGGTCTTTAATCTTGGTTCAGAGCATGGTTTTTCGGTCAAAGAAATTATTGATAAGGCCAGCATTATTATTGATAAAAAGATTCCGACAGAAACAGTTGAGCGTCGGCCAGGCGATATTGCAGTTTCCATAGCCAGCGCCAAGAAAGCCAAAGAAATTTTGGGTTGGAATCCGCAATATTCTGATTTAGATTCGATTATTCGAACTGATTGGAATTGGCGAAAAAAGCATCCTTTTGGATATGAGGAGCCAAATTGAATGAAATAAAATACAAAAATCCAATGAAAGTTTTGCATGTGGCATCCGAATTAACGCCTATTGCTAAAGCTGGCGGGTTAGGTGATGTCGTTGGATTTCTACCTAAAGAACTAGCTAGGGAATTTCACATCGAAACTAGAATCATAATACCTAAATATAAAATCATTGATCTGGACCAATTTCCGGCTGAAGAAATTATGAGGGATTTAAAAATTCAAATGCCCAATAAACACTGGCAAAAAATTTCGGTTTGGAAAACTTTAATTCCAGAAACCATCGTTCCAATTTATTTAATTGATAACCAGAAATTTTTTCCAGAGATGTCAGTTTATCGTCATCGAATCGAGGGTTTAAGCAGAACATTTCCCTATTTTTATTTATCTTGGGTTGCTCTAAAATTAATGAAAGCATGGGATTGGCAACCGGATATTGTTCATTGTCATGATGGCATGATGGGCATGACTCCCAAATGGTTAAGAACGATTTTTCAAAATAATGATTTTTATCGACCTATAGCTTCTTTATTGACGATCCATAATCTTAATCATATACCCAAAATCGAATTATCAGAACCAAAATTTTTAGGCCTTAAAAGAAAAAATTTTGCCAAACTTCGGAAATTTCTAAGGAAAGATGAAATTAATATTATGGCCGAGGCGATTGATAGCACTGATATGATTAATACAGTTTCCCCTACCTATGCGCAGGAAGTTTTAACAAAAAAATACGGCGCTGGCTTGCATCGATTACTGAAGCTCAACAAGAAAAAATTTACAGGTATTTTAAACGGTGTTGATTATTCCAATTTTGACCCAAGGACTAACCCAGACACGCCGGTTAAATATTGGATAGATTCGTTAGATAAAAAAGTTGAGAACAAACTTATTTTGCAAAAGAAATTTGGTCTTACTCAATCTCCTGATTTACCATTAATTTGCGTGGTTTCTCGTTTGGTTAGACAAAAAGGTCTTGATCTAATAGAAGATGTACTCAAAGATTTAGTCGATATGGGAGCACAATTTATAATTTTGGGCTCTGGCTCAGAAAAAATTGAAAAGATATTTGTTAAAGCTGAAAAGCAGTATCCAAAATCTATCGAGGCAGAGATGAAGTTTGATGCCAACTTTGCTCAAGCTATCTATGCGGGCTCGGATATGCTATTGATGCCCTCTCGTTTTGAGCCCTGCGGTCTTTCACAAATTATTGCGATGAGATTTGGGACAATTCCCATTGTTCGAAAAACTGGTGGTTTAGCCGATACTGTGCGTGATGGTTATACAGGATTTGTTTTCAACCACTACGACAAAAATGCCTTTTTATGGGTTCTCCGTCGCGCCGTTGATGTTTATTATAATCAAAAGGAGCATTGGCGCTGGATGCAGATAAACGCGATGAAAAAAGATTTTTCGTGGAAGGCATCAGCCAAGAAATACCTCTGGCTGTATAAAAAAGCGATTGCCAACCACAAAAAATATTTAGAAGAACAAAAAAAAGAAAAGGAAAATGCTGAAAATTGAAACTCCAGTTCAATATTTAACCGGCGTTGGGCCGGTGATGGCGAAAAAATTAAAAAGGTTGGGGATCGAGACTGTCCGCGACCTTCTTTTTTATTTTCCAAGGGCGTGGGATGATTTTTCCAAACCACAACCAATTCGAAACCTTCAGATTGGTCAAGACGCAATTATCAAAGCCACTATCGCTCAAATTAAACAATCTCGGACTCGACGAAAATGGATGAGTATCGTCGAAGCATTATTAGTTGACGATTCGGCTCAAATCAAAGCCATTTGGTTTAATCAGCCATTTTTGATGAAGATTTTAAAACCCGGAGACGAATGGTTGTTTGCCGGTAAAGTGGGCTATGATCGAAATTTAAAAGTTAAAATATTAAATGTCTTTCAGTACGAGAATCCATCAGCTGACGGACCAATGATTCTTCCAGTTTATCCAGAAACCGAGGGGTTGACGAGTAAATATTTACGCAAATTACTAAAGCCACTAATTGTCCAAGTTGATCAGTTGTCTGGTGATTTTCTGCCAGAAAATATATTGTTGGAAGAAGATTTAATTGACCTGAATAATGCTTTAAAAAATATCCATTTTCCTTCCAAGACGCCAGACGTTGAAATCGCCAAAAAAAGATTAGCTTTTGATGAGCTGTTTTTAATTGCTCTAAAAATGTTAAAAATTAAAAAAGAACTTTCGGAAAATCGTTCCGTCGCGCTCAAATTTGATCCGTCAATTTTAAAAAAGTTTGTTGAAAATTTGCCCTTTAAATTAACAAATGCTCAAAGGAAAGCCGCTTGGGAAATTATTAAGGATTTGGAGCGCCGCGTTCCCATGAATCGACTTTTAGAAGGCGATGTCGGGTCGGGAAAAACAGTAGTCGCCGCAATGGCGGTTTTAGTTGCGGCAAAAAATAATGCGTATAAGGCTCAAAGCGTCTGGCTGGCGCCAACCGAAATTTTAGCCAATCAACATTTTAAAAATGTTCGGGAATTATTAAAACCATTTAATATCAGCATCGGCCTTTTGACTTCGGCTAACAAAAAAGCCGATCTTTCAGAAGATGATTTGATTATCGGCACCCATGCATTACTTCAAAAAAATGTAACATTTGAAAATCTCGGCTTAATTATTATTGACGAACAGCATCGATTTGGTGTCAAACAAAGAGCTTACTTAAGAAAGCAGGGTGATTTGATCCCGCATTTATTATCAATGACCGCGACACCGATCCCCAGAACTTTAGCCCTGGCTTTGTATGGTGATCTTGATATTTCAATCATTGACGAAATGCCGCCGGGACGTCAGAAAGTGATTACCCGCGTTATTTCGCCCGAAAATCGTCAAAAAGCCTATGATTTTATTCGTCAAGAAATTCAAAATGGCCGTCAAGTTTTTGTCATTTGTCCGCTCATAGAACCCAAAGATTCCAAACTGATAAATCTCTTTGAAGTTGATCGAAAGTCAGCGGTCCAAGAATATGAAAAACTATCAAAACAAATTTTTCCTGATTTGAAAATTGGTCTTTTGCACGGTCGACAGAAATCGAAAGAAAAAGATGCAACAATGAAAAAATTTCACGGGGGCAAGTTGGATATTTTAGTCTCAACGGCCGTCGTCGAAGTTGGCATTGATGTTTCCAACGCCACAATCATGATGATTGAAGGGGCTGAACGTTTTGGCTTGGCTCAACTTCATCAATTCCGAGGACGGGTCGGGCGAGGCCAACATCAATCATACTGTTTTTTATTTTCGGAAAGTTGGTCGGAAAATACCCAAAAACGATTAGAAGCTATGATTAATTGTCAAAATGGTTTCGAACTCGCCGAAAAAGATTTACAAATTCGCGGTCCAGGCGAACTTATTGGGATTCGCCAATCGGGTTTGCCCGATTTGAAAATGGCCTCACTTTCAGATATAATAATGGTAAAGAAAGCCCGAAGTTCGGCAGAAAAAATTATTAATGAAGGGATTGGAAAATATCCAGAACTTTTAGCAAAGTTAAAAGAATTTGAAATAGAAAGACATTTGGAATGAGTGTCTTTATAGAAAAATTTCGCTGGTTCATTTTGGCGGGATTAATACTCATAATTATTGGTGGCATCAGTGTTATTTGGTGGGATAAAGCTCATCGGACAAAGATCAATCGTGAGAATCAGACAATAGTTGAATTAAGAGAGCAAAATGAAATGTTACGCCAACAGCTTTCTGAGAATTCGTCAAAAAGTATCGCTGGAGCGCAAACAATTGAAAATCAGACTGATAAAATCAATATAAATACTGCCAGCGCCGAAGAGCTTGATAAGCTTCCCAACATCGGTCCGGCCAGGGCGGCTGTCATCATCGCCTACCGCGAATCTCAAGGCGGTTTCCAATCAATTGAAGAATTAAAAAATATCAAAGGCATTGGCGATAAGACATTCGAAGATTTGAAAGATTTGGTAACCATTGGTGAAACAGTGGGGGAAGAATAATTTGCCCGCGTGCTGGAATGGTAGACAGGCGTGGCTTAGGACCACGTGTCCGAAAGGACGTGGGGGTTCAAATCCCTCCGCGGGCAGAAAACATGATGAATGAAGACTACGACAAAATCGAAGAAGATCTAAAGAAAAAAAAGAATTCAAAAAAGAAAGAGCAAAAAGTTTCTGGCCGATCAGTTTTTAAGTTAAAAGAAATCATTCAAAAAAAAGCCAAATCCTTCGATGAAACTCAGGATAAAGAGAAAAATCTCGATGAAAAAGAATAACAAAATTGTCGCAATTGTGGGGCCGACCGGTTCTGGCAAGACTGAATGGGCGAAACGAATAGCAGGGAAATTCCAAGGAAAAGTAATTTCGGCCGATTCACGTCAAATTTATCGTGGTTTAGATATTGGCACGGCTAAAGATAAAACCTTTCATCAAGATTTAGTTGACATTGTCGAACCAATCCAAAAATTTAGTGTCTGGGACTGGCAAAAATTAGCCAATGATCTCATTAACCAATATCTGGCGATGCATGCTTTGCCAATCATCGCCGGTGGATCCGGATTATATCTTTATGCGGTTTTATATGGCTATGTTTTACCGGGGGTCAAAGAGCAAAGCCAAGATTTAAGAAAAAAATTGGAAAAACTTTCGGAAAATGAATTATATGAAAAGTTAAAAAAACTTGATCCCAAAACGGCCTTAAAAATTGATCCGAAAAATAAGCGGCGAATAATTCGCGCTTTGGAAGTCTCGATCTTAGCTAAAAAACCTTTCAGTCAATTTCAGAAAAAATTAAAACCAAAATTTGATGCCTTAATCATTGGCATAAAAACCGACCGTGAAACTGTTTACTCAAAAATTGATGCTCGGGTTGAACAAATGGTTAAAGACGGATTAGTTAGAGAAGTCCGCGAACTGATTAAGAAATATAATTGGGATTTGCCAGTTTTTAATACTATCGGCTACAAAGAAATCATTGATTATTTGCGCGGCAAGACGACTTTTAAAGAAGCCATCGCCAAAATCAAAACTAATACTCATGCCTATGTCCGCCGCCAAGAAACTTGGTTTCGCAAAAACAAAGATATCAAATGGGTCTCGCGCTACGAAGAAGCGGAAAAGTTGGTGACTAAGTTTTTAAAAGATTGAGGTTTCATGGCTTTAGCGAAAGTTAATTCTGCGGCAGTGATCGGACTGGAAGCTTTTCCGGTGGAAGTTGAAGTTGATATTTCGGCTCAAGGGCTGCCTTCATTTACTATCGTTGGACTGCCGGACAAAGCGGTTGAAGAATCAAAGGAGCGGGTGAGGGCGGCGATTAAAAATTCCGGCTTTAATTTTCCCACTAAACGAATAACGGTTAATTTGGCCCCGGCGGATATTAAAAAGGAAGGCCCGGCCTACGATTTGGCGATTGCCATTGGAATTTTGATTGCCGATGAAAAAATACCAGCGGTGGAGGGAAAAACCTGCCTTGCCGGCAGGCAGGTATTGTTTGTCGGTGAACTCGCTCTAAATGGCAGTCTTCGCCATATCAAGGGTGTTTTGCCGATAGTTTCGACGCTTTCTAAGAAATTTCCCACCATTATTTTGCCTGAGGGCAATAAAGATGAGGCCTCTCTGGTTAAAAAAATTCAAATACTGCCAGCTGAAAATTTAAAGGATCTCATTTTATATTTCAAGAATGAAAAAACATTGCCCTCGTATTATAAAAAATTTAGAATCCAAAACCCTCAAAAATATGAATACGACATGGCCTATATCAAGGGGCAAGAACAAGCTAAACGGGCTTTAGAAATTGCTGCCGCCGGTGGCCACAACATTTTGATGATCGGTCCGCCAGGGGCAGGCAAAACGCTTTTGGCCCGGACGGTTCCCTCGATTCTTCCTAATTTATTGGATGACGAGATCCTTGAGGTCACTAAAATTTATTCGGTCGCAGGTTTACTTTCTAATCATGAGCCGTTCGTAAATATCCGTCCATTTCGTTCGCCACATCATACTACTTCTAACGTTGCTTTGGTGGGCGGTGGAACTTTTCCGCGACCGGGCGAAATTACCCTAGCCCATCGCGGGGTGTTGTTTATGGACGAATTTGCTGAATTCCCGCGGTCAGTTCTGGAGGCCTTGAGACAACCACTTGAAGACGGGGTGATGACTGTTTCGCGAGCACAAGGATCGCTTGAATTCCCGGCAAAATTTATTCTGGTGGCGGCGCAAAATCCTTGCCCCTGCGGTTATTTAGGCGATCCGGTTAAATCGTGTATTTGCGCACCGACACAAATCTTGAGATATCAGAAAAGAGTTTCCGGACCTCTCATTGACCGGATTGATATTCATATTGAAGTCCCGCGTGTCAAATATGAGAAATTAGCAGATGAGAAAGTGGCGGAAGAGTCAGTCAAGATCCGCGCGAGAGTCCAAAAAGCCCGCAAAATTCAAATTAAACGTCAGAAAAAAACTAATTCGGAAATGGCACCTAAAGAAATTAAAGAATATTGTAAATTAGATATCCACAGTAAAGATCTCTTACGAGCAGCCATGCATCAATTAAATTTGTCCGCCCGTCAATACACCCGCGTGCTCAAACTAGCTCGCACGATTGCTGATTTAGCCGGAATGCAAAATATCAACTCCGGCCATATTGCGGAGGCATTGCAATATCGGCCCAAAGAACACTCGATTTATTAGGTTCCAATGTGGAGGGTTTTAAAGATTTCGTTGGTAGCTTTGAGTAAGACGCCGGTTTTGAGGTCGATAAAATAAAGAACGACGATTAAGATAATTATCGAGCTGATAATAATGGCGCTTTTTTTGAGATCGGTCCGAACAAGGACTAAAGCGTCAGTGATTGCTGGAGCAATATTGGTGGGCTGGGTTTTGACCGTCCCAGGAGCTTCTTGAATTTCTGGCTTGATAGAAGATATTGAAGGGTTTGACGTCGCCGGCGCCGATCTTGGAATTTGAGATTGGCTCATTTGTTTAAGAATCTCAGCTCGAAGACGGCGGCGAAATTTAGATTTATCTTTTTTTGACATAATTGCTCAAACCTATTATCCCATAGCTTCATTGCCTTGACAAGAGAGATCTGATAAAATATATTAAGACCTGCGATTCGCGAGTACAATGCGAGAGTAGTTCATCGCAGCGCATGCTAGAGTGTCTAAATCTGCTTTAATGCGAGAGTAGTTCATCGGTAGAACGTCTCCTTGCCAAGGAGAAGGTAGCGGGTCCAATTCCCGTCTCTCGCTTTTGGCCTGGTAGCCAAGTAGTAAGGCAGCGGTCTGCAAAACCGCTATACGCGAGTGCAAATCTCGCCCAGGCCTCATTAGAAGGAAAAATGCAACAAATTTTTTTGATCGTTCAAATTATCCTTGCGGTTTTGCTCATGATTGCTATTCTTCTGCAACATCGAGGGACATCTTTGGGTGGAGCTTTCGGGGGAGAGGGTTCAGTTTATCGTTCGCGTCGAGGAGCAGAAAAATTTTTATTTTATTTAACAATTATTTTAGCCCTCTTATTTGTGATTTTAAGTATTGTCAATTTGTTGATATGATGCTGGGTATACAGTTCTCTTAAAATTCTTTATATATGAAATTACCCTCACTCAAATTTAAAAAAAGATTGTTTGCCCGTAACTTTCTTCAAGAATATCCCTGGAAAGATAGTCTTCAAGCGATGAAGTTTCTGCCAAAGGTTTTTAGTCGTCTAGAGAAATTTGTTCTTTTGACTCTTTTCGGGATGATCCTTTTTGGCAGCGGCTGGTTCATATATCACGCCTGGCTTGAGGGAACTAAACTAGTGGCCGCCCATGGCGGTCAATTCAGAGAAGGGTTAGTGGGTGAAAGCAAAGATATTGATAAAAATCTGACACGCTTAGTCAATGCCGGTTTGACCCGCTACGACAAAGATAAAAATATTGTGGGGGATATTGCTGAGAAATGGGAAGTTAAAAATGATGGAAAGATTTATGAATTTTATTTAAGAGAGGGATTCGATAGCCAAGATTTGGCCAGCCAAATCTTGGCTAAGAATGTCTGGCGAGATATTGATATTTCCACGCCTGATCCTCGGACTTTAACCTTCACTTTCAGGCAACCGTTTAGTCCTTTCCTTTACACTTCCACCGAACCGATCTTCCCATATGGTCCTTATCGAATCGCTAAAGAGAACAAAAATGAGGTTGAATTGGCAGCCAATGAAAGTTACTACGATGGCAGACCCTACCTGAACACCATCATTATTAAGCTTTATAGTAGTCAAGATGAGGTCATTAAAGCGGCCAAGAGAGGTGATATTGATGGTTTTGGTTTGCCCGCCGAAAGTTACCAGATTGGAGATTTTTTAAAATTTGAGATGAATTTGCCTCGAGATTTGATTTTGTTTTTTAATCTTTCGCGTCCCAGCTTGCAGGATAAAAATGTGAGGAAGGCATTAAAGGAAAATACATCAATAAATAAAGATTTGAATCTTAGGTTGGTGACTTCCGATAGTCCTAAAAATGAAGAAATCGCCAAAATAATGATTGAGAAATGGGCCCAAAATGGGATTAAAGTAAATTTGGATATTAAAGACAACGTTACTTTACAAAAAACAACCATTCCCAAAAGAGATTATGACTTGCTTTTATACGGTTTGGATTACGGTGAAGACCCTGACCTTTATCCTTTCTGGCATTCGTCACAGACGAAGGAAGATGGTATGAATTTATCAAATTTCAAAAATACTGAGGCTGACAAACTTCTTGAACAAGCTCGTCAGGAGTTTGATTTTAAAAAGCGAGAGGATGATTATATCGCCTTTAGGAAAATTTTAGATTCGGAAATACCCATGTTTGTGGTTGAACATCAAAATTATTATTATCAAATTTCAAAAAATGTTGGCGGTGTTGATTATATTGTTGGTTCTAATGAAGCCGATCGTTTCTTAAATGTGGCTTCTTGGTATACTGAGACAAAGAGAATAAAAAAGGATTAAAATTCCGTCGGAATAAAAAAAATATTGCCCGAGTGCTGGAATGGTAGACAGGCGGCGTTCAGAACGCCGTGACCGCAAGGTCGTGAGAGTTCAAATCTCTCCTCGGGCATTTTTATTAGACTTTACTTTTATTTATTATTTGTTATTTTAAGCAAGGGAGCACCAAGACAAACGGCGCTCTTTTTGAGTGCTAGAGGAGGATACCAAGATGTGTCGAGTGTTGGGAGTCATTGGCAATAATGATGTTGTTCCTCAAGTAGTCATGGCGCTCTGTTTGCAAATATACGCCGGTGAACATTCGACAGGAATTGCCGCCTTAACCGATCACGGAATTCATCTTGAGAAAGCTCCGGGGAAGGCGATTGAGGTTTTCCCAGGATATCCCAAATTCAATGGTAGGGTTGCGATTGGCCATAATGGTTGCGCGACAAGCGTTCTTCAACCTATTGACTTATCGGACTCTAGCCGTCAACTTGCCTTTGCAGTCGATGCGACCAGAGCCATAACTTCGATCATTGCCAATTTACTAACTGAGTCACAGGATGTGATCGGCGCGGTCAGACAGGCGCTGATTGAGATTCCTGATCCGTTTGCTCTTGTAGTTTTGTCAGGCGACCACGGTCTAATTGCCGCCAGGAATAGTGGCATAAAGCCCTTGACTATCGGCGAGATTGAGCTCGATGGTTTTTCTGGTTTCTACGTCGCCTCACAGAGTGGCGTTCTCGTCGATGGTTTTTTCTTAGACACGGTCGCGCCAGGCAGCCTCCAGGTGATCACTCAAGAAGCTCGAGAAGAAATCGTGGTCTTAGATCGAGCTGATCCTCGACATTGTGTCAATGAAGTTCTTTTCAAACAGCGTCCAGGTAATCTGAGTGGTAACAGAGAGATCAATGCGATTCGTCTCGATATAGGTAGGCGGTTGGGAAAGAGGTTTGCCCAATATCTTGTATCTCCTGGAGCGAATAGGGCCGAAGAATACAAGGGGATCCCGATACTCGAAGGCGGCCGTCCGTTTTGCATCGGTTTCGGCCAAACTTCGGGGATCAAAGTCGATCCAGCTGGTTCGATAAAGTCGCTCTATTCAGTGCCTGCCCACATGAAATTGGCTGCTAAAAAGATTGGGCTTTCTGAGAATTTCGATCTTACGCCTCTCCCAAATGTCGCTGGCCGTCGGATCGTTCTTATTGATGATCAGATTCGTTCCGGGGCCAAGATTGCCCATATGGCAGAACAATGCCGTGCTCGAGGGGCCACTGATGTTTTGGCGGCAGTCGGCTCAATTGGTAGTTCTTCATGTCCTCATGGCGATGCCGCCTATAACAGTGAAGATCTTATTGATCGCCGTTTAACCTTGCCGAAGATTAGCCAAGCCTTAGGGGTTTCAGCCACCTTCACTTTGCCACTTGAGGAATTAATACAGGCCATTGGTACTCCCGAGCGAATCTACTGCGTCGCTTGTCTTTGCTAAACGATCTTTTTTCTTATCCCTCGTCGTTGACGGGGGATTTCTGTAAACTGGTTGAAACTTAACGAATTTTCAGGTAAAATAATCTTATGCCCGGATGGCGAAATTGGCACACGCGCTACCTTGAGGTGGTAGTGACCGAAAGGTCTTGGAGGTTCGAGTCCTCTTCCGGGCACCAGCTATGAAAAAAACTAACATTTGGAAAAAATTTGATTACCTTGGTTTTCCTGCTTTTACATTTTTATTCATAGATGCAATTTATGACTTGTCAATCGGGGTTAATAATTGGCGACTGTGGGCAAGATTGATAATTAGTTTTTTAGGCATGGTAATAGATGGCTATTTAATTTTCTTCCATAAAGAAAAGTAGTAGCTCTGATATACGGGCGGTTAGCTCAGCGGTAGAGCGCCTCGTTTACATCGAGGATGTCGTAGGTTCGAATCCTTCACCGCCCATTATTAAGGAGGGATGAATCGAATACAAAATAGTTTATTTTTTAAATCATCTCGGTCAAGGGACTTTTGTTGATAAAATTACCGCATTCGTCAGTTTAATTCCTTTTTTGATAATTCTTTGGTCCGTTTTAGCTTTTCTAGCTTTATTCTTAGACAAGAAGAATGGTAAATGGGTCTTTATCGCAGTTTTGATCGCTTTGGCTTTGCATTTTCTTATCTCCGAAGGTCTATTGAAACATGCTATTTTGACTTTTTTCCCATCCAGAATCAGACCATGGATTGGTCATCCAGGAGAAATTATGGCAGTCGGTAAAGCTTTCACCGATTCATCTTTTCCCTCAAGCCACATGGCAAGCACTTTAGGTGTTTTGACAGTTTTTGTATATTTTTATCGAAAAACCTGGCCTCTGGCGTTAATTTTCGTGCTACTCATGGCTTTTGCTAGAATGCATAACGGCATGCATTATCCAACTGATGTTTTGGCAGGGACAATTTTGGGGTTGGGATATGGATTATTAGCAATTTATATTGTTAACAAAATCAGAGTAAAATTTAATCAGTCAAATAAGACTATTGATAATCAAGCGTGAATTTGTTAATATTAAAAAGATCTAAATATTAGTCTCCTAACCATAATAAGTATATTCGAGATTCGAAATACGAGATGAGGGATTTACCCCATTTCACATTTCGTATTTCTTAAAACTTATTTTGCCGAGGTAGCTCAGTGGTAGAGCACGTGACTGAAAATCACGGTGTCGTGAGTCCGATTCTCACCCTCGGCATAAACAACCAAATTATGTTTCAAAATATTGATTTAAAAAAGTTCCTTGATACTAAATACATTTTTGAAAAAACGCCGCCACCGATTTCCGATTATCTTTATTTAGCAATTGTCTTTGCTGTCTTCGTTGTTTTAGGAATATTCTTTTGGATTTGGTATAATCGAAAAACAGAGTTTGCTTTTTGGAAAGAATTTCGCTATCGGCTTTTTAATCTTTTTTTCTACATTGGCTTAGTTGGTTTGGTTTTGGTTTTTTCTCGATGGCAAGGGATCCCGTATGTGGGCAGTCGTTTTTTCATTTTGGTTGATTTTTTAATCTTTATTATTTGGGGAATGTGGATTATTTATTTTCGATTAATAATTATACCAAAAGAAATTAAAAAATTTGAACGTAAACAACAATTTGAAAAATACCTGCCTACCGCAGGTAGGTCTTCCGCGTAAAAAAGGATAATATGGCTGACATTAAAACAATGAAAGATATCGTTTCCGAAGCCGGTAATAAGCTCATCCCCATCCGCTCCGGCGAGCTTTTTGAAGTTAAAATCTTGCAAATTCTCAAAAATAAAATTTTAGTTGATGTCGGTGGTTTCACTTTGGGAATCATTCCCGAACAAGAATTTTCACCAGAAATGCCTGATCTTAAAGTTGGCGATAAAATTTTAGCCTATGTTTTGACGGTTGAAAATGACCAAGGGGATGTGGTTTTGTCGCTCCGGCGAGCAGATAAAGAAAGAATTAGTAAACTCTTAGCCACAAAATATGAAAGCGGCGAGGTGATGCCGGTTAAAGCCACTTCGGCCAATAAAGGAGGCTTACTTTGTCAATTTGGCGATTTTGAGGGATTCTTACCGGTATCACAACTAGCTAGTTCTCATTATCCCAAGGTTTCTTCTGGCGATCGTAACGAAATTTTTAATCGTCTGAAAAACTTAGTTGGTCAGGCTTTTCAAGTAAAAATCTTAAATTTTGAACCAAACGCAGGAAAATTGATTTTCTCTGAAAAAGCCGCTGGCGATAGTCTCTGGCAACAAAAATTATCCCAGATTAAAATAGGGACCAAACTCAAAGGGGACATTACAGGGATCGTTAATTTTGGTCTCTTTGTGAAAACTGAGCTTTCGGACGGCGAGACGATGGAGGGTTTGGTTCATATTTCAGAAGTCTCGTGGGATCATATCGAAGATCTGAATAAAGAATTTCAGGTTGGTCAGAAAATTGACGTTGAGGTAATCTCGACTGATAATAACCGACTCTCTCTTTCGATTAAAAAATTATTGCCTGATCCGTGGCTCAAGGAAGCGGCTTCTTATAAAGTTGGTCAGAAAGTTTCCGGCACAGTCACTAAGATCACCCCATTTGGCGCTTTTGTTAAGGTCGGATCTTTAGACGGCTTGGTTCATATTTCAAAACTTGGCCAGAAAATTTCTGATCCAAGACAAGTAGTTGAAGAAGGCAAAAGTTACGAATTTGAGATTGTTTCAATCGAGAGAGAACTTCATAAGCTTAGTTTAAGCTTCAAATCAAAAGTCAAAAAAGAAAAAAAGATAAAAAAAGCCGACAAGAAAAAGTAGGGAAATGATTATAACTTACCAAGGGCAAGAAAATTTTACCATCAAAACCAAAAAAGGTGCGAATGGTGCAAATAATGCGAATAATGCGAGCGATGCGAAATATACGTTAAAAATTGGCCAACATATTGCTTTGGGCGAATTGGAAATAACGACCCCAGGAGAATACGAGTCAGGTGGTGTCCAACTTGAGGTGATCGATGGCACAATCGAAGTTCTGTCAGAAAAGATGACTATTTGCTGGATGAAAAAAGCGAAAGTTTTATCTGATGAGGAGCTTGAAAAGCTTGGGGGTATTAATATTTTGCTTGTTGGCGTTGGCGGCGGCGAATTTACGGAAACAAAAATGGCCATCGACGTTATTAACCAAATTGATCCCCAAATTGTCATTCCAATGTACAGTCAAAACCCACCTGCCGGCAGGGCAGGTTTAGAAAGTTTTCTCAAAGAAGAAGGCATTTCCAACGAAGGTTTGACTCAGTTAAAATTAAATCTCAATGATTTACCCCAAGAAGAAAGAAAAGTAATTGTTCTCAATGCTAATTGATAAAATCATTTCTAAAATTAAAAATTATCAAAAAATTCTCTTAATGATCCATGAAGATCCCGATGGTGATACTTTGGCCGCCACGGTCGCAATGTTTTTAGCTATAAAGAATTTAAGTAAAGATGTCCAAATGGTTTGTAAAGATCCGGTACCAAAGCCCTTTTTGTTTTTAAAAGAAACCGGGAAAATAAAAAAAGATATCTTGTTTGGCGACTTTGAGGTGATTATTATCATCGACTGTGGCGATCTCAGACGCACCGGCTTTGCTGAAAGATTAAAGAAATTCAGCCGTATTCGCAAAAACCTGATAAATATCGATCATCATCCTAAAAATGATCTTTGGAAGATTGCCAATATAAATTTCGTCGATCAAAAGGTCTCCTCAGCCTCTGAGCTTGTTTGGCAAATTATTAAGAAATTGGAGGTAAAGATTGGTCACGAAATTGCCACGGCCATCTTGACGGGGATTTACACCGATACTGGTGGCTTTAAACATTCCAATACCACACCCGAAACTCTAAAAGTGTCTTCAGAATTGCTCAATTTCGGGGCCAGGCTCAAAGACATTACTCGTAATGTTGCTTTAAATAAAAGCGTTGCCTCCCTTAGGCTTTGGGGGGTGGCACTTTCGAGGCTAAGAAAAAATAATGATCTCCAGGTTGTTTCTTCAGTAATCACCCGCAAGGATCTTCGGGATTGCGGGGCAACTTACTTCGATCTGGCTGGGGTGGTGAATTTAATGAACGTCATTCCTGAATCTAAGGCGGCTATTTTGTTTTTTGAAACACCCGAAGGTCAAATTAGGGCCTCTCTTCGGACGGAAAAAGAAAATGTCGATGTTTCACGGCTGGCCAAACTTTTTGGTGGCGGAGGGCATAAAAAAGCTGCTGGTTTTACGGTGGCTGCGGATTTAGAACTCAATAACCAATCTTGGCAGATTGCCCTGAAGTAATTTTTAAGATATAATTTAATCGTGCCGGGGTGATGGAACGGGAGACATGCAGCACTTAAAATGCTGTGGCCTTAACCGGCCGTGCGGGTTCGAATCCCGCCCCCGGCATAATTAAAATAATGCCCCATGCGAATTCGCTTGCCCCTCGAAATCCGCACTGAAAGTAGAGGACATAGTCCCTTTTGCATGCCTAAAGGCAGTAAGGATGGAGTGGGGAGTCTCGCCCCGGGCATTTTTTAATCTGGACTATTTTCCTGAGAACTGGTATGATTGGGCTGTATGAAAAGAAGATGGCTTAAATTTACAATCGCAGCCGCCGTTACAGTTGGGTTACTTTTAGTTTTCTATTTTTTCTTCCCGCACGTTTGGGGAGAAGTTTTGTATCCCTTAGATTATAAAGATTCAATTAAAAAATATGCAGCGGAAAGAAATTTAAGGCCAAATTTTATTGCTGCGGTTATATATACTGAAAGCCGTTTTCATAAAGATTCCGTTTCTGGCGCTGGAGCGGTTGGTTTAATGCAATTGATGCCGGGAACGGCTGGATCGATTGCCTCGGAAATGGGCGAATCGATGGGCGATCTTCATGACCCGGATACCAATATTAAATACGGCAGCTGGTATTTACGCGGCTTGATGGATAAGTTCAGCAATAACGAGGATTTAGTTTTAGCTTCCTATAATGCCGGCGTCGGCCGGGCTCATCAATACAATGAGCAAGGTTTACCCTTGCCTTACGAGACCGTCTTTTTCATTAAAAAAGTCAAAGGCGCCGAAGAAATGTATGATAAAGTTTATGACGCTTGGTATGCCCAGTCAGAATCAGGTAAAGTCAACCCCGTTTTATTGGGGTTTACAAACATTGCCGGTTTTGTCAAAAAATTAATTTTAGGTAATCAGTAAAAAAATGGACTCAGGTGAATTAAGAAAAAAATTTATTGATTTCTTTCGCGAACGCGGGCATAAGGAATTACAGGCTGCTTCATTGATTCCTGAAAACGACCCGTCGGTTTTATTTACGACGGCAGGCATGCAGCAGTTTAAAAGATTTTATACTTATCCAGAGGAAGCGCCGGCAAAAAATGTTGTTACTATCCAACCCTGTCTTCGGACCTCCGATATTGAATTGGTTGGGGACGAAACGCATCTGACTTTTTTTGAAATGCTGGGAAATTTTTCCTTTGGGGGCTACTTTAAAAAAAAGACGATCGAATTGGCTTATGAATTTTTGACTAAAGAACTTGGAATTAATCCGGAAAGAATAATGTGCTCGATTTTTGCTGGCGATGACAAAAATCCTCGTGATGAAGAATCCTCTCACATTCTGCAGAATATTGGAATAAAATTTGAGGAACACGGACGCGATGACAATTTTTGGGGTCCAACCGGCAACGAAGGCCCTTGTGGACCAACCGTTGAATTTTATGTCGATGGCGTCGAAGTTTGGAATCTGGTTTTTAATGAATATTACTTCAAAGATGGCAAATACGAACCATTGAAAACAAAAGGTGTGGATACGGGATTGGGTTTGGAAAGAATGTTAGTGGTTTTGAATGACTTGAAAGATGTCTATGAGACGGACGTATTTAAATCAATAATTGAGAAAATCCAGAATCATTCCGATAAAAAATATGCTGATTTTTCTCGTGAATTTAGAATCATTGTTGATCATCTTAAAGCGGCAGCCTTCATTGCCTCAGAAAAAATTGAAGCCTCAAATTTGGGTAGAGGATATGTTTTGCGTCGATTGATCAGACGAGCTGTCAGACGGGGAAAGACTTTGGGAACAAATAGAGGATTTATTGTTAATCTCGGCAGTACAGTCATTGATGATTTTAAAAAAAGCTATCCGCAACTGGAAAAAAACAAAGATTTTATTATAGATATTTTCCAGGCTGAAGAAGAAAAATTCCAAAAACCCCTTGATTGGGTTCAGCAGTATAAAAACGACCTTGAGATGGCGATTAGGCACAAGGTTATTAAAAAAATTAAAGATGTTGCAATTCTTTCTGAGCCCGACGAGGCTTCTGGTGAGTATATTTACGAAAACTATCAAACTTATGGTGTTCCCCCGGATTTAAGTCAAGAAATTGCTAAAGACCTCGGTCTTAAAGTTGATTATAAAGGTTACGAAAAAGCCATTGAAAAACACAAAGAACGTTCAAGAACAACATCTAGGGGTATGTTTAAAGGCGGATTGGTTGGTCAAAGTGAAATTACCACCCGAATGCATACGGCGACGCATTTACTATTAAAAGCATTGCAGGAAGTTTTGGGGCCAGATGTTCATCAACGAGGATCGAATATTAATGAAGAAAGGATCCGTTTTGATTTTTCTTACGATAAGCCGGTGACGGATGAACAAATTAAAAAAGTTGAAAAGATCGTGAACGAAAAAATTAGCGAAGACATTCCGGTGAGCAAAAAAGAAACCAAGGTTGAAGAGGCAAAAAAATTCGGCGCTGAAGCGCAATTCATCGAAAAATACGTCCAATATGGCAAATTGACTATGTATAGTATCGGTAATTTTTCCCATGAACTCTGCGGCGGTCCGCATGTCCAAAGTACCGGCGAAATTGGGAAATTTAAAATAATTAAAGAAGAGTCCTCTTCAGCGGGAGTGAGAAGAATTAGGGCGGTTTTGGAATAAAAATTTTTAATAGGAGTTAAATGGATCATGAAGTGATAGGAAGTCCTGAATTTAAGGTTGCTCAACCTGTAACTTATAAAGAAGTCGACCGTTATATGAGAGAAATTGGCGTTGAAGTTTCGCCCTTGTTACGTAAAGCCGTTTCGATTATCGAAGATCAAGATTCGCGAGAAATGGCAGACTATTTTTTTGAACCTCGGTATGATCAACCTAAAGGACGTCCTCTGCTTGCAAGATTATCTTTTGAAACTGTCGCCGATTTAATGAAACAGTCAGAACCAAGTCTTCAAAACTCTCCTGCTCTAGATCCCTCAATAATTAGAAATCTATTAGCGGCAATCAGAATTATGGATGGGGCGAGTATATTGCATGATGATATTTTGGATCATAATCAAACAAGAGACGGAAGGCCTAGTGTTGTCGCAAAATTCGGTTATGAAAGAGCTTTGATTGCCGGCGAAATTACCAGAGAATTAGCATATAAGATTTTTAGTCAAGCGATTGAGGATCAAGAAAGAGTCTATGACGGTCTTGCGAAAGAATCCAAAAGTCCTCCAGCAGTTTCAGAAAGCGGACGTTCCGTATTTCTATCTCAACCTGATTCCGGGGTAGTCATCAAGAGAGATGTTGATATCCAAAGAAAAGTTACGGATCTTTTTAACGACATTTGGTATAAAGGTTGTGAAGGGCAAGAGTTTGACATGCAGGGCTTTGGAAAAGAAAAATCGCCAACTCTTGAGGATTATGAAAGACGCTTATATCTTCTAACCGGCCAATTTTTCGAAAGAGTAATGTTACTAGGGGCTTATGCGGCGGGAATTGATGATGAAGGGGAGGGGAAACAATATTTGGAAGCGCTCGGAAATTACGGGAAATATTATGGCATTGCCGCCCAACTCAGGAATGATTTGCTGGATTTTGTTCCAGAGGGCGGGTTTAAAAAAGGCACAGCAGCTGATCGAAAATTCAGCTATCAGGACTTTACAGAAGGTAAACAAACTATGCCGGTAATATTGGCGAAAGAAAAATGTTCGCCAGAGGAGTGGGAATTTATTCATGAACGTATTGGGCAGAAAGATTTATCAAATGAGGATAAGCAAAAAATAAACGAGATATTGGTAAATCACGGGATAATAAAAGACTGTGAAAGAAGAATTTTTGAGCTTTCAAAAACGGCAATTAGCGAATTAGATAAGATTCCCGTTGATAGCCGTAAAAAAGAAATGCTTAGAGTTTGGGCTTTAGCGCTCAGCAATATGATAAAGAAGAGTTTCGCTGGAGAAAAAGTTGATACAGAGATAAAACTGGACTCATTAGGAGAATTAGAAAACTATTTTAGAACTGATTAATTTTGGCAAAATCATTTTTAGCCAATAAGTGTAATTCTCGGGATTTTTTTTAATATCTTTGGAAAGTGTCTTTATACCGATCCATTTAAATTCGCTAACCTCCTTGGGATTTATTTTAGGGGTCCCATCAAACTTCCCAACAATAACATGGTCAAATTCATGTTCCGTTAAACCGTTTGAGAATTTGATTTTATAAATGAAATTAAACATTTCTTTAAGTTCAGAGTCAAATCCCATTTCTTCTTTTAGTCGGCGATGAGCGGTTGTCAGTAAATCTTCACCTGATTTTGGATGACTGCAACAAGTATTTGACCAAAGATTGGGCGAGTGGTATTTTGCTTTCGCTCTTTTTTGAATCAATAATTCTTTTTCTGAGTTAAAAATAAAAATAGAAAAAGCTCGGTGAAGCCTACCTTCCTGATGGGTTTTTAACTTTGTTTCCTGACCAATAACCTGATCGTTTTGATCTACTAAAATGATATCTCGTTTCATACCATAAGCATACATTTCCAAAAGTGAGCAGTAAAGAGTAATAAGACAAATCTGCAATCGCAGATTTTTATGATATACTTAAACAAAGGACGAAATTGTCCCATTTTTGCTGTAGTAGAGAAAATATAAAGTGAAAAGATAAGGTGAAAAGGTGGGGATATTTGATTTCTTAGGTAAAAAAATTGAAAATCGATACGCCCTGGCTTTGGATATCGGCACTGAATTCGCTAAATGTCTGATTTTTAAAGTCGATGAGGACAAGGGAATCGTGGTCGGGTCAGGACGACAAAGGCAGAAACTTTCCGATATGCAGGGTGGGGCAGTCACCGATATTGCTGGCGTCGTAAAAAATTGCGCCAAAGCAATTGAGCGGGCGGCAGAGCAGGCTCAAATCATGCCGACCCAAGTTATCATGGGCATTGCCGGCGAATTAGTCAAAGGTAATACGACGACAATCAAATATACTCGGCCTGATCCAAAGGTAGGGATAACTCTTGAGGAGTTAAAAGAAATTATCGCGCGGATTCAACATCGATCATTTGACCGAGCTCGTCAGATATTGGCTTGGGAGACTGGTCATGCGGAAATGGATGTCAAATTAGTTAACGCGGCGATTGTTGATGTTAAAATTGATGGTTATAAAGTAACCAACCCTTTGGGTTTCCAAGGCCGCGAACTTCAAGTTGGGGTTTTTAATGCTTTTGCGCCAATTGTCCATTTGGGAGCCTTACAAACAATTGCCGCTGAATTAAGACTGGATTTACTCTCAATCGTTGCTGATCCTTACGCTTTGGCGCGGTCTGTTGGTCCCAAAGAATCAACCGAATTTAGTGCCATTTTTATTGATGTTGGCGGTGGTACTACCGATATCGCTGTGGTCCGGCAGGGCGGGGTTGAAGGGACAAAAATGTTTGCCTTGGGCGGCCGAACATTTACCAAAAGAATTGCCCAAGTTTTTGGTTCGTCTTTTGAGGAGGCGGAAAGTTTAAAGATTAAATATTCCAAAGGCGAACTCGGATCTGAAGATGCCAAATTTATCAAAAATGCCCTGATAACTGATTGTCAGGTTTGGCTCTCGGGAGTAGAATTAACTTTAGAGGAATTTTCCGGGGTCGAGCTTTTGCCTTCAAGAATTTTACTTTGCGGTGGCGGGGCAATGTTGCCCGATATCCAGGAAATTCTTAAAAATGCTCAATGGTCTCCAAACTTACCCTTTGCCCGTCAGCCCAACGTTCATTTTATCCGCCCTGAAGATGTCGAAAATATTGTTGATCAAACTGGAGAGTTGAAAAATCCTTGGGACATCACGCCCATGAGTTTAGCCAATTTAGGAATTGATTTGGTGGGCGAAGAACGCATAACTGATAGTATTTTAAATAAAATCGTTGCTTCTTTGAGGGAATAATGGAAGAAATATTATATTTAGAACCTGATGAAGAAATTACCTCCGTGATTGATAAAATGAAACAGACGAAATCCAATCGTTTGGCTTTAGTCGTGCCTCGTGAAGCGACGATTTTGCAAAGTGTTGTCAACTTAAAATTATTAGCCAGGGAGGCGGCGAATTCTGGTAAGGAAATTGCCTTAGTAACTGCCGATAAAATCGGGAGGAACTTAGCCGCGCAAATAGGACTTACCGTTTATGATTCGATTCGCGATCGTCATCCGATATTTCAACCACCAGCACCAACGCCAGGTGCCGAAGAAATCATTGAAATTGACATGACCCAAGAAAAACCAGAGCCAGAAACTACTCTGAAAGGTCTGCAGGTTCATCATTTCCAAGCCGCAAAGTCTCCTTTTCAAAAAAAGCCAGCTTTGAGAACAAAGCCTTGGCAGCAAGCAAAAATCAGTACCAATATCCATTGGTCCAAGCTCTGGAAGATTATTTGGCCAATGTTGGCAGTGGTCTTTTTGTTAATTTTAATTGTGGGATATCTGACCTTGCCTAAAGTTAACGTTAAAATTCAAGTTAAGGCTGAAAATTTTGGAAAAAAACAAGATGTTAAGATTTCGTCTTCAGAGCCAACGAGCATAGATCAAGGAATCTTTGCGGGTAATTTGATCGAGCTTTCCGACGAAAAAGAAGAAAAATTTGCGGCTACTGGCAAGAAAAATTTAGGAGGGAAGGCGACCGGGACATTAACACTTTATAATTATTGGGACTCTTCAGCCCAAGCTCTGGAAAAAGGAACAAAATTTTCCTCTTCATCAAAAACATTTTTAGGTAAAGAGAGCGTGAGCATTCCGGGAACATCAATTAGGGGTGGTAATATTGTGCCAGGAACAACGACTGTAGATATTGAAGCGGAAAATCCAGGTGAAGATTATAATGTCAAAGCCGGCCGATTTACAATCATTGGCTTGCCAGCTGGGCAGCAAGAAAAAATTTATGGTCAATCTAGCAAAGATTTAAGTGGAGGTTTTTCTAAAGAAGTGACAGTCATTTCGCAGAGCGATTTTGATAAGGGAAAAGATAAATTATCCGGAGAATTAAGTGATGATCTCAGAGGGCAACTGGCTTCAAAATCTCAAGGATTAGAAGTTTTGGATAAAGCAATTGTTATTGAAACGAAGGAGGTTAATTCTTCCGCCAACGTCGATGCAGAGGCCAATGACTTTACTTTAAAAATCAGCCAAAAATTAAGAGTCTTAGTTTTTGATCGCGATGCTTTCAATCAATTTGTGATTGAGATTTTAGAAAAACAACTGCCTTATGATAAAATGGTTACTCTTGGGAGAGATGACACCATTTTCCCAGAGGAAATTCAGCCCCAATATGATCAAGGGATTTTAAATTTAAAAATCAATGTAACAGCAAAAATTTCCTCACGGGTTGATACAGAAAAAGTTAAAAAAGATCTGTTAGGTAAAAATCGCCAAGCTGCCGAAGAATATCTCGGTAATTTAGCCGGCGCCGCTGGATACGAGTTAAAATTTTCTCCTAATTTCTGGCTTAAAAGAATTCCCAACTACAATCGCGCCTTAAGCGTCGAATTGGAATATATACCGGAAGTACAACCCTCCCAAGCCGGTCCTACCCCGACAACAGAAACATTGATCTCTCCCTCATCAACGTCACCGGGAGCAAGCCAATGAAGATTTTAGGTCTTGATGTTGGTCAAAGAAGAATCGGTATGGCGATGGCCATCGATGGAACAATCGCCAGTTTAGGGATTGTTGAATCTGTTAATCTTTCTGAGACAATTCAAAAAATTGGCAAAATTTGTCGCGAAGAACAGATTGAAAAAATCATTGTTGGCCTGCCACGCTATCACAATACTTTGCAGGCTGATAAAATTCATAAGTTTGCTTTAGAAATAGCTAAAAATTTGGCAATCGCGGTTGAATTTGTTGATGAAACACTGACTTCTAAAGAGGCCGAGAGAATGTTGGCGGAAAGTGTAATTGATCCCAAATCAAAAAAATTCAAAGACGAGGTTGATAAACTATCAGCGAAAATGATTTTGGAACAGTATTTGTCAAAAGAATAGTTTTTGGCAAAAAAAACGATGAAAAAAATAATTATTATCATTGTCACCCTTTTTCTGACATTAGTTGTTGGTGCTCTTGCTTATTATTCTTATACCCTCAACCACCAGGGAGAGGGACAAGAAAAAGAATTTATTGTAAAGCAGGGTCAAACTACCCGTGAAATTGCCCAGAATTTAAAGAATGAAAAGCTAATTTCCTCAAGTTTAGTTTTTGAAATTTATGCGAAACAAAAACACGCTTTAATTCAGATCGGCGTCTATAAATTATCGGCCTCTCAGAGTATTAGAGAGATTCTCGAAATGTTAGCAACCGGAAAATCTTCGGAATATTTAGTTACTATTCCCGAGGGTTGGCGGATGACCCAGATTGACGATTTTTTGGCTTCTAAAGGAATAATTAACGCCGGTGATTTACTCAAAATTGCTTCGGCTGATGAAGGATATTTATTCCCCGACACTTATCGATTTTTGCCTCAAACTTCGGCCAAAGAAATTCGCCAAACCATGCTTGATAATTTTGGAAAAAAAACTGTCGTATTGGGACTGAACCGCGATCAGTTAATTCTGGCCTCAATTGTTGAACGCGAAGCTAAATTTGATGAAGATCGTCCGAAAATTGCCGGAGTTTATTTAAATCGGATAGAGAAAGGGATGAAATTGGAGGCCGATCCGACAGTTCAGTATGCAAAGGGATCTTGGGAGGCGATAACTACTGACGATTACCATAATGTAATTTCCCCTTACAACACCTATTTATACATCGGTTTACCGCCTGGCCCAATTTGTAATCCGGGATTAAAATCAATCCAAGCCGTTTTACATCCGGAAAAAAACGGTTATCTCTACTTTTTCCAAACCGCCGATGGCCATACTATTTATTCAGCCACCCTTGAAGAGCATCAAGAAAATTTGAAAAAGTATCAATAATATCTAATAAATTCCGCTGGAAAATTAGAAGACATAATTCAATTCAAGGAGGGGCTTTGACAAAAAGTCTTTTTTTGTTACACTGAAGTCTGCTAAGACTACAAGGAACAAGATGGCGTTTTTAGATAGATTTTGGGGAATATTTTCTCATGATATTGGCGTGGACTTAGGTACCGCCAATACTTTAGTTTATGTCAGGGATAAAGGGATTGTGATTAATGAGCCCTCGGTCGTGGCAATCAATCAGAAATCAAAAGAAATTCTGGCTATCGGTAGTGAAGCGCGTAAAATGGTGGGCCGGACGCCGGCTCACATTGTTGCCATTCGTCCTTTAGTTGATGGGGTAGTTTCCGATTTTGAAGTGACTGAACAAATGCTTAAGTATTTTATCGATAAGGTTCATCGGGAAAAATTTTCTCTTTTTCCGCGACCGAGGGTGGTTGTCGGCATCCCTTACGGTGTGACTGAAGTGGAACGCCGGGCGGTTGAAGAAGCGGCTCTCAATGCTGGGGCGCGGCAAGTTTATTTAATCGAGGAACCAGTGGCCGCGGCGATAGGAGCAAGGCTGCCAATACAAGAAGCCGCTGGTAATATGATCGTTGATATCGGCGGAGGTACAACTGAAGTGGCAGTGATTTCCTTGGGAGGGATTGTTGCTTCAAGGTCCCTAAGAATTGCCGGCGATGAAATGAACCAAGACATCATCGATTTCGCTCGAGATAAATTTAATCTAATGCTTGGCGAGAGGACGGCCGAAGAAATTAAAATTGCCATTGGCTCGGCCACAGAATTAAAAGAAAATCTTACCTTACCTATGAGAGGGCGGGATTTAGTAACTGGCCTGCCAAAAGAAATTACAGTTGCTGATGAACAAATCCGTTCAGCCTTAAGAAAAAGTGTTCAGCAGATTGTTGAAGCAATTCGGGTCACAATGGAAGAGACGCCACCGGAACTGGTGGCTGATATTATGGAAAAAGGAATCATTCTTTGTGGCGGCGGTGCCTTGCTGCGGGGATTAGATAAGTTGGTCCACGAAACAACCTTGACGACCGTACATGTGGCAGACGATCCATTAACCTCAGTCGTTAGAGGGACAGGCTTGGTTTTGGAAGATTTAGAAACTTTAAAAGAGGTGCTTTTGCCAACGCAGTATAATCCCTAAAAAAGGAGGTGAATGAAAAAATATCGGGCATTAATAGTAATTGCGGCTTTACTAATTATCGGTTTTTTGCTATGGCCGACAGGGATTTTGAAACCGGTTAAAAATATTTTTTATTTGGCGGTGAAACCCCTGACAATTGCAGGCAATTTTACCGTTGATCGCGTCTCATTTTTTTTCAAGAATTTTACTCATTTGGGTGAATTAGCTCGAGAGAACAAGCAATTAATTAAAGAGAATTTAGATCTCCAGGGCCAATTGAGCTTACTTAAGGAAGCTCAACACGAGAATGAAGTTTTAAAGAAAGAAATTGGTTTTTATAATTCGACCAAAAACCGTGGCGATCTCGAGCTATTGCCGGCGAATATTATTGGTCGATCAGTGACTGGATATTTGCGGACGATTATTATTGACCGAGGGAAAAAAGATGGGGTCAAAACCGATCAAGCAATTGTCTCACAAGGATATCTAATCGGGACGGTCAAAGAAGCGTTAGAAGACACTTCAGAGGTTACCCTCATCACCGATTACAATTCTCTCGTGCCGGTTATCTTGCAAGGCTCGCGTGGAACAGGACTTTTAAGAGGCGGGCTTTCGGGATTGACCGTGGAAGATATTCCTTTAAATATCACTATTAATCAGGGTGAACAAGTCATTACCTCTGGTCTTGGTGGAGACATTCCTTTTGGTATCATGGTGGGAAAAGTGGGTGATGTTATTTCTAAAAAAAGTGAAATATTTCAAAAAGTAACGCTTGATTCTCCAATCCAAATATATTATTTAGAATTTGTTTTTGTGGTCCAAAGTTAATGATTAAAATTATTTTAAAAATTTTTGCCTATTTTCTTCTAGTCGTTTTTCAGCTGGCGATTGTGACTAAATTTTCCATCTGGGGGACAATCCCCAACTTCCTTCTCATTATCGCTATCTCTTTAATGTTTAGGGGGCAAAGCGGCAATAGTTTCCTTTTGGCCGGTATTAGCGGCTTGCTTTTGGACCTGGCATCTCCTTTGAGGTTCGGAGCTTATACCTTATTTTTCATGATCACTCTTTTAATTATTAATTTTTACGTCTTAAAAACATTCCCGGTGCCCAGCCTCGGGATATCTTTTTTAATTTTTGTCACTAGTTTGCTATTGGTTGATTTAGGTCTTTTTTTATTCATGGGTCATTGGCCATTTTGGCAGATCTTTCCCCAAGCGATAATCAGTGGACTCTGGGGAGTTTTAATTTATTGGATTTTGGAGAAAATAATTCCAATCCAGGAGGAAATTAAAGTAGGATAAATTTATGTCAATTTTTAATCTTTTTGATGATACTCCCTTAGCGGGTGATAAAAACCACAGGAAGCTTAAAAATAATATTTTGGAATATGAGACCTTTCGTAAAGACGCGGAGGGTGAAGAAATTTTTCCAAAGGAGCCCAAAAATCTTTGGATACCTTATGTCTTTTGCATCCTGGTCTTGGGGATACTTTTGGGACAATTGTTAAGGTTGCAGATTTCTCAGGGTGCCTTCAATCGACTTTTAGCCGAGGGGAATCGCATTCGTTCCCGAGAGGTGGCCGCGCCTAGAGGTTTAATTTATGATGCTAAAGGTACGGTACTTGCAAAAAACAAAGCTTCTTATGATTTAGCCCTTTATTCTTTGGACCTACCCCGAAATCGCGAAGAAAGAGAGAGTTTTTTGGGGAAATTATCGGGAATTGTCCAGATGTCTTATCAAGAAATTGTTGATAAAGTCAAAGAGCGCGGTGTTTCAAGTTATGATCCGATAATTCTTAAAGAAAACATTGATCGAGACACAGCGTTGCTTTTGCAAGTTAAAACCATTAATTTACCAGGAGTGGTGATTATTAAACGTCCTGTTAGGGAATATACTGAATATCAAGGACTAGGACAGGTCTTGGGATTTGTCGGCAAAATGAGCCAAGAAGATTTAAAAGAGAATCCCGTTTACAAACCTTTTTACGAAATTGGTAAAGAGGGATTAGAGGCAAGTTACGAAAAATATCTCAGAGGCAATCCTGGGGTTTTGGAGGTGGAGATTGATTCCCAGGGCCGTGAGCAGAGAGAAGTGAAAGAAACTCTCCCTGATCCGGGGAATAATTTAACTTTAAGTTTAGATGTTGGATTGGAAGATGTCTTAACCAAATCATTGGGCGCCGAAGTTCGCTCTTTGGGTTCTTCGGGCGGCGCCGCCGTGGCAATAAACCCCGAGACCGGAGAGATTTTGGCTATAACAAGTTTCCCTACCTACGATAATAATTTATTTACACGATTAACAAGTAAGGAAGAATATACGGTCTTGCTTTCCGATGCGAACAAACCCTTGTTTAACCGAGCAGTAGCTGGGACTTATCCCTCCGGCTCGACAATAAAACCAGTGATTGCCTCGGCCGGCTTACAGGAAGGATTGATTACGGCCAACACCACCATTAATGACCCGGGCGAAATCAAAGTCGGCAATTACATTTACCCTGATTGGAAAGCCCATGGTTTAGTAGATGTTCGTAAAGCCATTGCTCAAAGTTGTAATGTTTTTTTCTATTCTGTTGCCGGCGGCTGGGATAAAATCAAAGGATTAGGCATAGGTAAGCTTGATGAATACTTAACCAAGTTCGGTTTTGGCAGTAAAACGGACATTGATCTTCCTGGAGAAGCGGCGGGTTTAGTTCCTGATCCAGCTTGGAAAGAAAAAAATAAGCATGAAATGTGGTATTTAGGGGATACCTATCACTTGGGCATTGGTCAAGGAGATTTCTTGGTAACGCCACTACAGATGGCCAATGCCTATGCAGCGATTGCCAATGGCGGCGAATTGCTTAAACCAAAACTGGTGACCAAAATTACCGATAAAGATGGTCAAGAAATTTTTATGCCCAAGAAAGAAATTATTCGTGATAATTTTGTTGATAAAGCCAATATTCAAATCGTCAGAGAGGGGATGCGGCAAGCAGTTACTTCTGGCTCCGCCCAACTTTTAAATGATTTACCGGTGGCGGTGGCGGCTAAAACGGGAACGGCGCAATTTGGTAATGAGGGGAAAACTCATGGATGGGAAGCGGCGTTTGCACCTTACAATAACCCTCAAATTGCGATTGTGGTGTTGATTGAGGCTGGAGGAGAAGGGTATGCCTCTGCAGGGCCGGTTGTCCATGATGTTTTGAATTGGTATTTTACTAGAAAATGACCGGAAGATTCAAAACTACCTTATGGGCTTGACAACTCGATAAAACTTAATTAAAATAGATAAAGGATTTGTTAACTTATTGTTCAAAATGACTGGTGATATTCTCTTAACCTCGCAGGGTCTTCAAAAGATCCAGCAGGAGTTATTAAATCTCAAAGAGCGTCGCAAGCAAGTTGCGGAAAGAATCCGTAATGCTCGAGAATATGGGGATCTGGCGGAAAACTCAGAATACGAAGACGCAAAAAATGAACAGTCCTTTGTCGAAGGACGTATTTTGGAGTTGGAGGAAATGCTTCGTCGCTCAAGAGTGGTGGCCAAGAACAATGCGACGGGCACCGACAAAGTAGAGCTGGGCTCAACAGTCATCCTCAAATTAGATGGTAAGACCCTTGAATATACCATTGTTTCATCTTCTGAATCGGATCCGGCTTCAGGGAAAATTTCTTCGGAGTCACCAATCGGTTATTCCCTCTTGGGGAAAACCAAAGGAGAAATTGTTGAAATCCATACCCCTAATGGTAAAATGAATTGTAAGATTGTTGCCATCAAGTAACCAGAGAAGAGGTCGACAATCAGGAATTGATATGAGGCCTCTTTTTTGATAGGATAAATTTAGGAGAAAATAATGTTTTGGGTTGATGAAATAATTGAAGATGTTTTTACCAACGTCCAAAAGGACTCCTTTTTAATTACCGATTGGACGACGCCGTCTGGGCATTCCCATATTGGTGCTCTAAGAGGGGTAATTGTTCATGATTGTATCCGACGAGGCTTAGAAGATAAGAGTAAGAAAGCTGTTTTTCAATATGGCTTCGACGATTTTGATCCCATGGACGGATTGCCGGTATATGTTGATCAGTCTTGGGAGAAACATATGGGCAAACCACTTTCGAATATTCCAGCACCCGACGGGAAATTCTCAAGTTTTGCCGAGCAGTATTTGAAAGAGTTTGAGGGTGTTTTTAATGGTCTTGGCATAGACCCGGAAATTGTCAAAACATCAGAACTTTATAAAAACGGCAAATTTAATGAAACGATTGAAATTATTTTAGACAATGCTCATGAAATCCGAAAGATATATAAAGAGGTTTCCGGGTCAGACAAGGGTGAAGATTGGTTTCCTTTGCAGGTTATTTGTCCGAAATGTGGAAAAATCGGGACAACAAAAGTAACCGATTGGAACGGTAAGGAAGTTCGATTTAAATGTGAAGAAAATTTAGTTAAATGGGCCAAGGGGTGCGGCTATGAAGGCTCGGCCTCTCCTTTTGACGGCAATGCCAAATTGCCTTGGAAAGTTGAGTGGGCCTGTAAATGGTTTGTTTTTGGCACAGATATTGAAGGTGAAGGCAAAGATCATTCTGCTGCCGGCGGCTCAAGAGATATTGCCAACCATATTTACCGCAAAGTTTTCAAAAAAGAACCGCCATATGATATTCCCTATGAATTTTTCTTAGTCGGCGGAAAGAAAATGGCTTCGTCTAAGGGTCTTGGGGTTACGGCCAAAGATATGGCTGATTTTCTGCCCGCCAATATTTTGAGGTTTTTATTTGTAAGAAGTAAAGCCAAACGGGCAATCGAGTTTCAGCCAGAAGGCGAGACAATTCCTTTGCTTTATGATGAATATGACCGCATGGTCGAACTTTATCAAAAAGATCCAAATAGTGATTTAGCGCGTTCATATTATTACGCCACTAGCAATTCCGAAAAAGACCAGCCCCAATATTTATTACGCTTTTCGAAAATCGCTTATATGCTCCAAATGCCTCGGATAGATATTTGGAAATACGCTAAAAAAGAGAAGGGGTCGGAATTATCGGAAATTGAAAAGAGTGAAATCGCAGATAGAATTGAAGTCGCAAAAAATTGGCTAAAAAGATTCGCGCCGGAAAATTACAAATTTACCATTGCTGATAAATTGCCTTCTGTTGCCAAAAATTTGACTGCCAAGCAAAAAGAATTTTTAAGAAAAATTTCTGATATAATTAAATCAAAAGAGTCATGGACCGGCGAAGAACTTCATCCAAAAATCCACGAAATTCGAAAAACAATGAATATTAATCCTCGTGATGCGTTTTCGGCAATCTACTTATCGTTTATTGGTAAAGATTCCGGCCCGCAGGCTGGCTGGCTCTTGGCGAGTTTGGATAGGGAATTTGTGCTAAAAAGATTGGAATCTATTTCTCAATAAACATTATTTAGTGAGAAATATATAAATCAGGCCTTGGGGCTTGATTTTTTGGTATAATGTGATATTCTTAATTGATGGTTGAACCTGTAGTGACCACATGTGGGAGGTGGCAACATGCCGATAAGATGGTTTCCAGAGGAATGCGAGGAGGCTGGAGCTGGCTGGCTAAGCCTCATGGCCGATGAGTTGCGGTGTTTCCTCGAGGGCAAGCTTCCGGTTCAATGTCCTCGTACGCCGGCGTGGTGTGTTTACTGCATCGCCGGAATCCCAGAAGATAGACTGAGCCGCTACCGGGCCATGGCCCACCTGTGTGTTGAACTCCTGAACAGGGTACACTCGGGTGATGACCAGGGTTATCTGACCAATCTCTTCGAGCTGGGACAGGAGTTGCAGGAGGGGGAGTTGTTGTTGCCCGCGCTTAACCTTGAGTGTCGAGTGAATACCGGCATGATACTACTTTCTCCTAAGCTACAACGTAGTCTCCGCTGGCTGATAATCAAGAACCAGCAGGATGAGTCTCTCCACTCTCGTTGGATTGCCAGTTTGCAGACCAAGGACGGCACCTTCGAAGAGCTGCTGGATGCCTTTAGTGGTCTGGTGTGGCTTCCAGGTGAGTACGGCCATCCTCCTCTCACGGCTATCCGTGAAGGATTACCGATTCTTGCGGCGGCATTAGCAGAGAGAGAGGGCGGTGAGGCCTATTTGGCCCAAGCTATCAGATTGCTCCGTGAAACGTATCCTTCTGATCGCTGGGCAAAATGGTTGGCTCCTGATGTTGATTCCTGGGACCCATGGCTCAAGCGCATTGCCCACAATGCGTTCCCGATGTTGTGATAATGCACATACTGGGGCGAATACCGTTCGAACGGTATTCGCCCCTTTTTCTTTTTAAAATAACAGGATATAATAAATCTAGAATGCTTGATATAAAATATGTTCGGGAAAATTTGAAGGAAGTAAAAAAGGATATTGCTCAAAAATGCCAGTTTAAATGTGATGTGGATAAGGTTTTGGAGTTGGATGAGGAGCGGCGGGGCTTGATGGCGCGGATTGAGATGCTTAGGGCCGCCCACAACAAAATGGCCAAGGAGGGGAAGTCCGTCAGCCGACGCACCGATCGAGCAAAGGAAATTAAAAAAATGCTCAAAGATCTTGAGCCGCAACTGGCTGAAGCGGAGGAAAATTTTAAAATTGAGGCTGTCAAAATTCCCAACATTCCCCTTTCCGATGTTCCGGAAGGCAAAGATGAGTCGCAAAATGAAATAATCAAAACAGTCGGCAAAATCGGACTCAAAAAAGGTAATGATCATGTAGAAATTGGTAAAAAATTGGACCTTATCGATATCGAACGGGCCAGCAAAGTTTCTGGCTCAAGATTTTATTATCTAAAAAATGAAGCAGTCGAGCTCGAGTTTGCTTTGATTCAATACGCGATGGAAATAATTAAAAAAGAGGGATTTCGAGCCATGATTCCGCCGATTTTGATTAAAAATGATATGGCTTGGGGCTCGGGTCATTTTGAAGCCACCAATGACGACGCCTATCACATGAAAAATGACGAAATGGTGGCCGTGGGCACATCCGAACAATCAATCTTGCCGTATTATGCTAATGAAATATTGCGAGATCTACCGCAGCGATTTGTGGCTTTTTCAACTTGTTTGAGGCGCGAAGCTGGCTCATATGGCAAGGATACTCACGGCATATTTCGCGTTCATCAATTTGATAAACTCGAAATGTTTACCTTTTGTGAATCCAAAGATTCTGAAAAAGAACTTGGTTTGATAGTGGAGCTTGAAGAAAAAATCATGAAAGGATTGGAGCTGCCATATCGCGTCGTCAAACTTTGTGCCGGCGAGTTAGGAATGCCGGCGGCCAAAACCATTGATATCGAAACTTGGTTGCCGGGGCAGGGTAAGTATCGCGAGACTCATTCGGCGTCTAACTGCACTGATTTCCAAGCGAGGCGTTTAAGTATTCGCTATAAATCAGAAAAAGGAAATGAATTCGTCCACACTATCAACGGCACCGCCGTCGCTATCGGCCGGATGCTGATTGCGATTTTGGAAAACTACCAAGAAAAGGATGGTTCGGTGAAAGTGCCGGAAGTTTTACTGAAATATGTTGATTTTAAGGAAATTAAACGATGAAGATAACTATCTCTGGTAAGCAATTTAAAGTTGATGACAATTTAAGGGGTTACATTAACGAGAGATTTAGAAGATTTGAAAAAATGGTTAAAGAGCCAGCGACTCTTGAGATCGTTTTGAGCAATTTTATGGGGCCAAAGGGCAATGATCAAGCGGTTTGTTTGACCGCCACCCTGCCAGGGCTTAAAAACCCAATTCACATTGAAGAAGTGACGAATGATTTTATGGGCTCAATTGATCTAATCGAAGAGCGCTTTGAGACACAAGTTTCTAAATATAAAGAGCAGATAAAAATTGGCACTCGATATCCCCAAAAGTATCACGAGGCGGAATTAGAGGAAGAGGCGGAAGGGGAGATCTAAAGGGAAATTTTCAATTTCCAATTCTCAATTTTCAATTAATTTCCAATGTTCTAATGATAAAATGTCTAAATAAATGATTGACAGATTTTTATCTATATCATATTATTGTGATAGTTTCTTTGACCGGAGGAAACCACGATGCGAGGTGGTGTAAGGGCTTATTGTGGTACGAGAATGAAAGTGGGTTGGGAAGTTGAGCTGAATTTCCGTACGAGGGTTGGATTTGGCCGAGCTGTTGAATCGAATCTCATTGAGAGAGCCGTAGAGGTCCTTTATCAAACCATCGGTAAACTTATGACCACAGAGCTTTGTTTCGTTTCGCTTAGGAGAGCAACTGTTTTTTGGACCGGAGACGATGCATTTCCCGAGATGAACATTAGGGTTGAATTTGATGGAATGGCCGCAACTGGCAAGTTGAAACTCATCTGGCCTCCACAGATGAAAGAGATTGATGATGATGAGCTTGCTAGGTGTCTCTACGTAGAAATTCTCAATCAGATGATGATTGAATGCGATGCCTGGAAAGAGGCAGCTCGCAAAGAGCTTGAACGAGCGATGTCTGTACCAGCGGCGGAGTAGTTTCGCCGCTTTTCTTTAACTGACCAATTAAAGACCATTTACGAAATGGGCTCAAGCGGTTTAGAACTATAAAGAAAAAGAAAGGTAAATATAGAAAAAGCCACAAGCTCTCGAGAGCTTGTGGCTTGGACTCAACAACTATTGTAGATTGTCATTAGCACCTCGCCCGTAGTTGGCGCCACCGCCGTGATGGCTTCAAGGAGGCCATCGAGCATTTCTTTAACAGCGGTATTAGGATGGTGTTTGGTTTCTTTGATTATACCTTCGATCATTGTCGCCGAAAGTGTTGCTGGTGAGATGCCGACCATGGTCAAAGACAGGGTAAGTATGTGCTTGAGGTTGATCACACGGATTACCGGTTTGATCAGATCTGCGACTTGTTTGTCCTCACAGAGAAGTTCGACACCCAGCCTCATAGCTTCAATCCGCTCGGCATCGAAGTAGATGTCGAGCCCCCGGGCAAAGTTGGAAGCCCCCATAACAACATCGCGACGAATCAAGGGGTCATTTTGAACATGCTCGAGGTGGAATCGGAATCTCATGGTTTCTGGAAGACGTAGCAGGGCGGCGGTGAACCACATCTGGCCGATTTGTCGGTAGTCAGCGCGTTTCTTTTGTTTGATTTGGCGGTAAGCCATCTCTGCATGGGCCTCAAGGCCTTCGGCTGTTCGAGCCACCACCTTGGCATAGCGCAGCTTGGCTGCCATTTCCTGTGTTTCGTTGACAGCTTTTTCAAGCTCGCTTTTGACCCAACTGACGATCTGTTCCTTCCTCGACATAGAGGCTGACATCTTCTTCTCCTTTTGGTCTTGCGACCTTGGCAACCTCTGGCCGACGGCCAGGGTTCGGCAGGAGATAGATTGTCCAAATTGCCTCTATTGTTCAGAATGCAAAACATTGTGCCTATGGGGCATAAGATATATTACCATATTGTTGTTTCTAAGTCAAGTAGTTTCGCCGGTTTTCTTTTACCCTAAAATATGGTAAAATAAGGTCGAAAGGACTCTAAATGCTCGGATTTTTAGGGAAAATTTTTGATAGTAATGAAAAAGTGATCGGTCAGCTGAAGCCAACGGTTGATAAGATAAATGGACTCGAAGCCGATTATCAAAAATTAACCGATAATCAGTTAAAAGAAAAAACAGCCGAATTCAAAGAGCGGCTTGCCAAAGATGAAGCTTTGGATGATATTTTGCCGGAAGCTTTTGCGGCGGTAAGAGAAGCGGCTAAAAGAACCATTGGCCAGCGACATTTTGATGTTCAATTAATCGGTGGTATTGTTCTTCATCAAGGTAAAATCGCGGAAATGAAAACTGGTGAAGGAAAAACCCTTGTGGCAACTTTGCCTTTATATTTAAATGCGCTAGAAGGCAAGGGCGCGCATTTGGTGACAGTCAACGATTATTTGGCTCGCTTTCATTGTGCTTGGATGGGGCCGATTTACGATAAATTAGGACTCAAGGCGGCGGTGATTAATCATGAATCGTCTTTTTTGTTTACACCGAATAAGCGCGATGTTGATCCAGTCTCAATCGAATACGAAAATCTTTTGCCAATTTCGAGAAAAGACGCTTACGCCGCGGACATTACTTACGGTACTAATAATGAATTCGGTTTCGATTATTTGCGCGACAATATGGTCCAGTCGCGAGAACAGATGGTCCAAAGGGATATACACTATGCCATTGTTGATGAGGTAGACTCGATTTTAATTGATGAGGCGCGCACGCCTTTAATTATTTCGGCGCCGGCCGAAGAATCGGCCAGTTTATATCGTCAGTTTGCGATGATGGTGCCTAAGTTAAAGGCAAAAGACCCGTCGCGACTCGGCCCGTCTCGCCGATCCGAGGCGGACAGCGCCGAGGCGGGAGATTTTGAAGTTGACGAAAAAATGCGCTCCGTCACTCTCACCGATGCTGGCATGAAAAAAGTCGAGGGCATGCTGGGCTTGGAAACTGTTTATGATACAAAATCAATTCAACTTGTCCATCATTTGGAAGAAGCTTTAATTGCTCACGCCCTTTATAAAAAAGATAAAGACTATGTTGTTAAAAACGGCGAAGTCATTATAGTTGACGAATTCACTGGTCGTTTGATGCCTGGTCGGCGTTACAGCGAGGGTCTTCATCAAGCCATTGAAGCCAAAGAAGGCGTTGAAGTTCAGCGGGAATCCGATACTTTGGCGACGATTTCTTTTCAGAATTTATTTCGAATGTATAAAAAATTGGCGGGCATGACTGGGACAGCAGAAACTGAAGCCGAGGAATTTTATAAAATCTATAAATTAGATGTCGTTGTGATTCCGACGAATATGCCGATGATTCGCAAAGATTTACAAGATCAAATCTACAAAACTGAAGAGGCCAAGTTTAATGCGGTGGCCGCCGAAATTCAAAAACGCTCGGAAGCTGGTCAGCCGCTTTTGGTGGGAACAATTTCGATTGAAAAAAGTGAGCGTTTATCGCGGATACTCAAACGCCTGGGGGTTAAACACGAAGTTTTAAATGCCAAGCACCACGAACGGGAAGCTAAAATTATTGCTCAAGCCGGTCGGCCAAGTAACGTGACGGTAGCAACCAACATGGCAGGACGTGGTGTGGACATTGTTTTAGGCGGTTCGCCCTTTGACAAGATTGAGCATGAAAAAGTAGTCAAAGCCGGCGGTTTGCACGTTTTGGGCACTGAACGGCACGAAGCGCGGCGAATTGATAATCAACTTCGCGGTCGTTCTGGTCGCCAGGGCGATCCGGGCACGTCGCAATTTTATGTTTCAATGGATGATGATTTAATGAGAATTTTTGGCGGCGATCGGATGAAAAATTTAATGAGCACCTTGAGGTTGCCCGATGACGTCCCTATCGAACACTCGCTTATCTCGCGCTCTATTGAATCGGCCCAGAAAAAAGTTGAAGGCCACAACTTTGATATTCGAAAGCACCTCGTTGAATACGACGATGTCGCCAATAAACATCGCCAGGCCATTTATTCAAAACGGCGAAAGATTTTAGAAGGCGGCGACATCCATCAAGAAATCCTGGATTTGATGGACGATGAAGCGCGGGCGGAATATCAAACAAAATATGATCGAGTTGGCAAAGAGGTAATGGATAATGTTGAGCGGATGGTTTATTTGCGGTCGATTGACACCATGTGGATAGAGCATTTAAATGCCATGGATTTATTGCGCGAAGGAATCGGGCTACGCGGTTACGGTCAGCGCGATCCGCTCGTCGAATACAAGGCCGAGTCTTATGCTTTATTCCAGCGTTTGCTTGGCAATATTAATGCCCAAGTGGTAGAAATATTATTGAAAGCGGAAATTCAGCCGCAACCGCGAAGATTGGCAGTTGAGCAGCCAGCGCGGGCGATGCAAATGCGCGGGGCAGATGAACAAATGGCCGCCGGAACTTTCGGGAACGTTTCTAACGGCTCACCCCCTGAGCCGTTAACGGAAAATCCAACACCTCAACGGAGTGAGGTGTTAAATCAGGTTCAAAATACCTCTAATTCCGGGGTAGAAGTTACTGTTAGAAAACGCGGCGAATCACGGCCAACCACATCCTCTGGCGGCATTTTCCCCAAAGTCGGCCGCAATGAGCCCTGTCCATGCGGTTCGGGTAAAAAGTATAAGAAGTGCCATGGGAGATAACTGATATTTTTTGAAGAAAGCAAAAAAATGAAAAAATGGCTAATTAGAATTGTTATCTTTTTTATTTTGATAGTTGTTGCTGGTTGGGGCGCGTTTTTTATTTATAACAAAAAAACACCAAATCCATCTTCATCACCAACTATTAACAAAAATCAAAAAGAATTCACGCTGGATGATAAAATTGCTCTGGCTAGTTACTATGGCTGGTATTATAAAAATCCTGCATGGGCTGAATATACCGATGCCGAGCATCCTTTAGCCGGATCCTATAATCCACAAGATGATGAGACAATTGATTATCAACTTACTTTGGCCTCGGATATCGGGCTTGATGGTTTTTTGTTCTCCTGGAATGGGATCGATAATCAGAATGATAGAGCATTTATCAAGATGCTGACGAAAATTGAAAGTTCGAATGAATATCTAAATTTCAAAATTACCCCTTTGTATGAAAATATTAATTTTGAGTATAAAGCAGCAAATAAAACTTTTGTTGATGAATTAACATATTTAATTAATCTGAGCAAAGAACATCCTGCCTATTTGAAACTTAACGGATTGCCGGTTATCTTTGTCTATAATCCTCAAACGATTGATTTGGATCGCTGGCAAAAAATCTTAGACGAAATTAAAGCTTCCACCGGCGATGCCTATTATGTGGCAATGCCAGATAACTGGGATGTATCGGATGATTATTTTAAATATTTTCAGACGATAACTACTTATGCGGATAAGTACATTAGTCTTAACGATACTTCAAACCATTATGCCCACTTAAAAGACCTTAACCGAGCGCTAATTGCAACTTTAATTGGCGGAACGAGTAAATTGGAAAAATCAGGTTTTGAAGTTGATCGTTCCAATGGACAGTATCTAGACGCTCGCTATGAGATTGCCAAAAAAAACAATGCTAATTGGCTTTACATTACTTCATGGAACGAATGGTATGAATACAGCCAAATTGAACCGAGTCGCGAGTCTAAGTTTGAGACCGCAAAATATGTAAGGGAAATTTTAGCTAATTTTAATAATTCAGCTCTCGCTGATATATCGGCAGTCATGACCGTCAATAAAGGCAGAGATCAGACTAAAGTAAAAAATGAAGGTCCGGCAAATATTTATTATGTGCGCTGTGGGCTGCTGGATAAATCGCGGCTTATAAGCTTGGTGTTGAAGGCGGGCGAGGAACAAACTTTTAATTATGGTTGCGACGATGTTTCTGCATATCTTGTGAATAATACAATGATTCAGAATTAAGAAATTTCTTGGCTAAAATAATATGCATATTGTCAGTAAAAACAAAACCGAGGGTAAATTTAAAGTTGTAAAAATATAAGGCCATGGGAGATAAATATCATAAAAAAGATATGCAGCGAGGATTTGAATACATAGGCGTCAATTGTGTTTTCTGGTGCCACGATTCAAAGAATCGTTTATTGTTACATAAACGTAGTGCCAAATGCCGCGACGAGCAAGGTCGATGGGATTGCGGTGCAGGTTCAATGGAATTTGGTGAAACATTTGAAGAGACCATAAATCGTGAAGTAAAGGAAGAATACGGCGTAAAACCAATGAAAATTGAGTATCTTGGAACAGCGAACGTCCTGAGGAAACATAATGGTCGAAAGACCCATTGGATTAAAAATTTACACTGGGTATTAGTAAATCCTAAAAAAGTCAAAAATGCTGATCCGGAGAAAATTGAGAAAATCGGTTGGTTTACTTTAGATAACTTGCCTAAGCCGCTTCATTCTCAATTTGCTAAAGAAGCCGAATTTATCAAGAAAATATTTGCAAAAAATAAATATGGATTATAAAGAAAATCTTAAGAAAACTTATAATAAAATTGCTGAAGACTGGAATCAAGATCATCAAAATGACATTTGGTCAGTTGAGGCAGCAAAGAAATTTGCATCATTATTCAAAAAAGGATCTAAAATTTTGGATATCGGTTGTGGCTCAGGTCTTAAGTCAAGAGCTATTATAGACAAAGGTTTAAAGGTGGTTGGTATAGATATCTCAGAAAAAATGATTAAGCTTGCTCGGAAAAACGCACCAGAAGGGATTTTTCAAGTGATGGATATGGAGGGCATTACTTTTAAAGGAAAATTTGATGGAGTATTTGCGCAAGCATGTTTGCTCCATGTCCCGAAAAAGAAAGCAGCCGAAATTATTAAAAAATGGGTAGATTTATTAAAACCTAAGGGATATATTTATATTGCGGTTAAAGAATCCAATAAAGGGATTGATGAAGAAATCGTTAAAGAAAATGATTACGGTTATGAATATCAAAGATTTTATAGTTATTATACTAAGGATGAGATTGAAAAGTATTTGAAAGATTCAAACATAAAAATTATCGATTCAAGTATTTTAAACTCTGGTCAAACAAAATGGGTTCAAGTTACAGGCCAGAAGGAGACCAAATGATCAAAAAAGTCGGGAAAAAGTGGTATCTTTACAGCCACGACGGCAAGAAGATTTTGGGTCGTCATCCGACCAAGGCCGGTTGCAAACGCCAAGAGGCGGCTGTCAATTTGTCCAAAGCCCGCGCCGCCGGTCACCGCATTCCCCGCCGACCAGCCAAAGCGGCTTAAAGGTGGCCCAAAAATCCTACCTAAATTATGCCAAAAAGCAAACCGGCAAGTTCCGCCGTCGAATTATTAAATGTAAAAATGTCTCAAAAACCAATCGCCAAGCTCGCAAGCCAAAAAGGATACATGAGGAAAATTAAAGTAGCAGTATTATTTGGGGGTGTTTCGGCTGAAAACGAAGTATCGCTTCAATCAGCCAAAAATGTTATTGAAGCTATCGATCGATCTAAATACGATATCATTCCTATCGGCATTGATAAAGATGGCCGATGGTATTTGAACAGTCCAGCGGAATATTTATTAAATTCCGAAGATCCGAAGTTAATCAAACTAAACAAAGAAAATTCATCGGCAAAGAGTGTGTCTATGGTAGCAAGTGGTAAATCGGGGGAATTATTAAACAATACAGATCGTTCAACAGTCGGAGTTGTCGATGTCGTTTTCCCGATTTTACATGGTCCAATGGGAGAGGATGGTACTATTCAGGGATTATTTAAGCTCGCTGGAATACCCTTTGTTGGATCAAGCGTTTTAGGGTCAGCTATTGGGATGGATAAAGATGTAATGAAAAGGCTTTTTAAAGAGGCCAGGATCCCAACCGCGAAATTTATTTCTACCAAAAACAAAAAAATAGAGTTTGAGGAAATAAAACGTCAACTGGGTTTGCCTTTTTTCGTAAAACCCGCAAATCTTGGTTCATCAGTGGGTATAAATAAGATTCACAATAAAAATGAATTTCAGAAAGCAGTTGAAGAAGCGTTCGCCTTTGACAGAAAAATATTATTTGAAGAAGCTATTGATGGCAGAGAGATTGAATGTTCGGTGTTAGGAAATGATAATCCAATCGCATCAATCCCAGGCGAAGTCAAAGTAAAAGATGAATTTTATTCTTACAGAGCAAAGTACATTGATGAAAATGGGGCAGTTTTGGAAATACCGGCTAAAATATCATCTAAACTAACTCGGAGAGTACAAGAATTAGCGATAAAATCTTTTAAGATTTGTTCTTGTGAGGGCATGGCACGGGTTGATTTCTTTCTTAGAGAAAATGACCTGATCGTCAATGAGCTAAATACTATTCCTGGATTTACGAAAATAAGCATGTATCCGAAACTTTGGGAAGCAAGCGGTTTAAGCTATCCTGATTTAATAGATAAATTAATTCAATTAGCATTAGAGCGTTTTGATAAAGAAAAAAAACTAAAAACATCTTATTTTGAAAAATGAAACCAATCGCCAAATTTACCACCAAAAAAGGCAGAGAAATTGAGATTTGGGAACCGTCAATGGAACGGCTGGGTTCTCTTTTGGAATTCGTTAACCGACTAGTGGAGGACGATTCCTTTCTGACTTTGACGGGTAAGCCAAAGACCCGCACCGAAGAAGAGACGTGGCTTAAAGAAAATTTAGCTTATTTTAACAAGGGTCAAGGATACATGGTCTGGGCTGTTTATGATGGCAAAATCATCGGTCAATGCGATTTTCGCCGCGGAGGGACGCGCGATTGGCATACTTGTACGATTGGCTTAATGGTTGATCGCGATTTTCGGGGCGAAGGAATTGGTAAATTTTTGTTTGAATATATTTTAAAGAAAGCCAGAAAAATGAAAATTAAAATTGCCAAATTATATATATTTGATGATAACGAGATTGGTAAAAAACTTTATCAAAAATTTGGATTTCGGGAATTTGCTCGTTTGCCCAAGGGATTTTTTCGCCAAGGTAAATACAGCGCTGCCCTTCAAATGTATAAAGTATTAAATGACTAATAAAGAAATCGGTCAAAAATTTTTTCAAATCGCCAAAGTCTTGGAGCTCAAAAATCCCGAAGATCGTTTTCGCATAATCGCTTATGAACGGGCGGCGCAACGAATCGAGAATTATCACGAGGATTTAACTAGCGTTTATAAACGTGGTGGGGTCAAAGAACTTAAGGCGATTCCTAATGTCGGCCAATCAGTGGCCGAAAAAATCGAGGAACTGATCAAAACCGGCAAAATAAAATATTTTGAAGAAATTTCCAAAGAAGTTCCGGTCAACGAAGTCCAATTTATCCAAATCCCCGGCGTTGGGCCAAAGATGGCGATTAAAATTGCCCACGAACTTAAAGCCAGAAATATCGATGATTTGGAGAAAAAACTTAAAGCTGATAAAGCCGATAAAGTTTTTAAAGAAAAAACCCGTAATAATATCTTACGCGGGATTGAAATTATGCGGCGGCTGACGGGCCGGATGCTTTTGACTGAAGCCTTACCGATTGCTGAAAAAGTGATTGATTATTTAAAAAAAGAAACGGGGGTTAAAAAAATTGATTATGTTGGCTCGCTCAGGAGAATGAAAGAGACAGTTGGCGACATTGATGTTGTGGCCGCCACATCCAAACCCCAAGAATTGATCGAAAAATTTGTGAAAATTCCGGGAGTTATCAATGTGTTGGCCAAAGGTCCGGGCAAAGCAATGATTATTTATGAGCCAAACGCCCATGTTGATTTAGAAATTGTTCCGGAAAAGGAATATGGCTCGCTTTTACAACACCTGACCGGATCGAAAGAGCACAATGTCGCTTTAAGGGCTTATGCCCTTAGCATTGAAAGATCAGTTTCTGAACATGGACTAAAGGTTTTGAAAGAAGGCAGAGTTAGAAGCCGAATCACTTGTGCCGACGAAGGCTGCGTTTACCGCAATCTTAAGATGGACTGGATCCCGCCGGAACTTCGAGAAAATCGGGGGGAAATTCAAGCAGCGTTAAAACACAATTTGCCGAAATTAGTCGAGCCTACCGACATTCGTGGCGATTTACATGTTCATTCAAACTGGTCAGATGGTTTGATGACCATCGATGAAATCGCCCAAAAAGCATCAGCCCTAGGATATGAGTACGTGGTTATTTCTGATCACACTGTTGGATTGGGTATTGCTAGGGGTTTGGATGAAAAACGGCTCCAAGAGCGGCAGAAGGAAATTGAAAAAGTTCAAAAAAGCCACCCTTCACTGCGAATCTTATCTTCGGTTGAAGTAAACATTAAAGCCGACGGTGATTTAGATATCAAGGATTGGATGCTGGGGAAATTAGATATAGTTACTGCCTCGGTTCATACCAGTTTCTTCCAGGATCGCGCGACAATTACCAAGCGGTTGATTAAAGCCATTGCCCATCCCCATGTGGATATTATTGGTCACCCTTCAGGGAGAATTATTGGCCAGCGTGAACCTTATGAGGTAGATTGGCCGGCGATTTTTCGAGCGTGCGCGGAGCACAAAACCGCCCTGGAAATTTCCGCCTTTCCTAACAGATTGGATTTACGAGATACGCTCTGTAAAGAAGCCAAAACTTACGGCGTTAAATTTGCCATTTCTACTGACGCCCATCAATCTCACCATTTAGATCTGATAAGATTTGGGGTAGCCGTGGCAAGAAGGGGATGGTTGGAAAAGGAAAATATTATTAACACCTTAGATACTCGGGGCATTATTAATTGGGCCAAACGATAAGGTTGCTTATTTTGGTTTTTTTGTTAAACTGAAGGAGAGGGGATATTTTAGCTGTCAAAAAGGAGTATGTTGATTGAGGTTATTGGGGTCTCCAAATTTTACTCTGAAAGAATTAAGGCTTTAGAAGATATTAATCTTAAGATCGAAAAAGGGGAATTTGTTTCGATTGTTGGTGCTTCCGGAGCCGGAAAGTCCACCTTGGTGAAGTTGCTTATTTGTGAGGAAAAACCAAGTGCCGGAAAGATTTTAATTGCTGGTCGAAATATTGTTCAACTTCGTCCTCAGGAATTACCTTATTTTAGGCGTAAGGTGGGAGTGGTTTTTCAAGATTACAAACTCCTACCTCAAAAAACGGTTTATGAGAATGTCGCTTTTGCTCTGGAAGTTTGCGATGCCTTGCCAGAGGAGATAAATGACAAGGTTCCTCGAATTCTTGATTTAGTCGGAATGCTTAAACGCAAAAGTAATTTACCGGATGAGCTTTCTGGAGGGGAAAAACAACGGGTGAGTATCGCCCGGGCCTTGGTTCATTCCCCCAAAATTTTAATTGCAGATGAGCCAACGGGCAATTTGGATCCTATTAATGCTTGGGAAATTATTGAACTTTTGGCTCGGATTAACAAAAGAGGCACGATCGTTTTGTTAGCCACTCATAATAAGGCAATCGTCGATCGTCTCAAGCGCCGAGTGGTTTTAATTAAAGATGGCAAAATTATTTCTGATAAATATCGGGGAGGATATCTAATCTGATGCAATGGATTTCGATTTCAAGAATAATTAAATTAGGTTTAACCAATTTTTGGCGCAATCGTTGGTTGTCATTAGCCTCGACTTTAATAATGACCTTGACGCTCTTAATTATTACCCTTTTTGTAGTGATGACGATTGTGATCGGAAAGACGACTGATCGCATTCGCTCTAAAATTGATGTCTCAGTGTACTTTAAAGATTCCGCTACCACCCAAGAAATTAGTGACCTTCAACAAACATTGGCATCACGCAGTGATGTTAAGGAGGTCCGTTATATTTCAAAGGAAGAGGCCTTGGATATTTGGGACCAACAGCAAAAAAATCAACGGATCAAGGAGTTGATAAGCCTGGAAGAAAATCCATTGCCTAGATCTCTAACAGTTAAAACGATTGACCCGGCAAATTTGCAAAAAATTGTCGATTATGTTTCCGACCCTCAGTTTTCGAGCATGATTCATAAGATTTCCTATGAGGACAATAAACAAATAATCGACAAACTTTTGGCCATTACCTCTTTTCTTAAAAAAATGGGTTGGATCTTTTCCATCGTCTTCATTATTGTTTCCGTACTGGTTATTTTAAATACTATTCGATTAACAATCTTTACTCGTAAGGATGAAATCGAAATTATGAGATTAGTTGGAGCCAGTGATCGTTTTATCAAAGTGCCATTTATTATTGAAGGAATGCTTTATGGGTTTTTGGCCTGCATTTTGGCAATGGGCATTTTGTGGCTGGCAATTGGCTTTGTATCACCGCTGACCAATCAATACCTTGGCAAAGAGGTAACGGAAAACATGATTAATTTTTTCCTAGGCCACTTTATTTTAATCTTTTTGATGCAGCTTTTGGTCGGAATTTTAGTGGGAATTGGTTGTTCACTATTTAGTATTAGAAAATATTTAAAAATATGATGCTTTTAATAAAAACGAAAAAAATTTTTAGATTTTTAATCTTGGTCATTTTAGCCGCCGCCATGATATTAGGTATCAATTTTACGATTGCCAAAGCCGACACTTTAGAAGAACTTCGAGTCCAGCAACAGCAAAGACTTCAAGAATTAAATGAGGCCCAAAAAGCGGCTGATCAGAAGATGGCGGAAGCGCAAAGTCTTCATAATGAAATCGCGGTTCTGGAGGCCTCGATAGCGCAAATCGAAGCCGCCATCGCAACGACTAACTATAATATTAATCAAACTCAGCAACAAATTGACGCCACCCAAAAAGAGATAAATCAGAAAGAAGCGGAATTAGCCGTTCAAAAAGAAAATCTTTATGAAACCATGCGGGTAATGTACGAGACGCCTCAAGATTCGACGATCGAGATTATCGTCGGCTCAAATTCGTTGTCCGAGATTGTTGATCGGACGCAATATGTGGAGGCCTTAGAATATAGGATCGAAACAACTATCAACATCATCAATCAGCTCAAAAGCGAACTGGAAAGTAAACGTAACGAACTGGAGCAAAAGAAACAGACCCTATCAGAACTTAAAAGTCAACAGCAAGCACAAAAGAGAGGCTTGGATTCTCAAAAATCGGAAAAAGACAACATGATGAAACAAGCGGTGGATGCCCAAAAATCCTATGAACAAAAAGCAGCCGCGGCTCGAGCCTCCTTGAGTCAACTTAATGCTCAAATTAATGCCTTGCTTGGCAATCCTAATCGAGTTTCTTACGGACACGTTAACCAGGGAGATGTTATTGGTTACGAAGGAAGTACCGGTTTTTCGACTGGGCCGCACTTACATTTTGAAGTTCGACTCAATGGCACCCCGGTTAATCCCCGTGATTACTTGGGTGGGGTTTTATCTTGGCCCATGTCAAATTATCGTATCACTCAAGAATTTGGCCCAGCTAGCTGGACCGCCTGGTATTCTTTTCATACGGGGATAGACCTCGCCACCTCATATGGAACGCCTATTCACGCTGCTGCCAGTGGTGACATTATCCTTCATCAATATTACGGCGGCTATGGCAATTGTATTATTATTGATCATGGTGGTGGGTTATATACTTTATATGGCCATATGATAGATTAAACATATGTATATCTTCTTGATTATTTGGTTTTTGTTTATCTTCGCCTATATGATTTTTAATATCTATGGAATTTATCGGGTTATGGCAATGAGGATTAAAGGCGATAGCGTTGCTTTCGCCGTTTTGATTTATCTAATTGTCATGTTTGTGATTATTGCAGTTTCAATTATTATTATTGCTAACCTTGATTGGGGAAAAAATTTAAAAGATGTTTTGAGATTTTAAGAAAGGTGATATGGCTGAATACCATTTTCCCGTCCCGGGTTCAGTTGATGAAAATAAAATTGTTCTTTTCGTTCATCGTCATTGGGCGTCTTTTTTGGGACAATTTTTCCTTTCATTAGTGATGCTGATAGCCCCGGGGATTATTGTTTTGATTTTATTTTTATCGGATTTTAAAATTGCTGAAGGATTTATTATTCATTTTATGGTTTTAGGATTATCCATTTATTATTTGATTACAATTACAGTGACTTTTCTTGCTTGGATTTCGTATTATTATGATATTTATATTATTACCGAAGATGCCATTGTTGACATTAGTCAACAAGGATTTTTCGGGCGTAAAATATCTCAGCTTTCATTGCTTCGAGTTCAAGATGTTACTTCGGGGATTGTCGGTTTCTTACCAACTTTTTTCGGCTTCGGCGATGTTTTGGTAGAAACAGCGGGAGAGCAAAGTCAAAACTTTTTACTTAAAGCTGTTCCCAATCCTCAGGAGGTTTCTTCAAAAATTATGGAACTTCATAATGGTTTGGTAGAAACGGAAGGACGCCACCATCAATTGTTAGAAGCCGAGGGGGCTTTAGCGCCGGGAACAATTAGAGAAGAAACTCATCATGTTGACGAGGGCCATCCTATGTCTGAAGAGACTTTTATCTCCAAGAAAGATCAATCGTCAACATCAACTCCATCTGTCTTGGAGGCGACCACACCACCACCTAAAGAAATTTCGTCCAATGAAGGCGAAGTCTCTCATGACGATTTGGATAAAGGTGGGGAAATCGAACTTAAGTAAATGAGATCAAATGGAAGCTAATTTCAAACAAGTGGGTCCGAGCCATTGGCGTCTGCCAAAAGGTGATCCACGCTTGGTGGACATTGATCTTTTTTTATCAGAAAGTTTGTTGGAGAATGCCAAAAAAGACCGTTCGATTGAACAAATAATTGATGCCAGTCAATTGAAAGGAGTTTTATCGCCGGTGGTGGGTATGCCCGATGTCCACGAAGGTTATGGCTTGCCGATCGGCGGGGTGGCGGCTTTTGATCTCCAAAACGGAGTGATTTCCGCCGGGGCAGTCGGGTACGACATTAATTGCGGAGTGAGATTATTAAGAACTAATATTACGGCCGTTGATGTAGATAAAAGAAAATTACGCCAATTGATGGACAAGATTGAAGAAAAGATTCCTACGGGCATTGGCAAAAAGGGCAGGCGAGGGGAGCTATCATTTTCGTTAGCGGAAATTGTCAAAGGCGGGGCGCAAAAGATGGTTCGGGAAGGTTTTGGCTGGCCAGAAGACATTGAGGCAATCGAAGAAAATGGCCGGATGGAAAAAGCGGATTTATCTAAGGTGTCCCAAACTGCCATTCGCCGCGGGAAAGACCAACTGGCGACTTTAGGCGGAGGCAACCATTTTATTGAAATTCAGGAGGTGCAAGAAATTTTCGATAAAGATTTAGCCGACGTTTTTAATATTAAAAAAGGCAATGTATCGTTGATGATTCATTCTGGCTCAAGAGGGTTTGGTCATCAGATTTGTTCAGATTATGTCAACATTTTAATGAAGGCAGCGACTCGTGAAGGGATTTTTATTCCCCGTCGAGGACTGGCGGCAGCACCTATTTCTTCGAACGAGGGCCAAGATTATTTTGCGGCAATGTCCGCAGCCGTCAATTTTGCTTTTGCTAATCGTCAATTGATGGCGCATGATATTCGAGAAGTTTTTGGAGAAACATTCGGCAAAGATCCCAAGAAAGATTTGGAAATGTTTTTGGTTTATGATGTCGCCCATAATATTGCCAAAATTGAAGAATTTGAAGGGCAAAAAATATTGGTTCATCGTAAAGGAGCCACCCGCGCTTTTCCCGCGGGACACCCGATGCTCGACAAGAAGTATCTAAAAACTGGTCATCCGGCGATTGTTCCTGGGTCAATGGGGACGGCCTCATATGTGATGGTCGGCACCGAGCAAGCCAAACTAAGTTGGTATTCAGTCAATCACGGTTCGGGCCGGGCGATGTCGCGAAAGGAAGCTTCGCGGACCATTACGGAAGAAGAGTTTAAAGAATCAATGGGTGAAATTTTATATAATGCCCGTGATTGGCGAATTTTAGTTGACGAGGCGCCATCGGCGTATAAAAATATAGTTGAGGTCGTTGATACTTTAGTGGAGGCCGGAATCGCCAAGAAGATAGCTAAGATGAAGCCGCTGGCGGTGATTAAGGGCGCGGGGATGGAGGGGTAAAGCTTGCGTTAATGATTGAAAAGATCTAATATAACATTAGGATGGGGAAAAGAAATTATTTATTTTTGTTTTTGGGACTCTTTTTAGGATTGTTTTTTGTGTTGGTATTTTTAAGTCCTCAAAAAGCCACGGCAGGCGAAGCTGGTATCGTTATTAATGAAGTGATGTCGAATCCGAATGTTGGCGGAATTGAGTGGATTGAACTTTTTAATAGTACTGCGTCTAATCTCATTTTGATTGATTATACGATTGAAGATGGCACTGGCACAACTAAAAATTTAAGCTCTTGTGGTATCGCCACAAATAGTTATTTAGTTTTAGAAAAAGGCAGCGGAGCGTGCAAATTTAGTTTCGGACTTAATAATGACGGTGATATAATTATTCTTAAAAAATCGGGCTTAGAGATAGATAAAGTTACATATGGTGGCTTGGATATTAATGCGCCAATTCCAGCTCAAGGCGAATCAATCGCTCGAAATCCTAACGGCTATGATACTGATGCCGGCAGTGATTTTGTGAATGAGAAAAATCCAACACCAGGAACAAAAAATAATGACATTATTCTTCCTCCGCCCACAATTTATCCCGAAGAGGTTTTGAATCTGGTGAATTTAGATAACGCGATTATTAGACATGTCCAAGTCTCGCGAATTATTGACGGAGACACCATTGAGGTGACTCCAGGGTTGGAATTCGGAGGTGTTATATATCCGAAAGTTCGATTGCTTTTTATTGACACGCCTGAAACGGGCGAACCGTTTTATGATTCGGCAAAAGATTTTACAAGCGAACTTTTAGAACAGTCATTGGATTTATTAATAAGCAAAAACTCAGATGAGCAACTTTCTTATGATCGCGTTTTGGCAGTTGTAATTTACGGAGATAAGATTTTTAATACAGAGCTTTTAGAGCAAGGTTTAGCAAATTATTATGATTATAAAAATTCGGTCATAATAGAAGAATCGTGGTTATCTATTCTTCAACAGGCCCAGCGGGAAGAAGTTGGTTTGTGGGAAACTGCGGCTAATATTATTTTGTCAGAGCTTTTACCAGATCCTGTTGGTCTTGACTCTGAGGGAGAATGGGTAGAAATCTACAATCCTAACGATGAAATAGTTATTTTGAAACGCTATCTACTAGACAAATATTTAATCCCAGAGGGGACATCAATCGGGCCGAAAAATTTTTTGGTGTTTCGAACCGGCGTTGCCTTAAATAATAACGGCGATACAGTAAAATTTTCATTTCCAGGTGGACTTCTTATTGACGAAACAAGTTACGGGCAAGCTGACGAGGGAATTTCCTGGGCAAACATTGACGGAGTTTGGAATTGGACTAGTAACCTAACTCCTGGAGAAATTAACGTTTATAATTCACCTATATTGGTTGAAGCCGGTGGCAACACACTGGAAAATATAGATATTCCGATAAATTCCTCGCCGATAGAAATCCATACCGGCGAGTTCAGAAATTTTGAAAATTATTTGGTGACGATTACCGGCACGGTGGTGGAAACTTCGGGGAATACATTTTATCTGGACGATGGTTCGGGGAAAGCTAAAGTTTACATTCAAGACGCGACCGGCATCGATAAACCCCCAATGCACAAAGGCGATATCTTTGAGGTTACTGGCATAGTTAATTTATATCGTGATACTTGGCGGATTTTACCGCAAAAACAAGAAGATGTTAAATTAATTCAGGCGGCTGAGGGATCTACGAGCGGTTCATCTGTGATTAAAAAAGCGAGCGCCAAATCAACATCAGCAAAAAATCCGACAACTTCAACGACTGCCCGTTCGCCCACTTCTTCAAAACAAGTCGCTGGAACAACGGCAGAAAATACTGAGGTGCAAGTTGCGGGCGTCAAATCGCCGTGGTGGATTCAAATGATTAAAGCAATCACTGGTCTAGCAGCGGTGTTACTGATAATCTTTGCAATACAGCTTAGACGCTGGCGGCGAGAAAACCCTCAGCCAAGCGACTTCGGCGATGAGACATAGAAATATTTTTCTGGTATGATAAAAACATGGAAAAAATCAAAGGTCTAACCCAGGAGAGGGTTCTTGAATTTAAGCAAAAATTTGGCGATAATTCTTTGACTCTTAAGCAAGATGCCACTGGCTGGGAAATTTTGCTTTCCCAATTTAAAAGTCCTTTAGTCTATATTTTAATTTTTGTCGCTCTCATTTCCCTGGCGCTCGGAGAATTTACCGATGCCATTTTGGCAACGGTAGTTTTGATTCTAAATGCTTCGATGGGTTTTTATCAAGAATTTAAGGCCGAGAGAACCTTGGAAGCATTGCGAAAATTTGTCAAACCCAAAACCATTGTTATCCGAGAAGGTAAAAGAATCGAAGTTGAGGTTAAAGAAATTGTTCCGCTCGATATTATTGTTTTGAACTCAGGTGATAAAATCCCAGCGGATGGCCACTTAATTTCCGGAACAAAGTTGCTTGTTAATGAAGCGATTTTGACTGGTGAGGAAGAACCGATGCCGAAGTCTTTTGACGGAACTCTTTTTATGGGGACGACTGTTTTATCCGGTAAGGGGCTAATGCAAGTATCAAAAATTGGCGCTCAGACCGAGATTGGCAAAATTAGTCAGAGTCTTTCGGAAATCAAAGAAGAAAAAACACCACTTCAGGAAAGACTTGAAAAATTTAGCAAAAATTTAGTTTATATTGTTTTAGCGGTTTGTTTAGTTATTTTTGTTTTTGGTCTTTTTAAACACGAAAATGTCTGGGAAATGTTTAGAATCGCCATTGTTTTAGCTGTTGCTGCTGTTCCTGAGGGTTTGCCGATTGCCATCACGATTATTTTAGCCCTGGGCATGCACCGAATATTGAAGAGGAAAGGATTGGTAAAAAAATTACTTTCGATTGAAACGCTTGGTTCGACATCGGTCATTTGTACCGACAAAACTGGTACTTTAACCGAAGGCGTGATGCAGGTAGTGAAATCGGATTTGGAAAACGAAGAAATTGCCTATGAGGCGTTTTCCTTGGTCAATGAACAAAGATCAGGAATTGAAATAGCACTTTGGAATTATGTCAGAGATTCTAAGAAATATGAACCGGAAGAAATTTTGTCAAAATATGAAAAAATTGATGAAGAGCCTTTTGACAGCGAAAAAAAATATTCCTTGGCCATTATAAAAAAAGATCAAAAAGAGATTGCTTTAATGATGGGAGCGCCTGAGGTAGTTTTATCTTTTTGCAATTTAAATCCGGAGAAGCAAACGAAAGAATTAAAAAAAGTTGAAAGTTGGGCCAAAGAAGGATTGAGAGTTCTCTCAATTGCTTTTAAAGACAAGGGTTATCTCTTGGATAAAAAAGAATACCATTGGGTTGGATTAGTCGGGGTTCAAGATCCGATCCGAAATGATGTCAAAGAGGCAATTGATACTGTCAAAGAAGCCGGTATCAAGGTAAAGATTGTCACCGGAGACCATCGCGAGACAGCCGAATTTATCGCCAAAAATCTGGGATTCGAGGTCAAAAACGAAAACGTTCTTGAAGGCAAGGATCTTGAGGAAATGAGTGACGAAGATTTAGCCGAAAAAATTCAAAACATTGATTTATTTACTCGCGTGTCGCCGCATCAAAAATTTAAGATAGTCAAAATTCTTCAAGAAAAGGGAGAGGCAGTGGCCATGACCGGAGACGGAGTTAACGACGCCCCAGCGCTCAAACAGGCTGACATCGGCCTGGTAGTAGGCAACGCTACTGATGTCGCCAAAGAAGCCGGCGATATTATTCTTTTGGATAGCAATTTTCGAACGATTTTGGCAACTGTGGAAGAAGGAAGATTAATATTTTCCAATATTAAGAAAGTCGTCGGTTATACGCTTTCTAATGCTTTTGTCGAAATTATTTTAATTTTTGGGGCAATGCTTTTAGACTTTTCTGCCCCGTTGACTGTGGTCCAAATTCTTTGGATTCAATTGATTTGTGATGGACCGCCGGATATTATGCTGGGATTTGAACCTAAAAACAGCCAATTAATGAAACAAGACCCAAGAAGTTTAAGACGAGCAGATATTTTAAGTTTGCCAATGAAGATTTTAATAATGATCATCAGCGTTACCGTCGGTTTACTTTCTTTATGGATTTTTAGATATTATTTGGTTCATACTGGAAATCTCGCTTTGGCCCGGACAATCGCCTTCGCCACAGTATCCTCGGTTAGTTTAATTTATATTTTTGCTTTTAAAGATTTAAAAAGATCCATTTTTTCCACTGAAAATTTTTGGGAAAATAAATATTTAATTACGGCAGTTATTTATGGTTTTGTTCTCATTGCGGTGGCGATCTATGTGCCATTTCTAAACGTTGCTCTTAAAACCGTGCCTTTGAGCTTCCTTCACTGGTTGTTAATTATTTCTATCGGTTTGGTCTCAATTGTCATCATTGAACTGATGAAATTTTTAGAAAGAAAGTATCGGTAAGATTTGTTGTTCTAAAGCTGGACTTTAACCATAAATTTTGATAAAATTGAAAAAATTATGATTACCAAAAATATTGAACAAACAATTGAATATGCGAAAAAGTTTGCCAGAAAGTTGAAAGGAGGGGAAGTTATTGGTTTGATAGGCGAATTAGGTTCGGGCAAAACCACTTTTGTGAAAGGTTTGGCTGAAGGGTTAAAAGTGGCCGACACAATTACATCGCCAACTTTTGTGATGCTAAAATCATATCGCGGGAAGATTGGCAAAAAAAATATTGAATTCATCCATGTTGATGCTTATCGTGTGGAAAATATTGACGACATCAAATCGTTGGGAATCGAAGATTTTTTGGGTCACGATGATATAGTAATCGTAATCGAATGGGCGGAAAAAATCAAAAAAATCTTGCCTATAAAAACAAAATATATTCGCTTCGAACATTTAAGTGAAAATTCAAGAAAAATAAAAACAGAAACCCTCGCCTAAGAGGGCGAGGGTTCGGGGTTCTCCGGTTGATGTATCCGTCGTTTTCGTGCCGCCCGCACCATGTTGATGAGACAGCTTGAAGCGTTGGCTTTGAGCACCGTGGCCATCTCATCGCCGAGCAAGTCGCAGAGCCTATCGAAATCCCTGGGGGATAAGATGAGGGTTTGAGTCGGCCACTTATACGGAGCGCAGAAGTGCCAGCTGAAATCCATTCTACCTTCCTTCTCTTTGACAATAACGGACACACTCTGATCTCCGAGCCGGAGGTAGAACCTTCGCATGTCCTTCGGGAGGCCGATTCTTGCATCGTCGAATGCGCGAGAAACGAATTGTACATAGATGATGAAATCGTCCTTGCCCAAGCCTGCCCGGGCTCGATCCGCCTCGGTGATCGGCTGATCGACTACATGTGGAGGAAGAGAATCGTACACCTTTCGAGGGGTTCGGGTCTTCCTCCAGCAATCGCCGCAGGTCATCTTCTCCGGTGGCTTTTTACCTCCACAGCGCGGGCATTTTGCTGGAAGGAATATCCACGGGTATGCCGACATTAGCTGCTCACCGGCTTGACTGCGTTCAGTAGGAGTCCGTTTGTTCTTGACGATGATCCTGACGGTGCCGTCTCTAGTGAGGTCAGTTTCAATCCCGTGAACGGTCATCTTCTCGAGTTCGACGAGAAACCCTTCCGGATCCTGAACCGTCATGAAGAAGTAGACATCCCCATGGTCAAACTCGACCTTCAGCGTCCCTCTCTTCTCGCCGCCGAGCTTGTAGATGAACTCCCTTGGTTTCAGCACTGATGTCACCTCCTCAAGGACTGGATAAATAATAAACCATCATCAATCTGTTGTCAATCCTTTATTTTTCAGCAGGAATTTGGTATAATTTAAAAATGATTTTAGTTATTGATACAACTGATAAAGAGTGCGAGGTCGCGATCTATGACGGCCGCAATCTTGGAAGTAAAAAATGGTCGTGGGCCCAAAGAGCCCCCCTTCGGGGGCAAAAAGACACGGGGACAGAGGTCCTCAGGAATATTGGGAAATTATTAAAAAAGCGTCCGCCTTGGCTCGGCGAGACAGGCCAAAAAAACCTCAAAGAAATTAAAGCCATAGCCGTCAATCAAGGTCCAGGTTCTTACACGGGAACGCGAGTGGGGATAACCATCGCCAATGCCCTCGGTTGGTCATTGGCAATTCCAGTGGTGGGATATAGCAAACAAAAATCAGCAGATATCGCGAGAGCAATATATCGAAAACTCAAAACTGGTCAAATCCCCCCTGACCACTTCCCTACCCCGAGATATTAAATTTTTTATTTAAGAATCATTTTAAGTAGTGCCATTCGAATATAGAGACCGTACCTTGCTTGTTGGAAGATTTGACATCTTGGATGATGGCGCGCATCAACAGTAATTTCATTGAAATTTTTACTATCGATTGGCATAGGATGTAAGATTTGACATGGACGATCTCTGGGAATATTTTCCAAAAACTTCCGGTCAATTCTAAAGTTCTGGAATTTTGCAGCTAATTTTTTTGATCGATAATATTCGATTTGGGGTCGAGTCATGTATAAAAAATCAGCCCAAAAGGCGGCCTTTTTGAGATTATCAAACTTTAATATTTTAACCCCAAAATCTTTTAATCCTTTTTGAACATCCTCGGGCAAATTTATATTTTTGGGTGCCGAGACGCCAATTTCTCGTAGCTTGAATATTTTGGCAAAAAGCAAGCAAAGCGAACGGATGGTGCGGCTGTGATCGAGGTCGTTGGCCACTGCTAACTTTACTTGGTTCATCGGTTTTTTATTTTGCCTTAGTTTATAAATCGTATAGAGGTCCAGAAGGGCTTGGGTGGGATGTTCGTTAGTGCCGTCACCAGCGTTGATGATACTGATGCCGTAAGGGTCAGCGATTTTGGCGGCGCGTTCAGCCGCTCCATTTTCTGGGTGTCTGAGAATGATTACTCCTACCCCAGGATAATTCGAAAAAAGCTCAATCGTATCTTCGAGTGACTCGCCTTTGGCGGCAGAGGAAAAAATTCCGGCCGCCTCAGTTGAATAAAGAATTCTGTAGCCTAGAAAGCGGCTGGCCATTTCAAAAGAAGCCTTGGTGCGAGTGCTTGGTTGATAAAATAATAAGACGATACCTTTCGATTTAGATCGTAAATTCACCGGTCTTTGAGTAATTTTTTCCAATTGACGGGCTTGGTGGAAAATTTTCAGCACCACTGAATAAGTAAATTGTTGAGCGCTCAAAATATGGGTAATATTTTTTTTCATTGGATAACATTATACAGGAAGCATTTTCAGCCGTCTAATTTTTTGTTATAATAAAGTAAAGGGCTTAAGCCCTAGTTTTAACTTTAAGCCAATGTCTAGAAACAAAGTTCAACCAATTCCACGCCCCCAACAACCTCGGGAAATTGTCATTTCTCGCAATCCTTGGAAGAGGCGCCTCAAATGGACAATATTAATAGTCATTCTGGCGATATTGGGAATTGGGGTCTGGCTTGGCTATACTGCTAATCGGGCAATTAAAAATATCACCGCCGATAGCGGCAACAAACAATCAATTTTTTCCTTTTTGGGCGATTTTGCCTCGGGCGATATTAAGGGTCAAAATCAAGGACGAACCAATATTTTAATTTTAGGCATGGGAGGACAAAACCATCCTGGAGGAACACTCTCGGATACGATGATTGTCCTTTCGATTGATTATCCGGATAAAAAAATTGGTTTGGTTTCCATTCCACGAGATCTCTGGGTGCCAATCTCTGGTTTTGGACACGCTAAAGTTAATGAGGCTTACGCTGATGGTGAAAAGAGCCGAGCCACCACCGGTGGTGGAGGGACACTCGCTTCGCGTACTTTGGAAAATGTTTTGGGGATTCCCATCCATTATTATATTTCTCTTGATTTTGAAGGGTTTAAAAAAATTGTCGACACCGTCGGGGGAGTAGATATTTATGTTGAGAAAGCCATCAACGATCCTTTTTATCCAGCCGCTGATATGATTCATTATGATCCATTTCAGATTTCAGCCGGCGAGCATCATATGGATGGCGCTTTGGCCTTAAAATATGCCCGTTCTCGCGAAACTACCTCCGATTTTGATCGCTCTAGGCGTCAGATGCAAGTGATGATGGCAGTTCGGGAGAAAGTAATGACCTTGGGAACGTTAGCCAACCCGACCAAAATTGCTCAAATGTTCAATATTTTAGGTCAACATGTACGAACCAACATGCAGGTTAGTGAAATTCGTGCCCTTACGGATGTAGCTAAAACGCTTGATACCACTAATGTGATTAATAAAGTTTTTGATACATCAACTGGTGGACCATTAGTTCAAAGTCAAGATTCTCGAGGATACTTTATTTATCCACGTAAAGGCATCGATCAATTTGGCGATCTCCAACAAATTGCTAAAAATCTATTTACCATTAATCAAGAAGATGTTTCAGCCGCCAAAATTGAAGTTTCCAATGCTGCTGGCAAGAGCGGGTTGGGTTCGAGTGTGGCTCATTATTTGGAAAGTTATGGCTACACCGTCGAAAAAATTGACACTGCCAGCCGACTATCGGCTAAAACTCAAGTTTTTGATTATTCTGACGGAAAATATCCTGATTTGGCTAAGAAAATTGCTACACTTCTTAAGGCAGAAAATTTGAAGGGCACGACTAAACAAGGCATAGATATTCAGGTGATAGTGGGACAAGATTATTTAAGCAATCAATGAAGAAAATTTTATCACCTTTGGGTTTAAAATTTATTAGTTTTGCTTTGTTGATTTTGGCGACAGTTGGTTTTTTCTTTTTTGAAAGTTCCTTGGCGATTAGGATTTTGGTTCTGTTGTTGGGGCTAATTGGTTTGATTCAGGTCAAGAAATTCCCTGAATTTTTAGTTCTGATTAATTTATATCTTTCATTATACGTTTTATATAACATTCGTTATGGGCTAGCCGTGCCAATGTCAATTATTTTAGTGGCGGTCTTAATTATCTCAATCTTTCTATTCTATGTTAATTTTCAGCTTAAAGAAGGTCAGCAGCTGGCCAAAGAACGCCTGTGGCTAGGTCTTTTGGTCATCGGGCTCCTAACACTTGAGGTTTTTTTGGTAATGTCTTTTTGGCCATTTGATCCAAAAACTAAAAGTTTGACAGTCGTAACTTGCTTTTACATTTTTTCCAGAGCCGTTTACTTTCAGGCCAATAATATGCTATCTTTAAAGAGGATGAGTGGGATCTTGATAGTTACAACTTTCTTGTTAGGATTACTCTTTGGTCTCAGCTATTGGTTAGGTTTTTAGGAGCAAAAAATGGCAGTCTTGAGAAAAATATGGGAATATTTAAAGAATACTTTTAGGAATTTAGTAGCGAGAGTTCGGCCGCGTTTCCAGTGGCGCTGGATCATTACTTTTATCCTTTGGCTATTGGTTGTCCTTTATGTTGGTTTCGGGGTCTATTTTGGCTGGCAGGTTTATGGCGCAAAAAGCGAGAAAAACTCCGTCAAATTGGCAACTAATATCTATCCTTTTCCAGCAGCTTTTGTCGGAGGTAACATTATTTGGGCTAAAGATTATTATAAGCAGCTCGGCTATATCAGGAAATTTTCCGAAAAGACTAAACAGTCTTATCCGGATGCGGCGACACTTCGAAAGCAAATTATTGATCAACTGATCGAGAACAAGATACTTTCCTGGGAGGCATCAAAGAATGGGATTAGGATTTCTTCGGGAGATGTTAACGACGCTTATCAAAAAATTGCCTCCGATAGTGGAGGGGAAGCCAATGTCTCCAAAGTCTTAAAGGATTTATATGGGATGAGTGAGAAAGAATTTAAAGAACTTGTCAAGCAACAAGTGACTAAGGAAAAAATCCAAAATGAATTAATCGCTCAAGTTAAAGTTCGTCATATTCTTATCAAAGATGAAGCCCGGGCCAACGAAGTGGCTAATAAAGCCAAAAGCGGGGAAAATTGGGATGATTTGGCGAAGACTTATTCGGAAGACGTCAAAACCCGAGATTCCGGCGGCGATTTGAGCTGGATTGCCAGAGGAAACTTAGTTATTGATAATAAGCAGGTGCCGGAATTTGAAGAGGCGGCCTTCGCTGCAAAAATTGGCGAAATATTTGGACCAGTTAAATCTCAAGTTGGTTTTCAGATTGGCAAAGTTGATGATAAAAAGGGGAAAATTCAGGAATCTTACACGAATTGGTTAGCCGGTCTTAAAAAGGAAATGAAGATTTTCATTTTTATCAAGTAATAAGATCTAAAATCTATTGGAAGCCACTTTGTTGAGGATAAAGAATTTTGGCAATTTTTTTAAATAATTCTAGGGCTGGCTGGGGATCGTTTTCTTTATTATTCATTTTGTTAACCATTGTTATAATGGTGGTATCTTTTTCGGGTAAATACATCATTTCGGTATTAAATCCCAAAATACAGCCGTTATGGCCAATAAAATTTCCGTATTTGACCACCCCTAAGCCATAACTGGTGTAACTGTTATATTCTTTCCATATTAATCTTTCTTTTTCCAAATCGGGTCCAATTAAATTGCCTTGATAAATTTCTCTTACCCATTTGTTGAGGTCATAAATATTGGATAGCATTCCGGCATCGGTCCAGAGGATGGATGGATCAATCAGGGTAATATCAGATAAACTGGTTGAGCCGTCCGGGTAATTCCGGTAGCCATTGAGGTGTGGATAAGGTATAAGCGGGGTGGTGGGTAAGCTAGTACTCCCCAGCTTCAAAGGTTTAATAATTTTAGATTGGATTAAATCTTCCACTTGTTGATTGGTGACTTTTTCGGCGATTGCTCCCAAAATATAATAATTACTGTCAGAATATTTTGTTTTAATTCCAGGCTCAAAATCAAGTTCAAATTTAGAAATTATATTGATAAGATCATCATGAGACCAAACCTTTAAGGGATTGTTGTAATAATCATCTATAACTGAGGGTGATTCAAACATGTTATGGATTCCGGAACTCATTCCTAACATCTCGCGAATGGTAATTTTTTCGGCTTCAGGAAAATTAGGATAGAACTTTGATAGCTTGTCATCTAAACTTAATTTACCCTCTTTGACAAGGATTAAAATTAGACTGGCGGTAAAAGTTTTCGTAATACTGGCGACTCGGAATACCATATTGGGGTTGACAGGTTGATTTGTTTTGATGTCTGAACTGCCTTCGGTGAGGATGTAATTTTTATTACCCTCCCAGATACCAATAGTCAAACCGGGCAAATCGTATTGTTTCATAAACTTATCGGCAGTTAAGGCAATTTTTTCATTGTTTTCGGGACTCAGTGCTAGATTATTTATTATTGCGGCAGGGCGACTTTCTGTTTTGGTAAACGAATGTTTATATATTCTTAAATAAAAATAAAATCCCCCTATAAAAAAAATTAAAACCAATAACAAAAGCCAAATTAATTTTTTTGACTTCAACTTCATTCGCTTATGTCCTCCTTCTTCTTTGATAAATTTCAAATTCGAGACTGATTTGGGGCCGACCCCAGCACAACAGCTTACTGCCAAATGGATTTCATCCTATTATGGCACTGCGTTATATGCGGGGCAAGCCGGATTCGAAGGGCGGTAGGTGTCCTAGCGCCATTATCTTAAGTAATTTTTTAATAATTTCTTTATACTTCGCCAACCCCATCCGCTTTTGAGATATTTTTCTCTATTCTTCGCATCTTTTTTATTTAGGAAGGCCTCGTAAAAGACGGGTTTATAGGGATAAAATGGTTTAGTGGCTGGATTTCTACCGCTATTATGCTCTCTTATTCTTTTCTTCAAATCATTGGTATAGCCGATATAAAAACTCTTATTTTTTTGACTACGGAGAATATATACGTAATACATTCTTTATTGGCGTGGCGTAATAAATCTGAGATTTAAACGCCACAGCCACGTAGAAATCTTTGATTTCGTACGTGGCGGGGCCGACCGGATTCGAACCCCAGCAGAACTCCTTACTGCCAAACCTATTCTATAGTGTTATGGCAGTGCGTCATCTGCGGGGCAGGCCGGCGATCGGATTTTATCCCGCCATTCGGCGGGACCGTGACCCCGCATAAGGCGGACCGGACGAGATTCGAACTCGCGATCTCCTCCGTGACAGGGAGGCGCTTTAAACCAGGCTAAGCTACCGGTCCGCTCTATGCGGGGCAAGCAGGGAGGCGCTTTAAACCAACTAAGCTACGGCCCCATGTTATTATAATTTAACTTATTTTATCTTAATTAGCTCGATTTTTCTTCCCATTATATCGGGAAGGCTTTAAAGAATGCCCTGCAGCTAAGCTACGGCCCCACAATCGAAGATTGGCACTCTATCAAAGTCATTGTACTATGAAAATGGCCTTGTTTCAAGGTTCTCCCTTTTATTTTCAGGTCAAATTTGCTAAAATTATGTGGGTGCGAGAGTAGTTCATCGGTAGAACGTCTCCTTCCCAAGGAGAAGGCAGCGGGTCCAATTCCCGTCTCTCGCTTTTGCCGATGTAGCTTAATGGCAAAGCAGCGGTTTCGTAAACCGCGGACGGCAGTTCGATTCTGCCCATCGGCTCCATCGCGTATATCCTTTCTCCGACAGGAAACGCGATAATTCGCGTGTCAAATCAATCAACTGATATACGCGATGAGTCACGTTTCCCTATTTTGCTAAAGCAAAGAGGACATACGTGACCATATAAAAATATGTATCAAGTATATTTGTTAATAAGTAGAAAAGATAAAAGTTGGTATATCGGCAGTACAAATAACCTTAAAAGGCGCCTGGATGAGCATAATAACGGAAAGTCTCGATATACCAATCAACATCGGCCTTACGTTTTAGTTTATTGTGAATCATATCTTTCTGATAAAGATGCAAAAGGCAGAGAAAAATATCTGAAAAGTGGACCTGGTAGAGTAAGATTAAAGTCTCAGTTAAAACATTCTCTTAATAGATTATGAAAAACATCATAAGTATTTTCAAAGGAATTTTAAGAGGGTTTATCTTTAACTCTTTTTGGAAATCACCAGCAGTTTTAATAACACTAAGCTTCTCTCTTGCAATTAATGGTGTTTTGTGGTATATTTTTGAATCAAAAGTGCGGCAAAATCCGATTCTTTTCATTTTCGCTTCAGTTTTGATTGCTTTAAATTTTTCATTGGGGAATTTTCTTTGGAATCGAGAGAAATTAACGAGCTTTTTTCTTGTTTTTACTTGTCTTTTTATCCAAATTTTGACGGTTTTATTTATAAGTTTCTTCTTTTTAGCTTTCTAACGAAATCGAATGAGAAACAAAACTTTTTGGCGATTTTTAGAGATTTTTCCCGGGGCCACAACCTGGATCGCTCTCATAACACCGATAGTCTTATCTTTTTTCTGGCCCGCGGCTGTGGCAACTTTTGTTTTACTCTTCGATCTTTATTGGCTCTATAAATCTATTCTTATGGGTTATCATTTAATCGCCGGTTTTTATAATTATAAATATGAGACAAGAGTTGATTGGAGGAAAAAACTTGAAGATATGGAGGATAACGAACTTACTCCAAATTGGCAAAAAATATATCACGCGATTATTTTTGCCACTTATAAAGAAGAGGTGGAAACTCTTATTCCTTCATTTCAGGCAATCATTGATTCAGATTTTCCGAAACGACGAATCATTATGGTTCTGGCAACCGAAAAAAGAGACTTGGAGCGAGCTCGTCGTAACGCCAAGATTTTAAAAGAAAAATTTACTAATAAATTTTTTCAATTTATTGTTACCGAGCATCCAGATATCCCTGGCGAAGTTAAAGCCAAAGGCGCTAACGTTAAATGGGCGGCCAAACATTTACAAAAATTTATTGATTCTTGTAATATCCCTTATGAAAATGTGATTGTGACGACTTGCGATGCTGACACCAGAATCCATCCGAAGTATTTATCGTGTTTGACGTATAAATTTTTAGAAAATCCTAACCGCACCCGTCGCAGTTTTCAACCGATTCCACTTTACAATAACAATATTTGGCAGGCACCGGCGCTTTCGCGATTAATTGCTTTTGGTAATTCTTTTTGGCAGTTAATCGAGGCGACTCGGCCTTGGCGTTTAATTAATTTTTCCACTCATGCGATGAGCTTGAAAACGCTGGTGGAAATGGATTTTTGGGATACAACGGTCGTCAATGAGGATTCGCGCCAATATTGGCGGGCCTATTTTAAATTTGATGGCGACCATGAAGTGGTTCCGATTTTCGTGCCAATTTATATGGATGCTGTTTTAGCCCCTAGCTATTGGCAAACACTTAAAGACCAATATTTACAAAAAAGACGCTGGTATTATGGCGTCGAACATTTTCCCTACGTTATCACCAATGCCTTAGCCAATAAAAAGATTCCTTTTTTTGATAAACTTGTCAAAATTTATCGGCTTTTTGAAGCCAATTATTCGTTGGCGACATCGTCAATTTATATTGCTGTCATTGCCTGGTTACCAACAATTTTTGGACCGGGTTTTCGACAAACGGTTTTGGCCCAAAATTTACCGACAATTATTCGCGTTCTTTTAGGATTAACGTGGATAGGTTTGGTGACCTCAATGATTATCTCGACTTTACTTTTGCCACCGCGGCCAAAGGGCTACGGCCGGCGAAAATTTTTACAAATGTTTGCTCAGTGGATTTTAATTCCTATCACCGCTATTTTATTTTCATCGTTTCCGGCAATTGATGCCCAAACACGGCTGATGCTCGGACGTTACATGACTTTTAGAGTGACTCAAAAATCAGTAGCAAGCGCTTAAATAAATGAAAAAATTTTTGTTTGGTAAAGTAATTTTAATCGTCCTTTTTCTTTTTACCTTTTTGATAATGATCTCGGCCGCCAAACAAAACTCGTCCACAACCGACGAAAGCATCCATCTTTTTGCCGGCTATACTTATATTACAAGAAATGGTCCGCATTCTTTCCGTCTCGATCCAGAACATCCGCCATTTTTGAAAGAAATTGCCGCCGTGCCCTTACTTTTTTTCCATAACATTCAGATACCGATTGATGGTCTTTGGGATAAGGCCGGCAACTTTTATTATGATTCCTGGCAAGAGGCACGGACGTTGGCAGAGAATTTTCTATTTTCCTATGGCAATGACGCCGATAAACTTGTTTTTTGGGGAAGATTTCCCTTTATTATTCTTGCTTTATTATTGGGACTCGCGAGCTATTATTGGTCGAAGAAACTTTATGGCGAAAAAGCGGGAATTTTTGCCGGATTTTTAATTCTTTTGATGCCCAACATTTTAGCTCATGGCCTTTTGATTAATACCGATCTGGGCCTGACTTTGTTTTTATTCCTCGCAATATATTTTTGGACAAAATTTTTAAAAGTGCCAAATTGGTTTAATTTTTTGTTAAGTGGTTTATTTGTGGGAATGTCGTTTGCGTCTAAATATACAAGCGTAATTGTTTTGCCAATTTTAATTGTTTTGGTATTGGCGAAGATATTTTTCTACGATAAGAATTTGAAATCTTGGCTTAAATATTTAGGCGGTTTTTTCGGGATTTTGGTTATCGGCTTTGTCATTATTTGGGCAAGTTATGGTTTTTCAGTTCAAACCCCGCCAGCGCCAATAGGGAGTTTATCGGAAAATATAAAACTCTGGACAAGTTTTAATGTTCCAAATAGCTTAGATGGAATATTCCAAAAAATCAGACCGATATTATTTCCCGCGGATTTTTATAAAGGATTTTTCCTGGTTGGGCGTCACGCTTTGGGCGGTCATGGTTCGTTTTTATTAGGTCAAACAAGCAATTCTGGGTGGTGGTATTATTTTCCGGTGGCGATTTGGTATAAAACGCCGATACCACTCTTTATTTTTCTGATTCTGGGAATAATTTTCTGGAAGAAATTGAAAGCAAAGGAATCTTTCGATGAGTTGGTGTTGTTGACCGCACCAATAATCTTTTTAGCCATCAGCATGTTTTCGAAAGCCGATTTAGGCGTCCGTCACATTCTGCCAATTTTTCCATTTTTAGCGGTTTATGCGTCGAAATCGATAAATTTAGTTGATTTTAGAGCAACGAAAATTATTAGAGCTGATGTTAAAAAACTTATTCCAGCGTTGTTATTTATATTGTTGATCTTGTGGTATTTATTGTCATCAATTTCAAGCTATCCCAACTATCTAGCTTACTTTAATGAATCTTCCGGTGGACCAAGGGGTGGCTATAAAATTTTAGGCGATTCGAATTTAGACTGGGGACAAGACATTTTCCGAATTAAAAAATATCTTGACGAACATCAAATTAATGATGGTTATATTCTCTATCCTTGGGATGGTAATGAGGCCTTGCGGTATTATGGAATTAATCTTAAACCCTTCCCTTGGGAAGATAGAACCATTAAAGGATATGTTATCGTTTCAGCTACCTATTTTCAATTAGCCGAACTCAAATGGCTTGAAGATTTCCCTCGTGAGCAAATTACGCCGGGTGTATTCATTTTCGATCTTAGATAGACGGATTGATTTTTGGTGAAAAATCAGGTAGAATGCTATACTATAGATAGTCTCGGGGACTGGCTCAATTGGTAGAGCGCCGCCTTTGGGAGGCGGAGGTTCCGAGTTCGAGCCTCGGGTCCCCGACCAATAAATGAAGATATTTTTGTTTCGTCATGGACAAATTAATAATCCCAAAGATGTTTTTCCTGGTCGGTTACCGGGTTATCATTTAAGTAATGAAGGCCGGCGAAAGGTAGTTGAGTCGGCAGGAAATTTAAAAAAGGAAAATATTCAAAGAATATATACATCGCCATTGGAAAGGACACTTGAGACTGCTGAAATAACTGCGAAAATCTTAGATATTGATCCAAAGAATATCGAAATCAACAATCAGATTATTGAAGTAGAAAGTTCATACTGGCAAGGCAGAAAGAAAGATGATTTTAAGAAAAATTCAGAATATATGAAAAATCCCTTTATAACTTCAGACATGGAGGGAAGAAAAGATTCAGGCAAAAGAGTTTTTGATTTTTTAAAAAAAATTGCAAAAAAGAATGAAAATGCCGTGGTTGTGTCGCATGGAGATCCGATAATGGGAGCCATTGGATACATTACTGGCCGATGGAAAGATTTAGATAAGAATTATATTCAGGAAAGGAACATATTATATAGTAGAAATTAATGGGAATTCTTGGAGAGTAAATTTATAATTTTGCGGGTATCGTATAGCGGCATTATGTCACCCTTCCAAGGTGAAGATGCGGGTTCGACTCCCGCTACCCGCTCCATCCCGTATATCCTGTCTATGACAGGAAACGGGATGAGCCGCGTTTCCTAATTTGCGAAGCAAAGAGGATATACGAGGCCAATAATGCATTACGTTTATCTTTTAATAAGTTTAAAAGACAAAAGTTGGTATATCGGTGAAACATCTGACATAAAGAGGAGATTCTCCGACCATAATAAAGGATTTTCAAGATATACCAATCAACATAGACCATATAAGTTACTCTATTTTGAAGCTTACCTAAATCGAGATGATGCCAAGGGAAGAGAAAGATATTTAAAAAGTGGACCAGGTCGAGTAAGATTGAAAGAGCAATTAAAAAATAGTTTAAAGTTCAATCTGCCCCCGTAGTATAACGGATAAAACACTAGGCTTCGGACCTAGAGTTGGTGGTTCGAATCCACCCGGGGGCACCAATTAATGGTATAATGATAATGAAAGGAGATTTTAATGGTTTGGTATTGGTGGGTAGTCATTGCCGTCGTCGTCGTTGCCCTGATTTGGTGGTTGGCGTCCCGTAAAAAGTAGTAGTTTAGGGATTTATTGATTTATCAGCAAGAATTTGAGATTTGGCCTTCAAAAGGCAGATTCATTTTATATATGGTGGCTGTAGCTCAGTGGTAGAGCACTCGGATGTGGCCCGAGCGGTCGCGCGTTCGAATCGCGTCAGCCACCCCAATCTTGACAAACTAAAGTATAAGGTCTATTGTGGTTATCGTAGACCTTTGACAAAACCACGAGGACCAGAAGGACTGGTTCTTTTTGGTACAAGGAGGCCTGTGATGCCAGGTCGTGTGGAAGAGCTAAGAAGGAACCCGATTTCGGGGACGCTGGTGATCATCGGTTCAGACCGGGAGAAGCCGTTGGAGAAGTTACGGCGGCAGAAAGAGCGCGATTGGTCCAGGTTCAACCCGCGCCTCGTCAGCGGCGAAGAGTGTTCTTTCGAAGAGGGTCGGGAGAGCCAGACCCCGAAGGAAGTAAGTTCCTATCGTGCTAAAGAGACGAAGGCAGACAATCCTGGCTGGTGGGTGAGAGTCGTACCGAACCTAGCGCCGGCAGTGAACGCCTCGATTCCTTCAGAGATTCTGGTGGTGGAGAAGCGTGGACCGTTTACGGTATTGCCGGCTTTCGGCTTCCACTATGTCATCATCGAATCACCTCGACACGATGTTGCTCTTGAGACTCTCGACCCCTTCTACTTCCGCGAAGTCTTGCACATGTGGCGGGAGATGACCTTGGCAATCGGAAGTAAACGGAACATCCACTGCATCTTTCTCTTCAAGAATTATGGACCGCTCGCTGGCGCCAGCCAACCCCATCCCCACAGCCAGTTGGTGGCGCTACCGACATTGCCAGCGCGGATCTACCATGAGTTGGCAGGCGCCCGGCACTATTATGACCTGAATCGCTCCTGTTTCTACTGTGAGGAGAGAGATTGGGAACTGCTTGCCAAGGAACGGTTGATCAATGTCACCGAAAACTTCATGGCTTGGTGTCCCTTCACCTCAAGGACGCCTTATCAGGTTATTGTGGGACCGCGGTATCACCAGAGCTACTTTGCCAACATCTCGACCCATCCTCAAGGAGCCGACCTTCTGACGGAATTCGCCTTGTTGCTACAGGAGACGCTGAAGAGGATTCGGGTAACACTCAACGACCCTGACTACAACCTCTACTTCCACACTGCCCCTCCCACCGACACTGAGCTAGAGACCTATCATTGGCATTGTCAGATCGAACCAATCACCGAAGCAATTCTGGCGGCCCTCGAGAAGGGCTCGGGCGCCTACATCAATCCCCGCACACCTGAGCATGCCGCCGAAGACTTGCGCAACGCCGATCTGGGAAGCGTCGGATAAGAACCGGCGTCTGGCGCATACTTAAGCACCGCAAAACCTTGCGGTGCTTTGTCTTTTTATAAGATGGTCTAATCAGTGAAATCTTGATATAATCTGACTAAGGATAATTATATGAGCGCTATTCAAGTTCAAAATTTAAAAAAATATTTTGGGAAAACGCGAGCGGTTGACGATATTTCTTTTAGTGTTGAAAAGGGTGAAGTTTTTGGATTTTTGGGGCCCAACGGCGCCGGTAAAACTACCACCATCCGATGTCTCTTAGATTTTTTGCGACCCGATGGTGGCGCCATTAATATTTTAGGATACGATTCTCTAAAAGACTCCACCGCAATCAAAAATAAAATCGGTTATCTTTCTGGCGACGTTCGTCTGTATGACGGTTGGACCGGCAAGGACCACATTTTATTTTTAGAAAATCTAAGACATCGGAAATCAATTGCCCGGGATTTGATCGAAAAACTCAACTTAAATCCAAATATTAAATTTAAAACGCTTTCATCTGGCAACAAACAAAAGTTGGGTTTGATTCTTGCCTTAATGTTTGAACCGGAGTTATTGATTATGGACGAACCAACTTTGGGCTTAGATCCTCTGCTACAAAACACCATTTACGGAATTTTAAAAGATCTTCAAAAACGCGGGACAACAATTTTTATGTCGTCTCATAATTTAGCCGAAGTTGATCGGATTTGTAGTCGAGTGGCAATTATCAAAGAAGGCAAAATTGTTGATGTTGAGGGCATTAGAGAGCTCAAAGAGAAAAGAATGCACGTGGTGACTGTTAGTTTTAACGGATCATATGACAGAAATATTTTTAACCTTTCCGGGGTTGAAATCCAGCAGGAATTGCCTGAAGGGTTGGTTTTGGGTGTTAAAGGCGATATTAATCCTCTAATTAGAATGCTGGCCAATTACAATTTGAAAGAGTTAGAAATTTCTCATGCGTCTTTGGAAGAGATTTTTTTGGAGTTTTATGGAAGATCAGATCATTTGACAATGCCTTCTGATGTTTCTAGCGATTTAAATGAAATTCCTAAACTTTAAAGAATGTGGACAATTTTTTGGCGGACAATTAAAGATCGAAGAAATTTAATCCTGATTTATTGTCTGGCCGCGATTCTTCTTTTATGGATGTATATTGCTTTATTTCCTTCATTTAAGGATCAGTCGGCCAATTTAGAGCAGTTAATCAAAGGTTATCCTCAGAGTTTTATGAAAGCTTTTAATTTTGACATTAAAAGTTTTACCACGGTGGAAGGGTACCTGGCGACTGAACAATTTTCTTTTGTCTGGCCAATAATTACGATTTTTATGATGATCGGGTACGCCGGGGCGGCTTTGGCGGGTGAAATTGAGAGGGGGACAATCGAAGTCTTACTTTCTCAACCGATTTCGCGGGCCAAACTTTTTGTCAGTCGTTATTTAGCAGGAATTTTCATGCTGGTTATCTTTACCTTTTTCTCGGTTTATGCCGCCACGCCATTGAGCGCGGCTTATAATATTAGTTTTAAAGCCCCGAATTTTACGACGTTAGTGATATTAGCTTTTATGTTTGCCTTGAGTATTTTTAGTATCGCTTATTTTCTTTCAAGTATTTTTTCTGATAAGGGCAAGGTCTTTTTTATCTCTGGGGTTGTTTTAGTCATTATGTATGTTCTCAATATTTTATCGAGTCTTAAAGAAAGTCTAATGAATCTTAAATATGCCTCTTTTTTCTATTATTTTAATCCGCAAAAAGCCTTGGTTTACAATGAAATTGATCACTGGTCTTATATAGTATTTTTGGGGACGGCTTTGGTTTTATTTATTTTAGGACTCGTAATTTTTGCCAAAAGAGATATCGCGACGTAGATAAGGTATCTTACTCTTGACTTTTATATAAATTCTCGATATAATGTGGCCAGGTTTGGGATTTTTACAATTTGGTGAGGAGGGAGAAAGGAGAGATGAGGGGCATTTAGGCTGAGTTCCACCCCCGAGAGAAGTTTTGGGGATACTGGCACGGAGGGGTCCGAAGATGTCGAGACGAAGGGTTGGTGCTGTATTGCAGTTCCTGGTAGTGTCGATGTTGCTCTGCGCCATCGCCTCAAGTGCGATGGCAGGGCCGGCGGTTCCCCTCAAGAAGGGAGGACCGTCTTGGCCTCAGCTTCAGGTCCGAGTCTTGGATGACAAGGACCTGGACTTCGTCCTGGATCTAGATCTAGGCGAGCAATGGCTCGCCTGGCGGGTGTGGGTCATCAACCCCGACGGAAAGACCAAGAGGTATTCGACGCCGGTTGAGGTAAGGGCGTCGAGAGGGAAATGGAGGGTTATCTTCCAGCTTCCCTCTGACTGGTGGACCTTTATGCAGGTCGATGGACTTCGCCAGGATGGAGATACGGCGACCATCGACTTCGCCGGCACCCCCGGCGAAATCCACGTCGTTGCCCTCGATGTGTGCGAGTACTCGAGGGTGACCGCAACAGTGACCGATGAGTCTGGCGCTCCCGCGCCGGGCGTCCTGGTTTGGTTGGATGGATTGACACTAGGGGGACTCCTCCATGTGGAGGAGTATCATTACACCAACTCCTCGGGCCAGGCCGTTTGGCCCGAGCTCTTTGCCGGCAGCTATACGGTGTCGCTGGGATGGGGGCCCTACGCAGCCCTTACCCTGCCGGTCCATTTTAGTATCGATGAGGGGGAGGAGGTCGAAGTATCCCAGGCCGTCGACTGGTGGTAGTTTCAATCGCGGCCTGCCGAAGACCCAGCCCCCACTTGGGGGGGGCTGGGTCTCTTTTTCATCAAATGGTTATCTGGTATAATTTACTTGATGCCCCTGTAGCTCAGTGGACCCCGCAAAATTCCTTACTATCAAATCTATTCCATAGTATTATGATAGTGCGGAATTAACGGGGTGAGTAGAGCATTTTGCCCTCGTAGCTTAATGGATAGAGCGAAGGGTTTCTAACCCTTAGGTTGCGTGTTCGAATCACGCCGAGGGCGTGGGCTCGTAGCTCAGTGGCAGAGCAGTTGCCTCTTAAGCAACTTGTCGTGGGTTCGAATCCCACCGAGCCCTCCAAGCCAGAACCCCTGGTTTATCGGGGTTTCTGGCTTGGGTCGGTTGGGTGAGAACCCACAATGATAGCCGACGAGATAGAAATTGAACGGCTCAGATGGATTGAGCCATTAAATTAAGATAAACCAATACAAGCACGAATCGAGACGTCGGTTGGACACCGACCTTCGAATCCCACCGAGCCCTCCAATTAGAAGCTTGGGACCGCGTAAAAGGTAGGAGAAGCAAAAAAGACTCTAAGATACAAGAACAAAGGGATTCAAGTTATGGGACAAGAACAGAAATTTCATCAATTTATAGTCACTGGCGTACCCACTGCCGGTAAGTCTACTTTTTCTCACGAATTGGTGAAGAAATATTTTGTTCAGCATATTTGTATTGACCCGATTATCGAGGGATTTGAGGATGTGTTTCCGCAGCTAGGTATTACACATAGAGCGCCCAACCTCAAAGAACACATCGAGGTGTGTCAAAAGTTTAGACCTTTTGTCTTCCGAATGATCGACGGAATGGATGTAGATGGCTTTGTGATTGAAGGCTTCCTTCTGCCGCTTGAGGATTTGTATGCGAAGTATCCTCACTTACAATATTTTGTATTTGGTTATCCAAATACAACACCACAAGAACGACTGGCAAAATGCCGCGAATTTGACGTAACCAACTGGACTAATGAAATGAGCAACGAGGAATTACTTGAGGAGTTCGAGTTTTTGATATCAGAAAGTAAACGTTTAGAGGAGGTTTGCAAGAAGCTGAATGTACCGTTCTTCGATACGACCAAAGAATACTGGGGCAATATTAAAGATGCGCTAAATCAGACTAAATAACGAATACAGTGGCAAATCTCATACACGGCTGTAGATCGAGACCACAGAGAAAAGAATGAAGGGAATGCAGTGACTAACCAATTAACTGAAGAAATTAAACCCCTTTATGAAAAAAGGAAATTGCTTCATTAATAAAAAAGAGCCAAAAGGTTCTAGACCCGAATGTCTCTCCACCTTTCGTTCCTTTGGAGCTTCGGGTGGCAAGCCAGAAGCGACAAGGAAGTAAGGGTGTAACCCACAGCTTTATGCGAGGGGTTATTTTTGTTGCAGCAAAACCGTTTCTCCTTTACTTCAGGCTTATTGTCATATAAAATGGTAATATGGCGCCGTCGTCTAGTTGGTTTAGGGCCGTACACGGCGGTTTTCATCCACTGGAACAAAGCTCCAGAAATATATCGTTAGTTGACAAATAAGCATTATGGCGCCGTCGTCTAGTTGGTTTAGGATACCAGGTTTTCATCCTGGAGATCACGGGTTCGAATCCCGTCGGCGCTACCAAACACAAAGACCCTGGTGGTCTTTTTGTGTTTGGTAATGTCGCGGTAGAACCCGGAATGATGGACGTGACCTTTTAGAATGATTTTTATTGCAGTATCAGAAAAAATATCAGATAATCAATACGAGCGCGATAGGAATGTCGGTTGGACACCGACCTTCGAATCCCGTCGGCGCTACCAAACCTGTTAACAAAATTAAGAAATTATAGTAACAGGAGAAAATAGGTTCTAATCCCGTTGGGGTGATGACCTATTTTTTATTGTTTGACAAGTGCTTATCTGCTAAGTTAGAAATAGGATGAAAAAAACTTATTCTTCTGGCGGTTTAGTCTTAAAAAGAGATGGCAAAAACGCACTCTTGCTTCTCGTTAGACACAAGGATGGGTTTCTTGTGTTTCCGAAAGGTCATATACAAAAAGCCGAGACGGAAGAACAGACCGCTCTTAGAGAAGTTAAAGAAGAAACTGGTTTAGAAGGATTGAGAGCGATAAAGAAATTAGGAACTATAACAAGGCAATCTAAGGAAGACACTGGCGAAGTTGTAGAAAAAGTAATACACCTCTTTTTGTTGGAAACTGATGATTATAAACACCAAGCTGCAGACGAAGACTACGACTGGTTTACCTACGAAGAAGCAATGAGAGACTTGGGTTTCACACAGGAAAAACAATTTTTGGAAGAGCATTGGCAAGATTTAGTTAATAGGTAGCATTGGAAATTAAGAACACTATCAAACTAACTTTGGTATATAGATATTACTCTCTGAACTTGTTATGATAGTTCTAACGTCGTCCACGATTGACTACCAAATGAAAAAAAGAAATTTATATATATTAATTGGGACTTTAATAATCGTTATCGCGGTTGGTTATTTTATTAATAAAAAATATTATTCAACTTCTCATACAGCTTCTTCGCCAGAGATATCTCCATCGGCGATCCTATCAACCCCCTCTCCAACTCCAAAAGAGTCGCCAGCACCAACAGCTCAAAGCTTACCCAACTCTTATTTAATCAAAAACTTCCCTTTCCAACCCCAAGCGCCGTTCGCTAATTGGGATCAATTGCACGATGAGGCCTGCGAAGAGGCAGCGGTGATTTTGGTTCAGTGGTGGCAAGAAGGAAAAAGCTCAATTTCGGCCCAAACTATGGATGATGAAATTTTAAAGATGGTGGATTGGGAGATTAAAAATTGGGGTTCGCATAAGGACCTGACGGTTAAAGAGACGGCTGAAATGGCAAAAGGTTTTTATAATCTAACTTTAACGGCGAAATATGATATCACGATTGATAATATCAAAAAAGAAGTCTCACAAGACCATCCGGTGATCGTGCCGACCGCTGGTCGTTTGTTGGGCAATCCTTATTTTCGCCAACCCGGACCGATCTACCACATGTTAGTCGTCATTGGTTATTCGGGAAATAATATTATTGTTCAGGACATTGGCACTAAACGGGGTGAACACTATCAATACAATCAAAAGGTCCTCTTTAATGCCATTCATGATTGGAACGACTCTCCGGATTCCATCGAACAAGGCGGTAAGGCAATGCTGATTTTACTTTGACTTTTCCGCGAAAATATTGTACAATATATTTGAGAATTTAAGATGAAAGACTTTTTATACGGAGTTTCAAATGAACAATTTAATATGGTATTTAATTGCCGCGGTTGTGGGCGGTGGGGCCGCGGGCTATTTTGGAAGAATTTACCTCGCCAAAAGGGAAAAGGATCAGTCATCACAAAAACAAAAAGAACTTTTACTTCAGGCCAAAGATGAAGCTCTAAAAATTAAAGAGGAAGCTAAAAAAGAAGAAGAAAGACTCAGGCGCGATCTCCAAGAGCTTGAGAAAAATCTTCGTCGTCGCGAAGAAATGATTGATCGTCGACTCGAATCAGTTGATACCGAAAAAGAAAAGGTTGTTGAGAGAGAAAAAGAGATTAATTCAATCAAGAATGAAATCGCTCAAGTAAAAGTTAAGCAGGTAGAGACTCTGGAAAAAATTGCCAACATTAAAAAAGAGGAAGCTCGTGAATTACTCTTGGCTTCAGTTGAAAAAGAATACAAAGACGACTTAATTAAAAAAATTAAGGAACAAAAAGAAATTGCTCGAGAAGAGGCCCAAAATATTGCTCGAGAAATTTTGTCAACCGTGATTCAACGCTTGGCTTCAGAACATACTGCCGAAACAACAACTACGGCTGTCAGTTTACCTTCTGATGAAATGAAGGGAAGAATTATTGGTCGCGAGGGCCGCAACATTCAAATTTTTGAGAAAGAGACCGGAACGGATTTAATTATTGATGATACCCCAGACACGGTCGTGATTTCTGCGTTTGATCCCATCCGTCGGCAAATAGCCAAAGTTGCCTTAGAGAAATTAATCGCTGATGGTCGGATTCATCCGACAAGGATCGAAGAACAAGTTAAAAAAGCACGCGAAGAAATCGGTCAAGAGATTCGCGAGGCGGGCGAGCAGGCGGCTTATGAGGTGGGCGTCGCTGGTCTTCACCCTGATTTATTAAAAATTTTAGGGAGACTTAAATTTCGAACATCCTACGGTCAAAATGTTTTAGCCCATTCAATCGAGGCGGCCCACATTGCGGGAATGTTGGCCTCGGAACTTGGGGCTGACGTTAACTTAGCCAAAAAGGCGGCCCTGTTGCACGACATCGGCAAAGCCGTTGACCACGATATTCCCGGGCCCCATCATCACATTAGTGTCGACATTGCTAAAAAATACGGTCTTTCCGAGGATATCACTCACGCCATCGTCGCTCACCATGATGACGTTGAAGCCAAAACAGTTGAGGCAATTATTGTCAAAGCGGCTGATGCCATTTCTGGCTCGAGACCCGGTGCCAGACGGGAAACCCTGGAAAACTATGTCAAACGTTTAGAGGAACTTGAAAATATTGCTAATTCTTTTCCCGGAGTAGAAAAATCATACGCCATTCAAGCTGGCCGCGAAGTAAGGATTATTGTCAAGCCTGAGGAAATTGGTGATTTGGAAGCGATCAAACTATCGAAAAATATTGCCAAAAAAATTGAAGAAGATCTGCAGTATCCGGGGACAATTAAAGTTAATGTCATTCGTGAGACCAGGGCGATAGAGTTTGCTAAATAGTAAAAATATGCCCCGCACAATTCCTTCCTGTTTATTGAACTACGTTCAATCACACAGGAGCGTCATCTGCGGGGCTTCCTGAACTTCCTTCCCGCTTTCGCGGGAGCGGAATTCAGGAGCGGAGGGCTTATGGAAAAAAGTGAATTGATTAAGGTTGTTTCTCAAGAGTCTGGGATATCAGAGGAGGAGGCGACAAAAATTCTGGATTGTTTCGTCAGCACTATTAAAGAAGGCTTAAGCCGTGGTGAAAAAGTGACCATTTCTGGTTTTGGAACTTTTTCCTTAGCCCAAAGAAAGGCACGGGAATTTATTAACCCTCGGACAAAACAAATTCATAATATCCCAGCTAAATTTTTACCTTTTTTTAAAGCAAAAATGGGATTAAAAAAATAGGACTCTATCGCCAGATAATCCTTCATGGTTCTCGCATATAGAGACCTATTAATTCCGCTTCTTCAATAATGTGACCTTTCAAAGCTTCCTCAAGACTAGTTTTATCGGCGTCTGGTGCCGGATCTAGTTTTAGATCAAGGGCGTAGACTTTAAAGAAATAACGATGAGTACCAGAGGGTGGACAAGGGCCATGATAGATATTTCCCCCAGAACTGGTCTTACCTTGAATGGCTCCAGTCGGGACATTGTTTTCGGCGATTTGGGCAGTTTTGGGATCAATATTCCAGACTAACCAATGGGTCCAGGTGCCGACGACGGCATCAGGGTCATCACAAATAAGAGCCAAACTTTGGGCATTGCCAGGAACCTCGACAAACTCCAGCGGTGGATTGATATTTTGGCCATCACAGGTGTATTTGGCTGGAATCTTTTGATTGTTTTGGAATGCAGAACTTAAAATTCTCATCTAACCTCCTAATCAAATTTTATTTCAAAATTTTTAAATTCTTCAATTGGCTTTTGCCATTCGAGCTTAACATCTTTGATATAGTTTTGAAACTGTTTTCCGACTTTATCCAAAAAAACTTGGAGGATTTTTTCTTGACCTTCAACGACTATTTCCACTCGACCATCGGCTAAATTTTTTACCCAACCATTAATGCTAAGTTTTTGGGCAAAATCCAGGGTGGCGAAGCGAAATCCGATTCCTTGAATATTGCCGGAGTAAAAAACATGAACTCTTTTCATCCTTCTTGAGATATTAAATCACGCAAGTTTTGATCATTAATAAAAATGTCAACGCTTTCGACGTTCGGAAATTGCAAGGCGGTTTGTTCGAATTGAGCTTGGATGCGGGCATCGCCGCATTCACCAGGCAAACTCAGATTGCCGGTAAATTTAACCGTGGCTTTGCCATTGTCGATTGTGGCGCTGACAAAATTGAGGCTGGATTGAGAGAGTGGATTAGTCAGTCCAGACCCGCCGTAGGTCGAGTCTTTTACAGAAATCAACTGCTCCATTGCTGCCTTGAGTACTGCTTGGGTTTGGGGGACTTCGCGCTCAACGGCAACGGCGCTGTCGCCGCAACCAATTAGTTTACCGGAGGCGCCATTGTCATCCACGGCAATCATAAAGATTTTGATTTTAGTGGTGCCGATAGGGGTGGCAGTTGAAGTTGTGGCTGAAGGCGTATTAGTTAAAGTGGAGCTAGGCTGATTGGATGGACTGGCTGAAGGTGTTGGTCGGCTGGGTTTGGTAAAAAAGAGATAGCCAAAGACACCCGCAATTAAGGCCAAAACGATTAGAATAATAATCCAATAAGTTTTTTTCATTTTTTTCTTCTATAGTATTATTTTAACATAAATAACATTTTCAAGAAACAAAAATCCGCCTCAGATTGCTCATCGGCGGATTTTTGCCTGCCTGCGGGGGCAGGTATTTTGCTCTATTTATTCTCTGGGTCTCATTGGACGAGCGACATTGACCTTGATTGGACGGCCTTCAACTTCTTTACCGTCTAAATCAGCAATGGCTTTTTCGGCGGCTTTGTCATCTTTCATCGTTACAAAGCCAAAACCTTTTGATCGTCCAGAAAATTTATCGAGGATTACTTTGGCTTCGGTTACTTCCCCGGAAGCGGCGAAGGTTTCCTTTAAGCTATCATCATTGACAGAATAGGGCAAATTGCCCACGTAGAGCTTATTCTTTTGTTCTTCCATTTTTCACTTTCGAAAACTTAATTTTTATCGACCCCGATCCCGTTTAGCGGGACCCCGTTTGCGTTTCTCGGGGTATTTCACTTACGTTCAATACACACGAGTACTTTCAAACTTCTAAATATAGCATAGCATATTTATTAATAAAAGTCAAGATACGAAGCTCCCGCCGTTAGGCGGGAGGTGATAAGACAGGTTTGGTCTTGCGGACTCGATAGAAGGTTTGGCCGCATTTTGGACACCGGTCAACTGGTTTCTTACCCTGCACCGGTCGGTGGCACCAAGGACAGGCGTTGCGATACGATAATTTCAATCCTTTGAGTAGGGCAACTTTAGTCAATTTGCAGATGCTCCTTGTGGTCTTTAGCCCAGAGAATGTAGCAACAAAGTTGCCTGAAGTCGTCAACGCGATATTCAAGGTGGTAAGGAGGGATTTCTGGAAGATCAAAGGTGCTGGCAATAAGCATAGCTAACCCTCGGTAGTAGCCATATTCGTGAAAGCAATTGCCTGAGGGGCGATCAATCGGTTTCTGGATCTCTTGGAGAATGGCGTCACCGAGTTGGGAGGCAATTAGCCAAATCTGGGTTTCGTCGAAGACCGCGAGTTCAGCTGGATCGGGTCCTTTGGGGACAAGAACGGCATTATGGAGGACTTCATCGTCTTCGCAATACGGACAATAGATGAAATCGCTTTCAAGGAAGACCTGTTGGCATTTGGGACATTCAAGATCTCGGAGTTCGATGGACGCGACAGCCATTGTCTCGCTACCTCCTGGCGTTGATGCACTGCTTACAGGCAGCAAGCTGAAAGCATAACTTCCATATTGCTGCCGATAAACATCTTAACATCATAGGTTTATTAGGTCAAGAGAAGAGTAGATTGGTCGGGGACCCGGGAGTCGAACCCGGAATCTCAGCGTCCCGAACGCTGCGCCTTACCATTAGGCCAGTCCCCGAGTAACTTTATTTTCAAATTTACTCTTTGAAAAAAACTTCTCCCTAAGGAGTGATTCTTTAAACAAGTTTATTATATCTTACAAAAATGATAAAATCTATCTAAAGCCCTCGTAGCTCAATGGATAGAGCGATCCCGTCCTAAGGGAGAGGTTGGCCGTTCGACTCGGCCCGAGGGCGCCAGGCCCTCGTAGTTCAGTGGACAGAACGCTGGCCTCCGGTGCCAGAGGTCGCGGGTTCAAATCCTGCCGAGGGCACCAGAAAATTATGAAAAATAAGATTTTTGAATGTTTCCTAAAAACTTTAATTAAAACTTTAGAAATCTTTGGCATCGCTAAATGGACCCAAGAAATAAATCATAAAATAAACGGCCGTGATTTAGTTTTAATTGAAGAGGCAAAAAAGCGCTGCCTAAAAATTGAAAATCTTTCACTAAAAGGCAAGCCGACTCGTTTTTACCAAGTTCATAAAAACTGCAAGTACTATTTTTATGAAACCATGCCTTTAGGCAACGCCTACAACCGTTTTTATCAAGAGTCAGTCGATAATAAATGGTTTGTCAAAAAAATTTTGTGGCAGAAAAGAATCCCTACCGCTGATGGTCAATTAGTTTCTAGCGTCGAGGAAGCCTTGCGCTACATTGCGACCAAGAATTATCCAGTTGTTATTAAGCCGATCAATGAATCACGTTGTTTGGGAGTGACAATTAATATTAGAAATAAAAAAGAGCTTATTCAGGCAGTTAAAGATGTTAGAGAATACGGCAGAAAATTTTTAATCGAAGAATTTTTAATTGGTCAAAATTACCGAGTGACAATTGTCAATAATCATATTGTTGCTGTCTGTTTACGAAAACCACCAGAAGTTATTGGTGATGGGGCCCATAAGATTTCTCAGTTGGTTAAAATCAAAAATCGAGATCCCCGGCGCGTTGCTCCTACCATTTGTCCAATAAAAATCGATTTAGGATTATTAAGAGAGCAGAATTTGAATACCGAGACTATACCAGCCAAAAATCGAGTGGTAGTTTTAAATCAAAAAATCAACCTTGGTTCAGGGGCAGATATCATTGATGTGACAGAAAAAATTAATCCTAAAATTGCAGAGCTTTGTCTTAGGGTTACTCAAATCTTCGATGCGAGGATTCTGGGTTTAGACATTCTAGTGCCAGACATTGCAAAAAGTCCTAGTCGGAAGAATTCTGTTTATGTTATTGAAATTAATTCCTTGCCTTTTATTGATATGCACCATTATCCCTGTCAAGGAAAGCCGCGTAATGTCGCTGCTGCAATTTGGCAGATGGTTTTAGATAAATATTGACAGGCGGGGCTTGACAAATGATAAATACAATAGTAATATGAAATGTATGAAAAAACATATCTTTGAACACTTTGTTGAAAATAAACTTACGGGTGTGACTTCGGTGGGGGAACGGGGTCAAATTGTTATTCCCGCTGAAATTCGCAAAGATCTCAAATTAAAAAAAGGAGAAAAATTGTTTGTCTTTGCCAGACACGATCGATTTATCGGTTTAATCAAGATCGACGAAATGTCTGGATTTTTGAAAAGAATTCTCTCAAAAATAGAAGGAGAGCGAGAGTAATGGAAAATATTATCGAGGTAAAAGACCTCACCAAAAAATTTCGTGATTTTGTGGCAGTCGATAACATTAATTTTGAAATTCACAAGGGGGAAATTTTTGGTTTTTTGGGTCCAAATGGTGCCGGTAAATCGACAACTATCCGAATGTTGACCACCCTGCTTCGACCCACTTTCGGCGAGGCAAAGTTGGCCGGCTACGATATCGAACGCGACCAGGACGAGGTCAGAAAACACATCGGTCTTGTGGCGGAAAAAATCATCCTGTATCCGCACTTGACGGCGCGAGAAAATTTAAATTTCTTCGGCCGACTTTTCCATTTGACCAAGGAACAAATCAAGGAACGCTCAGAAAAATGGGTTGAGCGGTTGCATATGACCGAATGGATGGATTCTCGAGTCGAGACTTTTTCGACCGGCATGAAACAGAGAATTAATATCGTCCGAGCGCTTTTGACCGAGCCAGACGTTTTGTTTTTGGATGAGCCGACTTTGGGGCTTGATCCGCAAACGACCCATTTAATTCGCACATTTATTCAAGAATTAAATGACCAAGGTGTCACGGTCTTACTGACCACCCACGATATGCTCGAAGCCGAGGAGCTTTCGGACCGAATTGCGATTATTGATCATGGTAAAATTGTGGCCTTAGATACGGTGCAAAATCTAAAAAAACAAGTTCCCGGAAAAGTTAATCCAACGATGGAAGATGTCTTTTTGGCCATCACTGGCAAAGAAATTCGCGATGCGGCCACGGAAAAAATCAAAAGCACAGTCGGTCACGGTCATCGTTTCGGCGGTCAGCCAACTAGCAGGGTGAGGTAAAAATGGGAACACTTTTAGATTTATGGCAAATTGCTAAAAAAGATTTATTGGAATTTACGCGCGACCGATTGCGTTTAGTGACATTCTTTATTATGCCGATGTTTATGATGATTATGGTCGGGTTTATTTTTCCCAACCAAAATACTTTAAAAAATGTCCCGATCGGCATCGCCAATCAAGATGGCGAAACGATCAGTCAGCAATTGGTAACCACTATTACCAACTTAAAATTATCACCCGACAAACCCGATTTAGCTTTTGAAGTCAAAACTTACGATAGTATCGATGCAATTAAGAACGCAATTAAATCGCAGCAAATTAGTGGCGGAATTGATATCCCAGCCGATTTTGATCAAAAAATCACTTCTAACGAACAAGCGCAAGTGACCATCGTCCAAGACCAATCCAACCCGCAGATTTCGCAGATGGTTGACCAAATTTTGGCGCAAGTCGTCTCGGGTTTCAGTACCCAAGTGGGCGCCCAAAAAATCAATCAACTTCTAACCGCCGTCCCCGCCACTAATCCGGTTTCCAGTATTTCGGTTCAATCCATTATCGCGCCAATCCAAGCAAAAATCGAAGGGATTATTCCCGGCAATCCGAACTATTTTGAATTTGTCGCCCCGGGTATTATGGCGATGATTGTGATGACCGCCGTATTGACGGGATTGGCGGCCTCGATATCAAGAGAAAAGGAACAAGGCACTTTAGACGGAATTTTAATTTCACCGATTAACCGCTTGGCAATAGTTCTTGGCAAGGCTTTATCACAATCAATTCGAGGCTTGGTTCAAGGAGCGATTGTTTTATTGCTCGCATTTCTGCTTTTTGGCGTCACTGTTCATGGCAATATTTTATTGGTAGCGCTGCTTTTAGTTTTAGGAATTTTTTCCTTTGTTGGTTTGGGCATTTTGGTTTCAGCGATTGCCACGGAGCAGGAAACCGCCACTCAGCTTCTCTTTATGTTCCAATTCCCAATGCTATTTTTATCTGGTGTTTTCTTCCCCATCGCCTTGATGCCCAACTTCATGCAGAAAATTGCCCATGTCATTCCTCTGACGTACGCCATTAATGCGATACGAAAAGTGATGGTTTTGGGTGCAGGTTTTACGGCCGTGAGAACCGAATTTTTGATTCTTTTAATCTTCGGAGTGGTCACTTTAGCAATCTCGGTGCCAGTTTTTAAACGGGTGATTACAAGATGATGAACGGAAAAGTCATTGAAGTTAAGAATTTATCCAAAAGATATCATGCGGGGGATAATGGACTCTTAGCGGTTAACGATATCTCTTTTGAAGTTCAAAAGGGCGAGATTTTTGGTCTTTTGGGCGAAAATGGTGCCGGTAAAACCACGACTTTAGAAATGATTGAAGGTTTGAGAAAGCCAACCCACGGCGAGATTTTAGTTTTGGGCAAAGATGTCAAAAAAGAACTCGGAACTATCAAGGAAAAAATTGGCGTCCAACTGCAATCAAGCGCCTATTTTGACGATCTGAAGCTCAAAGAAATTCTTGAATTATTCGGCGGTTTTTATAAAATGCATCTTTATCCAGCACGGCTTTTGAAAATGGTTGGCCTGGAGAGCAAAGCTAATCAATATATTAGAGATCTTTCTGGCGGGCAAAAACAGCGTTTTTCGATTATCGCTTCATTGATTAATGATCCTCAAATTGTCTTTTTGGACGAACCCACGACCGGTCTTGATCCGATCGGTCGTCGTAATTTGTGGGAAATAATTTCCGAGATAAAAAAGCAGGGGAAAACGATCGTTTTGACAACTCACTACATGGAGGAAGCGGAAATTCTCTGCGACCGAGTGGCGATTATGGATAAAGGCAAAATTATTGTTTTGGATAAACCCCACCGGTTGATTGAGAAAACAGATAGTCCTTATAAAATTGAGTTTATTTTGTCTTATGAGAATCCCCAATTAATTGATAAATTAAGGGCTAATTGTCATGTTGAAGACTGTGACATTAAGACTTTTCCCGGAAAAACGGCCCATTACGAAATTAAATTAAAATCCCAGACTGCTTTGAATGATGCTTTAGACTTAGTCCAAAAAGAAAGACCAGAAAGCATCAATGTTGGCTCGGCGACCCTCGAAGATGTATTTATCGAATTGACCGGTAAAACAATTACTGACGAAGAAAATAGTAATAAATAATTTTTAAATTAAAATGTTTCGACTATTTATCGCCAACCTAAAAATGTTAGTTCGCGGCCGACAGGCGCTTTTTTGGAGCTTGTTTTTCCCCTTGATGTTCACGATTATTTTTGGGCTTTTTTTCGGCGGCAATAATACTAATGTGGGGACCGTCGCCTTAATTAATAATTCCAACAGTGAGCTGGCGGCGACAATCGAAAAAACAATGACTGATTCGGGTATTTTTAAGATTCAAAAAGAACAAGATGTTAATGCTGGCAAAGATCTCTTAAAGAAAAATAAAGTGACAGCAGTGGTGGAAATTCCTCGAGATTTTGGTAATCCTAAACCTGGTGCACCCACCCAAATAATTTTTATCAACGATCCCTCTAACGCTCAAGCTAATTTAGCGGTTGCCGGATTTTTGGATAAATTTTTAAATAATGTTAATTTTCAAATCCAAAATGCCCGACCAATTTATTCGGTAAAAAATGAAACCCTGACTGATAAAAATTTGACTTATTTTGATTTTGTTCTTATTGGGATTATTGGTTTGGCGCTGATGAATGGTTCGATTCAGGGAATCGCCATTACCATGGCTCGCTATCGTCAAGATAAAATCCTAAAAAGAATTACAACAACGCCTCTCAAGCCATGGAAGTTTGTCTTCGCTGAGGTGATGTCGAGATTAGTGGTTAATATTATCCAAATATCACTGATTCTGGCCATCGGTATTTGGGGTTTTAATGCTCACATTGTGGGCAGCCTCTGGCTAATTGTTCTAATCTCCTTGCTTGGCGGTTTGCTTTTTCAATCAATTGGTTTTGCCGTGGCGTCGGCTTCCAAAACCGTTGACGCCGCTCAAGGAATGTCAGTAGCGATTAGTATTCCGATGATGTTTTTGGCCGGCGTATTTTTTCCGATTGATCAATTACCAAAATGGCTTTTCAGTATTGTCCAATATTTACCCTTAGCACCCTTACTTCGTATGATTCGTCAGGTCGGCTTAGAAAATTCATCACCTTTTACTAATCCAGTTAATATAATAATAGTACTCGTATGGATTGTGGTGACGTTAGTGATTTCGGTCTTAAGATTTCGTTTGGCGGATGAATAAAAAGGATCTCTTTTTAGATATAAAGAAACGGCGGTCCGGGTGGACCGCCGTTCATGTCTGAGTGTGCGGTGATAGTTATCGGCGCCATCGCCAGTAACGGCGGTGGATCGGTTGGCTCTGGGTGATGGTGATTGATCCGCACCAGTAGTCGAGGCCGATGATGTGATCAAGGCCCCACAGCGTGCCGAAACGGTCGCGGAAGAAGTGGTAGGTGGTGTACTGGTTCTGACCCAGGGAGTAGTAGAACAGGTCACCCTCGGCAGTCGCCAGTTCCGGCGTGTCCTCACCCCATTCCCATAGGTTGTGGGTGACGGGGTCGCCGCGGCCCGGGATCTCCTCGTTTGTAACCAAGAAGATCTTGTTGGTGTCGGTGTAGGGCGGCCAGTTGTTGTAGTAAAGATCGCCCTCGGGGGTCCAGACCGGATTCTCCGCTCCATGAAACTTCTCATCGATCGGCACCAGGGGCTTCTCTTCGCCGGTGTAAGGGTTGTAGCCCTTGATCACCGGCGGGACCCCCTCCCACTCTTCGTAGGCGATGGTGCCGTCGGCCCCCCAGGTGGGATTGCGCTGGTCCACACCATGGTCCGGGATCTGGAAGTTCTTCTTGGTGTGAACGTCCACGTACCAGACGCGCGGGAAGAAGAAGTCGTCCCACTCCGGGACCCACGTCAACGCCGTGTAGCAGAGGAAACGGCCATCCGATGACCAGTCTCCCAGGAACTTGCGGGGACCGGGTACGACGATGGTCTCTCTGCCGTTGGCGAGGTTGATCGTCGCCACCTGGTTGCCGTCGTTGACGGCAAGGAGGTGGCCGTTGGGTGACCAGCGCGGATGGGTAACGGCCCATCGGGAGTTGGTGATCTGGACCGGCTGGCGTCCATACTGCCAGACGAAGACCTGCGGCACGGGTGCGATCGAGCCCGCGGGCACCGCCGCGAGGGCGAGGGTTCTTCCTGCCAGCGATTCAGAGATAGGGGGGTAGTCTGGAACGTACGCCATCACCGCGCTGCAGGCCATCATACACAACAAGACCAACGCCAGAACCATCAGTACGACCGAGCTGTGCTTCATCGCTCAATGCCTTTCCGCCTTGTCCCCTCGGGGCGCAAGGCTTTATCCGGGATACACCCGGTTTTTCAGGTACAACCTAGAGATTATACCATAAAATGACCCAAAAGTCAACCTCGAGCTTAAAAATCTTGTTTTTTCACCTTTTACCTGTTAGAATAAAGTAGAACTAAAGATGGAAAAGCATGCTGACCGGATAAAATTTGAAATTTCGACGTCAACAATTATCAAGCTAATTTTGGCGGTTTTTGCCGTTTGGTTTATATATGCCATCCGTGATATTGTCGTCCTCTTCTTTATTGTCTTGGTCATTGTCGCCGCTTTTGGTCCAATTGTTGATTGGCTGGCCAAATTAATGCCTCGGGTCTTGGCAGTGATTATATTTTCTTTGGTTTTCTTGAGCGTTTTGGGGGGCATAGGTTATTTAATCATCCCGCCGATTGTCCACCAGCTTCAATTATTGGCCATCAATTTACCGACGATTTTATCTAAATTGGGACCCTTTTATCAGACGATTCAAAATTCGATCAGCAATTACCAAGAAGGATTATTTAATATTTCCTCGCAATTGGGTCGTTTGGGCTCAGGAATTTATTCGACGACCGTCGGTTTTATTACCGGGGTCGTGGCTTTTTTGACAATTTTAGTCTTGGCTTTTTATATGCTTTTGGAACAAGAATCTTTAAAGAAATTTTTAGAGCAGACTCTTCCTTTTACCCAAAAAGAAAAAATTTTTGAAATTTTAAGAAAAATCGGCGGCAAAATGGGAGGATGGCTCAGAGGTCAAGCCATACTGATGGTCATCATCGGAGTTTTAGATGCAGTTGCCTTACTCGCTTTGGGAATTCCTTATGCTTTAGTTCTAGCTGTTTGGGGAGCGATTACTGAGGTCATCCCTTATATTGGACCTTGGTTAGGGTTGATACCGGCTTTTTTGGTTGCCTTAACGGTTTCGCCCCTAAAAGCTTTATTGATTTTTATTGCTTATTTGGTCATTCAACAATTGGAAGCTCAGTTTTTAGCCCCGAAAGTAATGGGTAAGGCGGTGGGACTTTCGCCAGTGATCATTATTTTAGCTTTACTGGTGGGCGCTAAACTTATGGGCATCTTGGGCGTTTTGATTGCCGTGCCAATTGCGGCGGCAATATCGGTTTTAATTCAAGAGTGGCCGGAAATTAGGAAATTGAGAAGTTAGAATGCAAGATCCCTCGGTGGCAAAGCTCTTTGAAGAACAGCTTGATTACTATGCGAAGAAAGATCAATCGGCGGCAACCTCGCCAATTATTCCGCTTTTTTTAGCTTGGGCGAGAAAAAAGTCGGCCAAAGGCCGATCCGCCTCTGGCGGAAAAAAAATTAAGATAGCTGAGTTTGGAGGGGCCGCGGGTCAATTATTGGCCCAAATTCATCATTCTTTTCCTCAAAGTGAGTTAACGAATATCGAACTAATCGCCAGCTATCGAAACCGCCAAATTTTAAAAAAAATTAATTTTGTTCATGGATCGATCCTGGATTCGAAATTGGCTGATAAATCTTTCGATTGTTTAATTATTCGTGATATTCTCCATCATCTTATCGGTAAAAATTATCAAGAAACACTCAATAATCAAGAAAAAGCTCTTAAAGAGCTTTGGCGGCCTTTGAAACCGGACGGAGCAATTTTTATCGAAGAGTTAGTTGATGAATCGTCCCTGGGATCGAAATTAATTTATTATTTATCTAAAATTAACGCTAGAATTGGATTAAGAATAAAGTCATTGGAAGTCACACCTAATTCAATAGTGTTTTTTTTGACGCCAAAAAAGTTAGAGTCGATGATAAAAAATATTTGCAGCAATAATATTAAAATCAAGAAATATCATCGTGACTATGATTGGCGCCAACGAATTGCCCATCTTGGTAGCAGCTCCGGGAAAATGACGATTGTAATTGAAAAAAGCTCTAATTAAAAGAACTCAATATTTTTCTGTTGCTTTAAAATTTGTCTTTGCTATATTAAAGGCGGTTGGAGAGCACCTTTGAGTGGAGGAAGGAAGATGCCGGAAGTGCTGGGAAGTATTCGAGTTTGGAAGGTTCGTCCTGATGCTCGGTTGCCAGTGAGGGCAAGCCCCGGGGCTATCGGCTATGATGTCTTTGCCTCTCGAGTTCTTGATCCAAACACACGAGAAGTGAGAGAGGAACTACCAGTAACAATTCTTCCTGACGATGCCATTTTGATTGGTGTTGGCTTTGCGATGGCTCTTCCCTGGGGTCACCAGGTTGAAGTGCGACCGCGAAGCGGTTTGGCAACCAAGCACCGAATTGAACTGGGAAACAGTCCTGGAACGATTGATCCGGACTTCCGCGGCGAGGCGGGGTGTCTCTTGGTTAACCGTGGCCGTCAGCCGTTTACCATCGAGCCTGAGATGCGTGTTGCTCAGCTTATCTTTTCACAGGTGGAAATTCCTGATCTGCTTGAGGTGGCGACAGCAGAGGAGTTACCACCAACAATGAGGGGGATAGGTGGATTTGGTTCGACGGGTTTGACAGGCGTTGGTCTCGGTACTGAAGAATACCAAAGAGAGATTGCTCGCCGGGATCGCTACTTCATGGGGATTGTCGTGGCCACCTCTCGGCTTTCTAATTGCGTTAGGGGTTGTCAGCGTGCTGCTGATGGTAGTTTCCCTCGAGACGAACAGGGATATCTCGTGGGTCAGACCCGGCGATACGGCTGCGTGATTGCCATCCCCGAGGAGCTGAGGGTGATTGCGACAGGTTTCAATGGCCAATATCCCGGTTCGGAACTTTGTGCCGACGTGGGCTGCGAAAGGGATGAAAGAGGCATCCCGTCGGGACAAATGCTTGAGGTTTGTCGAGCGATTCATGCTGAAGAAATGGCGTTTCTGACGGCGGCCAATGTCGGGATCCCGGTCGCCGGCACCACCATTTACGTCAACTCCATACCCTGTCTGAGTTGCGCTAAGCTCATTGCTGGTTCAAGCATCCACACCGTCGTCGTCAAGAAAGGTGGCTATGGGGAAACGCATGGTCTTGGTATCGTCAAGGCCTCGGGAAAGGCGGTCCGCGAAATCGAGTTCGAAGAATAGATCAAAGTCGAGTTCAAGGCGGTCGCCATAGGCGACCGCTTCTTCATAAAAAAGCCCCCTTACCAATGGTGCGCGCTACTGGACTTGAACCAGTGACCTTCTCTACGTCAAAGAGACGCTCTGCCACTGAGCTAAGCGCGCAAAATTTCCTTAACCTTTTCTTTGACCGTGTTGGCGGCCTCGAGCGAGCCTTTGTCAGTGTTAAGGCGGGCGTCAGCATATTGTTTCATCGGATGGATATATTTATCATGCATCGGTTTGACGTTTTGGACGTACCATTCAATGGTTGAACGGATGTTTTGAATGGTAACGCCCCGCTCTTCAATATCGCGCAGTAAACGGCGGGCCAGACGAATGTCCGGGGCGGCTTCAAGATAAACCTTCCAATCCATGAGATTTCTTAATCTTTCGTCATTGAAAATCATGATTCCCTCGAGGATTATCACTGGTTTGGGCTCAAGCGGCACTTTGGCTTTGGTTTGTTGATGAAGTTGATAATTATAAACCGGTGCGAGGACTGTTTTTCCGGCAATCAAATCATGGAGATGCTTTTCTAACAACTCATTATCAAAAGCGCTTGGTTGGTCTAAATTAGCCCTTTCCCAACGATCAAATCTTTTGACTCTTTCGCCTTTGTAATATTGATCTTGGGAAATGACTAAAATCTTGCCGTTGAAAGCATCTTTTAAGGCCTCAATGACGAAAGTTTTTCCTGATGCTGTACCACCGGTAATGCCGATAATGTAGGGTTTTTTACTTTCTTTTTGGGGTGTCATATCTATCTTGTATATTATCAAAGATTAAATCTTAAAACAAGGGTAAAATGACTTTCAAACAAAATTTTTAGCTTGCTTTTTTGACCTTGATTTTGGTCACTTTGGGTTTTTCGGGTTCGAGCTTGGGAATTGTGATTCGCAGTTGTCCATCTTTGATTGTGGCGTCGGCTTTATCTGCTTTGACTTCAGTCGGGAGTGGAATGCGTCGGGCAAAGGAACCGTAGCGTACTTCCTGGTGGAAATAACCTTCGTCTTCTTTCTTGGTTTCCTCTTTTCGCTCACCAGAGATATCAACAAAAGTATCGCCAACCTCAATATTGACATCCTCTTCTTTGATCCCCGGAATGTCAGCCGTTACAACGATATCTTTGTCAGATTGTTTGACGTTAACCATCGGGAACTGGAATCCTCGCCATCGCGGGGAAGCCGATGAATCCTCATCCTCGAAAAAATTATCCAATCTGCGGAAAGGCGACCAGGGCATAAGGAAACGTGGCATATTATCACCTCCTTTCTCTTTTTGATTACCAAAAAACAAGTCTTCTAAAGATTTTTCAAAAATTTCCGAAATACGTAGGGCTAAGGGAAGAGAAGGTAAACATTTGCCTTTTTCAACCGAGATTATCGATTGTCTCGATATTCCCAGTCGATCGGCAAGCTCTTCTTGAGTGAGATCTTTCTCTTCCCTTAGACTTCTTAACCTACGGGAGATACGTTGAATGTAAATTTTCATATTTCCTCTCCACCTACATTGTAAAGTCAACTTTACATTTTGTCAAGGGTTGACACTCAAGCTTTATATTACTATGATATAGCAAACCTTCTCTTGGAGGTCAAAGGTGGCCAGACAACGCGATGGCGAACGACTCGTTGAGGCAAGAAAGGCCTTAGACGGCATCTGGAATAAGTGCAATCTCACCGGTTTCGTCGGTCGTTGTTGGGGCCGCAAATATCATTCCCCAACTCCTGGCAGTATCATTGTCTTGTGCGATGGTTTTGAGGTAGTCATCCTCCACGAGGAAGGGGCTAACGGCCCAATCAGAGTCAAGAGCTTCGGGCTTCCCCGGGGCGAGTCACTCAAAGATGAGGTGATTGAAGCTCTCAAAAGGGCTGACCTAATCGAGTAGGGCTCGCTGATGTTGGCGGGCCTTCTTTCTTAACAAAAAACCACCCGTTTTAAGGGTGATTTTTTGATGGTGGAGCTAGGGAGAATCGCACTCCCGTCCGAAAAACTCTTTGATAATCGTTGACAAGCTTAGCATTTGCCCTCGTTTGTTTCAAGGATAGTACCAGGACGATCTTCCATCCCCAGAGGTTGACGGTTGGCGCCGTTTCCATTCGGTCAACCAACAAATGGAACGACGTGCATTAGCCTATTAGGCTAAGGCAGGTACTAATTGCTTGTTAGCGTTTAGTGTTTGCCACGGATTTTGCGAGGTTCGTAGCCTTCTCGACTTGAAATTGTCAAATTGTTTCCCGTCGAAGCTTGATAGCCCCATCGCTTAAAATTATAGCACTTTTTTGATAGCTAGTCAAGTTATCCACAGTCTACTGGTTGCCTTTTTTAACAGGAGGGATCTTGACCCTTGACAAAATTGACTCCTTTGATAGAATGGAAAACGTGTTGTCGTAAAGGCACATATCGGAGAGAATAGTTGTTTCAGAGCACCTTCACAAGGACGGGAAACCAGTTATTTCTTCGATTTTGGGAGGTATATTATTTGTATATCCGCCAGCGCGGTTAAAGGGGAAAAGCAGTCAGCCAAAATTAGCCTCAAACAAAAAGAAAATTACAATTTACCAATATCACAATTAAATCGTTCTCAAATTTACCTCAGATTACTTGGGGTAGGGGCTTTAATGATTCTGGGAATTCTAGTTGGTTCATTTGAAATTCCTCGCGCCCACGCAGCCAGCCCTTTGGATGCCAATCTTGGTTTGGCCAAAGAGGCGATTAAAAATGTCACTCCAGGGTCACTAAATAAGACCGATGCTGGCGAAGAGCCGGTAGTTTTATCACCCGATGGCTTTCTCTCAAAACCATTGGTCGCCGAGACTCAAATTACTGAAAAAGTGACTCCAGCCAAACTCTTACCAAAATCTTCGGTCTCAGCCAAAACGGTTAAACCCACGGTAAAATTAGCCAATGATGGTCGCAATCATTTCGCCTACGGCTATTGTACTTATTATGTTGCCTCGCGCCGCAACATTCCGTGGTTTGGCAATGCCGGCACATGGCTTTCTGGGGCAAGAGCCGCCGGTTTTGCGACCGGCAATGTTCCCCAAGTTGGCGCCATTATTGTCACCTCGGAAAGCCGTTTTGGACATGTTGGGATTGTCGAAGCGGTTAATAACGATGGGACAATTACGATTTCGGAAATGAATTATAGCGGTTTTGCCAAAATTACCTCAAGAACGATTTCCATCTCATACTCATACGGCGCGATTAAGGGATACATCTACTAAAGAAATTTCTAATTTCTAATTTCTAAACTACAATAGAGATATGATAGTTCTCTTAATAATTTTAGCGATAGTATCGTTCGGTTTATTGTTTTGGCAAGCGTCTAATCTTATTTCAGTGATTTTTGGCAGTCCCTATGTGATGGCAAATAAAATTGTTATTCGCCAGGCGCTTAAATTAGCCGGCCTCGCAAAAGGTGAAATTTTCTATGATCTCGGTTGCGGTAATGGCGATGTGTTAATTGAGGCGGCGAAAATGGGAGCAAAAGGACGGGGAATAGAAATTTCCCCCTACTATTATATATTAACTAAAATCCGTACGGCCAAATTCCAAAACATTGAGATTCGCTATCAAAATATCTTCAAGTTAGATTTTTCCAAGGCTGATGTGGTTTACTGCTATTTAATGCCAGAAATGCTTTCGAAATTGGCCCCGAAATTCAAAAGCGAGCTCAAAGCCGGAAGCCGTCTGATTTCGGTAGGATTCCCGATTAAAGCTCTGCAAAATGGCACTGAATACCATATAAATAGCAGAAAAGTATTCATTTACAAGTTATAGTTCATAACAGATATTCCGATATTCTGCAGAATATCGGAGTGTTTTCTTAAACGAAAAATAGTCAGATAACAACGCTATTCTTTTAATTCTCTTTCCGTCTGGCGCGAGATATCACGTTTTTTGAGTTCTTCGCGGCGGTCGTGGAGTTTTTTGCCGCGAGCAAGAGCGAGTTCTAATTTGGCATGATTTTTTTTGATATAGAGCGAGAGCGCTATTAGCGATAAGCCTTTTTGTTGGGTTTTGCCGATTAGAGATTGGATTTCGTTTTTATGTAATAAAAGTTTTCGTGTTCGTTCTGGTTCTTTGGTATTGGCAATATGCAGATTTAATATCCAGGCTTCATTTTGTTGGATTCGACAAAAGGCGCCGGCTAAATTGGCACGATGGGCGCGGATGGCTTTAATTTCCTCACCAGTGAGAACGATTCCTGCTTCAAATTTTTCCAAAATATGATAGTCGTGCAAGGCGCGACGATTAAAAGCAATGGGTCTCATAAATCTATTATACCTGATTATTTGACAAAATTTTAGTCCCTAAATACTATAAAGGCAGTTGTGTTAATCAAATTCAAGAAATTATTATCTAAAGCGATTTTACCGAAATATTCTCACGCCGGCGACGCCGGCATGGATATATATAGTATCGAAGATAAAATTCTCAAGCCCGGGGAACGGTATACATTTAGCTCTGGATTAGCTGTAGAAATTCCAAAAAAATTCGCCGGCTTAATTTGGGAACGAAGTGGTTTAGCAACAAAAGAGGGTTTAATTTCCTTGGGCGGCGTCATTGATGCTGGCTATCGTGGAGAGATTGGAATTGCTCTTTGGAATTTATCCAAAAAAAGAGTTAAAATTAGCAAGGGCGAACGCATTGCTCAATTATTAATCCAACCAATCATCCGAGCAAAAATAAAAGAAGTTAAAAGTTTGTCCGATTCTAGGCGAGGGCAAAGAGGTTTTGGAAGCACGGGGAGAAGATGAACAGCATGCGAAAAATTATTGCGATTGTCGGCATGCCGGGGGCAGGTAAAAGTGAAGTGGCGGATTTTTTTGTCCGCAAGGGTTTTGGTTATATTCGGCTTGGGCAAATCACTTTAGATGAAGTTAAGCGACGGGGACTGGAACCGACGGAAAAAAATGAACGGCCAATCCGCGAAGGTTTCCGAAAAAAATATGGAATGGCTGCGTTTGCCACTTTAAATTTTCCGAAAATTGATAAACTTAAAGGAGATATTATTGTTGATGGTCTTTATTCGTGGGAAGAATATTTAGCCTTTAAAAAACGCTACAAAAATTTTATTTGCCTGGCAGTTTACTCGAGCCCGGAAACGCGCTATAAAAGACTTGGTGGACGTTCGCGAAAACACGGGGCTGATCCTTTGATGAAATATCGTTCATTTAGTTTAGATGAGGCAAGAGCGCGCGACCGAGCCGAACTGGAAAATTTGAACAAAGGCGGTCCGATCGCCATGGCTGATTATACGATTGTGAATGAAGAAACAAAAAAAGAATTAGCCGATAATTTGGAAAAACTTTGGAGAAAAATCAATGCCAAATAGAGATAAAAAGACAAAAAGGAAAATAGACAAAAAGGTCAAATACAAACGGCCGAGTTGGGATGAATATTTTATTTCGGTGATGCAGACAGTTGCCAACCGGTCAACTTGTGACAGAGGTAGATCGGCGGCGGTGATTGTCAAAGACCGACGCATTTTATCAACCGGTTACGTTGGCTCAGCAATTGGTCAACCCCATTGCGACGACGTTGGTCATGACATGAGGAAAGTCATTGATGAAGAGGGAAAAATTTCCGAACATTGCGTTCGGACAATTCATGCCGAACAAAATGCCATTTGTCAAGCGGCTAAATTTGGTACTTCAATAGAGGGCGCAACAATTTATATTAAGATGGAGCCATGTTCAACCTGTGCTAAAATGATTGTCAATAGTGGTATTAAAGAAGTTGTGGCATTAAGAAAGTATCACGCGGGACAAGAAACCAGAAGAATTTTTAAAAAGGCCAAAGTTAAATTAAGAGTTTTAGAAGACAAGATCGAAAAGTATGAAAGGCAATGATGAGCTTAAAATCAAATGACCCAAAGGTGGCCAAGCTGATTGCGGCCGAAGAGGATCGCCAAGAAAATGTTTTGGAATTAATTCCTTCTGAAAATATTACCAGCGCCGAAGTCCGAGAAGCGCTGGGTTCGGTTTTTAACGATAAATATGCCGAAGGTAAACCACACGCCCGATATTATGGCGGTAACAAAATTATTGACAAAATCGAGGATTTGGCAATAGAACGTGTTTTAAAAATTTTTAAACTAACGCCCGCAAAATGGCATGCCAATGTTCAGCCCTATTCCGGCACACCTGCCAATATTGCGGTTTATTTTGCTTTTTTAGAATTCGGCGATAAAATAATGGGAATGCGACTTGACCAAGGTGGGCATATTTCACACGGTCTGCCAATTAGTTTAGTTGGCAAAGCGTACAATTTTGTTGCCTATGGTGTTGATCCCGAGTCAGAAACACTGGACTATGATGAGATAGCAAAAATTGCGAAGCGGGAAAAACCAAAAATGATTGTTTGCGGAGCAACCGCTTATTCGCGAATTATTGATTTTAAAAAGTTCGGCGAAATTGCGAAATCAGTTGGCGCGCTTCTATTCGCTGATATCGCTCACATTGCCGGTTTGATTGTGGGCGGAGTCCATCCTTCGTGTTTCCCGTATGCTGACGTTGTCACTACAACTACTCATAAAACCCTGCGAGGGCCACGTGGGGGCATTATCATTACTCGCAAGGAATTCGCTGAGCAAGTTGATCGGGCGGTGTTCCCCGGCTCTCAAGGCGGTCCGCATGAACATCAAATCGCGTCAAAGGCGGTATGTTTCGCCGAAGCCATGGATCCGGATTTTAAAGTTTATACAAGACAAATTGTTAAAAATGCCAAAGCGTTGGCCAAAGCCTTGCAAAAACTGGGGCTACGTATAGTAAGTGGCGGAACGGATAATCATTTGATGCTCGTAGACCTACGGTCCATTAAAATCAAGGGCAAAGAAGCCCAAAATATGTTAGAAGAAGTAGGGATTGTCGTTAATAAAAATACCATTCCCAACGACCCGGAAAAGCCGTTTATTGGTTCCGGTATTCGAGTTGGCACGCCGACTTTAACCACCCGGGGGATGAAAGAAAAAGAAATGGCAAAAGTGGCAGAATTAATTTATGTAACTTTGAAGCAAGAAATGCCGAAAGAAAAAATCAAAAAAGAAGTTTCGAGACTTTGTCAGAAATTTCCGATTAAAAAATAATTATGAAAGTAAAATTAATTTCCTACACTAAAGATCCCGAAAAAGTGGTGGCCGCAGCGATTCGTCAATGTTATTCGCCTAACTCAGCCGAACAAATAAAAGAAAAATTAACTGAAGCAGAAAGAACCAAATTAATTAAAATGGTTATTGCCGGCGGTCACACTTCAACCATTGAACACGTTTCTTTTACTTTTGCTGTTGAAGAGGTATCGCGCGTATTAACTCATGAATTAGTTCGTCATAGAATTGCAAGTTATTCGCAACAATCACAGCGTTACATCAACGGAAAAAATTTCGGGTTTGTTATTCCTCCAACCATTCGTTCCAACGAAGAAGCTTTTAAACTTTTTGACTATACGATTTACAATTTGGGAATGGTTTACGAAAGATTAATTAATTTAGGTATTCCAAAAGAAGACGCTCGTTTTATTTTACCAAATGCGACAGATGTCAAAATTGTTATCACTATGAACGCCCGTTCATTGTTTAATTTTTTGGCAAGAAGAATGTGTAATCGAGCGCAGTGGGAAATTCGCAGCATGGCTTATTTGATGCATAAAGAATTGATGAAAGTTGCTCCGACAATTTTCAAATATGCCGGTCCAACTTGCAAAACCGAAGGAATTTGTTGGGAAGACGAAAAAAATTGCGGCTTGCCTAAAAAAGATAAATCAATCAAATTAATGTCTCATGTCAAATAGCAAACATTGGAAAAAAGAACTCTCATTAAAACTGAAAAACTATCTTAATGAATATACCGCCTGTCATGATTTTTACCACCATCTACGCACGCAAAAAAACGCATTAAAAATAGCAAAAAATATTAAATGCGATAAAGATGTTGTTTATGCGGGCGCACTTTTGCATGATGTTGGATATAAAAATCACGAACAGGATGCTAAGAACCACCCAGTTTATGGAATGAAATTGGCAAAAAAGTGGCTTAATGAAGTTGGTTTTCCAAAAGATAAAATTGCTGAGGTTCTCGAAACTATTCGCTTGCACGATAATTTTTCTTGGGGCCATGATCATGAACCAACAGACCATGTTGAAACAAAAATAATACAGGACGCAGATCGGATTGAGGCTATTGGCGCTATTGGCGTGGCTAGATTCTCATATTGGTTTGGCGAAATGGGTTTTCCAATATTTAATCCGGCATCTGTTCCTAACACAAAAGAAGTCTGGCTTGACCATAGTTTGCTCGATCAGCTTCGCAGAGATGGTATCAAAAAATGGGAAAATTTAAACTTTTCTATTTCTAGAAAAATATCAAAGAAACGCGCTAATTTTATGTTGAAATTTTACAAAGAATTGGACAAAGAAATAAAGGAGAATTAATTGAATAAAGGAAAACTTATCGTAATTGATGGGGTTGATGGTTCGGGGAAAAAAACGCAAGCCGAAATGTTAATCAAACGCCTTAAAAAACTAAAGAAAAAAGTAGTACTCATAAATTTTCCTCAATATAATGATTTTTTTGGCAAAGTTATCCGGCGATATTTGGATGGCGAATTTGGGGGAGTTGATGAAGTCAGCGGCTATTTGGCCTCGATTCTTTATGCCGCTGACCGTTGGCGAGCCAAAGAGAAAATCGAAAAATATCTCAATGATGGCTATATCGTTATTGCCAATCGTTATACCGAATCGAATATGGCTCATCAGGGCGCCAAAATAAAATCGCCATCAGAGCGGAAAAAATTTCTTCAGTGGCTTAACGAGATGGAATTTAAAGTTTTTGCCATCCCACGCGCTGATCAAGTAATTTATTTAGATGTGCCGGTGGAGATTAGCCGCGAATTGGTGGATGGCAGAGGCATAAAGAAAGATATTCATGAAGAAAATTTAGATTATTTAAAAAAAACCCGCTTAGAATACCTTCATCTTTCACAAGCCAAAAAAACTTGGCACCGAATAAATTGCGTCAAAAATAATCAGATTCTTTCGCGTCGAGAGATCGCTGAAAAAATTTGGCAAGTTCTCAACCCCAAATTTGACTGAACTATCTTAACTTCTCCTTGTATCCAGAGAATTATTGTAGTAGAATATTTATAGGAGAAGTTATGCCAGCAGTCGATCACAAAGAAATTGGCCGAAAATTAGGATTATTTAGTTTTTCCCGAACTGTGCCCGGGACTTGTTATTGGTGGCCTAAAGGGACGATACTTTTTAACTTAATTGTGAATGATCTCAAGAAGAAATTGGCCGAGCAAGGATACCGGGATCTCATTACCCCGACAATTATTAGTTTAGAAACTCTCAAAGCCAGCGGTCACTACGATAATTATCGTGAGAAGCTCTTTTTTGTTGGCAATGAAAAGGAGATGGCCGGGAAAAAAGTCAACTGGTGTCTTAAGCCAATGAATTGTCCTGGTTCAATTATTATTTTCAATGAAGAAATGCGTTCTTATAAAGATCTGCCAATGAAATTTTCTGAGATTGGTACAGTTTATCGTTATGAACAACCGGGGGAAGTTAATGGACTATTGCGGGCGCGGGCATTGACGATCGATGATGCCCATGTTTATTGCACCGAGGATAAAATGGAAGAGGAAATTTTGGGGATGATTGATTTTGTCTATGAAACTTACAAAAGATACGGCTTTGAAGATGTGAAAATTGAGCTTTCCACTCGGCCAGAAAAATCAATTGGCACAGACGAACAGTGGCGGAAGGCTGAAGCCGGTTTAATTAAAGCTCTTAAAGATGCGAAAATTGAATATAAAGAAAATAAAGGCGAGGGGGCTTTTTACGGTCCGAAAATTGATTTCCATGTCAAAGATTCAATTGGTCGTTCGTGGCAGATGGGGACGATCCAGCTTGATTTTGCCACGGCTGAAAGATTGGATGCCAATTATATTGACAAAAGTGGCGCCAAAAAACATCCTGTAATTATCCATCGGGCGATTTTGGGATCAGTGGAACGGTTTATCGCGGTTTTATTGGAACATACTGCCGGTGCATTGCCGGCGTGGCTTTCACCAGTACAGACGGTAATTTTGCCGGTATCGGAAAAGCACCTTGACTATGCTAAAAAAGTCGCCAAAGAAATGGGCGAGGTAAGATTGGAAATTGATGACCGCAACGAATCGATCAACAAAAAAATCCGCGACGCCGAATTACAAAAGATACCCTATATTATTGTTGTTGGTGATAAAGAGGAAAAAGCGGAAAATATCACCGCAAGAATTCGCGGTTCAAAGGAATTAAAAACTCAAAAAATTTCAGCATGGATTAAAAATCTTGACAATGAACTGAAATAGTATTAAATTTGAACCAAGAAATTATCTAAGCTCTCAAGGAGGGCGATGAATAATTTTTTTAGAAAACTTCGGACTCTTCCAAAAAGACAAAAATTAATTTATGAATTATTTCTTATCTTTATAATTTTAATTTGTGCCGGAATTATTTTGGCAGCGGTAATTGGTAGGATAAATCCTTTGGCTCTGACTAATTCTATCTCCAACACGGCCCTATTGAGTTATCAAGATTCATCTGGCAATAGTCATTCAATTTCTTCCAATACGATTCTGACGACTATTTTTACTCCATCCCCATCACCGTCGCCAATAACCAGTCCGACGTCCTCTTCCAAGCCAATCGAATCACCAAGTCCATCAACTCCCACGCCTTCGCCCAGTGTTTCGCCAACAGCCCCGCCACAACTTTCTGTTTCAGAGTCGCCGACTAATCCCAACCGGTTTACTTATGTTAGCCTGACTGCCCAAGTAGCTAATGATCCCAATCATTGGGTGAAAACAATCAAGATTTACCTTGATAATAGGGTAGTCAAGACTTGTACTGCTTCTTCTTGCGTTTATACCAAAAAAATGCGAGCAGGAGATCATACTTACTATGCAATCACTACTGGTTATGTCTTAAGAACGCCACCAACCGGTACTTATTCTTTTTATGTTAATAAATAATTGAAAGGAGAAAAATGAAGAAATATGTTTTCACTTTTATCATCGCGCTTATGGTTCTTTTGGCTGTTTCTTTGGGTTTTAAGATTCCCAAAGCCCAAGCGGCCGAAGTCCACATTTCCGCTTGCGGACTGCTTTCCCAAGCCAATACGACCTATATTTTAGATCAAGATGTTTCAGCGACCGGGACCTGTTTTACGATTACAGCCACAGGGATTGTTTTGGATTTGAATGGCAAGACAATTAATTTTGATACGGCCTCATCAGGCACAAATGGTCTTTCAGGAGTGACCATTGGTGATGCCAGCCACTGGGTCAATTTGGATGATAACGGCTTTAAGCTTAAAAACGGTAAAATTGTTCAACAAGGCACTTCAACTTACAGCTATGCGATCTATATTTACAACACTAATCCAAGGAATGTTGAACTCAGTGGTCTGGATGTTTCAGTCCGGGGTAATTCTTCAACCTCGGTTAACGAAAGAGGAACAATCAATCTGAGCATTCATGATAATATTTTTCGAAGCAGCGTCGCCGCTATCGGCAACCGGATGGCCTATGATGGTTATGCCCTCCAAGTCCAACAAGGTCAGAATTATGATATTCATGATAATAAAATTATTGGTGGCCATGGCGGCATTGCTTTTAATACCACTGCTCCTAACAGCCGCGTCTACCGCAATGACATTAACCATAAAGCGGTTGACAGCAATGGTTTCGGTGTTGCCTTATATAAGCCACATAGTACCAAAGTTTATGAAAATTATATTCACACGACTGATGGTTTGGGAATTTTGGTTGATAATGAAGTCCAAGATGTTGAGGTTTATTCCAATACAATTAATGTTCAGATGGGTCCAAAATCAGAATATGGCTCTGGCTATTTTGCCTGGGGAATTAAATGTCGAATTCCACCGGGGACAAATTCTTATAATTTAAAAGTTCATGACAATGACATTACGACGCAAACTGGTGATGGTTTAGTCGATCAGGCAGCTGGTATAGGGATTTATGATGGCCCATCAAACCTCAATAATGAATTTTATAACAACAATATTAAAGCGATAATCACTCCTTCAACCAAACCCAAATATGCCTATGGGATAGCGGTTGCCGGCTATGTTGCTGCCAATACCGGTTCGAAAATCTATAATAATACTATTACCAGCAACAACATTAATATTCAATTCAGCACCTACGATGGTCAAGGAGCTGATGGCCTTGTCTTTAGCTCCAATACCCTAATTAAAGGCGATAGTCCAATTAATTATCACACCATTGGCGAAGGTTTCTCGAATTATGCTGCTAAAAATGAGATTTTTATTGATACTAAAGTTCTCAATGGAGCCGATGTTCATGATATTGTTCAAACTTCACAAAGTGGCGGTGGAACATACAGCTTATATTTTAAGTGGTATTTGGATACTTTAGTTAAAGATAATGCAGGTAACGCTGTCTCCGGAGCAACTGTTTCGGCCGTGGCCAAAGGAGGAGGCACGGAAAGTCCCACGGCAACGACAGATTCGAGTGGCCGGGCGAGATTAGAGCTAACCGAGTATTTTCAACAAGGCAATGTTTTGGGCGGTACAACGCCAACCAAAACCAGCTATACACCTCACGACATTACGGTTTCGAAATCGAGTCTGCCAACATTTACATTACCAAGTCTTAACATGACAAATTCCAAAGAGATGACCATAGTTTTAGGCGCAACCAATCAAGCGCCAATTATCTCCAATGTAATCGCAGCGGTTGATTCAGCCGCCAAAACTGCCACTATTATCTGGCAAACTGATAAAGCTTCAGATTCGAAAGTTGATTATGGTGAAACCACTAATTATGGTCAAACAAAGACTGACGCAACCTCCACCACCAATCATTCATTACAGTTGACTGGGCTGGTTGCTCCACTCTACCATTTCCGAGTCTTTTCCAAAGATTCAAGTGGAGAATCTGGTGGCGCGGATCATATTTTTATTCTGCCTGGTGGCACAACTCCAACAATAACTCTCTCTAAATCCGTTGACAAAACCCAAGCGGCTTCAGGCGATACTTTAACCTACACTTTATCCTATACTAATGGTAGTCAAGCAGTCACCAACACGCGCATCGAAGACCCAATTCCCACGGGGACCACCTATGTGATTGGTTCGGCCACCAACAATGGCACTTATGATCAGCCCAATAATAAAGTGATTTGGAATCTGGGAAATCTGGCTGCTGGCGCTAGTGGAAACATGACATTTCAAGTGAGAGTACAATAAGTAAAATTATTCAAACAAAACAATTTACTACATCTTTACTGACAATATATTTAATTGGTACTCTTTTGATATTTCCGGCCAAATACCATATTAAGGCAGTTTTGGCCGAAGATTTAGTTTCTCATCGTATCGGCACGAGAGTTGGTGCTGATCATTACGGAGAGTTTTATGATACCGTGACCGGTAACACTTTTACTCCAAGGGGCAACAATTATATTCGGCTTGATGCGATCGACGGCTATCATAATTTGTTTAATCCGGGAAGCTATGATGCAGCCAGATCAGAGCTGGCATTAGGACAAATGCAAAACAATGGCTATAACATCACGCGTGTTTTCCTCGATACCAGAGTCCTTGGCGGCGCCTTGACAGTGCCAGGAGTTGACCCAGCTTATATGACCAATCTTCTTGATTTTATGAGGCGTGCCCGCGCCCATGGAATCTATGTGATTATTACAACTGAATGGTTACCTTCGAATTACTATTATTTTGTCTGGTCTTTACCGCCGACTCCTCACGCCGAGGGCGGAGGGGTAAATACTATCTTTATGAGTCAGAGATATGTTGTCGCCTATAAAGAGATGATGATTGACCTGGTTGAATATATAAAAAATACTGATTCAAGTTTACTTTCGACAATATTTTCTTGGGATCCTTGGAATGAGGGACGTTTTGAGTCGAATGTCGAGCCATTTTCGATGACAAGTGGACTTGTCACACCAGCAGAAGGAGGTACTTATGATATGGCAAGCACGACTAGCCGTCAGCTAGCCGCCGATAATAGTGCTAAATATTGGGTTAACCAAATGACAGAAGGTATCAAAAGTATGGACCCAAATGTTTTAGTAGAGACCAGTGTTTTTACTCCTAAAGCTGTCGGACGCGATGGCTTTGACGGAGTGGCACCGACTAATTCGGAACATCCCGATCCTAGATCACCTTTTAGGCCAACAGCGCTGTATGATTCGAACCTCGATCTTATTGATATTCACCAATATCCACTTGGAACGAGTTACGATCTTACTCTTGATTTAAATTCAGCCGAGATTGGACTACTGGGTAAAGATAAGCCCCGTCTTGTGGGTGAGTTTGGCGCTTTGAAATATTCCTACCCTAATCTTGATCAAGCGGCGGCGATGCTCCGAAGTCATTTAGCGGCCATTTGCAACTTCGGTTTTAAGGGTGCGCTTTTTTGGACCTGGGACACTGATGAACAAACGGCTTTATGGAATGCCTTGGCAGGCGGAGGCAAGATTAATAACGCCATATCTCCTAATTCTTATCCCAATCCCTGTGTAGGGCCATTGGTTGTTACCAAGTCTGTCGATAAGATTACCGCGCAAACAGGGGGAATATTAACCTATACGTTAAATTATTCTAATGGGTCAACTAATCCTTACACCAATGTTAGATTTGAAGATTTTATCCCCAATGGCACGACTTACGTTACTGGTTCGGCTAGTAGTGGTGGGACTTTTGATGGTACCAAAGTCATCTGGAACTTAGGAACTTTGGCTGCCGGGGGTTCGGGAACGGTAACATTTCAGGTGAGAATAAATTAAACCTTGACATATTCTTCTGATAGTTAGACAATAATGTTAGATAAATCCCCTAGTAATAGGAGGGGATATTAGAGTATTGATTCGTTTTTTTAAAAAAATCCCTCGAAAAAGAAAAATCCAACTTGGGATAATTCTATTAGTAATTATTATTGTTGCGGGAATTTTAATTGCGAATAAATTTTTCAACATTTTTGCCGCCGGAAATGATATTACCAACACCGCGACCATATATTATCAAGAAGGAGGCGTGGACAAATCAGCTCAAAGCAATACGGTGACGACGACCGTTACGACCCCCCCACCTTCACCCAGCCCGACAGGCACGACTATAAATTTGAATCTTAAACTTCAAGGAAGAACTGATTTTTCGACCACCAACACCGATTTGAAAGTTTTTATCCCTGGGACAACAACGCTCGTTTTCGAACAAAACAACGTCGCCACTGATGCTTCAGGCAATGCGACAGTTGTGCCCACCGGACTCAATGTGGGCAGCAATTACGATTTTAAAATAAAAGTTAATATGTATCTCGTGACCGCTTTAACAAATAAAACGTTTTCGAATCCGATGACGCTTTTCTTTCGGCGAATTAAGAGGCGGAGCTTTAAATAATGACAATATTATTAATACGGCTGATTATCAAATACTTTTAGTCAATTGGTTTACAAGCAACGCAACCGCCGATATTAATAAAGATGGAATCGTTAATACCGCCGATTTTGCTTGGTTGTCACAAAATTGGTTACAACAAGATCAATAATTAATTGGAGGTAAAAAATGAGGAAAAAATTTATTTTAGCGATTTTGATCGTCCTGATGATTATTGTAGTCGGATTTATTATTTATATGGCCAGGACCGGTAAGATTAAACCTTTTGCGGCGGGAGAAGTGGCGACTTTAGCTTTATCGCCAAACTCCGGGACCAAAATAATCGGCACTAATTTCAATGTCGATATTTTGCTCAATACTAATTCGCGTTTAACTTCAGGCACGGATGTAATGTTAAATTATAATCCCCAAGATTTAGAAGTTCAGGACGCTGATAGCGTCGCGGCCGGAGTCCAGATTAAAGCCAACACCCCCACGGTTTATAAAAATGTGGCGATCAATTCGGTTGATAGTACACTGGGAAAAATATATTATTCGGCCATGATTGACCCCGGTACAACAGGTTATTCAACCGGTGCGGGGACGGCGATTTTGGCCACGATTACCTTTAAAGTTCTGCGGACAGCAACAAGTCCGGTGACTTTTAACTTTACTTTAGGAGCGACCAACGATACTAACGTGATGTCAGCCGGAACCTTGTCGCCGTACGTGCCGCCAGCGGAAATTCTTTTATCAGTCACTAACGGAAGCTATAGCCTTGTCCCCGCTGACGTACCAACCACCATAAATTTAAAACTTCAGGGGAGAAGTGATTTTTCAACTAGTGGCACGGTCTTTAGAGTCTACAATACCGGCACGACGACTAAAATTTTTGAAAAAACAGATGTGACGACCAATGCTAGTGGTGTTGGCAGTCTCACTTTAACCGGTGTACCGGCCGGCAACTACGATTTTAGAATTAAAGTGGGAATGTACCTAATCAATGCGCTGATTAATAAACCTTTAACCAATCCTTTAACGCTTGATTTTGGCGAGTTAAGAGCTGGAGAACTCAACGGCGATAATATTATCAACACCGCCGACTATCAAGTTTTATTAGTTAATTGGTTTAAGAATACGGCTTCGGCTGATATTAATAAGGATGGGATCGTCAACACTAGTGATTTTGCCTGGTTAAGTTTAAACTGGTTATTACAAGATCAATAAATATCATTAAAGGAGCATAGATGGCCAAAAAGAAATTTATCTTTATTGGGTTAGCCATTATTTTAGTTATCGCTTTGATCGGAGCTTTAATCTACCTATTGAAAACAGGTAAGATTAAACCCGAGGCCGCGGCTGGCCCATCGTTAGAGCTGCAACCAAATTCGCTGATTGTAGCTCAAGGCCAAACTTTTAATGTTAATATCAGAGTTAATACCGATAATCAGCCAGTGGTCGGGGTAGATCTTTTTTATCTCAATTATGATCCGGGAGTTTTAGAAGTTCAGGACGCTGATCCAAATCAGGACGGGGTCCAAATTCAAAATGGTACTATTTTTGATATTTATATGGGCGAACGAGTTGACTCCCATCCGGGAAAAATTGCCCTTTCGGGGATGGTCAAAACCGAACAAAATTCTCCCGGCTGGACTGGCAGCGGCATTTTTGCGACCGCAACCTTCAAAGCTTTAAAGCCGATAACGGCTTCACAGGTATATTTTGATTTCACTCCTGGGGCGACAAATGATACGAATATAATTTCGATGGTCGACGGTACCTGCATCTTGGCCAATGTTGTCAACGGCACTTATGATGTCACCGGCCCCGAAGAATCTACCCACACGGTTTGCAATACTACCAATCGTGTCTGTGAAACCATTAGCGGCGCTGGAACCAACGAATGTGCGATTAATGCCGATTGCCAACCAAAAACCCATAGAGTGTGCAATTCCAATAGCCAAACCTGCGATACAATTGAGGGTGAAGGAACCAATCAATGTTCTGAAAACACTGAGTGTCAGTCGACACCTCCTCCAGAGGGAAATACACCAACCGCGGCCCAACCAACACCAACGCCAACTTCCACTCCTACTTCAGTTAGTCAATCACCGGAAACTCCACCGATAATTGGCCAAGTTGAGCCTACACCAAATCAAATCACGCCTTCAGCCGCCGAGTCAGCCGGCCTTACCTCTCCAGAAGAATTTGGCTCACCGATACCTTCGGCCAGCCCCGAAGTTCAAGTTGCCGGCTTGAATCAGTCGACTAAAATAGCCTTAATCATTCTTGGGGCCGGAATTTTAATTACCATCATTGCCTATCTTATTTGGAACTGGTATCGAAAGAAGAAGGGGATTCAAGGTCCGGATCAAGATGAACTAATCTAAGACCTGCTCTTAAGTTGTCAAAAATCATAATTTGATATATTTTGATGATGAATTTAAAATTGTCTATGGCTAAAATTATTGAAATTGAAATCCAAGTGCAGCTAGAAAATATTCGACCCCTGAAAGCTTTTTTAAACAAAAAGGCAAAATTGTTGCGTAAAAGCCGGCAAATTGATTATTATTACACACCGACTCACCGGGATTTTCTCAAGAAATATCCGGCTGTCGAATGGCTTCGATTAAGACAGACTGATAAAGGAAATTCAATTAATTATAAATATTGGCATGTAGACGAAGATGACAGAAGCCATTATTCGGATGAGTATGAAAGTGCTGTAGATGATATGGAGCAACTCAAATTGATTTTAAAAGCGCTCAATTTTAAACCAATCGTTGTTGTCGATAAAAAACGTCTGGATTATAGATTCAAGTCCTATATCATTTCAGTCGCCCAAGTAAAAAAATTGGGTGAGTTTGTGGAGGTCGAATTCGCGGGAAAAACTACTAAAAGGCCGGTAGAAATTACCAACGAGATGATTCAATTTTTAAAAAAATTGGGAGTTGGTAAAATCATACGAAACTACAACGGTTATCCGTACATTTTGCTTTTTCCCAAAAAAGTTAAATATGAAGAGTACTAATTATTATTTATTAATCAAGTTCTCTAAGACCTGCCACCCCGTAAAATTCCTTACTGCGAAACCTATTACATAGTGTTATCACAGTGCGTCATTAACGGGGCAAGCCGTCGTTTTTTTGTTGATTAAGCTATCGAGTAATTCCCATCTTCTTTTTTTCTCGGTTGATAAAACATCATCTCTAAATTCGGCTGCCGCGGTGCCGGGGCGAGGGGAATACTGGGCAATGTAGGCTTTATCGAACTTGACTTTTTTACAAAGTTTTAGAGTATTTTCGAATTGTTTTTTGGTCTCACCAGGAAAACCGACGATGATATCGGTGGTTAAAGATAAATTTTCAATTTGCATGCCTGCCTTCGGCGAAAATTTTAAATTTTCAATTAGTTTAAGATATTGAGCGCTAGTATATTTGCGATTCATTTTGTGTAGAATTTCGTCATCACCGGATTGGAGCGGCAGATGAAGTTCTCGGGGCCATTTTTTTAATTTAGCAAAAGTTTTAATCAGTTCATCGTCCATATCATGGGGATTAGATGAAATAAAGTTGAACTTAAAATTTCCAGGCAGATTATCAATGGATTTTAATAGTTTTATAAATTCTTTATTATCTTTTAACTTTTTAGTTGAAGTTTTAACTTTTGAGTTTTTACTTTTTAGTTTTCCATAAGAATTGACATTTTGGCCCAACAATAATATTTCCTTAGATTTGTCTTTGAGAGCACGTTTGACATCGTCCAAGATATCTTTTACCGGTCGGGATTTTTCGCGGCCGCGAGTGTAGGGGACGGCACAATAAGAGCAAAAATTATCACAGCCAGTCATGATCGGTATATAGGTTATAGGGGATAGGTTTTTAGGGACAATATCAAAAAAATTATCATCATAAAAGTTTAAGTAACCAATCCCCTTTTCGGCAAATTTTTTGCGGTCGGCAGGCAAAACACAGCCAGTTAATAAAATTTTTTTATGGTGCAGTTGCCAAATTTTGACTTTGCCCCAAATTCGGTCAACCGCCTTTTGGCGGACCGAACAAGCGTTGACGATAATTAAATCGGCCACTTTCTCAGCGTTCGGAGAGTATCCCCGCTTTTCTAAAATGGTGGCGATCCGTTCTGAATCGCTCACATTCATTTGGCAGCCGAGTGTAAAGATAAAATATTTCATCGTTTTTTAAAAGGGTGGCCCTGAGCTTGATGGTAAAACTCAGGGCCGAACTGCGGGGTGGTTATGTCGCCTGTTTTGCTGCATTGGTTTCCTCGCCCGAGGTTACTAGTTTGTAGACCAACTCGGTTACCCGCTTCCTGCTCCTACGGGTCGTGCCTCGATACTGGGGATGAGTTCCATCCCAAAGCTTCGAGGCGTGCCAAAGCACTTCGTTCCTTATGTTGGGATCGTGTGCTTGGCTAGTTCTGCCAGCGTTTTCGAGCTGTGAGACAATGGCCCGATAAACGGACTCGCAGAACTCTTGGATGGTTGTTTCTTGCCGCCTCGTCCGCATGGCTGCGCCCATAGTCGGCTTCACCTCCCTTGATTATCTTAAAGAAGAAGCCCCTCCGGGGCCCCTTCTTGTTTCTTTATTCTTCTTTACCTTTTTCAGGCACTGGTGGCTTTTCTTCAATTTCTTCAGTAGCTGCTTCCTCGGGCTTTTCGGCGGCGGTCTCGGCTTGGGCCGCCTGTTCCATCGTCTCAATTTGTTCTTTTTCGGTGGTGGCGGCGGTTTTGGCCTCCTCTTCCATTGCGGCCAATTCTTCTTCAGAGCGAGGAGGAGTAACTTGAGCGACAACATCTTCCGCTTCATCGATGACCTTAATACCTTCGGAAATTTTCAAGTCCTTGACAAGTAAAATGTCGTCGAAAGTTTTAAGCGAGCTAATATCAACTTCGATTTTAGGAACGAGTTTATCAGGTAAACACTCGACTTTGACGCTATTTTTATTAGTAATCAAATTGCCTTCGAGTTCTTTAACTGCTGCCGAAGTACCCACAAATTCCAAGGGTATTTCCGTCTGGATAGTTTTGCTCATGTCAACTTTATAAAGATCAAGATGAATTAGGTTGTCTCTTACAGGATCTTTTTGCAGGTGGCGGATGAGAACTTTCATCGGTTTCTGGCCCGGGACTTCAAGATTAATTAAAGTGGCCTCACCTGCTTCTTGGGTGATCCTGCTGACCTCACCAATTGAAAGAACAAGGGGTACGCTTTTGAAATTGCGACCATATAAAATAGCGGGAACTTGATCTTTCCCACGTAAAATTTTAACTCTTTTACCCAAGATCTCGCGGGGCTCTGCTTTTAAGGTTGGTTGTTCCATAAGCTTTGAAAATCTCCATCAAATTGCTTCAGGGTATTATGGATGTCAAGGATATCATCTGAAGAAATTGAATTTTTTGCCTGAGATTTGCCGCGAAGAGTGGTCATAAAGAGGGTCATATGGCCGTTGGCGCAGACGGTCTGAATGATGAGGGTTTGATCGAAGAGACCCCTGACGTGAATCTCACCAATTTCGTAGTTTTTGCCACAGACCGGACAATAAAGCTCTTTTTGAATCTGGGCAATAATCTCGTGCAAATTGGGCATTTTTCTCCTTTAAGAACGCATAGCGTCCCTTATGAATATTTTACGCCAGATTTCCATTTTTGTCAAATAGTTATAAATCAGGTCGTCTTTTATGAGTACGTTTCAAAGATTCGATCTCGCGCCACCTATTAATCTTGGCATGATCACCGGAAAGAAGAATTTCCGGGACTCTTTTATCTTTAAATTCCAATGGTCTCGTGTATTGGGGATATTCTAAAAGATTCATTTCGAAAGATTCGGATTTGAGCGATTCTTTTTTTTCGATAAAACCGGAAACATGGCGAGAGATCGCCTCAATTAAAACCATGGCCGGTAGATCGCCGGAAGTTAAGATATAATCACCAATAGAAATTTCCTCATCCGCCAGCCGGCGGATTCGTTCATCATAACCCTCAAACCGGCCGGAAATTAAAATTAACTCTTTTTCTTTAGCTAATCTTTTGGCTATTTTTTGATTGAGCTTCTTTCCCTGTGGAGTCAATAATATAGTTTTTCGTTTTTCGTTTTTCGTTTTTCGTTTGAGCGTCGACAGGACCTTATCCATAACGTCGACGCGAATGATCATCCCGGCGCCACCGCCGTAAGGGGTGTCATCAATCGATTTGTGAACACCAAGACCAAATTTATATAAATTTTGAATCTTGATATCGATAATCTTTTTATCAATTCCACGCGCAACCAGACCCGTTTTTAGAAACGAGTCATAAATTGAAGGTTGGGTTGTGATTATATGGAAAATCATGCGATTCATACGATTATTTATCAAAAGACCGCCATTTAGCAATATAAAGATTGTGGCGATCTTTCGATATTTTTCTTTTTAATTTAGTCGGGTGTTTTAAACCACTTCGGTCGCTTTGCCTTCCTCAAGTGGTTTTTCCGCTTTCTCGCTTTTTTCCTCAGCCGGGACTTTGACTTCGCGTCCACCCTCGGGTTCAACAATCTTGAGGTTAACGCGAGCATTGTTCTTAGCCCCCAAAACTCGAAGAAGTGTGCGGATACTTTTAGCGGTGCGACCTTCCTTACCGATGATTTTGCCCATGTCTTCAGGATGAACGGTGAGTTCAATCAAGACTCCCATTTCATCAACTGATCTTTTGGTTTTGACATCGTCCGGATGATCAACAATCGCTTTAACAACATTTTCCACAAACTCTTTGTCTGGTTCTGCCATGATTTGCTCCGATGGATCGTATCTTTTAAGCAGCTCGACCGTGACTGCTATCACTTACCAATTTAAGTGTATCAATATATCACAAATCTTTCAATAAATCAAGATCCTTTTTCTTCTTTCGGCTTTTTCCGCACTTCGCCTTCGGCTTCGACGGACTTCGCTTCGCTCGCTTCTTTTTCTTTTCTCAGCTGGTTTGACTTCTTCTTTCACTTCTTTAATTGATTCTTCGGCCATTGCCTGGAGTTTATCTTCCTTGGGTTCAGCCGCTTTTTCTTTCTCAACTTGTTCTTCGAAGGCCGCCTTGGCAGCTTCTTTTTTGGCCGCTTCTTCGGCTCTTTTGGTTTCTTCCGCGGCTTTTTGTTTTTCCAGTTCGGCTTTAGAAACCGCGCGGAATTTTTTGATCACAATTGAATTGTGTTTAAGCCCCTGCTTTTGCATTAATTTCGCCACTGTATTTGAGGGTTTGGCACCTTTTTTGAGCCAGCCCAGGGCTTTTTGGTTATCCAAAACGATGGCCTTGGTGAAAGGATTGTAATGGCCGAGCATTTCAATATATTTACCCAAAATCGGGGCCTTTTGGTCGGCCACGACAATGCGATAACTTGGTTGTCCCTTTTTGCCTTGCCGGCGAAGTCTGATAGCTAACATATATTTAAATTTTACAGGACTTTTTATCTTATGTCAATAATACTTTCCTAAACCACTCCGGTTTTGGACCGTGAAAGCCGCGTAAAAATTCAGAAAATTTCATTGGTTTTTTGCCCTCACTCTGAACTATGTCGAGAACTAATTTGTCTTTTTTAATATGAGCTTTGTGGATAATTAGGCGTTTATTATCGACGAAAGCCTGCCCGCCATTGCCTGCGGCTTCAGGCGCTGGCAGGCGGGTATACGAACCCGGCCAAGGGGAAAAGGCGCGGATTTTGGCATCAATTTTTTTGGGGGATTTTCGCCAGTCAATTTCACCATTGGCTTTAGTGAATTTGCGCGTCCTTATCGTTTTGGATAAATCCTGACTGACAGTTTCGATTTCGCCACGGACGATTTTGGGTAAGGTTTTGATTAATAATTTTAGACCCAAAGTGGCGAGGCGGTCGTGGAGAAGGGGTGTGGTATCGTTTTCGAGAATTTCCGTTTCAATTTGGGAATAAAGCGGGCCTTGATCAATTTTATCGGTCATTTGAATAATTGACACGCCAGTTTTCTTATCGCCATTAAGTATCGCCGTTTGAATTGGTGTCGGGCCGATATATTTTGGTAAAAGCGAGGGATGAATATTGAGGGCGGCAATTTTGGCTTGTTTTAATATCGATTCGGGGATTTTTTGACCAAAATCAACACAGACGAGAGAATCAAATGGTCGCTCGCCAGCATCCGTCAAAAGTACCGACCTCGATTTCCCCTGCGAGGAAATCGGGTCTAAACGCTCGGCTCGCCCTTGTCCGTGCGGCTCGCCTCCGCGATTTACTTTTGAGGATACTTGGCTCGCTTCTACTTCAAAATAATCTTTTCCAAACTTTTTAGCCACTTCTGCCACGGGCGTCGCGCGAGTTACTTGGCTGCGGCCGGCCGGTTTTGATTTTTCCGTATAGATATCGAGATTCAGCCCAAGTAAGATTAAACCTTCTAAAATGATAGCCCCAAACTCTCCGCTACCGAAAAATGCGATTTTTAGTTTTTTCAACTCTGGGTATTTTTGAAAAAACTGCTCTCTGACACGTTCGGTAAAGATGATGCCACCCAGATGATCAATTTCATGCTGAAGGATGCGGGCGAGCAAACCTTTGGGGGCGGCTTTGATTTTTTTCCCTTTTTCGTTTTGATATTTAATTTTAATTTGGGTCGGCCGCTCAACTTCAAGTTCGATTTTAGGCACCGAAAGACATCCCTCTTCAAAGCATTCAATTGTTTTCCCGTATTCGACAATTTCGGGATTTACAAAAATTGTCAAAGGGATTTCCGTCTTTTCCGCATTTTTTTTCGAGGACTTTTTAGAAGACTTTTGATCAGATTCCTTAAATTCAATAGCTAGGACTTGATTATCATAACCCAATTGGTTAGCAGCCAGACCAATACCGCCTTCTTGGCGCAGGATTGCCACCATATTTCGGATTTGTTTTTTAAGCTCATTAGAATCTTGCACAAAAGAGGTGACTTTACTTGTCGCCTCGGAAAGTTTCTCATTAGGAACGGTGATGATCGATGGTTCTTTCATATATTTTTTCCATTTTCTGGGCGCAAGCTTCGACTGAGAACTTACGAGCGTTCTGGCGAGCTTCGCGGCCCATCCTGGTTCTTAAGTTATCATCGTCAAGCAGAAGTTCTATTTTAGCAGTAAATTCATCCGTTTTCAAGGGCACAAGAAAGCCGTCAATCCCATCTTGGATAATATCGCTTGGTCCCATTTGATTGACAGCCACTGCCGGCACACCGGCAGCCATGGCTTCGGTGACCACAATTCCTTGGGTTTCGGTGATTGAGGGGAAGACAAAGATATCCGCCGCGCCATAAAAACGGTTAGCTTCTTTTTTGGGTTGCATTCCAGTAAAAGTGACGAATGGTTTCAGATGCCACTCGTGGATTTTTGCTTGATAGTATTTAAGCTCTGGTCCGCCACCAACCATCAAAAGATGAAAATCATCACGCTTGGTAGCTATTCGTTCAATAGATTCAAAGAGAAAGTCAAGATTTTTTTCTTTGGCGATTCGGCTGACGTAAAGAAGGATTTTTTGGTGCTCGGGTATTTGCCATTTTTTTCTGATTTCCTCTTTTGAATAATGATTTTGAAAATCAGCAATATTAACGCCGGTAGGGATGGGTTCAATTGGACGTCTGACGCCATAGGAACGTAAAACCCTTTTCATCGATGGTGAAGGGGTGACAATTCGATCGTATTGGTTGGAAATTTCTCGGCTGGCATGGATTAGATACCATTTTAAAATTGCCCCTATTCCGGGCGCGTAATGGGTGTATTCAGCCAAGAGGGTGTGGTAAGTGAGGATGGTCGGAATTTTTAGGATTCTGCCAACTTTTAGACCTAAATGACCAATACCCAAAAGATGCTGGCTGTGAATGAGGTCAAGATTTGATGGCGCGATGCGTGGGGCTTGCAATCTGGCGATTTGCGGCCAGGCAATCGGATAACGTCCGCCTTTGGACGGGAAGGGGATCATTGAGTTAAATCGCCTGACGCGGGCATTTTTTTCGTGATAACCCGGACATTGAGTGGTGAAAATGAAAAACTCAAACCCACGTTTTTCAAGGGCTTGACGAAAAGTTTCAATCGAAACCACCACGCCATTGAGTACCGGATGATAACATTCGGTAAAAATGCCGATCTTTAATTTTCTCATTTTCCCATCCTTTAAGTTCATTCTACCATATCCTAAGATAACAGAAAACCGTAGCGTTTTGCTACGGTAGAATGATCCGACAAATGGCTTTAAAGGCCGATGTCTAAGGAGGGTGCGTTGATTCTGTGGACAGCTTCTTTCAAAGCAGAGAGTTCGGCGGTTTTGTGGGGGATTAACGTAATAAGGTCTCGTTCCTTTGAAGTAAAGGAAGGATAATGGTGGCACTCAGGACAGGAGTAGAAACCCTCACACCAATGATCACAGCTTGATTTTGGGCAGCGAAAGATAACACTTGAACCTTTGGCAAGGAAGACGGTGCTTTTCGTTTGTTGGAGTAATTGGATCTTGGCCCAAAAGGATAAGGCGTTGACGAGCCTGGAAATTACATCTTGGACGACTGGTTGTGACTCTCGACGTTCAAGCTCTCGGCGTCGATAATGCAGATAGCCATGAAGGAGTGATAGAACCGCGATTATGAGTAAGAAAATAAGCCCGGCCAGAAAAACCATTAACTCTTTGCTCATGGTCGTGGTTGGCGTCCTTTCGGCGGGGTATCGTCGCCACTATCATAGCAAATTCACGGGATCGACGTCAATAATCCAGCCCTTGGGAAGAGTTCGTAAAGTATCTTTTAACTGATTTGAGAACTTAGATCTTAGGCTTGAGATTTTTATTACAATCTGATAGCGATATTTCCCGCGTTCTTTGGAAATGAAAGCGGGATGTGGTCTGGAGATAGTGGTTAGTGGAAAGTGATTGGTGATTAGTGATTGGTATATTCTCACTGTTTCTTTTTTGGCTTTTTCTTCATCAGCATTTTTGAATAAAAGGCGAACAAGGCGATTAAACGGCGGAAAGGCAAATTTTCGTCTTTGGGTGATTTCATCTAAGAAAAATCTTTCATAGTTTAAGCCTGCCAGAGCCCGTAAACAATAGTTTTCTGGCAAATGAGTTTGGACTATTCCCCTCTCGCCTATTCGTAAAAATTTATATAAATTTTGGAAAGTTTTTTGAGGGCTCGAAAAATCAGGAAAATTCAAACCTTGGTCAGCGTCGATTATGCCAACCAAACCAATTTTCGGCCAGCTGAATTTGAGCCCGTAAATTGTCGTGATGGCAATATCCCAGTTGTATCTAACAAGACGGCCGTCGCTTTCCTTTTCGACCTGGATGATTTTTGCCTTCGGGAATAAATCGGTTACAAATTTTTTTAAGCGGGCCGTGCCCAAACCCATTGGTTTCAGATGAACGCCGCGGCATTTTGGACAGGATAAAGGCGGGGGAGATGATTTCTCACAGCGATAACAAACATTTTCCGCTCTTTGAGGAATCAAGGGCAGGCCGCATTTTTCACAAAGAGCAATCCAACCGCAATCGGTACAAGAAAATTTTGTCCCTTCGCCTTTGCGATTGAGAACTAATAATATTTTTTGTTTTTGAATTAATGTATTTTCAATTTCTTTTTCCAAGGTATTTGAAATAACATATTTTTCCGAATTCATATCGACAATGGTAATATTCTTGGAAGCTAAGGCCGATTTTTTGAGGATTTGATATTTGCCTTTAATCGCTTGATGATAGGTTTCGACACGCGGCAAGATGCTTCCCAGAACTAAATTGGTCCTGGCGAGGCGAGATAATTCTTCGGCCACCCGGACAGCGTGGAATCTTGGTGATCGGTCGTTTTTATAGGTTTCATTTTCTTCTTGATCAATGATAATTAAGCCCAAATTTTTTACCGGCGCAAAAAGAGCTGATTGTGAACCAATGATAATTTTTACTTTTCCTTCGCGAATACGGTTCCATTCGAGCCAACGCTCGGTTTTTTTTAGGCCGGCGTGCAGAATTGAATAAGGATTTTTGAAATACCGAGTAAAATATGAAATCAGCGATAAATCAGGGACTAAAATAATTATTGAATGATTTTTAGTCAGCGTTTTTTGGATAGCCGCCAAATAGAACTTTAATCTCGTTTGAAAGTCGCCAATAATTAAATATTTTTTATTCATGGGCCAGTTTTTTAATGGTTCTTTTGGCCGGCGGGACGATAAATTCAAAGAGAGTTTTTCCTAACGGCTCCAAATAATAATTCGTCATCCATTGGGCAAGTTTGATATGGGTATCATCAACAGCAGGGACTGGATCGATAATATTTGAAATAGATTTGAGATTTGAAATTTGTACCGCATGCGATTTGGATTTTAATTTAACTATTATCCCTTCAATTTTTCGACCGTGAAAGGGGATTTCGGTTAGGAGACCAACTTTTATCATTGGCAATAATGCCGGTGGTATCGCATAATCAAAAACACCCTCATCTTGAGTTCTCACTTTGGGAACAATTTGAGCTATTTGCATAGTTACATACTAAGAGTTTGAGAATACGTCAGGATTAGATTCTTGGGATTCTTTAATTTTTTCGATTAGAAGCGGATAAAGCGTATATATACCCGAAACTGTGTTAACATAATAGAATTCACCAAGCGCTGCGTTCTGATAAGACCTAGAAGGTAAAACATTCATTCTCCCTAGATCCGCCTTTGGTAGATGCCTACTGCCTTCGTAAACTTCTTCTAAATTTATACTAGTCTCAACTAAATGAGGTGAAAGATAGGTTAAAAATCGATTTAATTCAGACAAAGAATTTACAATTTTTAAAAGCTCTCTGTTCCATAGTGTTGGACTAATTGAGGCTGCAGCTTCGTCTTTTGCAATTAGTTCTTGCGTTGGCTCAAATAATGTGAGTAGAGCATTTCTTAATGCTGACGTACTAAGTTTACCACTTTCGTCCAACTTGACGACGTTCTGGTCAGGTTGTCTTTCTGGACCGGAATATCTACCTAATTCAAAATCTTCCGGTCTCCATGGCTTAGTGAATTCAATATGACCATTAGTCTTCTCACTTGGTAAGAGTCCTGCGCTGGAAAAATCTTTTCCTCGCAAAACATATCCTCGAGCAAAGGCTACCGCAATAGGAATTCTTTGATTAAAAAAACGGTCTCTTTCACTGTCGTCTAGGCGTGAATAATCATCTTCCAAAGTTTTTAATACTTGGGGATTTCTTTTAATTTCTTCGATCTGTGCTTCTTGTTGTATTTGCCTCATATGAAATTTTGCATCCGCAATCATCCTTTCACTTTCTTTTTCTAATTGAGCCGACTTAGATGCTATTTGTTGGTACTCTTTAGCAAATGATCTTTTGTGAAAAAGTTTAACCAGCCAATTACTAGCATCGAATTGACCTTTTTTCAAAGCTAGTTCTTGTTTTTTTCTTTGAGTTTCTTTAAATTGAGCATAATTTTCTTCAGGGCTAAACGAAGGTTTTTCTCCCACAGGACTCCTTTCGAATTAAGTTATTTCCTTATGTCTCTCGACAGTAAAACGGTAAAGATATACCGATTCGTCTGGTAATATCCCAGCCTTCTGTTTAGCAATGGCCACTTGATAGGCGGCGTCATCTATTCCTTCTAAATCAGGAAGGAGCAATCCGGTACGGCCGTCTTTGGCTTTGACAATCACGCCATATTTTTTTGGTTCAAGGGATTTAACCGAAGAAATCGGTTCTGGATCGCTTAAAACATCGACCGAAATATCCAAGTTATCCAATTCTTCTTTAGTTACCGGCGTAAATCTCGGATCCCGACAGGCAGAAATAGCATTGTTAATAATTTCACCAGCGAGATTTTTGCAGGTTGGCAAAATCGTGCCAATACATCCGCGTAATTCCTTATTATCTTTTAAGTGCAAAGAGACGAAACAACCAGCGCGATTTTTTCTTAAAGTCTCTGGGGCCAAATCGGCGTCAAAAATTCGACCATCTATTAAATAGTCTTTGATTGTTTTTTGAGCCAAATCAACACAAGCGTTCATTTTAGTCATTTTTGAGTGGGTAATTGGCGACTAAATAACCGACGCCAAAAGGACCTTCATAAGATACTATCTCGGGCTTAAGAGAAAGTCCATCTAAAATACCCAACAAAATCAAGATTGAGCGGTAGCCGCATTCGCCAGCATCATCAACAAATTCTTCGTCATAGAACATGACTTCTTGAATATTGCCAGCTTTTAAATCGTCGACCAATTTCTGATCGAATTTTTTACCGGCCTCGGAGTATCCACCTGGTGCGCCTTGGATTAGACGATGGGAAAGATCGCCGGAGGCAACGATGCCAATCCTCGTCGGGTTTTTCTTGATAACCTCGCCAATAATCTGGCCAAAAGCAAAATGTTTGGCGCGGTCTAAATTGGAATAGGCGAGAGGGATGACCTTCAGAGCGGATTCCTGTTGCATAGTCAGATAATACAAAGGCACCATAATTCCATGGTCAAGTTCAAAAAATTCGCCGCTATTGTCATAGAGTAGGGTTTTAATGTCTTGTTGATTAGCCTGAGCGTCAATTTCTCGGGCAAGGTCAATGTCGTTCGGAAATTCCAGCATTACATCGGGTGCCCCGAAAGGGGCAAAAGTGCCAAAAAGTTTTTTCATGCCGCCGATATTGAAACGGTCGGGATAGACTAAAGTATGGGGGGATATAACCAGTAATGTTTCAATTTCGGCTTCGCGGAAGGAATTGGCTAATTTACGCATCGCCTGGACGGTTAAGGCAACTTTTTCTAAATCTTTCGGAGAACCGATTCCGGGGATAATTATTGGGGGATGAGGGGTGATGGCAGCAAAATTAAGAGACATTTTATTCCTTAAATATTTCCTAAATGAATATACTTTAAACCAGCTTTTTTGCCAAGTTTTTCGGCCAGTTCTAAGGTCTCAATGGGCGTTACCGGTGTATCGGGCATTTTGTAGGCTGGGAAAAACCGGGAAATATGCCAGGGAATGTTTTTTGATATCGAGGCGAGAAATTGGGCGATATCATTTAGTTGTTTTTCGTCATCATTAACCCCTGGGACGATCAAAGTCGTGACTTCAAGATGGATCTTGCGTTTATAGATCTCGCGGATATTATCTAGGACCGGCTGTAACTTGGCCCCGGAATATTTTAAATAATTTTCTTCGCTAAATCCCTTTAAATCTACATTAATCGCATCCAGATATGGCGTGATTAAATCAAGTGTCTCCGTTGTCATATAGCCGTTGGAGACCCAAACATTTTTTAGACCCGCTTTTTTTGCCAGTTTCATGGTATCTAAGGCAAATTCGAGAAAAATTGTCGGTTCAGTATAAGTATAAGAAATTGAGGGACAGCCGTATTTTTTGGCGTCTTCAACTATTTGTTCCGGTTCCATTTCAATGCCCATTTTACTGGTAATTTCGGTGCGGTCGGCATTGTCTTTAGTGCATTGGGCGATATCCCAGTTTTGGCACCAAAGACAACGAAAATTACAGCCAACAGTGGCGATAGAAAGAGAGGAAGTTCCGGGCATAAAATGATACAAGGGCTTTTTTTCGATTGGGTCAATATTTTCAGCAATAATTCGACCATAGACTAAAAGATGTAATTTTCCTTGCTGATTCTCTCTTACTCCACAAATACCGCGTTTATAAGGCGCAATCCGACAGCGGTGGTTGCAAGTAGCACAAACGGTGTAATCGCCTGATTTTTGATAGAGGTAGCATTCTTTCATAATATCGCTCGCCAGTATCCGTCAAAAGATGCCGGCACTACGATTGCTCCAGCGCGCAATCGGTGCCTGCGATCTCGGCCAAAAATCCTCGGATTACCTCGGAACCATGCTTTTTGGCCTGCGATAGCCACTTTTGAGGATACTTGGCTTCGCTCCCAATTTATTTGTGATTTCTTTATTCATTATAACAGATATGGTAAAATGAAGCCATGAAAAAGAGATTGTTCGTGGCGATTGAAATCCCCGACGAAATTCAACAAAAAATCAGGGTGATTCAGGAAGAATTGAAATCAGCTGGTGTTGACGCCAAATGGGTTAAACCGGAAAATATCCATTTGACTTTGGTTTTTTTAGGTGATACAGACTATACTTTGATTCCAAAAATTGTGGAGTCTTTGGGAAAAATTAGATCTGAAAAACTAAAGCTAACTTGTTTGAATTTAGGCGGGTTTCCGAATTTAGAAAAACCTCATAATCTTTGGGTGGGCTTTAAGGAAAATGAAGAAATTATTCATTTTCAAGAAAAAATCAGTAAAATTTTGAAGGCGGCTGATATCCAGTTTGATGATTCACGCAAATTCAAGCCACATGTCACTTTTGCCAGAATAAAAAAATCCAGAAATCTTGAAAATATTGTCAATAAGATATCCAAAAAAGATTTTCCTTGTTTTCCGGTAAAAGAAATTATCCTATTCGAATCTGAACTCTTAAGCGATGGGCCGAAACATACTTTAATAAAGACTTTGCCTTTGGGGGATTAAATGTTTAGAAATCGAGTTGAGGCTGGTCAGATGCTTTCTCAAAAATTAAGAAGTAAATTTCCCGAGATTAAAAAGGGGATTATTTTAGCTTTGCCCCGCGGTGGGATTATCATCGGCGCTGAAGTTGCCAAAACTCTAAACTCGCCATTAGATATTATTGTCACCCGCAAAATCGGCGCGCCCATGAATCCGGAATACGCGGTGGCGGCGGTTTCTGCCCACGAAATGATCATCAGCCCGCGAGAAAACCCTAATCCAGAATATCTCCAGGACGAGGCACGAAAAGAGCGCCAAGAAATCCAAAGACGTCTTAAAGAATATCGCGGCTCAAAACCAGAGATTGATTTAAAAAACAAAATGGCGATTCTTGTTGATGACGGATTGGCTACCGGTTTAACGATGGAAGTGGCAATAAAGGAAGTGAAATTACAAAATCCGGCTAAAATTATTATTGCCGTGCCGGTGGCGCCACCAGAAACTGTTGAAAATCTAAAGCCAAAAGTTGACGAAATAATAGTTCTCAATATTGAGCCAATGTTTTTCGCCGTCGGTCAATTTTATGAAGAATTTCCCCAAATAAGTGATGATGAGGTCAAAAAACTACTTTCGTAATTTTTAACCAAGCCCCAATATCGAAATGGATAAACGTCAAGCCAGGCGCGGCCAATAATATTTTTACGAGGGAGCGATCCCCAGTCACGCGAGTCTGAAGAGTGATTGCGATTATCGCCCATGACAAAATATTCATCATTTCCAAGGACTAGAAAACTTTCACCCGAAGTGGAACTCACGCTACCTTCAGCTAAATTAAGATATTTTTCTTCTAACAAGTGATCGTTGATAAAAACTTGACCATTTTTGATCTCCACTTTTTCTCCCGGCAAACCGATAATCCTTTTAATAAAATCTTCCTTGGGATCTTTCGGATATTGAAAAATGATAGTCTCACCTCTTTCGGGAGCACGAATTCGATAGGTCAGTTGATTAACTAAAAGATATTCATGGTCATGAAAGTTAGGTTCCATAGAATTTCCCTCGACGACAAATGGCTCGAGAACGAGAAATCTAAAAAGTAATCCCACAATTAAAAGAACATCAATTCCCTTGGCAATTTGCCACCAATTCTTTAAAGCGAGCTCGGCCTTTTTCGACCCTCCCTTAATATTGACAATCATTTGCCATAGCCAAAGTCCCAGGCCAACCAACCCCAAGATTGATAAAACAAGCCCAATAAATAAAATTAGCAAAAATCCCGGGGTATCGCGGGTGATGCTCACTAAAAGCATTATTCCATAGACTGCATTGATGAGAGCAACGATTAAATAAAACATTTTTTTATACAAAAAATATTGATAGTGGGCGTTAGAGGATTCGCACCTCTGACTTCTACGATGTGAACGTAGCGCTCTAACTGCTGAGCTAAACGCCCTCTTAGATTATTTTATTCGAAAATGGGTTGATTTTCAATGATGATTTGACAATCTTAAATTATGGTTTAATATCAAGTTGGGATAGATTTGAGAAAGGAGCCCAATGCTTGAACAAATTTCCAACACCCTTTTTGTGAGGAAACAGAAAAAATTGCTTCAGAGGGAATTAGCCCATCTTGAAGAGCAGTATAAGTTAACTCGAAAGTTTCCTGAATATGGCACTTCTGAAGATGAAAATGTTCAAGAATTAGAGAAATTTCAGGAGAATTTAAGTCTGCAGAAAAATATCCGCAATCTAATCCAAGATACCAAGAAAGCCCTAACCAAAATTGAAAAAGGCAGTTATGGTTTCTGCGAACAGTGCAAGGGGTCAATAGAGCAAGGAAGACTTAAAGCGTATCCCGGAGCTGACCTTTGTGTCACTTGTGCAAATAAGAAGTTTCAGCGGAAGCTTCAAAGATAAAAACTATGACGATAAAATTTTTGGGTACCTCAAGTGAAAAAGCCATCCCGCGAGAAAGCTGCGATTGTCCCCAATGTCAATCAAAAGATAAAAAAGACCAAAGATTACGGTCATCAATTTTGATTAACAAAAAAATTTTAATCGATGCCTCCCCTGATATTTTAAAGCAGTTGAGGACTCCCCAAATAAGAAATATTGATACTTTAATTGTCACTCACGAGCACGAGGATCATATCGGTGGTCTCAAATTTATCTTAAGAATTAACCGCGATATCAGGTTAATCCGGGCAAAGCCCGGTCAACATTTTAAACTTCTGGGAATTGATTTTTTTGCTTTCAAAGTTGAACATTCTAAAATGGCCCCCACCGTCGGTTTAATAGTTAACGACGTTGCCTATATTCCTGATAGTTTATCACTCAATTTAGCGGAGAAATATCTACAAGAAGTCAAAATTGCTATCCTTGACGGTTCGATGCTCGGTAGAACTTTTGGGGGACATCTGTCAATCAACGAGATCATCGCGACAATCAAGCCCTATAAAAATTTAAAAAAGATCTATTTTACCCATAACGGCCATACGCGAAAAACCCACAAAGAAATGACGGCAATTGTTCAAAAATTAGGCGATAAGCGTTTTAATTTGGCCTACGATACTTTAGAAATCAAAGTTTGACACTTCGATTTTAACTCAGTATCAATCCTGAGCGAAGTCGAATGGATTGACAAAATCAGGGTGAATTTGTACTCTTAAAATGCTCCTGCCAAAGGCGGGATGAACCTTCGTGATGGAGGGAAAACACGGCATGAGAAGAATCGCTGTAATAGTTGGTTCAAAGTCCGATCTCAAGCAGTGCCTTGATGGCCTTCAGTTGCTCGCAACGGCCAAGAAGCACGGGGAAATCGAGCTCATCGATATCCGGGCTAGTAGCATCCATCGTGTAACGCGGGAGACGCTTGCTCATCTGGAGTCTCTGAGCAAAATGAAGCCGCCAATCGACGTTCTGTTAACGGCGGCGGGATGGGCAAATCACCTCACGGGGATATGCGATTCATATCTGCGCTACTCTCTTAATGACACTCATATTATCGTGGTAGGAGTAGCGTTCGAAGATCCAAGCAACAACAAGCATACCTTGGCAGCGAAGCTGTCTATAACGGAAGTCCCAGGAACCCAGGTGGTTAGTGGTGATGGTATCCGCACGTTCGTCGGATCCGAGGGTTTCTTGCGTGCCTGCAGGTTTGCCATCAAGGGACAACTCCCCGAGGTCAAGCTTCCCAAGCCGCGTCCGGTCGAAGTACTACTCTTGGATGAGGCCATCGTTTTGGCCGGTAATGCGGTAGCCGGTCAACGCTAGGAAAGGCAAGGAGGAAACGATGGGTAGCGTCAAGGACTTGGATCCAACCTGGCCGCAATTCGTGGCGCCCGGGCTTTGGTACCTGGGCATCGGACCGTGGATCGTCAGCGGGCGCTTCTCGGTCGCCGATCTCAAGAAGAAGATTCCATCACAGGAGATACGTGGCAAGAGATATGTCCTCGCGATGACCGCGGCATACTACTGGGAAGAAGCGGCTAAGGCCGGGTTCCGGAGCACCTACGTCGGCATGCTGGATCATGGCGACCAGGTCGTTACCGTCGGGACTCTCCTTGACCGAGGAGAGAAGAGCAACAAGGTGGTTATGCGGTTGGCGGCCACCCCATACATCCTCAGCGACGTTCTCACTGTCGAGAGCCGCGCCATCTACCACCGCCTCATCGCAGCCGGCCATATAACGACCTTCGTCTCGGACGCCGAATGCATCTTCCGGTTCGGCTTCCCGCTCGGCAGCTCAACATTCAAACGGATCTTCAACGCCGCGGGCATGGGGAATCGCTATGAGCAGTTGGCGACCTATGACGAGACGGTCGTCGGGCTCGACGAGATTCGGGCGATTCCTGGAATCATGGAAGATCCCAAGATGCGGCAGGTATTCGCCGACGCCAACCTCGACCGGATTCCGAACCCTGGATTCCTCATGGATGAACCGGCGATCAGTTTCAACGCAAAGTACGATCCGGCCGGCGATAAGGACATCACCCCCGAGGAAGCTCAGCGCTTCATGCATCTCGACGATCTGTCCTTCACCGCCTGGCAGGCCACGTTAGTGCGCAATGCCCATCATCAACGCGCGTTCTGTCGGGCTGCGGGCATCGACAACATTGATGGCAAAGTCGAGGAAGCCGCTGGACGCTTCGGCGATTTCGCCTGTACGGTCGATGAAAATCGCCTGGCAGTTCCCTACGCTCGAGGTGATATCAATTACCTGATTCCCGCGAATAAAGAGATCCAGCGCGCGGTCTTCCGGGCACAGGGGATCTACGCGGCCAAGGAATCAGCAATGCGAGACCACGGGGACGACTGGCTCCATTACATCAACCAGTATGTGACTGACCAGCAGATCGAGGAAGCCACTCGCCAGTCCGTCTGGATGATGGAGCAGGCAATCGGAACCGTTGGCAACCGGCTATTGCGCCGGAATATCTTCGACGCCAGACCTGTCGAGGAGTGGGTCGAGCCCTTCCTTCCTTACGCTAGTATCGAAGAGCACGCTAGCATCGCCACATCCTAAGAGACTATAACGAGTTCATCGGTGCCCTGGGAACCCCGGGGCATCTTTCTTTTAATTAAGATTTGACTTTTTCGACTAAATTCGTAAATTCTTCAGGATTGTTCTCGGCAATGTCAGCGAGAACTTTTCGGTCAAGGTCGATTTTTTTTTCTTTGAGCGCTTTAATAAAGGCCGAATATTTCATATCATTTTGCCGGCAGGCGGCGTTGATTTGAATAATCCAAAGGCGGCGGAAATCGCGCTTTTTGGCTCGGCGGTCGCGATAAGCGTATTGACCAGCTTTCAAATCCGCCTGTCTTGCCATCCGCACTAAATTTTTGCGGCCATGACGAAAACCCTTAGTCTTAGCCAATAATCTTTTATGTTTTGCTTTGGTTGTAACTCCACGTTTTACTCTGGCCATGTTTTATTACCTATTGGGGACTAATTTTTTAATCTTACGCGAATCAACCGAGGAAATTAAAACCTTTTTGCCGGCCGCTCGACGGACCCTTTTTGATTTCCCCATAGCCAAATGTTGCGCCGAGAGTCTCCGGCGCAATATTTTCCCACTTCCCGTGGTCATTAATCTTTTTTTGGCTGATTTAACGGTCTTTTGCTTCATATTTTTTTCCTATCAAGACGGCAGAAAATTGGTTACCCAGTCTTTCCACCGGACTTTCGTATTCGGTATTGGTATTTCGACGAAAATTTTCGATCATCTCTCGAGCTTTCTCACGAAACATCATTTCTCGGCCAATAAGTTTGACAGCTACCTTAACTTTATCTCCTTCATTTAAAAACCTTTGTGCTTGACGGGTTTTAAATTCCAAGTCATGAGAAGATATCTTAAGACTAAGGCGAACTTCCTTTATCTCAGGTCCCTTCGATTTCGATTTTTGTTTGGATTCTTGCTTTTCTTGGGCGTAACGATATTTGCCGTAATCCATGATTTTTACGACCGGTGGACGGGAATGGATATTGACTTCAACCAGATCCAAACCAGCTTCATAGGCAAGAAGTAACGCTTGGTCGAGACTGGTGACTCCTTGGGATTTGCCGTTCTCATCAATGAGAACGACCTCGGATGAAATAATTTCTTGGTTTGTTTTTAATTCTTTAATCGTTAACCCTTTGATAATCCTCCTTCGCCCCGCTAAGCGGGGCTTCGGCGGATTTCCACTCCGCCGGAATGGAGGATAAGATACCGTCGACTACGTCGACGGAGTGTCATTTTTACTTTTCTTTTTTGATTCTATCACGGGCGACAATAATTTTCAAGATCCGAGAACGATTATGTAAGGTTAGAGGAGTTTTAGCGATTGTTTGACCGGAGACTTTTAAAGAAAGACTATTTTGTGACTCAATTCTTAAGCGTTTGCTTTGAAAGTAGCTAGAATAAATATCATCTTGTTTTTTCCCAAAAAGCCATCGCCAAAAAGAAGACAAAGGGGTTCCCTGGAGTGATTTATCATAAAAGAAAACTTCTAAGCCTGGTTTAATGACAACTTTATTAGCGATGGCTTTACCTTTAAGATTTTCAATCGAGAAGTAAATTTCCTGGTTAAAGAAAGTTTCGATTGTGCCGTCGGTTAAGAAATATTTGTTGGGTTCCAGCAAACAGAGATCAATAGTTTCTAGTTTGCGGTTTTTCAAAGCCTCACAGGCAGTGTATAAATCTTTGGTGCCGATTTTTCGAGCAATCTGGGAGGTGAAATCATCAGGGATTATCCCCAAAACAACATCTTTAACTTCTTTTTGAGTCGCCAGCACCGTGATAACTTTATTAGCCAGACTTTCTGGACCAACAGCAACGATAGTGGAATATCCCTTAATGATTCCTAAATGGGTCAGTTCTTCAATTGTGCGAGCCGCCGAAGGTGAGACTGTCTCACCAGCGATGCCCAAGTCGCCCAAGATATCTTTAATTTTTTCCTGTCGGGAGACAATTTTTGCCTTCGGAGACTCCATTATGTAATAGTACATTTATGCTATTCGACTTCGTAGGCGGCTGTCTCCTTTGAGATTTCCTTTTCGGGCAATTTTTCTTCCTCTTCTTCTTTCTCGCCTTCTGGCATGGTGCATTTGCCGACAAAGATGGCCCCAGATTTGATCGAAAGATCTTTACTGGTAATCGATCCGAACACTTTTCCCGTTGGCAAAATTTCCATTCTTCCGGTACAAGTAATTGATCCCCTGACTTTTCCGGCGATGGTGATGATTTCGCCAGAAACTGGCCCTTTGATGTAGGCGGTTTCAGTGACAGAAATTCCCTGGGAGGAAATGACCTCCCCTTCAATCCGACCATGAATGGTAATGTCACTGGCATCTTGCAAGGTGCCAACGAGTTTGACGTTGGCACCAACAACCGTCCCTGGACCAGAGGGACCGGTAGTTTTTCCTCCTAGCATTTAACCTCCATTTCTAATTAAGATAAATATTATTCATTTTAAAATTAAGGAAAATTTGAGAGATTGTCAAATAGTCTCTAGATATTGTCAAAGACTTTAATTTATGTTACAATAGCTAAAGTTAATCAGAAAGAAAAAAATGAGAGACAAAATTATTGTTCATGGCGCTCGCGAACACAACCTCAAAAATATCAATTTAGAAATCCCCCGTGACAAGATCGTCGTAATCACCGGTATTTCCGGGTCGGGCAAATCATCATTGGCTTTTGACACGATTTATGCCGAGGGTCAACGTCGCTATGTGGAATCACTTTCAACGTATGCCAGACAATTTTTTGGTAATTTAGAAAAACCTGACGTTGATTGGATTGAAAATCTTTCGCCAGCAATTTCGATTGATCAACGTAGCGCCTCACAAAACCCACGTTCAACTGTCGGAACCGTTACCGAAATTTATGACTATTTAAGAGTTCTTTTTGCCCGTATTGGCCGGCCACATTGTCCCAATTGTAAGAGTATTTTGACCAAACAGGAAGCCAAAGATATTGCCGCCAATATCATGGCTGAATTTAAGTCGACCAAAAAAATTGCCTTTTTGGCGCCACAAGTGAGACTGCAGCGGGGCGAACACAAATATCTTTTGGCGAAACTGAAGGCCCTCAAAATTTCCAAAGTTAGAATTGATGATGTTTTGATGGATATGGTCGAAGCTCAATTATTGACGCTGGATAAAAACAAACCACACTCAATCGAGGCCGTTGTTTTGGAGAATGATAATCTCGAAGAAGCGGAAGTCATTAAGGCAGTTGAAAAAACTTTAAGAATGGGGCAAGGTAACTTGATTGTGCTCGATCCTGTCAGTAACAAAGAGAAAAAATATTCGGAAATGTTTAATTGTCCTAAATGCCAAACGACTTTAGACGAATTGCATCCCAGATTGTTTTCTTTCAATTCTCCGCAAGGTGCCTGCCCGACCTGTCAAGGATTGGGACGAAAATATGAGATTGAACCGAGTCTCGTTTTGCCAAATCCCCGATTAACTTTAGCTGAAGGAGCAATTAGGCCTTGGTCCAGAATTACTTCCCATGCGAGCTGGTATAACAAAACTCTTAAAGATTTGGCGGATCGGCATAAATTTTCTCTAGATATGCCCGTGGGAGAACTTTCGCGGAAAGTTCGTCAGATTGTTCTTTACGGCGACGGCACATTTGAAGGAGTAATTCCCAATTTAGAGAGACGTTATAAAGAAACAGATTCAGATTATTTGAAGACAGAAATTGAAAAATATATGGTTGAAAGAATCTGTCCGACATGTAAAGGTAAACGTCTTCGGCCAGAAGTTTTGAATATTACCATTGGTGCGTCGCAGGCTAACAAAAATATCGTCGGGATAACGGAGATGGACATTGGCAGCCTCCAGAATTATTTTAAAAATTTACCCCAATCTGGAGGACTCTCACAGAGTGAAAAAACCATTGCTAAAGAAATTATTTCAAGCGTTATCCAAAAGTTAGGTTTTCTTTCAGACGTTGGACTTTCCTATCTGACTTTAGATCGCAACGCCTCCTCCCTTGCAGGCGGGGAGGCACAAAGAATTCGTTTAGCCACCCAACTTGGAACGGGATTAATGGGCGTTATTTATGTTTTAGATGAGCCGTCAATTGGACTTCATTCACGCGATCATGCCAAACTTTTAAAAACTTTTGAAGTTTTAAAAGAACTTGGCAATACGGTTATCGTCGTTGAACATGACCGACAAACAATTGAAAAAGCCGACTGGGTGATTGACATTGGTCCGGGAGCAGGCGATCACGGAGGCAGACTCGTGGCCGAAGGAACGGTCGAAAAAATTAAAAAATCTCCTCAATCTCTAACTGGTCAATATTTATCTGGCAAAAAAAAGATTGAAATTCCCTCAAAAAGACGAAGGCCTGGCAAAGAGGCCCTCATCATTCGCGGCGCCTCTGAATTTAATTTGAAAAATATTGATGTCACCTTGCCTTTGGGTAATTTTATCTGCGTCACCGGTGTTTCCGGCTCGGGTAAATCCACCTTAATTTTAGAAATTCTCGGTAAAGCGCTGGCTAATAAAATTCATCGAGCAAAAGATCCGGCCGGCAAACACAAGGCAATTGCGGGGATTAAATTTTTAGATAAAGTCATCACCATCGATCAATCGCCAATTGGCCGAACCCCCCGTTCTAATCCGGCAACCTACACCAATTTATTTACTCCCATTCGCGAAGTTTTTGCGGCAACGCCAGAAGCAATTGCAAAAAATTTTGATGCTTCTAAATTTTCTTTTAATCTTCGAGGCGGTCGTTGTGAAACTTGTCGTGGCGATGGTGTTTTGCGGATCGAAATGCATTTTTTGCCCGATGTTTATGTCACTTGTCCAGAATGTAAAGGTAAACGCTATAATAAAGAAATTTTAGAAATTACCTTTCGTGATAAAACTATTGCTGATGTTTTAGAAATGACAGTTGAAGAAGCGCGGGAATTCTTTAAGGATTACGGCGAAATTTACGATAAGCTTTCGGTTTTAGAATCAGTGGGATTGGGCTATATGCATTTGGGTCAGCCAGCAACAACTTTGTCTGGTGGGGAAGCACAAAGAATAAAGCTGGCAACGGAACTGGCTCGCCACGACACCGGCAAAACTTTGTACATTTTGGATGAGCCAACCACCGGTCTTCATTTTGAGGATATGAAAAGATTGCTCAATGTCTTGCAAACTTTAGTTGACCGTGGCAATACTGTCATTGTCATTGAGCATAATTTAGATGTTATTAAATGTGCTGATTGGATAATTGATCTCGGTCCCGAAGGCGGGGATAAAGGCGGCGAAATTGTCGCTTCTGGCAAGCCGGAGGAAATTGTCAAAAATGCCAAATCCTATACCGGCCAATATCTCAAACAAGTTCTCTAATGCGAAAATTAAAAAAATCAAAAAAATTGCGCATTCCCAAAACCCACCATGAGGATTTTTTACGGGAAAAAGGGTTTGAGGTTGTTTGCGGTCTCGATGAAGTTGGCCGGGGGGCTTGGGCGGGGCCGCTGGTGGCTGGGGCCGTAATCTTAAATAGAAGATTATATGGACTCCGTGATTCAAAATTACTAACCGCCAAAGAACGAGAAAAATTAGCGCGTAAAATCAGGCGAACTTCTAAAGTTGGCATTGGGGAAGTCAGCATCGATGAGGTTAATAAATTGAAATTGACCAAAGCCACTCAATTGGCATTCGCTCGCGCTGTCAAAAAACTTTGCCGGAAGCCGGATTATATTTTATCGGACGGTTTTGAATTTCTCTCGCCTCTCCCCTGCCGGGCGATTAAAAAAGGGGATATGGTTTGCTCATCAATCGCCGCCGCCTCGATTATGGCCAAAGTTTATCGGGATAAGATAATGAGACAATTAGACAAAAAGATAAAAGGCTATTATTTTGCTAAACACAAAGGTTATGGAACTCGTTTGCATCGAGAACGCTTAAAAAAACTGGGGATGAGTAAATTTCATCGGCATTTTTATCAACCATTAAGAAGATCTCATTAAAAAAAGAAGGGACGCGCTTAGCAGCGCGTCCCAAACGTCAGTACGATCGACATCACTAGCCCAGCCCGTAGGGGCAGAGGCCGCGGATCGGCCGGCCCTCGGTGTGCATGGTCGAGCCGGTGCCGCCCGTCTCAGGCGAGCAGCACACGCAGTCGGGGGTGATCGCGGCCAGGGCTTCGGCGTTGAACCAGGCCGCATGGCCGTCGGCGAAACCGACGTTGCCACCGCCCATATGCCGGGTGTACTTGGCACGGAAGGACGGGTCTGTCGCCCACTTGTCAACCAAGTGCGAGTCGAGTCCGCAGGTCTGCGTGTCCGGACAGTTCGCCCAGTCAGCATTACCACAGCTTAGACCGCAGAGGTTGTACATCATGTCGTCTACGCCGAGGATATTGGCGTAGATCGAGGAGTCGCCGGCAACAACGCAGTATGCCGGGTCAGAGACCTGTGACTCCTTGGAGTTGGTCAAAGCGTTCTCGGCGAAGCAGATGGTGGTTTCCGCGGCCCCAGTGTCTGTGCCAGACTCCTGGTGCTGGGCGATGGAGTCAGTGACCGAACCTCCCCAGCCCGGTGGGAAAGCCAGACAACAGGGTCCTCCGCCACAGTCAGGATCGTTCCGGCCCCAGTGACCCTCACTCTGCTTGAGATAGTCCAGGTAGCCGCGGCCGTAGTTGGGCACGATCCACCTTGCCACGATGGCGCGCTTGGCGCTCGGGCAACGGTAGACATCGCGGTTCTTGGTGTATTCGTCCATGATTACCGGCCAGCGGAGGAAGGGGTTAGCCTGTGGCTTACGGTTGCAGCAGTCGTTGGGCGCGTCGGTTCCGCCGCCAGGAGCGGTCTGGAAGTACGCGTTCGCCTCCGGACTATGCTCACAGGGCGGGAACCTGTCATAGTCCGTCAGGTACATCTGGACCGCGATGGCGATGTTCTTGACGTTCGAGAGACACTGGATTTTGCGCGCCGACTCACGAGCGCGCGCAAAGACCGGGAACAGCATCGCTGCCAGGATCGCGATAATCGCGATGACCACTAGCAGCTCGATCAGGGTGAAACCCTTACGCCTTCTCACGGCTTTCTCCTTGCTGCAGCTTTGATCGTCGGATCCGGTCCCAATCCGACGTCGATAGGAAGGTACAGACCTCCTTTCTTGTGGATTTTGGACCGTTTCAAAAGTCAACAATACTATAGCAGAAGAAATCCTTGATGTCAATAAGTTTAGGGATTTGCTCTTTTTTGATTGACAAATGCTTTTTTTATGGTATAATAAGGTTGCCTTAAGTAATCGAGGCGAATGCTCTGTCCGCCAACTGGCGGATGGGGAGGAAAGTCCAGGCACCATAGAGCAACGTAGTCGCCATAAGGCGACCAAGGGTGACCTAGGGAATAGTGCAACAGAAACACACCGCTCACTGCCGGCAAGGTAAGAGTAAGGTTGAAATCGTGGGGTAAGAGCCCACGCGCAACCATGGTGACATGGTGCGGTGAAAACCCTACGTGGTGCAAGTCGGATGGACTCCAAATATCATCAAGGTCTGCTCGACCCGATGTCCCGGAGTTCCGACGCTTAGATAGATATCGCCAAAACAAAACCTGGCTTATCGATTACTTAGGGCTTTTTTGGTTGAAAAATCAAGGTGAAAATGATAAGATTGGGGTAATGCGGGGTCGTCTAGCGGTAGGACGCGGCCCTTTGGAGGCCGTTGCGCTGGTTCGAATCCAGCCCCCGCAGCTTAACTTCATACCCTGCCCGGGAGAAAAACCTATTTTTCCAAATTCAAAAACTTTTTGACGTCGTTGATGGTTGAAAAAAATGAATTTGGAAAAACAATCGTTGAGTTTTTTTCGACCGCAATTTCGGTTAGAACTTGTAAATTACGAAGCTGTAAAGCAATCGGGTGCGCAGAAATAATATCCGCCGCCGCTCCCAAATTTTTGGCACTCAAAAGCTCGCCTTCAGCCGCAATAATTTTTGCTCGTTTCTCACGCTCGGCTTCAGCTTGTTTGGCCATTGCTCTTTGCATTGTCTCCGGCAGTTGGATATCTTTAATTTCCACGGTGGTGACTTCCACGCCCCAGGCTTCGGTATGAACATCAATGATTTCCTTGATTTTTTCATTAATCTTGACTGTTTCAGAAAGCACCTGGTCGAGCATAAACTGGCCGACAATGTTGCGAACCGTTGTCTGGGCGATCTGATTAATGGCCGAATCCACATTTTGAATCGCCACCAAAGATTTGGTGGCATTTTTGACCCGATAGTAAGCCACTGCCGCGACATCAATGGAAACATTGTCTTTGGTGATAATTTTTTGCGCCGGTACCGGCATCGTCACAATCCGGAGCGAGACTTTTCTTAGCCGATCAATAATTGGAATAATGAACCGAAAGCCGGGATTTTTCTCACCCCAGACTTTTCCCAAACGAAAAACCACTCCCTTTTCGTATTGCTGAATTACCCGAAATGCCCGAAAAATAATAAGTAGAACCACAAACGCAATTACACCATAGAGATAATTCATTTTGCTCCTTTTCCGCTATCGCGGACCCGCGTTTAGCGGGCTAAAGCATTCTTAATTTGGGCTCATTATACTCTTTTTTTGAGAAGATATTCAAGTGAGAACAAGATTTTTCTATTTATTTTGAGTTAGTTCCTGAACTTTGTAAAACATCATATAGGTACCGTCGGGAAGTTGAATCACAGAGGGATCGCAAACAATTTTATTGCTTTCGGCCACCCGAATACCGGCTTCAGCCGTTAATTTACCGGTGTCGGCGCCGATGGCGCTACCAATTCCGCCTTGGCCGCAATAGTAGGTCCGTAATGTTCCAGAAATATCATCGGTGCTGGAAACACCGCCGTTATTCCACGAAAAATCATTCTGCTTGGTAAAAGTGATTCCATTATCGCTAGAAATAGCCAAATCCAAAGAGGTGCCGTGAGAAACGAATAATCGCCAATCTTTGGCGGTTTTAAAGACGTCCGGATCAGTAATATTTTCTTCGGCAAAAACCTCGCGGGGACTATCAAAATTAATACCATCGCTTGACTGGGCGGATATAATTTTGTGTGGCCCCGAGGCCGCAGCCGGGTCGCCGGCAGTAACAGGACTAGCAAAATAATAAAGCCGGATTTGGCCATTGTCTAACAAAACCGGATTTGGATCAACGGCAGCTAAGGTAGCGCCTTTTATTACTATTTTTTGTTTATTAAAACTTTTACCTAAATCTTTACTTATGCCAACCGAGAGTTGATCACTTAAATCGCCTGAAGCATCTACAAAATAAAGGTAAATGACATCATCTTTAATAACTGCTCCCGGAACCGAAGCGTGATCAAAGAGAACTTTATCTTGCTTTTGCCAAGTCAGGCCGTCTTTTGAAGTTGCCAGATAAATTTTATGGTAATAGGGACCATTGGGATCTTGCGCCACGGTGTTGGACTTCGACGGAGTGGAGAAACTTTTTGACTTAGTGAAAAAATAAACTCCGAGCAAAATTCCCGCAAAAATAAGAATCCCCAAAACAATAAGCAATATTTTAGTCAAACGACTCATTTTCCCTCATCTCGTTTGGGTTACCAAATATGTTACTTTAATGCACATCGAAGCGCAATAAACGTTCTGAAAATTTAAATTCTCCAACCCAAAGAAAACTGCCATCAAACGCGGTATTGGCCGGCCAAAAAGTTTTGTTCTTGCCAATCGCTGGCGCAGTATCGTTGAGATTGCTTTGTCCTAATACGACATCGGGTTGTTTGTCAGAAAGAGCATCTTCTATTTTTTTCCAAACGAGAACGCGATTAAAACCGGTGTCAGCAACAAACAGACTGCCATGGCTGACTTCCGCGCTTTGGGGTAGATTGGTGCCCGGACTTTGGAATTTTAGAATTTGCGGCTGGGCATCATTTTGCAATTTATCAACTTGATAAACGCGAACATTGCCGTTATCTTTTGATGACTCCGTATTGGCGACTACTAAATAACTGCCGTCACTGGAAAGTCTTAAGGGCCGGTCGGAATTTAGCGTGAATTTGGGCGTGCTATTTTGAGTGGGGATACCTTCAAAGACGTAGATTTTATTGGCATTCGCGTCGGAAAGATAAAAATATTTTTCATCGATCGCCACGCCCTTGGCCTCTTGTAACTGGATATTGCCGATATGGTCGTTTAAGACAATGTCGGGTTCGTTGCCATTAGTAGGAAGTGTCTTCCAGATATAAACTGTTCTGGAATTGGCCTCGGCGAAGGTGTTCTGGTAAAGTGCGTTATCCCAACCTCCGTAAGGATAAACATAATCAGGATGCGCGTTGGCTTGGTCGGGCAAATTTTTATAGACATAGAGTTTGTTGTCAAAATCGGAGCTGACAAACAGACTTTTACCGTCGGTTGCCGGTACTGGATTGCTCATAATAAAATTAGTATCGAGCGTGTTGGTGTTGATATCCGGTGAGCCAATGGCAAAATCTGGTTTTTGAGAGGCGGCTGTGGGGAGATTTTTATAAACCACAATTTTATTGCCGTTGGTAGTAGAGATATAAAGCGTCTTATCAGCTAGAACAATGCCACTGCCGTCGCCAGCCATAAATCTATAAGCGCTGTTGTCAGTAGGCCCCGAGTTACCGACGATCAATGTCGGCAAGTCTTTTTCATTTTGCGGGAAGGCGTTCCAAATATCCAACGAGTCGCCCATAGTGATGAATTTTCCTTCTGGCGTAAATGCGCCGCCCCAAAAAATTTCACCGTGCGCGCTTTCCCCTTGCTTGTTGTTGCTCATCGCGCTGGTTATAAAAAAATCATATGGCTGGTCGTCTTTCGTCGGGAAGGTTTTCCAGAAAAAGTTGCCGGGATTGTTGCCATTGGCTCTGGCATTATGGTCGCCAATCATCAAATGATTACCATCACTGGCAATGGAACGGGGAGTGCCAAACTTGTCTTGGGCCTTGAGCGCAATGTCAGCCGGTTGGTCATTTTGACTGGGAAAAGAGTTCCAAATCAGCACTGATGATGTTGAAGTGGATGTAACAACCAGTTTTTCGCCATTCGTCCAAACCGCCCAGGGCCAAACAATAGTCCGTTTTAGATCGTTAATGGAAATTTGCTTAGGAGCAGGTCCGGTGCCGCCGCCGGCATTGGTAATGGCAAGGTCAGCTGGTTGGTCATTTTTACTGGGAAAAGAGTTCCAAATTAAGATGCGATTATTGTTGGTATCGGCCACGACTATATGCGTGCCGTTGGTTGCCACTGCCACCGGCCAGTTTAATCCATCCGGCCCACTGCCCGGGTTATTGGTAATAAAATCTTTTTGACCAAGCACAAGATCTGGCTTGGTATTGCCTTGCGGTAGAGAGTTCCAAATTAAAATACGGTTATTGTTGCGGTCCGCTAGGAGTAGATGTTTTCCGTCGCTAGCGATGCCACCTTGGTGGTTAAACAGCAGCGCTCCGCCAGTATTGTTAAAATCAATTCCGGAAAGCATCAAATCGGCATCTTGGCCGGTACTAAACCAACCGTTTGGCTTACTACTAACAGATTTATACGTCGAAGAACTTTTTGATTTGCCTAAGAAATAAATACCCACTAAAAGTCCGGCAAGAACAATAATAACAATAATAGCAAATAAGATCTTAGTTGTTCGTGACAATTTCCCTCCTCTTTATTAAAAATACTCTGAATTCAGAAAAAAAACAACTTGATGGACTATTCTCAATTTCTTAAGAATTTAAGAATGTTTACTTAGGTAATGTGTGATGTGGTTGTATTTGTTTTATGGTGGCAGGTATAATGGGAGTGAGATGGATTAACAATTAGTGATTTCTGGGAAGTAAAGTATGGCTGAAGTAAAAATTTTAGTCGAAGGTTACGCAATCAAAAAATCTGGCAAAGCGACCTCAAGCTGCGTGTTAATTATTGATAAGGATACGAAAATCATCGTTGACCCGGGGATGGATCGGACAAAACTGCTTGATGGTTTGGCCAAAGAGAATCTAATGCCTCGCGATATTAATTATGTCGTGATTTCGCACACGCATCTCGACCATTGCGGTTTGGCTGGCATTTTTGAAAAAGCCAAATTAGTGGATGATGGGGCAATTTATACTTTCGAAGGTGGTTACGAGGATTATGTCGCTGACAAGCCCTTCCCGAGCGACGATATAAAAGTTATTAAAACACCCGGTCACGATCCGTTTCATTGCTCGGTCGTGGTAAAAACCGATAATGGGACCATCGTTGTCGCCGAAGATGTGTTTTGGTGGTGGGATGAGGAAGAACAAAAAACCGATCGCGAAAGTTTAATGAATAAATCTGATGAATATGCGAAGAATACAGAAGAGCTTAAAAAATCTCGGGAAAATATTTTAGAACATGCCGACTACATTATCCCGGGGCATGGGAAGATTTTTAAAGTGGAAAAATAAAAAATTATGCCAAATCTTGAAGATATTTGGTTATGGTTGTATTATTTATATAGGAGGGGAATATAACAAAAGTTTATCTCGCTGGTTATGAGGGTGAAACACTGGACGAGTTTCTGGTCAAGGTTAAGACGAATAATGTTCAGATTCTGATTGATGTCAGAGAAATTCCGCTGAGTAGGAAAAAAGGATTTTCTAAAACCGCACTGTCCGAGGCGCTAACAAAAAAAGGAATAGTATACTATCACCTTGGCCGCTTAGGTAGCCCTACGGAGATTAGAAATCAACTTAAAGCCACAAGCGACTACCCGAGATTTTTTAGAGAGTATCGTAAATATATAAGAGGCCAGGTAGAAGACATGAAAACACTTATTGGATTATTGAATGGCAATGTTACTTTGTTAATGTGCTACGAAAAAGAAAGTGATCTATGTCATCGTTCGATAATAGCAAGCGAATTACAGCAGAATCAGAAAAGCCTGATGGTGGCGCCGATTTAGATTACCAAATAAAAAAAATCCTCATTGTGGCAAAGACAATCCCCAATCTCTCGAAAAAATACCGAGAGACTGTTTGTACTGCAGGGATAACCGATAAAGGCGAATGGATTAGGCTGTACCCCATTTCTTACCGTTATCTCGATCGCGATAAATTGTATAAGAAGTATCAGTGGATCGAAATCGAAGTAAAGAAGCACGATCCCAAACGGGATAAGAGAGTGGACAGCTTTAGGCCAAAAGAAGATTCCATTAAGCTGCTTAATTTACTATCCACAAGTGGCAAGAATGGCTGGGACGAAAGAAATAAGGTTGTTTTACCGACGATTTCTAAAAGTTTAGAAAAAATAACTGAGGATTACGGCACCAGTAAAAAATCATTAGGCATATTTAAGCCCTCGATAATGCATGATCTTCTGATTAAACCGGCTAAATCTGATTTGAACCCAAGGAAAAAGGCTATCAAAAATCAGCTTACGCTCGGCTTTACAAAACAAACTAAAGAACTCGAAACTTGTCCATACGAATTTAGTTACAAATTTAGTTGTGATGACCCAAAATGTAAGAAGACGCATGCACTTCGAATAATCGATTGGGAAATCTATGAGCTATATCGTTCATTAAAAAATAATTATGAATATTCTATCGACGTAATATTATCGAAAATCAAAGAAAAGTTTTTAAAAGTTATGTGGGCAGACACAAGAGATTCTTATCTTATCGTAGGCACAATCTTTCCTTATAACGCCTTTGTAGTTCTTGGGGTTTATTGGCCACCTAAGAAATAGTTAGGAGACGGATGGCTAAAAAATGGAAAAATTATGAAACGAAGGTGTATGAAACAGTTAGATTGCTACATCCCAAAGAAAATGTGGAACACAACATAAAAATAAAAGGAAAACTATCAGAAACCCCCAGACAAATTGATGTCTCAATTAACAGACACCTTCCTAATGACTTTTTAATTTACGAATGTAAAGACTTAAAAAGACTTTTAGACACGCCTAAAATTGAAGAATTATACGGAAAACTCATGAACGTCGGTGCAAAAAGGGGTGCTGTTGTTTCTAACTCACGATACACAAGTGGCGCCATGAGAACTGCAAAAGAACTAGGAATATCCTTGTATAATTTAATAGACACAAAGGATACAAATATTCTTCCGCGGATATATGCTTCTGTTTTTCTTCAAGATACTTATCTGAAGTCTTTTTCTTTTTTATTTCAAAGTTCTGATCCCGAAGCATACAAACTTACCCAAATTCCGCCTACTCAAATTTATTTTGATGGCCCTCCAAATTTTTCTTTGTCAGGTTATGCAGTAGTGCGCAATATTTGGAATGATAGCAATGATCTTATTAAAAAACCTGGAAGATACATATATCATCCTACTAGAATTACCAGTGATGTGTTTGTATTTGCAAAGGATGAGAAAAAACCGATTGTTGTAGACAATGTAAAAATATTTTATGAGGTAGCAATGCGCAATCATCTTTCAAAAGTTAAAATCATTGAAGCCAATGGTCTTTTCGACGCAAATAGTGGCTCTTTTCAAGCATATGGGAACCTAAAAACCGATAAGATAACGCCTTACGAAATCCAAAAAAACAGTAAGCCAACAGAATTAACGCTCGAGCAGGCAAAAGCGACCTTTTCTATCACAATGCAATCAATTATGTCAGAAATCCCGGGAAAAAAGATGAACAAAAATTAGATAATAGGAGAGTTTAATGAAACCCTTGAGAAAGCGCCAAAGAATTTAAAATATACCTAAAAAATCGTATAAGTTCGGTGGTGGAGCACGATAGTAAAATGTTCTAGAAAAACACTCCGACATTCTGCAGAATATTGGAGGATTATTTAGATGTAATATCAAAGAAAGCGCCAAAGAATACAAAAAGTACTAATAAAAAATCGTATAAGTTCGGTGGTGGGGATTTATTTCTCCAAACGCACCAGGGGTGGGGCGTCAATACGAAAGTGGATAAATATTCCCCTCTTACACTTCCAAGGTGTCGGTGCTCATCAGATACATTCTTTGACGAGGGCTTGTTTTTGTGATATTATTTAAGGCCGTTATTCTGATGTGGAAAGGACTGCCGTGCCGATACTGAATGTGTCGGGAGTTCCCAGAGACGTTGGAGATGAACCGATCGAGGATCTCAAACTTGGTCTCCGACAAGCCGTGGCCAGGGTGGAGGAGCTGATCATCGAAGCTGATGAGGTGCTGGTGTTTGTCCCCGGCGATCAGGGCAAGGTAGGAGGTGCTCTCGTCGCGGAGGTGCGCGGCATCTTCCGACGCCCAGAGCGGACGCCAGAGATCTTCGCCAAGCTCCGCGAGACGATCTGCGCGGTGCTGATTGCATTCGCCAACCAATGGCTGAGCGAGTGCAGGTCGGTTGAGGCATCCGTCGCCTACACCATGGAACCTGGTGAGTTGACCATGTATCTGAAGGGTCCTGGAGAGGAAGACGTATTCGAGAGGACAGCGCTTGATTGACAACAGCCGCAGTCGCGGCGAACGAGTGCGCCAGCTGGGTTTCCCCGGCTGGCGCATTTTCATATCAAAAAAGAAAGCGCCGAAGAACTCCTCTTTTGCCTCCCCTTGACATCAGGTATATTTTATGGTATACTAATAAAGTTTTAAACCTTATAGTAGAGATAGGATTTCCTTGGTGGAAACCTGGTTGGCAATCACAGATTGGTAGCTAGGATTCCCTCAAGCGAGGAGAACGCGACAAGGAGCGGACGATGAGGAAAGCAGTGTCGCTGGTAGCGTTGGGGTGTGTTGTTGGTTTGGTGGTCGGACTGATGATCGGCATCGCGATCGGCAACTACAACAAGGAGGCCTCCAAGAAGGCCGACGCGGAGCTGGTGGTCCTGATGAAACAGATGGACCGGTTCGCCTCGGACAAGACGGTCTATCTGGCCTCGAGCAATCGGCTCGCCACCGCGGCGGCCGAGGTCTTCATCGCCCACGGCGCAAGATACGCCGCGAGGGACCAGGCCGACTACGTCTTCGCCACCGACGGCAAGAACAGGCTCGGCTACGAGGACCTGCTCATCCTGGACAAGAGTGGCAACGTCCTCTACTCCGCGCCCGCACCGAGACCAGTACCACCCTTGACGCCGATCATTCTGTTAGGTTGGGTTAGGTCAATTTCGGCCATTTGACAAGCTAGGAGAGTTGAAGCAAGGCCGAGTTGGATGGCTTTATCAATGGAGGCTGGGATAGGGCCGGTAATGGCTTGTCCAGTGAGGGCTGTAATCTGTTTGGCATAAGGTCCGAAATCGAAATCAGTGTGTTCTGAGGCAACCTTAGCTTCAATCCCGTAGTCGGCTGGTTTGAAGGAAAGGGGCTTGATTGCCGTCTGGCAAGCAAGTAGAGCCTTCCAGAAGCTTTCGTCTCCTGGGCCAAGCGTCCCAATGGGTGTTTCGGCGCCGTAGCCGATGACAGCGATTCGGCCGGAAAAGCGATAGGTTTTCAAGGCCCTTGCTCCTTGTCCGGGGTATTGTCGCGAGCAACTCGGTTGCGACTATAAATAATAGCAAATTCTTTGACAGAGTTCAAATAAAATTATCAAATTAATAAAAACTCAACGGATCAAGCCAGCCGGAAAGTTGGGATTGAGAACTCACATATCCTTTAACATCGATTCTATCATCAGATAAAATTCCTAAATGTAAATGGCGGCGTTCGCCATCGGTTTCGGTTGAATAAGCCGTGCCCAAAACAGCGATTTGGTCGCCTTTTTTAAATTGTTGGCCGAGACTCGGTAGGGTTGAAGGTCGAATGTGGCCGTAGAGAGACGAATGGGGTGAGCCATTAATTTCCACTTTTAAGATAAAACAGCCGCCGTAGCCGGAGGTCCATTGAGAGTGGGTGATTGTACCATCAGCAACCGCGAAAATTGGAACATCAGCCGTAACATCGCCGTACTCGGCGTCAGCGCCGGTGTGATAACCGGTGAACCTTTCCGGCTGGATTGGCGAATCCTGCGGCGTCACATAAATTCCAAACGGTTTTTTGGTCACTCGCGCTTTAAAATCTTTGACCGGCTCGGCCAGTTGAGATTGAAGCGAGATAGTCGGGCTGGATGAAGTTGTGAGGGATGGCGAAGTTGCTGATGTTATTGTTGATGATTGTTTATTTCTAAAATAAAAAAAATAGTAGGCAACTAAGCCGATGGCGAAAAGAACTATAATAGTAAAAATAATTTTTTTCATTTAACTCTCTCGACTATTTTTTTAATGTCAATTGCTTTTTCGTCGAGGAGTTTTTTGAAAATATCGCCTTTGGATTTGAGGCGGGTTTGGATATTATGGATAGTAAAATCTGAAGGTTTAATTTTTGAACCTATCTCATCCCACCCCAGGGGTGCGGAAACCGACGCTTCTTTGGTGGGGCGGGGGGAGTAAGGGGCAACGACAGTCTGCGCTTCGGCGTTTTGGAGCCAGTCAATATAAACTTTGTGTTTTCGTTTTTCGGGCAGACGTTCGAGCGAGGTGATTTCGGGGATTTCTTTGTTGATTAAACGGGCTAAAATTTCCGCAAAATCTTTGACTTGATCGTAGGTGTATTTGGGCTCCGCCCCAGAGGGCTCTGCCCGGCGGGCTCCGACATTGATAAAAATATGCAGGCCGCGGGCGCCGGAGGTTTTGATATAAGCCGTAATATCAAGTTTATCCAAAACCTTCTTGGCGGCCAGGGCGACCTCAACAACTTTCGAAAAGGGTACATCCTCGGGATCCAAATCCAAAACCAAAAAATCCGGATGTTTTAAATCCTCAATTTTTGAAAGCCAGGGATGGAGTTCGATGCAGGCAAGATTGGCAAGATAGATTAGCGTGGCTTTATCGTTGCAAACTAAATATTCGATGGTTTTACCTTCCTCATCCTTGATCTTTTTTGTTGTCGCCCAGTCAGGCGCCAAATCCTCGACATTTTTTTGGAAAAATCCCTCGCCACTAATTCCATCAGGAAACCGGTGCATTGAAAGTGCCCGATCTTTTAAATACGGCAAAATATATTCGGCCATTTCATCGAAATAATTAATCAAATCAAGTTTAGTAATATTGGGAAATAATCCTTTCTCTAAATTCGTCAGCTTCAATTTTTTCCCGTCAATGATGACAATTTTATCGGTCATGATATCCTTCTCTTTTAACTTCCTTCGCCTCTTTATCATCGCGTAGGCCCAAAAATATCGGTTGGCGCATGAGGCCGTCGCGGGTCCATCCGGCGAATTTAACTTGGCCGACAAGTTTTGGCTTAATCCATGTTGCCGGCTCGTTAGTTTTCGGCTCAATATCGAATGGACTTTTTTCGATAATAAGCGGTTTCATTTTGCCATAGATTTCTTTTAAAGACGCTTCATTAAAACCGCTGCCGGAATGGCCGACATAAATTAACTTCCCGCGTTCATAAACACCCAAAACCAAAGCTCCGAAATATTTTCGGGATTCGCGCGGCTCGGTAAAGCCGGCAATGACCACTTCCTGCTCATTGATGTTTTTAATTTTTTGCCAAGCTTTGGCGCGACTTTCGACATACAGACTCGTACCATCTTTGGCGATGATACCTTCCAGCCCTTTTTTAGTCGCGGCCTCAAAAAACTCTTTGCCGTTTTCTTCGACGTGGTCGCTGTATTTAATATTGGCAATTTCCGGTAGAGAATCTTTTAAGATCTTTTTGCGTTCAATGAGCGGCAGTTTTCTTAAATCCTTGCCGTCAAGCCACAGAATATCAAATACGTAATAGATGAGATTTCCGTGATGACTTTTTTGATAGTCTTGTAATAGTTGGAACTGCGAACGTCCCTCAGTATCTAAGGCCACGATCTCCCCATCCAGAACCGCCCGATGACCCACCTTTTTTAAACCCTCAACAATTGCCGGATATTTGTCGTTAAAAAGATTGCCATAGCGCGAGTAGAGTTTAATTTCTTTATCGATCTCAGCAATTGCCCGATAGCCATCCCATTTGATTTCAAAAATCCAGTCTTTTTTATCAAACGGTTCGTCGACCAAAGTGGCGAGCATCGGTTTGATGTGATGTGGTATTTTTAACCTGTTAGAGACCACCGCGTAGGTGGTCTTTGGGTTGTTAGGTGATTTATTGTGGGCTTTAATTAAAAGCCAGGGTTCGCCGCCTTTGGTCCGAGGCCTTTTAATTTTGACCAAGGCAAATTCGCCATTTAATTTTTTGCCATTTAAAACAAAAGTGAGATGCCCGCCGGAAATAGCATGCGAAAGATCACGATTGATAAATTCAACTGTGCCTTTATCCCAAATTTCCACTTTCCCCGCGCCGTACTGGCCTTCGGGGATCATGCCTTCGAAATCTTTATACTCAAGCGGATGATCTTCGACCATCATCGCTAAACGTTTGTCAGCCGGATTCATACTTGGGCCTTTGGGTACCGCCCAAGATTTTAAGACACCATCCATTTCGAGACGAAGATCGTAATGTAAATTGCGCGCCTGATGTTTTTGGACGACAAAAACAGCCTTAGCATGCTTAGTAACGGATTTCAATATTTTACCCCGCCGGGGCAGAGCCCCCTCTGGGGCGGCGCCGCGGGGTTCTGGCGTTTGGGCGAATTTTCGTTTTGATTGATACTGTTTGAGCATTATAATGTTTCAACTCGGAGATGTCGCTCGCCAACACCCGTCAAAAGATGCCGGCACTACGATTGCTCCAGCGCGCAATCGGTGCCTGCGATCTCGGCCAAAAATCCTCGGACTACCTCGGAGCCATGCTTTTTGGCCTGCGATAGCCACTTTTGAGGGCATTTGGCTTCGCTTCCTAGTTATTTAGTAGGTTCTTTCTCCAAACTTTCTTTCAACTTGGCCATTAAATCGGCAAATTCGGTGGGGGTTGGTTCGGCGGACAAAGGCTTAATTAATTTGCCTTTAGCTTTGGTTTCAATGATTTTCATTAAAGTGTCATAATAGTCATCTTTGAATGCTTTAGGATCAAATTTGCCGGTGAGTTTTTCGATTAAAGACAAAGCCAGCTGAAGTTCTTTTTCCGCCTTCGCTGAAGCTTCGGCGGACTTTGCTTCGCTCGTCTTCGGCAATTTTAGGCCCTCCGGTTTTCGAACTTCATGGTCAAAACGGAGTTGCTGAAGAACAATAATATTGGCATCCGGCCGCAGAACTGCCAGATGTTCTTTGTCCTTTAAGACGAATTTGGCGACCGCGACTTTATCGGATTTAACCAAAGCTCCTCTGAGTAATCCGTAAGCTTTTTCCGCCCCTTCTTCCGGCTCAAGATAATAAGGATGAGCATAATAAATTGTATCGATATCGCTAGCGTTGACAAAATCAACAATTTCGATTGATTTGGAGCGTTTGGGATCGGCTTTGGCCAAATCCTCGTCGTCAATGACGACGTATTCGCCCTTTTGATATTCATACCCTCGGACTAATTCCTCATAAGGAACTTCTTTGTTTTCTACCTCACAAATCCGCGAATAACGGATGCGGGAGAGATCATCTTTGTGTAATAGATTAAAATTAATTGACCGCTCCTCAGTGGCGGTATATAGCCGCACGGGGATATTAACGAGTACAAAACTGATAGTACCAGACCAAATCGGTCGCATTGCATGCTCTACGCTCATATTTCCTCCTAACTTGATTCTAGAATGGACAACCCAGAAACTCAAGAGTATAATTAAATTAAGGAGGCAAAAATGTTGAGCGACGCGAAATCCGCCTCTGGCGGACGTAAAATTGTTCTCATTGACGATGAGCAAATGATTTTGGATCTCTATTCGCGGGGATTGGCCAAAGAATTTGAAGTTTTGACCGCGAATAACGGCAAGGAGGGTTTAGATTTAATCGAACACGAAAGACCCGATTTGGCGCTGGTTGATATTAGAATGCCGGAAATGGATGGACTGGGGATGCTCAAGAAGATGAAAGAAGAAGGATTGTTAACCATGCCAGTGATTATTTTGACAAATTATGCCCATGACGAGAAAATCGCCGAGGCGATTGAATTAGGGGCCAAAGAGTATGTGCTCAAAGAAAGCATCACGCCGTCTAAACTTGCCGAGCGAATAAAAAATTATCTAAAGTAGAATGAAGATTTTTAGATCTTTATTATTGATTTTAGTCATTTTAATAATTCCTTGGCGATGTTTGGCCCGGGAAAATGTTAATTATTGGTATGTTAGGGATTTTCAGCAAGAAATTGTCGTAAATTATGATTCGTCGCTTTCGATTACGGAGAAAATAACTGCTGACTGCGGCAATGCGAGCGGGAAACACGGAATTTTTCGCGTGCTTTCAACCCGCTACCAAAAGACTTCAACCGAAGCGGTCTTGACCCCAATTTATCTTGAAAGTATTACGGACTTTAATGGTAAATCTATCAAATATCAGGAAATAAAAGATAATAATAATTACACTATCACCTGGGAAATTGGCGATCCCAACAAAACCGTTAAAGGTGTTAATTATTATCAGATTAAATATCAAGTCAAGAATACCCTCCGCTTTGATAATGCCCAATTTGATGAGTTCTACTGGAATCTAAATGGCAATTTTTGGGACATTGAAATTGACAATTTTAAGTCTCAGATTACCCTTCCCACCGAAATTACCAAAACCAATTCAACTGTTGATTATTATACCGGCCAGTTTGGTTCAAAAGATAAAACACTCGCCAATTACGCTTGGTCGACTAATAATATTCTTGAATTTACTTCAACTGGGACACTGAAAACGAAGGAAGGAATAACCGCCTCAGTCACTTTCCCCAAAAATATTATCAGCCCTTATCAATTGACCACCGCTGATCAGCAATATTATCAAGGTGGTTCTAGCTCTACCGGCAATTCGAAAGATGATTTCGGCAGTCCGTATTGGTTTTTACTACCCGGTCTAGTTTTGCTGATCAGTTTTGTCTTATGGGTTTTGTATGGCCGCGATCCGAAAATAAACAAAACAATTGTTCCCGAATTTGAAATTCCCGAAAAACTTCAGCCAATGGAAATGGGAATGATTATTTCTGATGGCGAGTTAAGCGGAAGTTACATTTCCGCAGCCATTATTAATCTGGCCGTCAAAGGTAAAATTAAGATTGAAAAAATTCAAACCAAAGGTTTTCTAGGATCGAAAGATGATTATCAATTAACAATTACTAGTAAAAACCAAAATGATTTGACCGGATCGGAAAAACTTTTAATGGAAAAAATTTTTGGTAGCAGTGATCAAAAGAAAATTTCCAATCTTAAAAATAAGTTTTATAGAGAAATTCCGGACCTTCGTGATTTTATTCGTGATGATCTTAAGTCTAAAAAATGGCTTCAACCGCGCAGTCGGAAATTCTTTAAGTTTTATATTACAATTGCGATTATTTTATTTTTTATTTTAGTCGAAGCTCACAAATTTTATACCATCGTCAGTTGTTTTTTGACGGCAGGCCTCTTGATTGTTTTTGGTTTACTGATGCGCCAAAGAACTAAAGAAGAAGCCGAACTTTTTCGGAGGATTGAGGGCTTCAAACTTTATATGAATACAGCTGAAAAATATCGTCAGAGATTTAACGAAAAGGAGAACATTTTTGAAAAATTTTTACCTTATGCAATGGTCTTCGGGATAACGAAAGAGTGGATTAATAAAATGAAAATAATTTATGGTGAAGACTATTTTACAACTTACCATCCGGTTTGGTTTACGGGTGTAGCCTTGGCCTCTTTTAATGTTGATAGCTTTAATACGGCAATCTCGAGTTTATCGAGTAATATGTCCTCAACGATCTCATCGTCACCCTCCTCCTCAGGGGCTGGTGGCGGCGGATTTTCTGGAGGGGGTGGCGGCGGAGGGGGTGGCGGAGGTTGGTAGTTTAAGGCGCGACTGAATTAACGCCTAAAATATCACCTAAACCTAAAGTGTCTTTTTTAAGCTCGGCAGTACTACCATAACCATACATAGTAAGGTCTTGGTCGATGCTGTTGTAAAGATCGTCTAAACCAACCCAGTGACCAAATTCATGGGTACCGATATCTTGAACGTCATAAGTTCCTTGAACCCCGCATTCACTGGTTCGATAGGGTGTATAACTCCATTTGTAATTACTGTTATAGACAGTGTCGGCTTCGGCTAAAAGACCGGTATCAGGCCAGTACCAAACATAAGTGATGGCAATGGCTTGTGAGTTTAGCGGTTTCCAAAGAATGGCATTAGTACCGTCGTATTTAGGGTTTTTAACCGAGGTTGTTCCGCCATAGCGGAAAATTTGCTTGCCGTCAACCGCAGCCCAGGTATTAAAGGCATTGGCCACTGCAGTGGTTATCTGATTATTATTTAAACCCTTTGATTTTGAGGACAAATTGATTTTATAACTCATACCTTCAGTCGGCATATGCCAGCCAACTAAAAGGTAATCGGGAACTTGGTCGTTAGTAGTTACATTACAAGTCCTGGGGGTGGGTTTGCCAGGCTCTTTGGGATAGTGGACAAAAATCTTTTCTTTGAGATTACCTTTAGCTTGGGCGGTTTTGGCATCAGCTAAAAATCCCCAAGAAATTAAGGTAAGAAGAAGTAAACCAATAATGAATTTTTGCATTTTGACTCCTCTAATTTTATAACTTGTTATTGTAGCATAAATTATCGAAAAAGTCAAGAGTGATACTATTATTATACTATTGTTTGAAGATGTCAAACGCGGGCTTGACGCGTTCGCTTTTTGTTCGCTATGATAGATAGTGACTAGGATTTAGGGAGACTCGATTTGCATTACGAGCTATCTATATAGTATGTTAGTGGCGGGTCAGTGACCCTTGAAAACCTCGGTCCGAAAGGGTGGAGATGGAACCATCGTACGCGCTACTTTCTGTTACGGATAAACGCGGCATCGAAGACTTCGCCCGCGAGTTGGTTGGTTTGGGCTGGAAGATCATTTCCACTGGCAACACAGCCAATAAGATAGCTGAAGCAGGAGTACCGGTCACTGACATCGCTGAGTGGGTTGGTGGTGATGCGACCAAGGGACACTTGGTTGTTTCTCTTGCTCGCCAGACTTACACAGCCATACTATCCTCAGATATTGATGAGATAGAAGCGATGGGTATTCACAAAATCGGTTTGATCCGCTGCGATATGTACCATCTCGAAGAAGCGATCGCCAAGCCGGATGCTACGACAGCCTCGGTTATCGAAGCGACCGATATTGGTGGCCCGACCATGCTCCGAGCCGGTTTCAAGGCCTCGTTCATGAGTGATCGGATCGTAGTTTGTGACTTCGATGATTGCGACGAGGTCATCCAGAGACTCAAGAGTGATACGATGACGGATGACTATCGTCTCTGGCTGGCGGTAAAGGCCGAATACACAGTCGCTGATTATTGTTTCACGTCAGCCCGCTATCACGGTAAAGGTCTTTATGATGGCATGCTCGGTCGTCGCGTTGCCGAGTGCAAGTACGGCGAGAATGCTTGGCAGACGCCGGCGGCGCTCTATACCACCGATTCTGATGATCCGCTGGCGGTTGATAAGTTCCAGCTTGTTGCCGGCACTCCGCCGAGCTACAACAATTACTGTGATATTGATCGGATGCTGCAAACCATGTCTCATATAGCTGTAGCCTTCGATCGTAACTGTCCCCGAGTGCCGTTTATTGGAATTGCGGTCAAGCACGGTAATCCTTGCGGTGCGGCAATATCCGGTTCTCCGCCAGAGGTTATCCAGAAGATGGTCATCGGTGACAAGCGCGCAATCTTTGGCGGGTTTGTGATGGTTAACTTCGGGATCGATGAGGCTCTAGCAGAACTTCTTTTAACCTATGAGTCTGAAGGACGACGAATTCTCGATGGTATTGTTGCTCCCGCTTTCACCGATGAAGCAGTGGCAATGCTCAAACGAAAAGGCGATAAGTGCCGATTGCTTGTTCCTGGACAATTTGAAGCATTGTATCGCGTAGAGCAGTACGGGCTCGATCCAACCAGGAGACTGCGCCAAGTCAGAGGCGGATTTCTTGCCCAGCCCAACTACACTTTTGTTCCTAATATGAATAAGGTTGTGTGTGAATCTGCTATTCTGCTCGTAACGATACAACAACTCCTGCTTGCTTGGGGAATCGGTTCAACCTCCAACAGTAATACCGTGACTTTGGTCAAGGATGGGATGCTGATTGGCAATGGTGTTGGTCAGCAAGATCGGGTCAGTTGCTGCAAGCTGGCTATTGCCCGCGCTCGGGATGCCGGTCACGATACTACTGGAGCGGTTGCCTACTCCGACAGCTTCTTCCCCTTCCCGGACGGTCCGGAAACCCTGGCGAAGGCTGGCATCAAGGCGATTCTTGCCTCAAGCGGCTCGGTCAAAGACGCCGAAGTCAAGAAGTTCTGCCGCGATAACGGCATTATCTTGGTTCTCTATCCCGACGCCGAAGCTCGCGGTTTCTTCGGTCACTAAACGAACAGTCCTCATTTTTTGGGGGCGGCGCCAGCCGCCCCTTTTCTTTATATAGATATAAGCAAAATCTCCACCGGGGTGGTGGAGACGTAAGAACGATCGGTCTTAAGCGGCCACGGTCACAACTTCAGATGGAGTTGTTTTGGCCTGTTTCTTCACGAGCTTTCGGAGTTTGGTGATCGCTTTGCTTCGCTGAGCATAAACGCAACCGACTCGGACTCGACGACGACGGGCGATATCGCGGATACTTTGACCCGCTAATAAGGATTCCATCACCTGGCGCTCGGCGCGAGTAAGCCGAGGGAGCAGGGCGAGGATCTCGGCCCGCTTGGAATGGATCGTGATTTGTTCGAGCAGGTCGTCCTCGAAGTGATGGCCGACAGTTTCGGTGGCCTCCTCAAGCGGCAGAATCACTTTCATGTGCTCGGCTGCTTGTCCCCGGTCATGGAGATAGCCGGGAACCCGGATGATCGAGTAGCGGTCCCGGAGCCAATGTCGCATGGCGCCAACGCCGGTTTTGACAAGATACGAATGGCACTCGTGAGTCGCTCGGTAAGCCGATGCCTCCCAAATCGCGGTCTCCGCCTCTTGATAGAGATCGCGAGCGGTTTCCCTATCGACCCCAAGCATGCCAATATAGTTCCAGATCTGATGTGATACCGCTACGTCCATTGGTCACCCCCTGACACCCATGTGTTCGTGTTCAACCCCTTAGCTTTAATATATCATTTTTTAGCAAATTTTTTCAAAAAAAATGCTATACTAAATTTAGGAGGTAAAATGAGTCAACAAGAATGGCTCCAATTATTTGGGCCAGCGAATTTGGCAACAAACTTGGTTTTATTAAATGTTTTGCTAACAATTTTGATTCTCTGGTCTTTGACCTGGAAGGGGATAGCGCTTTGGAAAGCGGCGCGTAACAGTGCGAAAGCCTGGTTTATAGTACTATTAATAGTAAATACGGTTGGCATTTTGGAAATTCTTTACATTTTTATTTTTTCAAAAAAATCAGAATAAAATAAATATTTGAATTTGACTATTTATTTTTGAACTCTTAAGATTGAGCTAGCGATTCTCTCGAGGAGGAACGACAGTGATTGGTGTTCTGCTAGTTTTATTAGCGTACGTGCTGGGTTCGTTGCCAATGGGTCTTTGGATCGCGAAGAAAGTCAAGGGGAAGGACTTTGACATTAGAGATCATGGTAGTGGTAACATTGGGGCGACAAACGTGCTTCGGATTCTCGGATGGAAAGTTGGCTTACCAGTGTTTCTGGCCGACTTCCTTAAGGGTTATCTACCGGCCTTACTGGCCTATAAACTCGGCGGCTTGGAATGGGGTCTGGCTGCGATGGCATCGGCCGTCTTGGGTCACGCCTATTCCTTCGTGATGTACATCCGCGAAGGTCGCTTCAGCGGAGGCAAGTCTGTGGCGACTGCTTTCGGCGGAATGATGGCCCTGCAACCGCTGATTGCAGGTATAGCAGCGGCTGTCTTTCTTCTGGTTTTAGGAACAACCAGATACCTTTCACTTGGCTCCATGCTTGGAGCGATCACAGCGTTCGTGATGGCATGGGCGTTTCACAAGGGGCCATTTTGGATCTGGACGACGGAGTTACTGGCCCTCTTCATCCTCTGGACCCATCGCCGAAATATCGGCAATCTCATTTCTGGCTCGGAACATAAGTTCGGCCAAACATTTGCCGTTCACGGTGAAAAACACGGCGTGCGCGTGGCGTTTAAGGTCCACCCGCTTTCAAGCGATGACTACGCTCAAAACCGTATCTCGCGTTGGATCACTAAGGCGCTAAAGCGCGGCTGGCTTTCGGAACGTTCGATGCGCTGGATCGTTGCGCACGCGCCGATCATGAACGCCGGCGAGATTACGGGTGTGGTTGAGGCCTCTGGTCGGCCTGCGACGGTAGCGCTGTTGGCAGTCCCAATGCTTCCTGATCAACTTGCGGCGGCAAAGCGAGGTAGGGAAGAAACTGCAACCGAAGAAGAAAGACTGCTCGCCAGGATTCTCGATGGCTTTCTCAAGCGAGGCGCAGTGATGGCTCAGCGCTTAGGAGCCACTATTGAAGGTCTAGGGGCGCGTCTTTCCTCATCTGCCGGAGGTGGGGCCACGCTTCAAGAATGGGCGCGTAAGGAAAGAAAACTTGCCATCACCATCAGTAATGGCGGTGCCTATACGGCGGCGGCCACGCTCGAGGCGCTGCGCAAATTCAGGCCAGATTTGACGGGCTTGACTGTCGCTTTCGTCGGCGCCTCTGGCGTTATCTGCAAAGCGCTAATCTTCTACTTCCGAGCCCGTCGTCATCTCGTCGGTCGTCTCCTGCAGTTTGCTCGGACTAAATCGAAAGTGGTTCAAGCAGACGACATCGAGACGGTTCTTTCCACTGAGGAACTTGCCGAGTTGGCAGAAGCCGATGTTGTCATCTTCGGCACGAGTTCAGAAAAGCCGCTAATGACCGCCAAGAACGCCCACGTTCTTAAGCCCGGCGCGATCGTATTGGATATTGCCGTGCCGGTGGACGTGCTAATCGAAGAAGTTCAGCCTCTTCGGCCTGACGTCACGTTCATTCGTTGCGGACTGATTCAGCTGCCAGGACATGCCAAGAGCGATGTTGACTTCCACTTCGGTTTTGTCGAAGTCGATGGCGTCAGACATCCGCTTGTTCCGGCGTGTTTGGCTGAGTGTCTAATCTTGGCAAGCACTGGACGTTACGAAAATGCGAGTCTGGCCAGTATTGATCATAATCTGATCGACTGGTTCATTGAGGAGGGCGAGAAGTATGGCATGATTGTCCATGCCTCAGATCTTGATGAGCGCGGCATCTGGCTAGGGAGGGTAAGGTCATGAGAGCTAAAGTCGGCATTATCGGAGCCGGTCGCTGGGGGACCGCGCTGGCGATTTTGCTATCCCAAGTTAACCACCAGGTGACCTTATTCTGTCTGACATCAGAGGTTGAACAGCTCATCAACGAGCGAGAAAGTCAAAATCTGCCAGGATTCCCTATCCCTGAGCAGGTGGCGATTACTTGCTCTGGTGATGGTGATGACCTGGAATTGGTGATCTTGGCGCTCCCGGGAGAGGCTCTGGCGGCTGCTTGGGAAAGCTGGCGACAGTCGATTTCTCCGAAGACGATTGTCGTTAATGTTGCCAAGATGATCGATTGTCATGAGCAGGGTTTGATTTTGCCAAGTCACATCGTTGACTCCGAAAGATATAAGTTTGTTCATTTTGCCTGTGCCGCTTTTCCTCAAGGTTTACTTAGGGGTTCACCAACGATCGGGACGGCCTACTCAAGCGACGAATCGTCAGCTAAACGCGTTGTTGGTCTCTTTCAACAGACGCTTATCAGGCCGTATCACTCTCGTGATGTTAACGGCGGTCAAATCGGCAGCGCCCTCAAGAACACGATTGCCATCGCCTCAGGGATAGCCGCTGGTCTTGGGTTTGATGAGACTACTCGGATGGCGATCGCCAGTCGGGGGCTCAAAGAAATTCGCGATTTTGCCTCGCGCCATCTTGGCCATCCTGAGACTTTCGGGCCTGGGACGACGATCATGACTGATCTCGGGGCGACTTGCTTTAGTCCTTACTCGCGCAACCTCAAGTTCGGTCAGGCCTTAGCGACCAAAACCGTCCAGGAGGCACGCTTGAGCATCATTGGAACAGTCGAGGGAATACATACAACCCTTACCTTGGCCCAGGTTTGCTCTGACTTTGCGGAGACGATGCCGATTTCGTATGCTATCTGGCAGATTATTTCTGGTCAGTCCACCCCAATGGAGGCCATGAAGCAAATCATGGCCAGACCAATCAAGTATGAAGGTTAACTTCGATCCTTTCTTAGCCCCGCCTTACGGCGGGGCTTTGTGGTATCATGCGTACGTGGTAAAATAAAGATCGAGGCAGAATGGAAGCGCAAAAACCGAAAGACCCCAAAAATCTAAGTGAGCTCGAGCAAAAACACTGGCCGCAAATTGAGCCGTATAAACCCAGGGTCGGCATTAAATTTTCGGTTAAAGTGAAAGTTGGGAAAGTCGAACATCCAATGACATCGGAACATCAGATTGTCTACATTGAGCTATTCTACGGCAGTCGGCCGATTGGAAAAAAGTTCTTAAAACCTGGCGACAAGCCAGAGGCGGAATTTGAAATTTTCGCTCAAAAGCCGGATAAAATTATCGCTTACGAATTCTGTAATCTCCACGGGTTGTGGCAAAATGAAATAGAAATAAAGTTCTAAAATATTGGCTTCAATGGATCACTCAGAGCATCATCATCACGAGCAAAATGTCGCCCACGATCGTCACGCCGGACATTCGGTGGCGGATTTTAAAAAAAGATTCTGGGTCTCGCTGATTTTAACAATCCCGGTCCTGGTTCTTTCCGAAACAATTCAAGTTTTTTTCCATTTCAAACTCTCTTTTTTAGGCGATAAATATCTCTTATTTATTTTGGCCTCAATAATATTTTTCTACGGCGGCTGGCCATTTTCAAAGGGTTTTATTGCTGAACTTAAAGCCAAAAAACCGGGCATGATGATGCTGGTGGCTGAAGCAATTACCGTGGCTTATCTTTATAGCGCGGCGATTACTTTTGGGCTTTCCGGAATGGTTTTTTATTGGGAGCTTGCCACTTTAATTGACGTGATGCTTTTGGGGCACTGGTTGGAAATGCGGTCGGTGACCAGTGCCGGCGGTGCCCTTGAGGAATTAGCCAAATTATTGCCGGCATTGGCTCATCGATTGGATAATGGACGATCGAGCGATATTGCTTTAAGGGACTTAAAAATCGGCGATAAAATTTTAATTAAGCCCGGCGAAAAAATTCCGGCTGATAGCCTCATTCTCAAAGGAGAAACAACGGTTGACGAAGCGATGCTGACCGGTGAATCAAAACCTATCGTCAAAAAAATCGGAGACGAACTTATCGCCGGTTCGATTAATGCTGAAGGGTCGGTTACGGCCGAAGTGAGAAAAATAGGCGAGGGTTCGTATTTGGCCGAGGTAATTAAATTGGTAAGACAAGCCCAAAGCAGCAAATCAAAAACTCAAAATTTAGCCGATAAAGCGGCGATGTATCTGGTAATAATTGCCACGCTATGCGGCGTCTTAACTTTTTTAGCTTGGTTTTTGGCGACTCACCAAACAACCCCCTTTATTCTTGAAAGAGCAATTACGGTCGTGGTAATCGCCTGTCCGCACGCTTTAGGATTGGCGATTCCTTTGGTTGTGGCCATCTCCATCACCTTGGCGGCCAAAAACGGTTTTATCATTAAAAATCGCAGCGCCTTTGAGTCTTCAAGGGCAATTGATACTGTCGTTTTTGATAAAACTGGTACCTTGACGCTGGGTCGGTTTACGATTGCGGAGATTAGAGTGCTGGATTCAAAATTTAACCAAACGCAAATTCTAAAATACGCGGCTTCTTTGGAGGCGAGGTCCGAGCACCCGATGGCAAAAGTAATTGCCGCCTCAACCAAGGCGCGTTTTGAAGTTGAAAATTTTCGCGCCCTGCCTGGTCGCGGGGTGGAGGGAGTCATCGGAAAACAAAAAATTCAAGTCGTCGGCGAAAATTATTTGCTTGAAAATAAGATTGGCTATGATAAGAAGGCCCAAAGCGGGACGGTTATTTATTTAATTATTGATAAAAAACCAGTAGCGGTGCTGGTTTTGGAGGACAGGATCAGATCCGAATCATTTGAGGCGATTAAACGACTTAAGGCAATGGGCATTAAAACCGTGCTTTTGACCGGCGATAGCTTTGCGGTGGCTAAAAAGGTGGCCCAAAAACTTAAAATTAATCAATTTTTTGGCGAAGTTTTGCCTGATAAAAAATCGCAAAAAATCCAAGAATTGCAGGCCAAGGGTCTCAAAGTCGCGATGGTCGGCGATGGCGTCAACGATGCTCCGGCTTTGGCTCAAGCCGATATTGGGATCGCTATCGGCGCCGGAACTGATGTCGCCCAAGCCGCAGCTGATATTGTTTTAGTCAAAAATAACCCCTTAGATGTGGTAAAAATAATCCAATTGGCCAAGCGCACCTATGCTAAAATGATCCAAAATTTGATCTGGGGTGCTGGCTACAATATCGTCGCCATTCCTTTAGCCGCCGGTGTTCTCCATCGGTTTGGGATTCTGCTTTCGCCAGCCATTGGGGCGGCGTTAATGTCGCTTAGCACTATTATTGTGGCCATAAACGCCAGACTTTTAAAAATTAAATAATTGTGGTATAATGCGTGCGTGGTATAATATGTTTGGTTGAAAAATAGAAATAACGTCCGCCTACAGGCTTACTGCAAAACCTATTACATAGCGTTATTGCATTGCGCCCTACGGCGGACTTCCTGAACTTCTTTCCTGCTTTCGCAGGAGCAGAATTCAGGAGCGGAGGTAAATATGGGACCAGATAAAGGTGGATGTGGTGGTTGTAAAGGTTGCACTTGTCCAGGGACCGATTGTCCTTGCGGCAAGCCCTAATCCGCCAGCTGGCGGACGCCACGCAAAAAACGACCCTCAAAATTCGGGTCGTTTTTTGAATATAAAGAAAGAGCGCTGTCTGGTGACAGCGCTCGGTTGACTCTCTAGGATGCGGTTAAGCGGCGATGTCGTGGCGGTGCTGTTCTCCCCGCCAGACGATATAGCTGGTGGCATAATAGACATCAGCGTGGGCGAGCGGTCGACTGGCAGCCATGGCGACGACATTGAGAACGCGGCCGCCGCTGGTGACCAATCGGCCATTCTCATCGAGTTTGGTGCCGGCATGAAAGACGATGATTCGCGGCCGATCTTTCTTGAGGTCTTCAAGTCCGAGAATGACGTCACCGGTGCGTGGCTTGCCCGGGTAGCCCTCGGAAGCCATGACAACACAGACACAGGCGTTGGTCGACCACTCAAGTTCGGTCGTCGGGAACCGGCCAGCAGCGCCTTCATAGAGAATCTGATAGAGGTCGGATTCCAGTCGCGGCAGGACGACCTGGAGTTCCGGATCGCCAAAGCGGACGTTGAACTCGAGGACCTTCGGACCATCTTTGGTGACCATCAAAGCGACATAGAGGACGCCTTGGAAACCGGTAGCGGCGACAATTGGTCGAACAATCGTCTCCATCGTTTGAGCGAGGAGTTCGGGGGTGAAGTGTTCGACTGGTGAATAGGCACCCATACCCCCGGTGTTTGGACCTTGATCACCATCATGGATCCGCTTGTAGTCCTGGGCGGTTTCTAGTGGAATAACCTGACCGCCGGCACAGAGGACCATCAGCGAAGTTTCCCAGCCCTCGAGCCATTCCTGAATGACGAGGCACCGGCCAGCATCCCCGAGGCTCCCGGCCAGCATTTTAGCGGCTTCTTCGCGGGCAATCATCTCGCTGGGACACATCTTGGCACCTTTACCGCCGGCCAGGCCATCGGCCTTGACGACACAGCGACCGTTCGGGAAGGTGCTGATGGCATGGTAGGCGTCGGAGCCGTGGCGGCAGATGATAGAGCGGGGAATCGGTATCCCCAGTTGCTGGCAGAGGGTCACCGCAGAGGCTTTGCTGCCTTCAAGTTCAGCTTGCTTGGCTTTCGGTCCCCAAATCCGCAGACCCTTGGGCCAGCGATCGACAATACCCATAGTGAGCGGCAACTCCGGGCCGACGACGGTCAGATCAGGCCGTTCTCTCTCGGCGAAAGCAATCAGTGACGCTAGATCATCAGCTTTGATCGGGGTGTTACGGCTTTTCCCTCGACTGGTACCAGCATTTCCCGGGGCACAAATCACTTCCCTGACGTTTGGTGATTGCGCGAGTTTCCAGACGAGGGCATGCTCTCGGCCACCACCACCGATGACCAGTGCATTCATTTTCTACTCCTTTTACTTCGGTTTTTCAGCCGTGCGGGAAGAGCAGACTGGCGATGTACTTGGACTTCTCAAGCAATGGGACACGCCACTTTGGAACGAGTGGCTTTTCGCGAATAAGCGGCACGGCAGTTCCTCGGCCGAGCCGTTCCAGGACCTCTATTTGTAGCTGGTGTTCAACCGCGAGCAGCCGTTGTTGAAGAGAGAAAACATCATCGCTGGGTAGGATATCTACTCTTGTCCTCCCGATGACCGCGCCGCCATCCACTTCGGTGGTGACGTAATGGGCGGTCGCCTCGGTGAACTGATCTTCTGGACAGCCGATTTTCCGAACGTAGTAGAGACGGGCGCAGACATTACGTCGGCCATAGCAGCCATCGCCCCCGAAGTGCGGCCGGCCGGGATCGAGAGGCGCATTGTGCTGGTTGACGATTCGGCCCTCGAAAGCGGCGATGACATTGGCAGGTGTGTACGGCAGCCAGCCGTACTGGCCGATGAGGTCGATCTTGTGGTATTCAAACAGCGCGATGAGCCTGGTACCGAATGCCTCCCATCCTTGGGCCATCTTCGGACTCCAGATCAGAACACGATCGGGGTCGATACCAGCTTCGATAGCCCGATCGATCCCCTTGATCTCTGGCTTGCTAGCAATCACTAGCGCTGGTTCGATCAAGCCCTGGAGTGGTCCTGTCTTGCAGGCTTCAATGATGGCGGCCATGGTAGTTCCGCCTCCTGAAATCAACATTGCCAGTCGTTTCAAGGTGCGACCTCCCTTGGTTTTGCGGCCAGCCATTCTGCCACTAAACAGAGAATAAATGATGGTTCCATAATTTGCAACCTAATATGCGAAATCCCGCTGCCAAAAGGCGAGCGGGATGCCGAATTTGTGTTTATTGTTCTTTTTTGATTCGTTCTCTGGCTTCTTCGAAGCATTCTTGAACGATTGGGTTGTCAAGGCGACAAACCCTTTCCACCCATGGTCTGATCCTCAAGGCGTGGAGGAAACCTTGGAAAGAAAGGACTAGTTCTGGATTTTGGAAATCTTTACCATAGATATGGAAACTGTCACCATAGCCCGAGAGAGGTCCGACGAGGATTTCCTCATTTCTTAGTTTGGCAATCTCTCGAGCAATCAGCTCTTCAAGATCAATGAAAGCGAAGATATTCATGAGAGCAGCCTTGTAAGCATCCCAAGAACGCATGCTGAAGTTCATGTTGAGCACCAACTGACCATTTTCATTAGGGATGAGCCGACACCAGACCCGTTGGAGACAGGGCGGGTCGGTTCTTTGAGGATCAAACCACGGATACCAGGTGACGGCATTAGCGCGCCGGGAGTAGGGTGTTTCAGCCAAGGTGCGAATAATCTGATCAATTTGATCGATCCCAGGACCCGGTTCAGGATAACGTGGATTATAGTTGAACAGGCGGTCATGGTAGGTATAGGGCCATTTAGTACTGCCTGGTGTCAAATCAATCCAGTGATCGTGGATGCCAATAACAACTTCCTGACGATAGATCTCCAGGTCTTCAAACGCGCCGGGAAAACACTTGTGGATTCTTGGCTCTGTCAATGGCTCAAGAATGGTCAGCTCAATCGTGCAGTCTCGACTTGGCGGCTCGTCAGGTTTGTCGTATTGAGTCGCAGCCAGACCGCCGTAAAACCAGTTAGCTAGGACTGATCGCTCCCAAACCTCAGGAAGGGTCTGACCGATAATCTCAATCCGGGGCGTCTGTCCTTGGATGAACGGACGATCGGGAATATTGATCCAGTCCACCGTGGCTACTCGTTCGCCATTTTCTCCCAAAACAAACTCATCAGAGAGATTGTCAACTTTCACCTTCGAACCTCCTTTGTCAAGCTACAGACCAGCTAATCCTAAGCTATAGACTAGCTAATCCTATAATCAGCACATAAAATTTTAAAAATCAAATATTCTTCCCTGTGGATATCTTTTGAGTTTTAAGATCAAAAACACGCCAAAATAAACCTTAAAATTAGTAAATTAACCTGTTAAATCAGTTTGCCTCTTGACAACCAGAAAACCCCTCCTGATAATAGATATGTAACCTTGAAACAGGTTAAATCAAAAAAGTAAAGGAGGTGATTTAAATGGCGTATTCAGTTCAATCGAAGAAGACTGGAGAGACCTATTATCTCCACTCAAAAGATGTTACCCTTCGCGGCGGCCGCAAACAAACCATCTACTATTTTGCTCGTACCGAGAAAGAAGGTGCTATGGATGATTTACCAGCCGGGATGGTGGTAATGGAGAATAGCCGAACAGGTCTCCCGATGCTTAAGAAAGGCTAAAATTTAGGAAAGTAATCAAGAAGACTCGTCGAGCGTAGTCTTCTACGCAAGGCGGGTTTTCTTGTTGGGGAAAATCGGAAATAATTGATTGATTTTTATTTGATAATCTGCTAAATTAGAAGGTAGTATTAAAAATTACGTGAAACTAAGCTTATGAAGCGTTCCGAGCTAATTTTTACGTTTTTACAAATTCCCATCGATTTAGCGATGGTCCTTTTATCGTTCTTTTTGGCCTATAAAATCAGAACCTTTTTTACCTTCGTGCCGGTGATTTATGTTGAGCCCTTGCCCGGCTATTTACAGTTTGTCTTTCTGACCTTGCCAATCTGGTTTGTCGTCTTTATTTTTAATGGTCTTTATTCGAGCAAGGAGCGCTATGGCCGGTTTGTGGAATTCGGCAAAATTGTGGTGGCGGTCTCTGCCGCTGTGGCCGTTGTTTTGGCTTGGATATTTTTATCAAAAACGACTTTTTTCTCGCGTTTAATTATTATTTATGTTTGGTTTATTGCAATCATTTTAATTACCGCCGCGAGATTCCTAATGCATTTTATCCAAAAATTTTTATACCGCTGGGAAATCGGCGCTCATCGGGTGATTATTCTAGGGGGCAATTCTTCGTCGAAAAGTTTGATCGAGGAAATTCGTCGAAACCGCAGTCTCGGTTATAATTTAGTTCGTGTCGTTGATGAAGATGCAGTCGACAAGCTCGGATCAATCTTTGCCAAATATAAGGCGGAAGAAATTATTGTTGCCAATACTCATCTAACGCAGAAGAAAATCTCCGATATATTGGAATTCTCGCGGGCTCATCACATTGGTTTTAAAATGACTCCGGATTTGTTTTTGGTTCGTTCTTCTCATGTTGGCATCGAAACCTTAGCCAATGTCCCGATTATGGATTTTAAACGTTCGCCGCTTGATGGCTGGGGAAGAATAATTAAACGTATCACTGATCTTTTCGGCTCAATCGTTTTGATTATTTTAACTTCACCGTTGATGATTTTGACGGCGATTCTGGTCAAGATTACTTCAAGAGGACCAATATTTTATAAGCAGGAACGGGTCGGTTTTGAGAATAAACGATTTAATTTGCTGAAATTTCGTTCGATGCGGGTTGAATATTGTACGGGCGATGAATATGGCGGTAAAAAAGCCGCTGAAATTTTGCAAAAATTAGCCAAAAAAAGCGAGGCCGACGGTCCAGTTTTCAAGCTTAAAAATGATCCCCGACTGACAGTTGTTGGCAAATTTATCCGCCAAACATCCTTGGATGAATTACCGCAGTTTTTTAATTGTTTAAAAGGTCAAATGAGCTTAATTGGTCCAAGACCACCGCTCGCATCGGAGGTGGCTCAATACACTAATTGGCAAAAACGCCGTTTGGGACTTAAACCGGGGATTACCGGTCTTTGGCAGGTTTCCGGAAGATCGGAAGTTTCCTTTGATGAATGGGTGCGGCTTGATGCCTATTACATTGAAAACTGGTCTTTGTGGCTCGATTTTCAGATTTTTTTAAAGACGATTTTGGTGGTGATTAAGGGAAGGGGAGCTTATTAATTTTTACGCTCGCCAGTATCCGTCAAAAGATGCCGGCACTACGATTGCTCCAGCGCGCAATCGGTGCCTGCGCTCTCGGCCAAAAACCCGCCGCTTCGCTCTGGGACCGTGCTTTTTGGCCTGCGAGAGCCACTTTTGAGGGTATATGGCTCGCTTGTTTATTAGTACAATTAGTATGATTCGTAATTCGTTAGACAATCTGAAAGTGGCCTTGGTGGCCGAAGAGTTAACGCAATTAGGAGGAGCCGAAAGGGTCCTCGATTGTTTAATTGAGCTCTTTCCTAAGGCGCCGGTTTATACATTGGTTTGGGATAATCAAAAAACCGGCGGCAAATATGCCAAGCATGATATCCGGACAAGTTTTATCCAAAAACTGCCCTTCGGCATCAAAAACTATAAATGGTACTTGCCGTTGATGCCTTGGGCGATCGAATCATTTGATTTCAAAAAATACGATGTGGTTTTGTCAGTAACCTCGGCTTTGGTCAAAGGCGTTAAAACCAAAAAACCAACTGTTCATATTTGTTATTGCAATACGCCGACAAGATGGCTCTGGTTTGATAGCCCCGATTATCTTAAAAATGCGCCGATTCCGAATTTTATCCGCCCAATTATGCCGATCGTGATTAAATTCTTAAGAAAATGGGATTTAAAAGCTTCCCAGCGGCCTGATTTTTATATTGCCAATTCGGTTAATGTTCAAAAACGGATTAAAAAATATTACAACCGTGATTCTTTTCCGATTTTTCCGCCGGTGGATATTAAACGTTTTAGGCCGAAAGATACTCCTGGCCAATATTATTTAATTGTTTCTAGAATTGAACCATACAAAAAAGTTGATTTGATGATTGAGGCATTTAAAAAATTAAATTTGTCCTTGAAGATTGTCGGCGGCGGTACAAGGTTAGATGAATATAAAAATCGGCTTAAAGAAAATATCGAACTTATCGGTCGCGTCTCTGACGAAGATTTAGCAAAATACTATCAAAATGCTAACGCGACTATTTTCCCGCAGGAAGAAGACGCTGGCATTGTTCCCTTGGAATCAATGGCAACGGGAAGACCAGTGATCGCCTATGCCAAAGGCGGCGTTTTGGAGTCAATAATTGATGGCAAAACTGGGGTTTTATTTCAGCCGCAGACTGTTAAGGGTCTAATGGCGGCGATTAAAAGATTCCAAAAAAGCATGCGGTTAGGCAAGTTTAAACAGCAATTAATACGGCAACAGGCCAAAAAATTTGACAAAAAGCTTTTCAAGAGACGGATTTTAGAGTATATTCTAAATAAAGTTCAAAGTTCAAATGTCAAATTACAAAATAAAGATGAAAGGGAAAAATGGAACTGAAAGAATATTTTCGCATCATTGGTAAGTACAAAGTGATTTTTTGGATAACCGTCATCGTTTTGACGCTGGGGGCTTTTGTTTTTACCAAAACTCAACCACGCAGCTTTTTGGCGTCGACAATTTTGACAGTCAACAAGGCTTCAAGCTTAAAACAATCTCAGGTCAATTATTATCTTTATGATAATTACTACAATGTCCAATCATCCTCGCTTTTTTCAATGATTGTCACCTCATGGTATAGCTCGGCGGCGGTGGTTAAAGAAATCTATGATAAGGCAGGTATTCCCGTACCTGATATATCCCAGAAAGCTTTGGCGAAAACTTTCAGGGCTGGTCGAGTTGAGCCGGCGACGATTAACGTTTCGATCACTGGTTCCGATAAAGAGGCAATTACCAAATTAATAAATGCATCCTTGGATGTGGTGCAGGCGAAGACCAATGAATTGGGTCGTACCGATACGGAAAATGTTTATGATATGGTGACTTTTCCTCCAATCGTCAATGAAACCACTGCCAATTTATGGCTTAATACGATTATCGGACTGGTAGGAGGGATTTTATTGGGCGTGATTATTTGTTTGGCGGTTGAATATTTCCGAAAGTCATAATTATATCAAAGGAGGGTTAATCCTAGTTGATACTATTAACCGAAGACTAAAAAAAGTTCAAAAGAAAAAATTTTTTAAACTCTGGCTTCTCTTTTTGATTTTGGCGAGTCTCATTAGTGGCTTCTTCTTTTTCGGTCGCCTGGGAGCCAGTTTTATTTTAAATAAGGTTGAGCCGATTTCTTTATTCCGTGATGGCAAATATTTAATCCTTTTTCAAAACAATGCTGAGATTCGTTCCTCCGGCGGCTTTATCGGTTCGTATGCGGTTGCCGAGATTCATAATCTGAAAATCGAAAATTTAACATTTAACACCAATATCATCGCCCTTGATCGTCAATTTAGTGATGCAGGGTTTGTCCAGGCACCGGCGCCATTGGCGAAATTTCTCAAAGGCAAAAGCTGGGAGTTACGTGATTCGAACTACGATGCTTCATTTCCGGAAGCATCGCAGGATATTTTGTCTTTTTACCAAAAAGAAACTGGCGAAAATGTTGATGGTGTTATCGCTTTAAACGCCCAGGTGATGGTTGACCTTTTAAAAACTACTGGGCCGATTCATTTAGATCAATACAATCTCGTGATATCGGCCGATAATTTTTATGAAACGACTCAATATCAAGTGGAAAAAGCTTACTGGCAAGATCCGGCCAATTGGGTCATCAATGAACCCAAGACATTTTTGAAGGATTTGTATCCGGAAATTATTAAGCGGGCAATGGCCAATAAAATAGAATTTCTGAAATTGCTCAAAAGAGAACTTAATCAAAAAGAGATTATTTTTTATTTTAACGATCCCACCAAAGAACAGGTTGCTGAGGAACAAAATTGGGCGGGCAAAATTCCCACCAAACAAGAGCTCGAGGATTTATTTGAAACTAACAAGGATATTGACTATCTATATATAAATAGTAATAGCTATTCGGGCGATAAATCATCAATCAAAATTAAAGAAAGTTTGGATTACCGGGTTGAGACTCGAGCCGATGGCAAACTCCAAGCCGATTTAAAAATTACCCGCATTCATACCGGTTCCTATGTCTGGCCGGATGGACCAAACGATAATTGGTTGAGGGTCTTTGTTCCCGAGGGTTCGATGTTGCTTTCGGCTAAATTGAATGAAAAAGATATCAGTGGTGAGGTGGTGGTAGGCGCTGAGGCGGAAAAAACCTTTTTTGGCTATCAAATTTTTACTAATCCCGGCCAAGCTAACATTTTGGAATTTTCCTATTTATTACCACTCAAAACCGATTCCTATCATCTTTTGATTCAAAAACAACCGGGCGTGGTGGGGGATAAATTGACGATTTTGCGTCAAAATGAGCTGCTATATAATGGCGTTTTGGATGGAGACAGAAAGCTTTAAATAGCTTTCATTGATATTCGATTTTTGATATAATTAAATTAGGTAAATAAGAATAAAATTAGGGGATTTTCCCCATTTTAGGTAGTGGGAAAAAGGAGTTGTTTTAATGTCAGCCCAATCTGATTATACCGCCAAGCACATTACGGTTTTGGAAGGACTTGAGCCAGTGCGCCGGAGACCGGCAATGTACATTGGTAGCACTGGTCCGGAGGGACTTCATCATCTCGTTTGGGAGGTCGTTGACAATGCGATTGATGAAGCGATGGCCGGTTTTTGCGATCAAATTACGGTCGAACTCTTGCCGGAAAATCGCATCCGCGTGACTGACAACGGCCGCGGAATTCCAGTTGATATTCATACTCAGACTAAAAAAAGTGCCTTAGAGACAGTTTTGACAACCTTACACGCCGGCGCCAAATTTGGTGGAGGGTTAACTTATAAAGTCTCCGGCGGTCTGCACGGTGTCGGCGTTTCCGTGGTTAATGCCTTATCGATTTGGATGAAGGCCGAAGTTTTTCGTGATGGCAAAATTTACGCCCAAGAATATTCGCGTGGTAAAGCCAAAGGAGCGGTCAAAGCCGTTGGCTCGACCAAGGAAAAGGGCACCCGAATTACTTTTGAGCCCGACGCAAAAATTTTTAGCAATTGTAATTTTTCTTGGGAGACAATTTTAGGGCATCTGCGCCAACAGGCCTATTTGACCAAAGCGGTGACGATTATGGTTTGTGACCGTCGTCGCGAAGAAAATATTGCTGCTGCCATTGACCCCAAAAAATGCTACACTTTTTATTTTGAGGGTGGTATTTCTTCGTATGTGCGTCAGATTAATAAAAATCGCGAGGCCTTCAATGATCCGCCGGCCTATTGGGAGAAAATGATTGATAAGACTCAGGTGGAGATAGCGCTGGCCTATACCGATGATTACAACGAGCATGTTTTTGCTTTTGCCAATAACATTCATACGTCTGAAGGCGGAACCCACCTGACTGGTTTTCGCACGGCCTTAACCCGGGCGCTTAACGATTACGCCAAAAAAAATGAGATTATCAAAGATGCTGAAGGAGTTTTGTCTGGCGACGACACCCGGGAAGGTTTGACGGCGGTCATCTCCGTCAAGCTGCCAGATCCCCAGTTTGAGGGACAAACCAAAGCCCGTTTGGGCAATCCGGAAATCAAAAATATCGTTGAGCAGGTGACTTTAGAGGGTTTGAATTTTTGGTTGGAAGAACATCCGAGCGATGCCCGAAAGATCCTGGAAAAATGTTCACTTTCTTTGCGGGCGAGATTGGCGGCTAAGGCGGCACGGGAGACGGTGATTCGTAAAGGCGCTTTGGAAGGAATGACCTTGCCGGGGAAACTGGCGGACTGTTCAACTCGTGATCCCAAAAAAAGTGAGCTTTATATTGTTGAGGGAGACTCGGCCGGGGGATCGGCCAAACAAGGGCGCGATCGGACTTTCCAAGCGATTCTGCCGCTGCGGGGTAAAATTTTAAATGTTGAACGGGCGAGGCTAGACAAAATGCTTTCAAGCGAAGAAATCAAGGCCTTGATTGTGGCCCTGGGTGTGGGTATCGGTGAAATTATTAATATGGCCAAACTCCGATACCATCGAATTATTATTATGACTGATGCCGATGTTGACGGCTCCCACATTCGCACCCTTCTTTTGACCTTGTTTTATCGTCATTTTCCAGAGACGATCAAAAACGGCAATTTATACATTGCTCAGCCGCCTTTGTATGCTATCAGCCGAGGTAAGGTCAAGGAATTTGCCTTCAATGACGCCCAAAAAGAAAAAATCTCTAAAAAATTAGGCGAGGGGATATCGATTCAAAGATATAAAGGTTTAGGGGAAATGACACCGACGCAGCTTTGGGAGACAACTATGAATCCCGAAAATCGAGTTTTATTAAAAGTAAATATCCAAGATGCGGAAAAAGCCGATGAAGTTTTTTCGATGCTCATGGGTGATGAGGTGGCGCCGCGCAAACGTTTTATTCAAACCCATGCCAAGTATGTAAAGAATTTAGATGTGTAGAAAGGAACATTATGCCTAAAACTAAAAAAACCGAGCACAGTAATTATTATTTGGAAACCCAGAAAGAACACAAGAAATGGTATGAAGTGGGGATGATGGGCAAACAACGCGGCAAACCCAAGGCGGTGCCGCCAAAAATTGCCAAGAAAAAAGGTGAGTTCCAGAAACATCATCATCGATGAGCGCGAGACGTTAACATAACTATTATGCCCAAAAAAGAGGAAAATTTAGATTCGGTTGCGGAAAATTTTTCCAATGAACATGCCAGTCATGTAGTTCGCGATGAAAAGACGGAGTTTGGACTGGTGAGAGCGCGCATTTTGGAAGATGAAATGCGCGAGTCGTATTTGGATTACGCGATGTCGGTGATAATCGCTCGGGCCTTGCCTGATGTTCGCGACGGTCTCAAGCCGGTTCATCGGCGCGTTTTATATTCAATGTATGAAATGGGACTGACGCACGCAGCTAAATATCGTAAATCAGCCACGGTCGTGGGTGATGTTTTAGGAAAATACCACCCTCACGGCGATATTGCGGTTTATGATAGTTTGGTGAGAATGGCTCAAGGGTTTTCAATGCGCCAGCCGCTCGTTGACGGCCAAGGTAACTTTGGCTCGATGGACGGCGATCAACCGGCAGCAATGCGCTACACCGAAGCGCGGATGACCGCTGTCGCCGAGGAAATCCTCGCTGATATTGATAAAGGGACAGTTGATTTTGTGCCTAATTATGATTCTTCGCGCAATGAGCCCAAGGTTCTTCCAGCTAAAATTCCCAATTTATTAGTTAATGGTTCGATGGGGATTGCGGTGGGAATGGCGACTAACATCCCGCCGCACAATTTGGGTGAGGTGGCCGAAGCGACGATTCATTTGATTGATCATCCTGACTGTACAATTGAAGATTTACTTGAATTCATCAAGGGCCCGGATTTTCCCACTGGCGCGGAGATTTTCGGCGCCGAACAAATTACCGCCGCTTACGCCAGTGGTAAAGGCGCGATTGTGATGCGCTCAGTGGCAGCGATTGAAGAAAATAAGCGCGGCTTTCGCATCATTGTCTCCGAGCTGCCCTACCAAGTCAATAAAGCCGAATTAATTGCCAAGATTGCTGATCTTGTCAAAGAGAAAAAGTTAGAGGGTATCGCTGATTTACGCGATGAATCGGATCGCAAAGAAGGTGTGCGAATTGTGATAGATCTTAGAGCTTCGGCTTATCCTAAGAAAATTCTCAACCGCCTCTATGAACTGACCGACATGCAGACAACCTTTTATGTCAATATGCTGGCTTTGGTTGATGGGATTCAGCCACGAGTATTGACCTTAAAAAATGTTTTGGAAGAATATCTTAAGCATCGCCAAAATGTGGTTCGCCGCCGCACCCAATATCTTTGGGGGCGGGCCAAAGAGCGAGCCCATATTTTGGAGGGTTTGCGGATTGCTCTCAAATCGATTGATGAAGTGGTCTCAACCATTCGCAAGTCCGCTGATCGGGAAGAGGCCCATAAACTTCTGAAGTCAAAGTTTAAACTGACTGATGTCCAAGCCAATGCGATTTTAGAGATGCGTTTAGCCGCCTTGGCGGCTCTTGAGCGTGAGAAAGTCGAAAGCGAATACAAAGAAAAACTGCAGTTTATTTCTGAATGCGAAGCCATTCTCAAATCGGAGCCAAAAATCCGAGAAATTATCAAAAATGAATTAAAAGAAATCAAAGAAAAATACCCGAGCGATCGCCGGACAAAAATTTACGCCGAATCTTTGGGCAGATTTTCGGCCGAAGATCTTATTCCCTCAGAGCAAGTGATTATCATTTTGACTCGCGGCAATTATATTAAACGAATGCCAGTGACCTCTTACCGTTCACAAATTCGCGGGGGCAAAGGTGTGATGGGGATGGGAACTAAAGAAGAGGACATGATTGAGCATTTGGTGGCGGCCAATACCCACGATGATATTTATTTTTTCACCGACCGCGGCCGCATTTTTCACACCAAAGTTTACGAAATTCCCGCGGCCTCCCGCATTGCCAAGGGGCAGGCGATTGTTAACATTTTGCAAATTTCACCGGAAGAAAAAGTGACGGCGATGATTACTCTTTCGAGTAAAGTGGCGGCTCAATATAAATATATTTTACTGGCCACCGCCAAAGGGTTGGTCAAAAAGACAGCTTTAACGATGTATCAGAAAGTCCGACAAACCGGGATTTTGGCAATAAGACTCAAGGGCGATGATCGTCTGCGGTGGGTCAAATTTACCACCGGCACTGACAATATTTTCCAAGTTTCGGCTAAGGGCCAATCAATTTTTTACCGCGAGGCTGATATTCGGCCAATGGGCCGGACTGCCGCTGGCGTGCGGGGGATTCACCTACGTGGGGAAGATTACGCGGTTTCCTGCGATGTCATTGCCGCCGGCCGCGAGAAGGAAGCTGACGCCTTGATTATTATGGAAAAAGGGTTGGGTAAACGGACGCCTTTGCCTCAATTTAAAATGCAACTCCGCGGGGGGATGGGTATTCGGGCGGCGCAAGTGACAACGCGGACTGGGACAATCGTGGGGATGAGAATTGTTTATGGCGATGATTACGATGTCATTTTGGCTTCAAGTAAAGGTCAAATGATTCGGATGGCGCTCAAGACGATTAAGAGATTGCAGCGTGATACCCAAGGGGTGGCTTTAATTCGCTTAAACAAAGGGGATAAAGTAACCTCGGTGACCGTTGTCCGTAAAGACAAAACCGATAAATTGGAAGATATCCCCGAGGAACCCAGCGGGCCGGCCAGCCTCGCCGAGTCTAGGCGGGAAGAACCAAAAGCAACGGCAAAAAAGCCGACTAAAAAAATTCCTCCCCAGTCCCCTGCCCCCAAAGAAATTACAAAGGAGAAGGGGCTTCCCGCCTGGGCTAAAGTGCACACTGATACTTGGCGCGAGCCGGGTGTTTTTAAACCGCGAAAAGATATTAAAATTCACGACTATCAAGAAAAAGAATCAAAAGAAAAACTGCCCTTAAAAGATCTTAAAAAACCGCCTAAACCGGACTTGTCCTCCGAAGCCTCGGCGAAGGAGGAGGAGCCGAATTATTGGGGCGGCCCATTATAAGTTAGCGATTATTATAGAGCTCTTCGATTTTTCGAACAATGATAAAATCACCTACTTTCTTTTAATTTCTCATCTAATTCTTTAAAAAATTTGAGCGAGTATTCATAATCTTTACGAACTAAATCGCGGGCGAACTTTGTTTTGATGGCTTGATATTTTTGGCGGATTGTGGCTTCGCGGTGATATTTTTGGGCAAAATCTTTAAGATCATAGCCGCAACTTTTGGTAAGGGCCATAAAAATTCGGCCAATGCCAATCGGGCCCATCACATCCATCTTGTCGGCGTCGCGAAGTAATGTCGCCTCAATCGGTTCGTTTTTTTTGATTTTTTGGGGATCCGAGCCGTGGACGGCAATTAGTCTTAATATTTGTTCTGATTTTTCCGGAGAATATTTTAATTTTTTAAGTTCTCTTTTGGCTTCATTTAAATCTTCCTGATGATTCCATGGATCATGGGCGTCAGGCTCAAAGGCGGTAATATCATGCAAAAATATCGCCGGAATCAAAACTTCATAATCGGGCTTGATTTTGAGTTTGCCGATAATGTATTCGGCGTTTTTGAAAGTCCGCCAATGGTGATCTGGACCGTGGCATTTGAGCGGATTTTTCGCTTTTTGGTAAAGCGATTTATTTAAATTGTAAAACTTTTTAAAAAGTTGAACTTTCGTCATAATTCGTTTTTATCATAGCAAAACTTTTTCAGAAAACAAAAAAGAGCTTTCGCTCCCAAGATAGTCGCCAGAAGCCAGTAACTAGCGACTGGTGATTAGTGTTTAAACTAAGAGTGGGCGGGATAGAATCCCGCCCACCACAGATGGCGTTGTCACCGCGCCGTTCTAGATCAGATCCAGCCCCGGACGAGGGCGACAACGAGCACGATAACCACGAAACAGCCCAGTGCCAACCACTTGTAGGTTGGGTTAATCTGAAGCTGGCTCATTGCTACCTCCTCATGTCGGTATTTGCCTGCGGTGCCCCACTGGACTCAGAGGGTGGAAGGCCCGAATGCGCCGGTAGACATCGTTGTTGCTAATGGCGACGATTCTCTCGATCAGCTCCGGCAAGATCTGGCCAGTCCGCTCGGCAGTAAGGAGGCAGACCGCCTCGTCGTCGATACCACGCGGAAGCCCGGAGAAAGAGAAAGCCATCCCCGCACTCGTTCGGATTGCGCCTCCGAATTGTTCCTTCTCATCACATCTAGATTGTTCACTGCTGATATGAGTCGGATTAGCGAGCAGTCGCGTTGGCTTTTCGATGGATAGTCGAAACCGCCGTTCAGCGCGATCTCGTGGAAAGTTGCCGACCCTGATGACGAGAGTCGGGACATTCAAAGTCAAAGCGGTGTCAACGCTGCAGAAAAAACCGCCCCGATGGGCTCCGTCAGCCTCAATGTGTTCCAGAACTTCAGAGAGAGCAGTCTGGACAAATGGTACCCAGCAATGCAACCAGACCGAACGAACTTCCGCGGGCATCGGCCGTTCTCCTTGGAACTTTCTCTTGAACAACTAAAAGCAATATAGCATAATTTTTTAAAAAAGTCAATCAAAAAAGAATTTTCGTCTCTATATACACTTCCAGCATATTTGTGATTAATCCCTAATTTATGCTCCAGCACATTTTGGGGATTATTTAATTATCTTGTACCCGTAAATTAAAAAATACCTTTCGCTCTAAATCGGATTGACTAATATAATACTTTTTGCTATTGTTATCTCAAACTCGAAGAGACGAGGTGACAAATGACAGCAAACTATCCACCGGGTGTTACGCTGATGGGAACACTTGTCACAGGTAGACTTACCGTCATTGTCGAAGCCGGTGGCACTGAAATCACTGAAATCGTTGATACCAATGACCCAATGCCTCTATCTGAGTTTGTCGCTTGGACACTCATGCTGAAAGGCGAGAGAGTAGTCAGTATGAGTGTCGAGCAGTGGGAAATCCTTGAGTTCTCGCCGGAGAAAGCTGTACTCAGGGTTAGACGAAAGTCTTAATATTATTGTCGCAACCGCATCATCCATTCCGCCGGTTGACCATCTGGTCTGCCGGTATTTTTTTTACCAAAAAAGAGCTTTAGCTCTTTGATTTATCACTTCTATACTTTTCAGTTAAGAAGTGGCATATAGAGGTTTTTAAACAATTCAGCCCGGAAAATGGGACGGTTTGTGAAACGTGCCGTTGAAGTGGAAGGGGAGAGTAGAAGTGATTGTTATAGATTTATTCTTTTTCGCCAAGATAAAATCCTTCATCAACTTCCCCTAGGTATTCTAACGAGTATCTTTTTTTATGAACTGCCCATGACACAATTATAAATGTTTCCAACAAACGGTAAATTTTATCGGAAAGTCTGTATTCTTCAGTATCGTATTGCACCATCTTTTCTAGTATAGATTTTGCCTCGTCCTTATCAATAACAAAACCATGATCTTTATAGCCCCTTACTAGCTTCTTTGAAATATTTTCTGCCGAGGTATTCTCAAATGTTTTATCCGATAGTAACCTGCTGGCATAATCGAGAGCTGAGGCGGGAATACGCTTATAATAGCCAAGGGCTTGAATACCTAGATTGGAACTTAAATAGCGGGCGAATAAATCAGCAGATTTTGGATAACTTTCTACAATATTCGCTATTGCTTCAATAGCATCATCTATTGCTAATGCGGGAAGTCCTTTAATCTGTGGGTCGATTGGTCCCAACTCGCTTATATCTCCCATATGTATAGAGTGTGCTCCAAGAGACAACAAAGTAGCAGCAGATTTCGCCTTTCTTGGAACCGCCACATGAAACTGGGAATAAAGTTTACAACACTTAGAAATTAAATAAGCAGGCTCTACTTCGCCTCCTCCACTATTAAGTATTAGAAGAATACTTTCACTTTTTTTGATTTTTACCAACGTTGAGTAAATTCGGTCTAAAACATAGCGATTTATAGAATTTTTTTCGTCATGTACGAGGACATCGTGCACTAAAAATATAACTTTATATTTTTCATTTATTCCAGAATCTTTAATCAACTTATTGATCTGTTGAATAACAGCATTTTTAATACCTTTTTGATCATCTCTCTTAAATTGACTCCAAAAAGTAATCGAATCAGCAAAATCCGTTAGATTTAACTCTTTTTCTTTCGGACGATCAATTTTCTTTGGCTCCATAGTTACTCCTTTATATCATCTTTTGGTTCGCGCTTAGGCACCAGCACATCTGATACGGTTCGCATCGGGCGTACCCTCCGCAGTTGGATTCCCTCACGGCGTACCGTTTCGGGTTGAGTTAAGTATAGGATAAGTTAATCTTCTTGTCAATAATTAGATACGAGAAAGGCGGGGCGCCGATGAGGCGCCCCGCCTTGTAATGGGATCGTTCATCCTGCCAGATAGAGGGCGGTGGTCCTGACGGTCTTATCGAGCGTCTCCCAAGGGATCGTGACCTTGCCTGGCTCAAGAGTTATGCGGTCGAGATAGCGATCTGGCCACGGGGTATGAAAGTAGGTGAAGAGCACTTTCTGGGACGAATGGCAGAGACACAGCATGATTTGATAGATCAAAGCGTTGCAGACGAAAGCTTCAGCATCGACAGAGATATCTACGGGCACGCTCGCCTGATGAAGGGCATGAGCGAGACCGATGGAATCAATGTTGGTTCGACAGAAATTCGGGCCATCGGGGTCGATTATCTCGCCAGTGGCGAGGACGCCGCGATTATCGGCGTAGTTACTTTCCATCCAGTTGCGGCCATAGGTCTCGATTCGGAGACGAGGAATTCTCGAGGCCAGACCGAAACTGATTACTATGGCCGGCTTAAGCTCCTCGATGGCGCCGAACAAATCACGAGCGGCAGTGCAGTAAGTAGCTGGTAAAACGAGGCTCGAGAATTGGACGTTGCCGATCTCGACTCCTTTGAACTCGCGGGCGAGATCGCTGGTGGGATTGAGGGGATAGGGTCCGAATTTCTCAAAACCGGTGATAAGGGCTCGCACTCGGGGATCCATCTTAGAACGCCTCGAGTTGCTCGCGCGCCAGAGCGGCGATCTCGAGGGCTTTTTCTTTGGCTCGACCAGTATATTGCTCGGGGTGGTGGAGAAGTTCGCGGATTTCGGCAGGGATCAGAAGGTAGGTCGTCTTGGCCGGATCATCATCGGGGAAGTCTTCGAGGATTTCTACCAGCATCCTGCCGCTGGCCTGGGCTTTGGGTGTCAAGACGTGGTTGACGAAATTGTGGGCATCGCCCTCGTAGCCAGCCATTTGAAGCGCAATGTAGAGCGGTTCGGAAAGAATCAGATGCTTGGACATCTCGAAATTGCGCTGACAGGCTTCAGGATTGATGGTTACCCGCGCGAGGAACGGAACGTCCTTCTTTTTTCTTGTCAGGGTGCCTAGTTGTTGGACGAGATTGATGATAATAATGGGAAAATCGCGGGCCGGCGAACTGCCGACCAAATCGCGCTGGTGCTCGGAAATCAAGGTGTCTAAGACCTTGCCGAACTCGTTTTTTGTCCGCCAGAACATGCCTTCGAGGTTTTCAAAGGTGATTGGGTTGCGCTTGTGGGCCATAGTCGAAGAGCCATCTTGGGTTTCCTCGAAAGCTTCGGCAAATTCGGCGATCTCGGAGCGCATCAAGTGGCGGGCATCGCGGCCGAACTGGGCAATTGTCGCCGAAAGCATCAGTGCAGAAAATAGGAAATAGGCGAGGGGTTCGGGTGGCAAGATCTGGGTGCTGATTCTTGCGGGTTCCAGTCCGAGCTTGCGAAGTACGAGCTTCTCAAAGGTCCAATCGCCCATGGTCATTTTCTTGACACGTTCTTCGATTCTTAGTCCTTCTTGGGCGTTGTAGGCGCCAACAGCACCGCTTAGTTTTCCCACCAGCCCTCCGGCGTGGATGTCCATTTGTTCGAAATTGTAAAGATATCGGCTCAAGATAGTGGCCATCCAGAAACCAACGGTGATCGGCAAAGCGTGTTGTCCATGAGTTCGGCCGATCTGAAGCTGGTCAGCAAAACGTTCGACCAAATCAGCGAGTAGTAAACCGGCTTCCCTGATGAGCGGTTTGACTACCCCTTGATAGGCCTTAACGAATTGAATCATCCTGCCTGTATCAAGGGGATCGTAGCTGGTCAGAGGAACATGAACCCATCGAGCTAACCGAGGATGTAGTTTTCCTTTGGCAAGATGAATCCAGGCGCGAACGTCATGGCCGGTGATTTCCCGCTCAACTTGATCAATCCCAGTGGTGGGAATAGCCATAATCGCCTCCCGAACTTCCGGGGTCAGGAGGTCATAATCCCTTTTGGGAAAGAAGCCGATTTCACTTAAGACAGCGAGAGTAGTCAGTTCGACATTGGCGAGTTCTCGGTAGAGGTTGTCGTAGCCGAAGTACTCTTGGAGACTCTTGGGTTGATAGCGGGGATTGCCGGGTAGAGTGAGATTCAGCCGTTCGTTCATCGGAGCTCCTTGTTACAAGGTGCGAGCACGGAGTGCTCTACTATTTATATAAACTATCACGAGAGCAAAAAGCAAATTAATACGAGAAAGGCGAGGCCTCGAGGCCTCGCCTATAGAAGAGTCGTGGTTACTTTCTTTCAGCGCTCGATGCGCTTAGCTTCAGCACTGCCAGCGCTGGCCACGGTTTTCATTACGTGGCGTTTCTTGACCTGACTCATGTCGCCGTGCGAGCAAGCGACATGGGCACCGAGAGCCCAGCCCCAGAGAACCGCCGCTTGCGGTGGCATCCCCATCAGAATGGCGGAGACTACGCCGCCGAGGAAACCATCGCCGCCACCAACTCGGTCAAGGACAGTGATATCCATCCAGGGTGCCGGGTAGAACTGACCGTTGACGTAGAGCAGGCCACTCCAGCGGTGGTGGTTAGTGTCGACCATCTCTCTAAGCGAGGTGCCGATGATCTTGAGGTTGGGCAGGAGTTCCGCCACTTGGAGGATGAAGGCCTTATACTGCTCGATATCGATACCTTGTCCTTCAGGATGCTGGGGTTTCATAAGGCCAGTGGCATCAGCCCAGTCTGACTCATTGCCGAACCCGGCAGTAACATTAGGCAGAATCTTGGCGTAGACGTCCTGGGCGTAGTCCAGACCACCGATATCGATCCAGAGCTTGGGTCGCCAGTTGATATCAAAGGAGGAAAGGAACGCTGTGTTTCGCGGCGGCTTTGGCCATCTCGATGATGAGTTCGGCAGTGGTAGGCGAGAGCGCGGCAAAGAGTCCGCCACTGTGGGCCCAGCGTGCTGATTCAGCCAGACTGAAATGATGATCCCAGTCGAAATCGCCAGGTTTGAGCAAGCGGCCGGCCTCGGGTGCGCGCTGGTAGAAGACCTCGGGCCCGCGCTCGCCATAGCCCTGATCGGAAAGGACGAGCGCGTGGCAGGGGTCGCCTCGACCGTTGTCAACATACCTTTTGAAGATGCCCTGCACGCCGACGCGGCGCATGCCTTGCTCGATCCAGTCAGCCAGAGGATGGTTCTCACCGGGTTTGGTTTCGACGAGGGCGGTGCAGAAAGCTGCCCGCAAACCAAAGGTGTAGGCGGCGTTGGCGACCGGATTGAACTCAGCGCCTGTTGGACCGTACATCTTGAGAGTGGTCGCTTCCTGCAAGGGGACTTCTTCGGAACTCAGCCTGATGCCCATGGCACCGCAGCCGAGGATATCAGTCCAACATTCCCTAGCTGGTCTGAGGTCGAAACCATACATCTCACGCGTGTCAGTCACACCAATCCCTCCGTGGGCAAAACTTTCTGCCCCGGACTTTTTATTATATAACGAGTCCTAAAATGGGTCAAGTTTGAGCTTGACTTTTGCTGCTAGATATGGTATTATGAAGTGTCTGTAACTCTGATGCACGGGAGCACGAGATGCCGACAGTTAAGTGTTATGGGATGGATGACTCCAAGGTAAGATCGGTGATGCGGAGGATTGTCGACTCCGATGTTCCGGAGCCGGTCAAAGATGAGATCGTCATCGTCCCAATCCAGTCTGAGTCTATCGATCTTCTAGGCCGCAAGGCGCCATACATGGAGATCGGCGGGAGCACCGGTACACTGGACGAGCACGTCCACGCGCTGTGTCTCATTGTTCACGAGGAAGGGCTCGACGTCGAGGCCCGTTGGGCCCATGGCACGAAGACCTTCTACCCGAAGGGACAGGGAATCACTCCCTACCCTCACCGAGAGTAGAGACCGAACCCGAAGTCCAAGTGTTTCCGCCGCCCCCGGGATGGGGCGGCGGATTCTGTTTAATATTTGACAATTTTTTTCAAAGGTCTAATATTATCATTAATACCCGCAAAGGGAGGTGAACGAGGATGCTCTGGGATCACTGCCCTTACACCGCTGAGGCCCTCAAGGAGGCTGCCTCGGCGATTGTCACTCATGGCGAAGAGGGTAAAGCGAGGGCAACAGCTCTCATTAGTGAACAAGCTGCCGACATGCTTCTTGAGGAATTCCTCCTTCATGCTGATAAGTCTCATCGCGCCGGGGTACCGGCACCTCACGATCCTCGCTGCGAAGTTGAGCTTCTCGAGCTTTACCGAGAAAGGATGGCTTCTTCAGTCGATCATCTCCATGTCATTTCCACCGCGATCTCACTCTACGGGATCCCTCGCAGGGAGCCCGAAACCGCCTGAAGCTAACTCTAGCTCTGGCGGTTTATTGTTAATGATACAAATCAGGCCGAGACTATCAGTGTCTCGGCCGTTAGGGCTCGTTGGCATATTGGTCGAGTTGGATGAGTTGGAACGAACATTCAAAGCAAAGTTGGGTGGGGTCGTGAATACTTTCGAGGTTGGCGGGGGCAAAGCGATGGTCATTTTGACCACACATGGTGTCAAAAAAACCCTGGAAATCAACAATGTGGACGCCGGCTTTATCTTTGGGGCGAGAGCAAAGAGAATAGTGGCGCTCGCGGCAAAGAGCCAAGGCGCGTGAGCTTATCCGCCAGTGTCTGATTTGGAGGATGAGGTTGGTAGCGATGATTAACACGCCGGCACTAATCGTTGCGGCTATAAGCCAGGGTGATCTCAGTTGGCGGCTGGTGATGAGAATGCCGGTCAGGATACCCAACGCAAACATCTGAAGGTAATAAGACAGCTCTCTCATAGATTCCTTGGTCTCTGGCATTAGGTGCTCCCCTTGTCAGTCTCGCTCTCAAGCTAACACGAGGCGTCATTTTTTTCAATATTTTGTCTTCTCTTGCTATGCAAATATTTTTTTTGCTATGATTGGCGCGGAGCCCTTTGGGCTATCTCGCACCTTGAGAGGTGAAGAAGTGGACGTCGTCAGATTCTTTCGACGCCAGGCACTTTCTGATAGTGCCGCCCTTCGAATCGCCGCCAAGATCTATAAAGTTCTTGGTTTTCAGCCGCTGATTGATATCGAACATGGATTCTATGTTGGACTTTCGGGCCCAATCTCGGAAGAGCAATACCAGAAACTCAAAGAGCTGCTTTGGAAGACCTATGATCCAGAAGGTTTTGGTGATGAGACGTTTTTGGAGAACCCGACGGTCATTGAAATCGGTCCCAACGCGCTTCTCGTATCCACAACTTTAGTCTTTACATGGAAATAATTAATTGCTATATAAAGAAAAGTAGGGGAAGAACTTCGCAAGGAGAGGCTGATGCCGAAAGGTGAGTACGCGCAGTCTGGAGTCGATTACACCAAACTTCAGGGTTTCAAGGACATGATGGCCGAGGCTGGCCGAAGGACTCTTGGGTTTCCCAACCGCCGTGGCTGGTATATCACTCAAACACCGCATTCCCACGGTGCCGTCTACCATTATAGCGGTCCTCTTCCTTTCTTTTTGCACAACACTCAGGAAGGACTCGGCAATAAGAACTGGATTGCCGAGTGGATGTACCAGTTTTCCGGCACCGGACGAACCTTCTACGACGGCATCGGCATCGATACGGCGCTGATGGCCGTCAACGATTGTATTGCCGCCGGCGCTATGCCGGTCATGTACACTGACGAAGTTGCCGGTGGTGATAGCGACTGGTTTACCGATCAACAGCGCTCACGGGATCTGGCCGAAAGCTATTTTCAGGTTTGCAAAGTAGTCAGAATGGCTTTGGGGGCCGGCGAATCGCCGGCGCTGCGATATCTGATCAAGGCCGAGCCGCCCGTCAAGAGCGCACCGTCGCTATCCGGCTGTGTTACCGGTGCCATTATGCCATACGGAAATCTGGTGACTGGCGAAAAGCTGAGTGCGGGAGATATCATCCTCGGGGCGACCGCTTCAGGACTGCATGCCAACGGTATCTCACTGGTGATTAAGAGAGCGCTAACTTTGTCAGAAGTCTTCATGACCAAGCTCCCGAACGGTAATACCCTAGGCGAAGAAGCGCTCATTCCGACCCGATCCTACGTTGCCCTGGTCGAAGCCTTGCTCGAAGCCAAAGTCGATATCCACGCGCTGCTTCCCGGTACCGGCGATGGCGTCGCCAAGCTTGCCTACGATAAGCGGCCCTTCACATATCGAGTTACGGACTGGTTGCCCGAAGACCGAATCCCTCTGCTTTTCCGATACATGCGCGAGTTGGGCGTCAGCTTGATGGACTGTCTGACCACCTTCAACTGGGGTATGGGCTACTACATCTTCGTACCCAGGTCTGAATCCGACCGTGCCATTGAAATTGGTACCAAGGCTGGCTACGAAGTCATGGAGGTCGGTCGCGTCGAGGAAGGCGAGCGCCAGACAATCTTTGGACCAGCTGGCGATCTAGTTCTTCTGCCTCCGGGCGAATAACATACATTGATGAGTCTGTCTAACACTCCTGTGCTTTGTACGGGAGTGTTTTGTTTATCTTGATAACCTTATCTTAAAATGCTAAAATTAGCTTATGGCAAGAAGACGACAGAGAAAATTGAGTAAAAAAGAAGCCAAAGCCCAGGCAAAGACTACCGCAAACAGACTACAGACTACAGAAAATGAGACCGCTGTAGACGGTAGTCAGTCATCGGTAAGCAAGGTTATTATTGAGGTTCCTTCAGTTTTGACGGTAAGGGAGTTTGCCGAAACTTTGCAACAGCCGGTGACCGAAGTCATTGCCTCCTTGATGAAAAACGGCGTCATGGCAACGATTAATGAATCAATTGATTTTGATACCATGGCGATTATTGGCGATGAGCTGGGATACGAAATTAAACTAAAAAGTCAAAGCGAAAAAGTAAAAACAGAAGAAAAGAAAATCAAAAAGAACTTAAAAACCCGGCCGCCAGTAGTGACAGTGATGGGCCATGTTGACCATGGCAAAACTAAATTACTTGACGCCATTCGCCAAACTGATGTCATCTCGACCGAATCGGGCGGGATCACTCAACACATCGGCGCCTACCAAGTGACGATCAGGCCCAAAAAAATTAAGGACAAAACTCAAAAAGAGCGGACCATTACCTTTTTAGACACTCCGGGTCACGAAGCTTTTTCAGCAATGCGGGCTCACGGCGCCAACATCACTGACGTGGTCGTTTTGGTAGTGGCCGCCAATGACGGTGTCAAACCGCAGACCGTGGAGGCGGCCAATCATGCCAAAGAAGCTAAAGTGCCGATGGTGGTGGCGATTAATAAAATCGATCTTCCTGACGCTGATGTTGAAAAGACCAAAAGACAATTATCGGATATTGGACTTTTAGCCGAGGAGTGGGGCGGTAAAGTGCCGATGGTTGAGGTGAGTGCCAAGCTTAACAAAAACATTCCTGCCTTATTGGAAATGATTTTGCTGGTGGCTGATTTGGGTGAGCTCAAAGCTGATCCTAATCAGCCGGCAGCTGGTGTCGTGATCGAATCCCATATGCAAGCCGGGCGTGGTCCGATTGCGACCGTCCTTATTCAAGACGGTACGCTTCATACCGGCGATCCTTTGGTTATCGGTCAAACCTATGGCAAAGTCCGAATCATGGAAAATTATTTGGGCCGCCGCGTAAGTGAAGCCCTTCCCTCAACGCCAGTCAGAATCGCTGGCCTCCAAGACCTGCCTAATTTTGGCGATCGCTTTATCGCTCTTGAAGACGAAAAGGAAGCCCGTGAGATGACCAAGACCAAAACAATCAAAAGGCGGGTGCTTTCGATTACCGAACTTTCCCAAGATATCAAAAAGGGCAAAATCAAAGAACTCAAGATTGTGCTTAAAGCCGACGTTGACGGGTCACTGGAGGCGATTAAAAATTCGCTTGGAAATTTATCAACCCAAGAAGTTAAAATCAAAGTTATTCATGAGGGGGTCGGGGATATTTCCGAATCAGACATCAACATGGCGGTGGCCTCAGAAGCCCTCGTCATTGGTTTTAGGGTTAAAGCCGTTGCCGAAGTGATGAATTTGGCACGCCGGGAAAATATCAAAATTCAAATTTATGAAATTATTTATCAATTGATTGATGATCTTTCAGCGGCTTTGAGCGGGCTTTTGGAACCGGAAATTGTCGAGGTCGAGCTTGGTCGGTTGGAGGTTTTGGCTGTTTTCCGTGTCACCAAAAAAGAAAAAATTGTTGGCGGCAGAGTGACAACCGGGAAAATTGCCAATGGCGCCCAAACAAGAATTGTTCGCGATAAAGATACCATCGGCGCCGGTAAAATCACTAACTTGCAGCAGAACAAAAAGGATGTTAGTGAGGTGGCGGAAAATTTTGAAGCGGGGCTAAAAATCGAAACTCCCACCAAAATTCAAGTTGGTGATATTTTAGAATGCTTCAAAAAAGAAGAAAGAACTCGGAAATTGGGACAGTAAGCCACGTGGCTTGACGTTCTTGCTTGCTTGAAATACACTGGGAAATGTACCCCCGCCTCTAACGAGGCGAGGAATACTTATGTCTATTTTTACCCAAATTGGTCAAAAAATTACTTCACGTTTGAATATTTTTTCCAAGCGCCTTCGCAACCGCCTCCCCGAAGGTCTCGTCGATTTTACCCAAAGAAGAATCATTCCCTATTTGGCTATTGTCGGTGTTTTTGCCTTTACTTTAGTGGCTGATATTGCCAAAGCCGCGGAAACAACTTATACCTACCAACCTTCAGCGGAGATGATGGACCTTTCACCAGCGGAAGTTGCCCAAGTGGTTTCTGAAGTTGGCCCCTATACGGCTTCGGGCGGGATTGAGCAGGATCCGGTGACAGTGGCCTTGGCCATGGAAGATTCGGGCTTCCTCGATAAACCCGTGTTGGCAGTCACCAATGTGACTGTCGCGCCGCAGGTTACTACCAAAAGAACGACAACAATCACTTATACCGTACTTGGCGGGGATACTCTCTCTTCTATTGGCTGGCGATACGGACTAAAGATTGCCACCATCAAGGCGACCAATAATTTAACTTCAGATTTGGTTCGGCCGGGTCAACAACTGAAATTACCGCCCCAGGATTTATCTCCAGCCCAATTAGCCAGCCTGCAGCAAAAGAAAGTTGCCGGAGCCTCTGTTCGAACTGCTCCGGGTTCGAAGAGTAACGCCTATCCCTATGGCTGGTGTACTTACTATGTGGCGACGCGCCGATATGTTCCTGGCGGCTGGGGTAATGCCCGAAGCTGGCTTTCTTCGGCAAGGAGAAGCGGCTATTCAACCGGTAGCGTGCCCGCAGCTGGCGCCATTGTTGTCCTTAACGAGTCTTGGCTGGGTCACGTGGCTTATGTCGAGGCCGTCAGTGGCGGACGCATCACCATTTCCGAGATGAACTATGTTGGTTGGGGAATGGTTGACCGAAGAACACTTCCAGCTCGCGGTGGATTAATTATGGGATATATCTACTAACAAATTTCAATTTCAAATTTACAATTTACAATTAAATTACAATGCCTCAAATTTCAAAATATGATCTCGAGGAAAGAACTGCCAAATTCGGCGAAAATATCATCGATTTTTGTAAAAGCATAACACAAAACATAATTACTCGGCCAATAATAAGTCAGCTTGTAAGATCAGGTACAAGTATCGGAGCCAATTATATGGAAGCTAATTCCGCCAGTTCTAGAAAAGATTTCAAAAACAAAATAAATATTTCTAAAAAAGAGGCTCAAGAGACTAAACATTGGCTTCGAATGATCATCAGATGTTTGCCAAATGAAGGAAAACAAGCTAAAATACTGTGGCAGGAAAGTCATGAGCTAACTTTAATTCTGCAAAGCATTTCTGCAAAAATTAAATAATAAAGTTTGGATATTGAGATTTGAATATTTTTTGTAAATTAAGATTTAAAAATTGAAAATTAAAACATGCTGACCGATGAGGCGACAATTAAAATAATCGCAGGTAAAGGCGGGGACGGACTCGTCTCTTTTCGCCACGAAAAGTATGTTCCCAAGGGCGGCCCCGACGGCGGCGATGGGGGAGATGGTGGCGATATTTTTGTCATTTGTGATGATAACACCCATACCCTTTCGGAATTCGCCCGAAAAAAAGAGTGGCGGGCAGAGGATGGGGTTAAGGGTAAGCCAAAAAGACAAAAGGGTGGCCAGGGGCAAGATCTGGAATTGCGAGTGCCGCGGGGGACCGTGATGAAGATTGATGAAAAAATAATTCATGATTTTACCAAAATAGGTGAGCGAGTATTAATTGCCAAGGGTGGTCGCGGCGGTTGGGGCAATGTTCATTTTGCAACGGCTACTCGCCAGTCCCCTGCTTTTGCTAAAAAAGGGGAGCCGGGTGAGACAAAAACCTTAAAATTAGAACTTAAATTAATTGCCGATGTTGGTCTCATTGGCCTTCCTAATTCCGGCAAATCAACTCTTTTGGCCCGAATTTCTAACGCTCGGCCAAAAATCGCTGACTATCCTTTCACGACTTTGGAGCCGAATTTAGGGGTGGTGAGGTGTCATGAGAAACAGTTTGTGGTTGCTGATATTCCCGGTCTAATCGAAGGCGCCTCAAAAGGAAAAGGTTTGGGCGATAAATTCCTGCGTCATACTGAAAGAACCAACGTTTTAGTCCATTTAATTGATATTAATAAAGAACATATTGTCCAAGATTATGAAACTATCCGCCAAGAATTGGCTCTGTGGAGCGAAAAATTATTACGAAAGAAAAGAAATAGTGGTTTTGAATAAATCCGACACAATGGACGAGAAAGCCGCAGCCAAAATTTGCGATATTATAGCGAAAGAATTAGATAAAAAAGTCCTCTTAATTTCCGCAGTTTCGGGTGTTGGAATCAAAGAACTTTTAGAAAAGTTGGCCTAAATACGAAAGCAGGGTCCCGCCTTTGGCGGGACCCTGCAAGGGGGTCGAAAGCCAGTAGCCCGCCGATAGCGAGGTTACTGGGGGTAGTAGGTGAGACTGAAGCCAACGAAGCTTTCAGTCTCGGCGAACCTGGTCCTGAGTTCAGTCGTAACGTGTCCGTTACGTTTAGAGGCCCGAAAGTACCAGGTCTCGCCACCATAGGCGACCTCGAGCTTGGCGCCTTTAGCGATGTAGCTTGCGCCGTATTTGGTCGGCTCACAGCCGCTTTCGGCTAACGTCGCAAAGCTCGTGACGTTACCGATTGTCAGCCGGGGCCCGACCTTGATTGGCGTATCGCCCGAGACGGGGACAAGGGTGCCGATGGCCACTGGACCACGTGCCCAGTCAACCATCAGTTTGGTGTTATCCGAACCACCGTCCCAGTTATCGACGATGCCCGCCACTTGGACGCCACTCTCGGGGAAGCGCTTAGTCAAGGAGAGTTCCATCTCGCGCTTCTCGCCATCTTCGCTGTGCCAGTTGTAGGCCATCAGTGACCAGTCGCCTTCAAGCGGCTTGATGGCAAAGAGATGCCACGGTCCGCCATCATAGGCGTACTGGTAGAGCTCCGGGCAGTAGCGGAAGAGCGATGTCGCGTCCGCCGGATTGGCGGCTTGGGCGAGGCCAGCCAACGACAACCAGCCGATAAGGTTGGCAACCACCAACCATGTTCTCACGTTCACGGTGATCTCCTTTCGCTTGATCCACGAACAACTGGGTAAAGGACCAAGCGATAAGGAGCGGGACATGGTCAATGGCACGCAGTACCTCTTGGCGCGCCAGCGTGGTGAACCTTGCCAGGAGCTGTATGACTTTCTGTCTTATCCAGATTACTGGTTCAGGCAGATTAGCCGTTTGGCTCCAGTTCTGGCTTTCCGGGTGGTCGGGATGACTCTCGGCAAGCGAGAGTATCGGTCCGGCTCGGGTGTCCTGGGTGTGGACAGCTGACCTTTCTGATTGGACCGTCTCCTTGGCTTGGCTCCTGGGTAAGAACATCAGACAAAACAGCGTTCCCAGAAGCGCCAAGAGGATTCCCCGTTGCCACTCAGGCTGGAGGGCTTGGCGAAGAGCGGCCAGACGTTCCTGATAGTCAGGGGCGTTGGCGATCTCGCGAATCGCCAGTCGTTCGATCGGGTTGAACCGTCTGAAGAAGCCACCAATCCGCCGTAGCTCGGCTTCAACCACGATCTCGCGAACGACGTTGCGCGGGTACTTATCCCATTGATGGGGCCAGTCGAACAAAGCGAAGATAAACTTCCGCTTGTCCGCCAGCACTGTCTCCAGGATCCCGCGATCATCAACCATCCGCAGGAGGTAGGTGAAGCCGGCGATAAGCATCATCTTGAGGTAGGCGAAGACCAACCAGTAGAGGATCTTGGGGCCTGTGCCCTTGTTTACCCATTCTGGATCCGGCGGGTCTAGGTGTTTCAAGGAGATTTGCTGATAGATCTTGAACTCCCTCTCGGAGACCCGGCCGGCATTCCTGTTTCTAGTCAAAACCATCTGCATCTGACCGATGCGGTCATGAGCGAGAAAAACACCAACAGAGTGGTCGTGGATGGCCATCAGATCCGTAAAGTACTCCTTGGGACCATAGGCATCACCCAGCTTCCTGGCCCGGACCAGACACTGATCAGCGAAGGCATTAGCGGCCAACTGCTTTGCCTTGGAATATGGGTGCGCACGCTGGTAGGCCGCATCCTTCCTTAGTGTCGAGATCAAGTCCCGAGCAAGCCACGTTCCAGGAATCACCCAGAAGAGAAACAGCAGGACTAAACCGAGGCGCAACCATGGCAGAAGCCAGTCGTTGCGCCGAAGGTATGACTCGAGCCGTTTCATCGGCGTCTCCTCCTGGCTTGGCCAGTAGATTTTGACGTACGCCTGGTAAGGTACTCCTTACCAAGACCACCCATTATAACAGAGATCAGGTTAAAAGTCAAGGGGAAAAGGTTGATAAAAGGGTCTATTTCGGGTAAAATAATAGAGAATATGCTCAAGATTAAAGAAATCCAAGCGAAAACCATTCTTTCGAAGACCGGCTTGCCGGCGGATTATTGTCTAAATCCTTACACTGGTTGCCAGCATGCTTGTGTTTACTGTTACGCCCGATTCATGAAAAGATACACCGGTCACAAGGAGCCGTGGGGTGAGTTTGTTGATATTAAAATTAATGCCCCAGAAATACTGCGGCAGGAAATCGCTAAAAAACCAAAGGGCCGAGTTTATCTTTCATCAGTCACCGATCCCTATCAACCGTTAGAACGAAATTACCAGGTAACGCGAAAATGCTTGGAGATTCTCGCCGCAGCTGGCTGGCCGGTAACGATTCAGACCAAGTCGGATCTGGTTTTGCGCGATTTGGAGATATTAAAAAAGATTCCGGAAGTAAAAGTCGGCTTTACCATCACCAGTCTCGATGACAAAGTAAGAAAAGTTTTTGAACCATTTGCCTCGCCTATCGCCTCTCGTTTTAATGCTCTCGAGAAGCTGAAAGGGGAGGGCTTAGAAACTTTTGCAATGATTGCCCCGATTTTGCCGAAATTAACTGACGTTTCGGCCTTAAAAAAGAACCTCCAACCAATTACTGATTTTATTTGGGAAGATAATCTCAATATCCGCTACGGTAACTGGCCGGATATTGAACGGACGGTCAAAAAATATTACCCCGAACTCTTGGAGGATTTTCAAGCGCGCATCGGCGCCTAGCTTACATTATACGAGAAACTGCGGCCAATTGGCCGCAGTTGATAAAGGCTAGTTGCAGCAGATCTATCCTAGATCCACATTTTGTCGAATTCGGTAACCACCGCAGGTTCATCCAAATCTCTGAAGGCGTCGCGGTTGACGGTGAGCATTTTCCCACCCATTTCGTAGAAGGCAAACCCAGTCGTCCATTTGGCATGGGGCGGGATATCCTGCCAGAATCTCGGGAAGCAGTGGACGTTACCTGGCGTATAAATCAGATTGTAGGGTGTGGGAATCTGGTGGAGCTTTTCAATGTAGGCCCAGGCTCGCTGGCAGTCATCGAAGCGTTCGCATTTCGTCGGATATTCCTCATTGCCGCCATTGTGTTCCCAGCGCTGATCTGCCGCTGGTATTCCATCTGCGTCGACAATCAGCTGGAAATGGAGGTGATTGACTGAAGCAAAAGCCCCGAGGGAATTGTAGCCGACATACAAGCCAGGAATAATGTCGTGTGGTCCTAACAGGTCCCAGAGCCATTCGTGATATTCCCCTTCCAGATACTGGGGAAGCTCTTTCCCCATGTGGGGGACAACCACGGTGTGATAGGGTGCGAAGGGAAACTTGTTATAGAGCAGAAAGGCGTGAATGCCGCTGATAGTGTCGACCCATAAGCCTTCCTGGTCTCTGACCCAACCATAGTTGAACTTGGTCGCATCAAACGGCACCTTCAAGGTTCGGAACTTTTCGACGGTGACTCTTCGGGGACGAAAAGATCTGACAGGGATGAAGACTTTGGGCCACTCTCCGACAGCTCCCTCATCAGTAACCAGGGCGGCCTCAATGCCAACCTCTCTGATTTTCAAGAAGACCAAGGTGTCGTCATCACGGGCAGGGATTTCGCTACCAGCCATGAGCTTCTGACGGACATCCTGAGCGATCTCATCAAGCCAGAGACTGAGATTAGCGGCAATCGCTTGTCGTTCGTCTTCAGGATAATCATTGCCATTGAAACCAAAGTTGCTAAAAGCGAGGAGCATCTGGCCGAGGTCTGGTCGGCGCATGGAAATCATCGTTTTCAAGTCGGTCAAGAACGGTTCACGAAAGTCGTAGCGAGTAGTAAAGGGGTTGGTGGTCGGCACTGCAGTCTCTCCTTCGGCTCCCAAGTTCTCAAGGAGCAGTTTCACCCATATTCTAATCTGAAATCAAGAAATGTCAAGATGTCTGTGATAAAATTAAGTCAATGTCATATTTAGTCTTAACTATTTCGGCGGGAATTTTGCTTTTAGCCGCCGCGGCGAGCACGCTTTTAATGGTGGTCCCATCTTTATTAATTATGTTTCTGGTCGCTTTCGGGTATGCTTTTTTTGATCATTTTACGCATCTATCAATATTTGAACTGGTAATTTTGGGAATAATTGCTTTAGTGGCGGAAATAATTGATTACATTACCGGGATTCTTGGCGCTAAGATTGGCGGCGCCAAAGCAAAATCTCTTCTTTTTGGCATCCTAGGATTAATTATCGGTCTATTAATTTTTCCGCCCTTTGGCGGCCTTTTAGGATTATTTTTGGGAATTTTCTTAGGCGAGATTCTTTCATATAAAGAACTATTAAAGGCCTTCAGAACAGGACTGGCTGGCGTTTTAGGATCTATTTTCGGAACCATTTTAAAAATTATTTTTGCCATTATCTTTTTAGTCTTATTTTTAGTTTTTATTTTATAAGTGAAATTACAGTATAATTAGATAAAAGTAATATTTTATAGAAAGGAGCATGATGAAAGGATTTACCACCAACATTGAAAAAGAGACCTTGGTCAATGAAAATTTTCGCCAGGTTCTCTATACCGCCAAGCACAGTCAGTTGGTGCTGATGAGTTTAAAGCCCAAAGAAGAAATTGGCATGGAAGTCCACCCCAGTAACGATCAATTTTTCCGCTTTGAAAAAGGGCAAGGCCAGTGTGTGATTGACGGAAACGTCTATGATCTTAAAGATGGCGTAGCCGTGGTCGTGCCGGCTGGCGCCAATCACAATGTTATCAATATTTCTGAGACCGAAGGTCTCAAGCTCTACACCATTTATTCGCCGGCTCACCACCAAGACGGCGTGGTCCGCGCCACTAAAGAAGAAGCCGAAGAGAGCTCGCCGGAATTTGACGGCAAAACGACCGAATAGAAAGGTTGATCCCAGCTAAATACCAAATCTAAAATATGATCGCCCTAAGGGGGGTGCCTGGGTCAAGTGCGAGTGTAACGGGTAGTAATTATTGGCAGTAAACAAAGGCACTTGACAAAAATTAAGACTTGTTTTAAAATAAATACAGAAAGATAATTTTAAAGGGTGGAAAGAATTAATCGCAAACTTTAAATCATCTGCCGCCATGCAGCAGAGCTTGCTGTGTATTTATTGCTGTTGTTGAATTCTTTTGGTGTTCTAAGCCCGCTAATCGGGACTAAAGGAGAAACTTAGTGGCCCGCGTCCAATTTGGTCAATCAAAATCCATCGACATTCCCTTGCCTGATTTGATTGAGGTCCAGACAAAATCTTACGAATGGTTTTTCCGCGAGGGGATGCGGGAGCTTTTAGATGAGATTAGTCCAGTTGAAGATTTTACCGGCAAGGTTCTTCGGCTGGAATTTTTAGAAACCGAACTCGACGCTCCTCGATTTGACGAAGAAACCACCAGGGAGAAAAATCTTACCTATCATGCGCCGCTCAAATGCCGGGTCAAATTGACTAATAAAGTCACTGGTAAAAATAAAGAATCAGCGATTTTTTTGGGCGATTTTCCCTTAATGACAGACCGCGGGACTTTTATAATCAACGGCATTGAACGAGTGGTAGTTTCCCAAATTGTCCGTTCCTTTGGCGTTTTATTTGTGGCTGAGGAGGTGGCCGGGAGACGTTTATTTGGGGCCAAAATTATTCCTTCTCGAGGAGCGTGGCTAGAATTTGAAACCTCACTTCGGGATGTGATTTCGGTCAAAGTTGATCGTAAAAGAAAAATTTTAATTTCCACCTTCTTAAGAGCGCTGGGACTTTCTAACGAGCAAATCATTCAGGCTTTTGAGGGTACCAACGACGCCCACGATCACGATTATATTAAAGCGACTTTAGCCCGCGACAGCGCCAAAACTTATGAAGAATCCCTGGTCGAGGTTTATAAACGTATTCGTCCAGGGGATTTAGCAACGCCCGAGACGGCCAAAACTTTTATTGAGGCGATGTTTTTTAATCCCAAGCGCTATGATTTAGGCCGAGTCGGTCGTTATAAAATTAATCGCCGGCTAAATTTGGAAGCTTCATTTGATCTAAAAAATCGGATTTTACGTGTTGATGACGTCGTTGAAACAATTAAGGAAATTATTCGACTGAACAATGATCCGACGGCTTTGCCCGATGACGTTGATCATCTTAAGAATCGACGCGTCCGCGCTGTCGGTGAACTCGTCCAACAAAAAGTCAGAGTGGGACTTTTACGGATGGAAAGAATTATTAAAGACCGCATGTCGGTTTTGGATCCGGAGACTGTCACCGCCAATCAGCTTGTTAATGCCCGACCAATTGCGGCGGTTTTGCAGGAATTTTACGCTTCTTCGCAACTTTCGCAATTTATGAATCAAACTAACCCCTTGGCGGAGTTAGAACACAAAAGATGTCTTTCCGCTACCGGCCCGGGTGGGCTTTCGCGAGAACGGGCCGGCTTTGAGGTCCGCGACGTTCATCCTTCTCACTATGGCCGCATTTGTCCGATCGAAACGCCTGAAGGTCCGAATATCGGTTTGGTTGGTTATATGGCGACCTTTGCCAAAATCAATGAATTTGGTTTTTTAGAAACCCCGTATCTTGAGGTTCTGCAGGGCAAAACCGGCAAACCGCGGGTGACAACTAAAGTGGTCTATTTGGATGCCGATGAAGAAGAGCGTTCGATTATCGCTCCGGCATCGGCTTTAGTTGATGACAAGGGCAATTTTTTAGAAACTCGCACCGTTGTCCGTAAATACGGCCAGCCTCAATTGGAACGAATTTCCAAAATTCACTATAAAGATGTTTCTCCAAAACAAACGGTCTCGATTTCAACCGCTCTAATTCCCTTTGTTGAACATGATGACGCGACTCGGGCCTCCATGGGCTCAAATATGGAGCGTCAAGCCGTGCCGCTGGTCAAACCTCAAGCGCCGATTATTGGCACGGGAATGGAGGAGGCCGCGGCGAGAGATTCTGGCCAATGTCTGTACTCTGAGGTGGAAGGTAAAGTTTTGGAATCTTCCGGGGCGGAAATTATGATCGAGACTAAGTCAGGTCAAAAGGTTCGCTACCACTTGAAAAAATTTATGCGTTCCAACCAAGGCACCTGTCTTAATCAACGGCCAATTGTCAATCCTGGCGAGAGGGTTCGCAAAAACCAGATTTTGGCAGATTCCTCAGCGACAGATCGAGGTGAATTGGCTTTAGGAAAAAATGTTTTGGTCGCTTTCATGTCGTTTAAAGGGGCTAATTTTGAAGACGCAATTATTATTTCAGAAAGATTGGTTCGAGAAGATATTTTTACTTCGGTCCATATTGAAAAATATTCGATTGAAGTCCGCGACACCAAACTCGGTCCTGAACTTTTAACCAGAGACATTCCCAATGTCGGCGAAGAAGCATTAGCTAATTTGGATGCCCAAGGAATTATCCGGACTGGCGCCGAAGTTAGCGCCGGCGATATTTTGGTCGGTAAAATTTCACCCAAAGGTGAGACTGAACTTTCGGCGGAAGAAAAGCTCTTGCGAGCCATTTTTGGCGAAAAAGCCAAAGATGTTAAAGACACCTCGCTTCGCTTGCCCCACGGTGAATATGGGCACGTCGTTGGCGTCAAAATTTTCTCCAAAGAAGCCGGCGATGAATTGCCCACCGGTGTTTACCAAATAGTCGAAGTTTCGGTGGCCCAACAGCGAAAAATCCAAATTGGCGATAAACTCGCTGGTCGCCATGGCAATAAAGGGGTAATTTCCGTGGTTTTGCCCGAAGAAGAAATGCCATATCTTGCTGATGGGACGCCAGTGGATATTGTTTTAAATCCCTTGGGAGTGATTTCGAGAATGAATTTGGGTCAGATTTTAGAAACCCATCTTGGTTGGGCGGCGGAAAAGCTCGGCTATCAAGTGGCGGCCCCGGTTTTTGAGGGCGTTGATTACTCTAAAATTCAAGAGGAATTAAAGAAGCGCCGGCTTGCCAGAAGATGGCAAAGTTCAACTTTACGATGGTCGCACGGGCGTTCCTTTTGACCAAAAAACTACTTGTCGGCATTATTTACATGATGAAGCTTTGTCATATGGTTGATGATAAAATGCACGCCCGCTCGACCGGTCCTTACTCAATGGTCACCCAACAGCCCCTAGGGGGTAAAGCTCAATTCGGCGGTCAGCGATTTGGCGAGATGGAAGTCTGGGCCCTCGAGGCCTATGGCGCGGCTCACTCTTTGCAGGAAATGTTGACAATTAAATCTGACGATGTTATTGGCCGTTCCAAGGCCTACGAGGCCATTATTAAAGGTGAGCAGATTCAAAAACCGCAAATTCCCGCTAGCTTCTATGTCTTAGTCAAAGAACTCCAATCTTTGGGATTAAATTTAGAAATGCTGACTTCGGGGGAACTTTCCCGTAAAAAGGCCCCAGAACCGATGATTAAAGATAAAGAAGAAATTAGCCTAAGATGGTCAAGATGAGGATATTGAGGTCACCGAATTAGCGGTTCCTGCCCCCGAATTAAAATCAAAACCGATTGATGAAGGAGAATAATGGCTAGAACATTAGTTTTTAATACGAATCGACCCTATGGCTCGGATCAAAAGACATCAAGGGTCGGTATTCGGAGACGAAAATACTTGATTTTGATGCTTTAAGAATTTCCGTCGCCTCGCCCGAAGATATTTTAAGTTGGTCCTATGGCGAGGTATTAAAACCGGAAACCATTAATTATCGCACTCAAAAACCAGAACGCGACGGTCTTTTTGATGAACGCATTTTTGGCCCGGTTAAAGATTATGAATGTTATTGCGGCAAATACAAAAAAATTCGTTATAAAGGAGTTATTTGTGATAAATGTGGGGTGGAAGTGACCCGCTCGGCGGTCCGACGCGAGCGGATGGGTCATATTGATTTGGCAGTGCCGATTGCTCACATTTGGTATGTTCACGGCGTTCCTTCGGTTTTGGGTTTAATTTTAGATTTATCAACCACCGATCTCGAAAGGGTGATTTATTTTGCTGGCTTTATTGTTTTGGAAGTTGATGAGAATATTCGCAAAGCCGCCTTGGAACAATTAGAAAAAGAATTTCAAGAAGCCAAAGCAAAATCTACAGCCGCAATAATCTTGAAATGGCTAAAGTTGAAGGGGCTTATCGGGCGACCAAGACAGGAAATTCATATAACATAGCTCCCAAGACTGATTTTAACCGAAAGTAAATATCAGGATCTTCGCTTAGTTATGGACAAATTGTCAAAGTTGGCATTGGTGCCGAAGCAATCTACGAGATTTTGAAAAAAACTCATTTAATGAACTTTACGAAGAATTCAATGTTGAAATTAAAAAGACTGCCGTCAGCCAATCGGCGAAGAATTTTAAGACGTTTGAGACTTGATGACTGATATGAAAAATGCCGGTATTCAGCCGGAGTGGTTGATTCTAACGAGGCTGCCGGTTATTCCGCCGGATTTACGACCCATGGTTCAACTCGACGGCGGTCGGTTTGCCGCTTCTGATTTAAATGATTTATATCGCCGAGTGATTAACCGCAATAATCGTCTTAAACGATTAATTTCTCAAGGCGCGCCGGAAGTTATTTGCCGGAATGAAAAAAGAATGCTTCAAGAAGCGGTTGATTCTTTAATTGATAATTCGGCCCGACGCGGACGGGCGGTCTCCACCGGGGCGACGGCCAGAGGAAACTGAGATCACTTTCCGATATGCTTCGCGGCAAACAAGGTCGTTTCCGTCAAAATCTTTTAGGTAAACGAGTTGATTATTCCGGTCGCTCGGTGATTGTCGTTGGTCCGGATTTAAAACTTCATCAATGCGGCCTGCCTAAAGTCATGGCTTTGGAACTCTTTAAACCATTTGTTATTTCTCAGATTGATTAGCTGAGGGCCATGTTCATAATGTTAAAAATGCCACCCGATTGATTGAAAAAGGCGAACCGATTGTTTGGGATATTTTGGAAAAAATTACTCTAATTATCACGTCTTACTTAATCGGGCGCCGACTCTTGCATCGTTTGGGAATTCAAGGTTTTCAGCCGGTTTTAATTGAAGGTAAAGCCATCCAAATCCATCCTTTGGTTTGCTATGCTTTCAATGCTGATTTTGATGGTGATCAAATGGCCGTTCATGTGCCTTTTCGGCCCAAGCTAAGGATGAAACCACAAAGATCATGCGTTCTGCCAGTAATATTTTAAAACCGGCCTCGGGTGAGCCGGTGGTTTCTCCGCGATTAGATATTGTTTTTGGCTCATATTACCTGACAACTTTTCAAGAAGGCGCGCCAGGCGAGGGTAAAATTTTCGCCTCTAAAAACGAAGCCATTCTGGCTTATCATCAAGGGTTTGTCCATCCAAGGGCTAAAATTAAAGTGAAAATGAGAATTGCTAAAAATGAGAAAACAGCCGAGGAATTGGTAGAAACTTCGGTTGGTCGAATTCTTTTTAACAATATCTTACCCGATGAAGTGCCTTTTCAAAACCAGGCGATGGATTCCAAAGCGCTTAAAAAACTGATCACTTTGGTATTTGATAATTTCGGCATGGCTATCGTCGCCGAACTTGTTGATAAAATTAAAAAAATTGGCTTTGAGTATGCCGGGCTTTCAGGGATGACGATTTCAGCGGCTGATATTACCATTCCGGCCGACAAAAGTAAAGTTCTTAAAGAAGGCGATAAAAACTTAGAAGAAATTGATAATCAGTATCAACGAGGTTTAATTACTGATTTCGAACGTAACATCAAAACGATTGAACTTTGGAACGGCATCCGTTCTCGGCTGGAAGAGGAGATGCTTAAAGAATTTGATAAAAATAATCCGGTGTATTTGATGATTGCCTCCGGCGCGCGAGGTTCGGTTGCCCAGCTAACCCAGATGGGTGGGATGAAAGGTTTGGTGGTTAACCCGGCCGGGGAAATTATTGAATTGCCGATTCGCTCAAATTACAAAGAAGGTTTGTCCGTGTTTGAATACTTTATTTCCACCCACGGCGCCCGCAAAGGTAAATCCGATACAGCGCTAAGAACTTCTGATGCCGGTTATTTGACCCGCCGCTTAGTTGATGTCGCCCATGATTTGGTGGTGACGACGACTGATTGCGGCACAACTTCAGGCTTTGAAATTGACCGTCAAGAATCGGCGGAAATGGGTGAAAATTTTGCTAAACGTTTAATTGGCCGAGTGGCTTTTGAGGACATTAAAGAGGGACGGACACTTTTAGTCAAGAAGAATGAAGAAATCAACGAAGAAGCGGCGGAAAAATTGAAAAGAGTTCAATTGATCAGTTAATCGTTCGTTCAGTCTTAAATTGCCAAGCCGAACGGGGAATTTGCAGTCTCTGTTATGGTCGGGATTTAGCCACCGGTAAAATGGTTGAAAACGGCACGGTGGTCGGTATTATGGCGGCCCAAGCGATTGGTGAGCCGGGGACGCAGCTGACGATGAAAACCTTCCATATGGGGGGAATTACCGGGTGAAGATATTACCTCAGGACTGCCGCGGGTTGAAGAACTTTTTGAAGCTCGACCGCCCCGGGCGCCAGCAATTTTGGCGGAAATTGATGGCAAAGTGAAAACCATCGAAGAAAAAGAGCGTCGCCTGATAGTGGTTACCTCAGCCGATTATCAAAAGGAGGAATATGATCTAGTCTCTGGCTATAAGGCAGTTGCCAAAACCGGGGATTTGGTCAAACTCGGTCAAGCCCTGGCAGTGGCTAGCGGTCAAAAAGCAATTAGAGCCGGCCTTAAGGGTAAAGTTGAGATTAAAGATAAGAAAATCAGCGTCACCTCAACTGAAAAATTATCGATTTCATATCCTGCGAACGTCAGAGCCAACATTAAAGTTGAGGACGGGAGCGAAGTTCGGCGCGGTCAAGAATTAACAGATGGTCATTTAGAATTAAGTCAGTCTCTAAAATTGCGGAGCAAAATTGCGACTCAAAAATACATCATCCGGGGTATTCAGGAAATTTATGCCTCTCAGGGCCAGACGATTAACGATAAACATATTGAAATTATTATTCGAGGTATGTTTTCAAAAGTCAAAATTAAAGATCCTGGTGATAGTGACTATCTTTCCGGACAACTGGTTGATGTTTTAGAAATAGAGCGCGAAAATACCACTCTTGAAGCTCGTCACAAAAAACCCATTACTTTCGAAGAGCAAGTGATGGGGATTACCCGAATAGCTTTGAAAACCGCCAGCTTCTTATCGGCCGCCTCTTTTCAAGAAACCACCTCGGTTTTAATCGATGCTGCCACCAGAGGCGCCATTGACCGGTTGCAAGGGCTAAAAGAAAATGTTATAATTGGAAAACTGATACCCGCGGGTACGGCTTTAGGGAGAAAGTAACTAACAACTAAATTTATGCCTACTGTTCAACAACTTTTAAAAAAAGGAAGAAAGTCAAAGATTAAGCGGACAAAAACGCCGGCACTGCGGCGTGGTTTTAATTTTTTAAAAAACCGACCAGTTGAGTTTGTCAAAGGTCGGCCGTTTTTACGTGGCGTCTGCGTGAAAGTGACAACGGTGACGCCCAAAAAACCTAATTCCGCTCTAAGAAAAATTGCTCGAGTGAGACTAACCTCGGGCCAAGAAGTGACTGCCTATATTCCTGGAGAAGGCCATAATTTGCAAGAACACGCTGTGGTTTTGATTCGCGGCGGTAGAGTCAAGGACCTTCCTGGAGTTCGTTATCATATTGTTAGAGGAAAATTCGATACCGCTGGGGTTGAAGGTCGGCTTCAAGGTCGTTCTAAGTATGGGACGAAAAAGGGCGCGGCGGGTGTTCAAAGAAAAGTCGCCGCTCCGGCTGCTTCTCCTGAGCAGCCGGTAACTACGGAAGGTTAAAGATGAGAGGTAAAAGAGCCAAAAAAAGAAAATTGAACCCGGATCCCAAATACCAATCGGTGACAGTGGCCAAGTTTATCAATAAAGTGATGCTGAGGGGGCAGAAAGAAACCGCCCGAAAGCTTGTTTATGGCTCTTTTGACATTTTAAAAGATAAAACCAGTAAAGAACCGCTCGAGATTTTTGAAGCGGCCTTAAAGAACGCCACTCCCTTATTGGAAGTCAAACCCCGCCGCATCGGTGGGGCGACTTATCAAGTACCGGTTGAGGTTGGTGGCGATCGCGGCCAAACCTTGGCGATGCGCTGGATGATTAAGACTGCCCGCAAAGGTCAAGGTGCCAATTTTGAGAAACTCTTAGCGGACGAAATTTTAGCGGCTTACGGCAATACTGGCGTTTCAATCAAACAAAAAGAAAATATGCATAAAATGGCCGAAGCCAATAAGGCTTTTGCGCACTATGCAAGATTTTGATTTTTAAAATTGGAAAATCTCATAAGATTATGAAGAAAGATTCCTGACGGAATCTTTTCTGGTAATAAAAAAAGTATTTCAGATATGAGAAGGGCGCCCTCGGAAGAGGGCGCCCCAGTGAAGCGGTCGGTTGACTACTCTACACGCCGTCTTCGTAGGCTCGGTCCAAGATGTGGCCGCAGTAGAGCCAGACGCGGCAGACATCATACCAGATTCCGCGGATCAGCCACTTGATGCCGCCCATGAAGGACGGATCCTCCGGCTTCGGCGGTGCGGGCGGCGCCGGCTTGTGTATTAGCGGCTCATAGCTGTAGACGAGCCTACGGACTTCGTGGAAGAGCGCGATCATATCGTCCCAGCTCCGCGACCGGATGCTGAGCTCGAAATAGCGCACTCGATCCTTACAGACGGCAGTGTTCCGGGGATACAGCGTTGCTCGGGCCGTTCCGTGGATGTGTTCCAGTGGCGTTCCATTGATGAAGATTGGGTTCGAGAGGATCTCGAAGAGCGAGAAACTCTGCCCATTTTCCAACTTTGGGGCTGGTCCATCCATGGGGTACTGCTCTTCAGAAACAGGACGTCCGTCGGGTCCGACGACTCGAATGCTAGACATCTCACTTCTCCCTTTCTTCTTTCCGTCTCCGGTCCCCATAGGGCCATTGATCGGTGAGTGGGTTAGCCGAGCAGGCTACAGGTTATACCCGAGCGATGCTCTGACATAAGGATTATACCATATTTTATGGTAAAAGTCAAGCTTAAAAGACATTAGATTTGACAAATTTTTTATCTTATGCGAAACTGTAATTAGGTCGAGAAAAAAGGAGGTTTAATGGACTATTCTGCAAGTTATGATCCCGCGGCAGCGGCGGCTGCCACTGCTGTGGCCGGAACTTTGGTCATCGGCTGGGTAATTTTCTGGGTGATTTTTGCGGGCGTGGGGTTCATCTTATGGCTTTGGGCCCTGATAGACTGCATTCGCCGCCAGTTTACCAACCCAAATGACAAGATTCTCTGGCTGGTTCTTATCATCTTGATTGCTTGGATCGGGCCGATTCTCTATTTGATCATCGGCCGCAAAAAAGGAACCATTCCGGGAGCCGCGGCCAAGCAGTAGATTTTCTGGCAAAAAGAGATTTTTGGTTAACCAAAAGCTAAAATGCCACCTGAAATATGGTGGTATTTTAGTTGACTTCATCCAATTTCTTTGATAAAATAAGAGAGACAAAGGGGAAATTTTTAATTTAAATCGGAGATTATGGCACGAGAATATTCACTTGAAAAAACCCGTAATTTTGGCATCATTGCCCATATCGACGCTGGGAAGACGACGATGACCGAGCGGGTTCTGTTTTATACCGGCAAAACCTATAAAATCGGCGAAGTTCACGAAGGGGCGGCCGTGATGGACTGGATGGCCCAGGAGCGCGAGCGGGGAATTACGATTACTTCAGCCGCCACCACTTGTTTTTGGGCCAGCCGTGATAATCCTCGAGAAAAAATTCGCTTTAATATTATCGATACTCCCGGTCACATTGATTTTACCGCCGAAGTCCAGCGCTCTTTGCGCGTTCTTGATGGCGCGATCGTGGTTTTTGACGGCGTTGCCGGGGTTGAGCCGCAATCGGAAACGGTTTGGCATCAGGCGGATAAATTCGGGGTGCCACGGATTTGTTTTATTAATAAACTTGACCGCATGGGCGCAGATTTTAATAAGTCATTTGATTCAATTAAAGAACGTTTAACTGACAACGCCGTTGCCATCCAATTCCCCAACGCCCATGAAGAAAAATTTTCGCAAGTGATCGATGTTTTGAAAATGAAAGCTTATGAATTCCATGGCGATAAAGGTCAAGATGTTAAAGAACTCGAAATCCCGGCGGAGCTTCAAAGAAAAAGCGGAAAAACTCCATCAAATTTTAGTCGAAAAAATCGCCGAGCAAGATGATGAGTTACTCCATAAATATTTAGAAGGTCAAAAACCGACCTATGAAGAATTAAAAAAAGTTCTCGAAATGCCACCATTGCCAATAAATTAGTACCAGTTTTCTGTGGGTCAGCCCTAAAAAACAAAGGCGTGCAGCAGGTTTTGGATGCAGTGGTTGAATATTTGCCTTCACCGCTCGATATTCCCCCAGTCAAGGGCTGGAAGCCAAGAACCGAAGAAGAACTCGAAAGATCGCCCGATGACGCCGAACCATTCGCCGCTTTGGCTTTTAAAGTCGCTGCTGATCCATTTGTTGGGACTTTAACTTTTTTTAGAGTTTATTCTGGGATGTTAAAAGCCGGCACATATGTCCTTAATTCTTCTAAAGACAAAAAAGAACGCATCGGCCGAATTGTCAGAATGCATGCTCAACATCGCGAAGAAGTCAGCGAAGTTTTTGCCGGCGAAATTGCCGCGGCTGTGGGCCTAAAAGATACTACTACCGGCGATACTTTATGTGACGAAAAATCGCCAATAATTTTGGAGGCAATTACTTTCCCAGAGCCCGTAATTGGTGTGGCGATTGAACCAAAAACCAAGCAGGATCAGGAAAAAATGGGCATTGCTTTAAATCGCTTAGCTCAAGAAGATCCGACCTTTCGGGTCAAAGGCGATCCGGAAACCGGTCAGACAATTATTTCCGGCATGGGCGAGCTACATTTGGAAATTATTGTTGACCGGATGAAACGGGAATTTAAAGTTGAGGCCAATGTCGGCGCCCCGCAAGTTGCTTACAAAGAAACGATCAAAGCGCTCGGTATTAAAGCTGAAGGTAAATATATCCGTCAAACAGGCGGCCGCGGTCAATACGGCCATGTTTGGTTAGAATTAAACCCAATGGAACGCGGCAAAGGTTTTGAATTTATCGATAAAATTGTCGGCGGCACAATTCCTAAAGAATTTATTCCGGCAGTGGAAAAGGGGATTAAAGAAGCAATGACCCGAGGCGTGATTGCCGGCTATCCGTTGGTGGATATGTCAACAACTTTGTACGACGGCTCTTTTCACGAAGTTGATTCTTCGGAAATTGCCTTCCAAATTGCCGGCTCACTTGCTTTGCAGGCCGGAGTTAAAAAAGCCAATCCGGTTTTATTGGAGCCAATTATGCGGATTGAAGTCGTCGTGCCAGAAGATTTTATGGGTGATGTTTTGGGGGATTTAAATTCTAAGAGAACTCATATTAAAGAAATGTCGGATCGAGCGAAAATGAAGGTGATTGACGGCGAAGTGCCTTTGGCGGAAATGTTTGGCTACGCCACTTCTTTACGGAGTATGTCCCAAGGCCGGGCAAGCTTCACTATGGAATTTTCCCACTACGCCGAAGTGCCTCGTCATATAGCGCAAAAGATTATTGAGGGGAAACAAAAATAAGGTAAAAAACGAAAATAATAAAGAAAAAGACCGCTCTTTGGGCGGTTTTTTTGTATAAGACTTCTTTTGCGGAGAAAGTAACGACGATATTTCGCAGTCACTTTTTCCGTAAGAAGGGTACGTCGGGGCGTGGCGTCAGCCACGCCCCTTTGCTTCTTGGGATTCCGCCGGCCGGTAAGGGTCGGGGAACCACCGATCGAAAGTCGTCTTGGGGAGGTAGGTGTAGAGGTACAGCATCCCGACTGTAGCGCTACTATTCTTGTAGTGCCACCCGCCGAGGCCGAGATACTGGTCGGCCCGCAGGACGTCGTCACGTTCGAACGTGATGTTGTCCAGCGAGCCGCCGAAATCAGCCACGACTACCTCGGGGTCATCCGACTGGTATTCCCGGTGATCGGCCTGGCACGCTTGGTGGAAGTTGCGCGCCAAGGGTACCAACTTGTGGGTCATACCGAGCTGCGGTACCAGGATGAAGATGAAAACGGCACCGAGTACGGTGTAGAATCCGATTGCTCCCCACCTGGGGCGCCTGACGATCTTCGCGAAGAACAGATCGATGACCGCCGCCGGGACGATGCCGAGGACCAGAGAAGCGATCAATACCATCAGGAGTTCCAGTCCCAGACAGCAGGCGCCATCTAGGTACTTGATGCTGGCGTAGAAGGCCGCCACGATGGCGCCCAACACCAGCAATGTCCAGAGTGTGCCCCGTACGAAGGCTCGCATGTTATCCCTCAATTGTTAAGCGGTGTTGTTTCCGGGATACACCCGTCTCCCGAAGGAGAAACTGCCGGCGATAATCCAATAATGATATCACCACCAATTTTCCCTTCAGGGGAAATCCGCCGACTGGCGGACTATTCTTCAGCTTCAAAACTCCTTGAGTGTAGCATAAAGCTGTTCCTTTGTCAATCCATGGTATAGAAAGCTCTCTAGATATGAGAGACCGCCGGCGCAATTAACCGCTCCGGCGGTCTTGGGTTCGAGATAGGGTCAGAAGAGGCGTTTGACGGCCGCGACCATGTCTTCGAGCTCACATGGTCCATCACCGGTGATGGGGCAGACGGCTGCGCCGTAGATATCCCAGTAGACGTCTCCACGCTCTCCGAATCTGACATAGAGCACGCGATTATTCGCGAAGAGCACCTGGACGATGTTGGTGCTGCAGCTTCGAGTTGTGAAATGATGATCTTGGACGTGAAGCTTGGGCCCCTCGCGGCCGTCTTTGACCATCCTCTCGAGCGCCCTCATGGCCTCCATGACATGAGTGGGGGTTTTGCGTTGGTCGTATACCCTGAGTTGGGCCCACCTGCTCTCCAGGACCCAGACACCGAAGGCTTCCTGCACCAGTCGTAGTGCCCATTTCCGATAGGTCGCAGCGACTGCCTCCCTAAAGGGAGTGAAGTCAGTGAAGGCTTGGAGGAACTCTGAATCGAGTCTACGCGCGGCCTTCCTGAAGAACGCCCCCAGTTGTGTCAGAAGACGACCGACATCTTCCCAACTTGACTGCTCACCGAAGCTTGCCTCCGACATGGAAGCCTGCCTCCTCTTGTGCTTCTCTTCCAAGCGTGCCTTACTAGGTAAAGCCTGCCTGGTAAGCTCCCGAAGGAGAAACTGCTGGCGGTCATATCGCGCCACCAATTTTCCCTTCAGGAGATTTTTAAATCGCCAACCTTATCCAACTAAGGATGAATATGCCGACAATCATCATTAAAATCCACAAATTAGCCCTGATTTTGGTGGCCAAACTTAAGCAAGCGCAGGAGATAAGAAAACTCGTCAAGGCGCTGGCAAAAAACATTAAAATTAAAACAAGGATGATATTCATAACCCGAGATTATACCATAAAGTGATGAAAATGTCAAGAATTTGTGCTATATTAGAGTTGAGGTGAAATTATGGACTATTTAGGCATTATCAAAAGAGCTTACGAAATTAGCATTAAGCACAAATTCCTCTGGATTTTTGGGATTTTAGCCGGTGGGTACGGTGGTTTTCGAGGTCTCAATTCCAATTTTGGCAATTATACGACCAATAGCTCGGATTGGACCAACAAATTGCCATATTCAAGTTTTGCCAGTTTTTGGCAAATCTGGGGCGGCCTGATAATTACTTGTTTGCTAATTTGTGCTGGGTTGGCAATCATTTTATTTATCCTCAATATCATCAGCCAAGGGGGATTAATCGGTTCAGTTGACAAGATTGCTGGGGGTAAAAAAAGTAATTTCGGCGATGGTTTTAAGATCGGCAGCCATCATTTTTGGCGAATTTTAGGAGTGTTGGTTCTTTATACCTTAATGGTTTTGGCTTCTTTGGTAGTCTTGCTTGGGCCCTCGATCTTTTTGTTTGTTTTTGGTCAGTGGGTCTTGGCTCTAATCTGGGGGATATTGCTCTTGTTTGTCTCGATCGCTTTTTGGATTCTGGTTGGCCTAATTTTGCCCTATTCTTTACGGATGGTAGTTTTAAAAGATGATGGGATCTGGGAAAGTATCCGCGGCTCTTTACATTTCTTTCGCGATTTTTGGAAAGAAGTGGTGGTGATGTATTTACTTTTATTTGCCATAAGTCTTGGCTTTGGTATTGCCTATATGCTGGCCATCTTGATTGTTGGCGGGATTTTATTGGCTATCGGTTTTGGGATGTTTTTAGCCAGTCCTTTAGTTAGCATTATTTATGGCGTCACGATTGGTTTGATTTTCTTGGCGGCACTGGTGATTGTTGCTGGTATTTTTAACACCTTTTATTCAACGGTTTTAACCTTGACCTATTTGGCGTTAGTCAAAAAGTCGTAAGGAATCATCCGATTTTTAGCATTTTTGCTTGACTTTATTTATATTTTCAGGTACGATATTTCCATCTGGACGACAGGAGGATTGGCTGATGGCTTTCCTGATGTCTTTTATGGGTGTATGCCTGGTTTGGATTGGATTGACGCAGCTTCCGACTACGCCTGGGCAACCTGCTTTGAGGGACGTGCATGGTCATTATGTCAAGTCGATGATATCGGTTAGAGGAAACGGCTTTAGACCCAGAGGCCCGGGTTCACGTATGGTCGAGGGAATTGTCAGGGAATCAAACGGTCGGCCCGTTCCTAATGTGACGATTGTTTTCAGACACCGCGACAGAGATGCCAATTCTGAAAACCTCTACGCAGATACCAACGGTCACTTCCAAGGTGAGATCCTTCCTGGGGTATTCGAAATCGTCCTTTTAGGGGAAACAATTGGTGTTGTCGATGAAGGTTTCAACGAGCCCATCGTCATCTTCGATGCTAGGCAGGAAATGATCATCGAAATAACCAGAAAACCGTAGCCCCATTCTGAACATAGATGTCTCCGCAATTCGCGAGGACATCTTTTAGTATTATTGACGAAATTATGGTTTTATGTTAAGATGTTCTTGAGGGGAGTTTTTTAGCTGTATATATTGACATATACCCTAAATTATATTAAAATTATTTAGTAAAATTAATTTAATTTTGAAGGAGCTTCAATGGCAGAGACCAAAAAATTTGAACGCAAGAAACCCCATGTTAATGTGGGAACCATTGGTCATGTTGACCACGGCAAAACAACGTTAACCGCGGCGATTTTGAAAATTCAGTCCAAAAAAGGCTTGGCCGAGCCGCGGACAGTTGATCAAATTGACAATGCTCCAGAAGAAAAAGAACGCGGGATCACGATTGCTACTTGTCATGTTGAGTACGAAACCGATAAACGTCATTATGCTCACGTTGACTGCCCGGGTCACGCTGACTATGTCAAAAATATGATCACCGGAGCGGCGCAGATGGATGGAGCGATTTTGGTGGTCTCGGCTGCTGACGGTCCAATGCCGCAAACTCGCGAGCATATCCTGTTAGCCCGTCAGGTGGGAGTGCCGTCAATTGTGGTTTATCTAAATAAGGTTGATCAAGTGACCGATAAAGAACTTTTGGAATTAGTTGAAATGGAAGTTCGCGATCTCTTGAAAAAATATGAATTTCCCGGCGATGAGACCCCGATTATAAAAGGCTCGGCTCTCAAAGCCCTTGAAGGCGACGCCGAAGGGGAAAAATCAATTGAAGAATTACTCAAGGCTCTTGATGAATTCGTCCCTGAACCAAAACGGGATGTGGAAAAACCCTTCTTGATGGCGGTCGAAGACGTTTTCTCGATTAAAGGACGGGGCACGGTGGCTACCGGTCGAATCGAACGCGGTAAAGTTAAAGTTAATGAAGAAGTAGAAATTGTGGGTCTCAAACCGACTAAAAAAGTGGTTGTTACCGGCGTCGAGATGTTTAAAAAGCAGCTTGATGAAGGAATTGCCGGCGATAACATCGGCGCCTTACTTCGTGGTGTCGAGCGAGAAGATGTTGAGCGCGGCCAAGTTTTAGCCAAACCTGGGTCGATTACCCCACACACCGAATTCGAATCAGAAGTTTACGTCTTAACCAAAGAGGAAGGTGGACGTCACACGCCGTTCTTTAAAGGTTATAAGCCCCAATTTTATATTCGGACAACTGACGTTACCGGCGAAGTTGAACTGCCAGCGGACACGGAAATGGTCATGCCAGGGGACACGATTAAATTCAAAGTCAAATTGCTCCAGCCAGTGGCCATGGAAGAAGGAATGCGGTTTGCCATTCGTGAAGGGGGTAAAACCGTTGGAGCAGGAGTAGTAACAAAGATAGTAAAGTAAATTTAGATAAATTATCGCCTCGGGTCGTGCCATTCGCTTTCAGCCACCCTAGCCAACCTACTCGATTACTTCCGTTTTGGCTCATGCGTGACTCGCCAAAGACGGAGCGTAATCGAGACCGGCATTTCGCTCAGGCACATCCCCTCGGCGTAAAACGTTCACATGCCAAAGAGTACTTCAAAAACTACATCCACAGTATCCAAAAAAGAGGTACCGGAAGTCAAACAGAAAATTCGCATTCGGCTTAAGGCCTATGATCATCGAATTATCGATAAATCGGCGCGCAAAATTATTGAAACCGCCGAAAGAACTGGTGCGGTTGTCACCGGCCCGATCCCTTTGCCAACGGAAAAGAATAAGGTGACGGTTCTAAAGTCTACCTTTGTTCACAAAGACGCCCGGGAACAGTTCGAGATGCGGATTCATAAAAGATTAATTGATGTTTATGATCCTTCGGCAAAAACGATTGATTCACTCATGAGTCTTGATTTGCCAGCCGGAGTTGATATCGAGATTAAAACCTAAGTAAGTAAAAAGTAATAATTTAGTTCAGAAAGTAGTCAGGATAATGTCTCGCTAGAGTGTGGGGCGTTTCCGGATAAAGAGTATTTATGCGTGCAATATTAGGTAAAAAATTAGGAATGACAAGAATATTTGACAAACAGGGTCGCGAGATCCCGATTACTTTAGTTGAGGCAAAAACCAATACTGTCACCCGGGTGACGGCTGGCGAAAGGGAGAACCGGATTCAAATAGCGGCTGGTCAAAAAAAACGACTAAATAAATCCGAAAAGGGTCAATTTGAGAGTTTAAAATTGAGACCGGAGAAAATCTTTGAGGTAGAGACGATTGCTAATCATCAGGTTGGTACCCAAATCAAGGTTGATTTGTTTGCGGAGGGAGAAAAAATCAATGTTTCGGGCGTATCCAAAGGTAAGGGTTTTGCTGGGACCGTCAAGCGCCACGGATTTACACTAGGTCCCAAGACTCATGGATCCAATAATTATCGCCAACCTGGCTCAATCGGATCAATGTTTCCCCAACGGGTGATTAAAGGCCGCCGCATGGCCGGTCATTTAGGCAATCAAAAAAAGACCATCAAAAAACTCGAAATTATCAAAATAGACCCCGAAAAATCATTAATCTTTATCAAAGGCGCAGTGCCGGGAGCAAAAAATTCTTGGGTAAAACTTTGGAGTCAAAATGAAGCTTAAGATATATCCCGCTAGTAAATCAGGGCAAACAATTGAAATTGAGGATAAGATTTTTAAAGTGGCTGAAAACCCAAAACTTCTTGCCCAAGTAGTTCAAGGACAGTTAGCTAATCGCCGCCGCGCCATCGCTCATACTAAAGATAGAAGCGAGGTTTCTGGCGGCGGTCGCAAGCCTTTTCGCCAAAAAGGCACCGGTAACGCTCGCGCTGGTTCGAATCGCTCTCCGCTTTGGGTAGGCGGCGGGGTGGTTTTTGGTCCGCGAAATAATCGTAATTTTTCCAAAAGAATTTCTCAAAAGATGGCCAAGTCGGCCTTAAGAATGGCATTGTCAGACAGAATCAAAAATAACCGTCTCATTGTGATTTCGAAGTTGGAATTAAAAGAGCCCAAAACTCGCGAGGTTCAAAGTTTCTTGGAGAAATTACCAATCCAGGAAGGCAGTATTCTCATTGCCATTTCGAAAACGAATGTCAATTTAGAGCTGGCGAGCGCGAACCTGCCTTATGTTAAGACGGTTCCTGTTTCCGGTCTTACCTTAATTGATATCTTAAATTACGATTATCTGGTGACTGACAAAGAAAGTTTAGAAGCAATCGAGGAAAAATGCAAGTCTTAATTGAACCGAAAATTTCGGAAAAAGCGATCGGCATGAGCCAGCAGAGCAAATATGTTTTTAAAATTCACCCTCTGGCCAACAAAGCCCAGGTCGCCCAAGCAATCGGAGAGATGTACAAGGTTAAAGTCATCAAGGTGAATATGATCCATAATCCCGGCGAAGAAAAATTAACCAGAGGTCGTTATCGGAGTAAAATCAAGCCTTTTAAGAAAGCAATTGTCACTTTAAAAAAAGGTCAGAAAATTCCGGGCTTTGAGGAAAAGTGATGTTAAAACAATACAGACCCACAACCCAGGGACGCCGAAAAATGTCAGTCGTTGATTTCTCGGTTTTAACCCGCAGAAAACCTGAAAAAGGTTTGGTTTTAAAAATCACCCGACAGGCTGGTCGAGATAACACTGGTCAGATTAGTATCAGACACCAAGGTGGTGGTAGCAAGCGTAAGTATCGGATTTTGGGTTCACTCGAGACCAAGAAAGAAGTCAAGGCCAAGGTAAAAGAAATCGAATATGATCCCGGCCGCACCGCCTTTGTGGTTTTGGTGGAGTTTGAAGATAAAGAAAAAAAGTATTTGATTGCTTGGGAAGGGGTAAAAGTTGATGAACACCTTGTCGCCCAAGAAAAGGGTGAAATTAAAGCCGGTAATCGTATAAAGATGGCCAATATCCCGAATGGCATTGAGATTTTTGATCTGGAAGTCAAACCTGGTCAAGGTGGCAAGCTGGTACGTTCAGCTGGCGCTTCGGCTTCAATCGTCGCCAAAGAAGGGAGTTGGGTTCATATCAAAATGCCTTCAGGCGAGGTTCGGAGACTTTCGAAAGATGGCTGGGCAAGCATCGGTCAAGTTTCTAATATTAGTCATTCGGCTCAGCGGATAGGTAAAGCTGGCAGAAAGCGTCATATGGGAATTCGGCCGTCAGTTCGCGGCAAAGCGATGCATCCTGACGCCCATCCGCACGGCGGGGGCGAAGGAGTTAATCCGATTGGCTTAAAATATCCCAAGACGCCATGGGGCAAACACGCTTCAGGCGTTCGTACCCGGAAAAAACACAAATATTCTGATAAAATGATTGTCCAGAGGAGAAAGAAATAATGAATGGCCTCGGGTCGTGCCTTCGCTCTCGGCCACCCACTCCAGCCCTGTCTCGAATTCGCCTTCGGCGATTCGGGACGCCGGCACTTCGCGAAGACACATCCCCTGCGGCCACATAAATAAGGAATAAAATGTCACGTTCACTTAAAAAAGGTCCGTATTTGGATGAAAATTTAATCAAGAAATTGGCCAAGATAAAAAAAGGCGATCAAACCGTGGTTAAAACCTGGGCAAGGAATTCGGTGATTTCGCCAGAAATGGTTGGCTTTAGAATTGGAATTCATAATGGTCGAGAACACATCCCGGTATTGATAGTTGAAGATATGGTTGGTCATAAATTGGGCGAATTCGCCCCGACCAGAAAATTTATAAAACATGGTGGTCGCATCGCCCGCGAAGAGGAACAAGCTGAAGCCCAGAAAGTAGCCCAATCGGTTCAGCAAGCTCAAGAGACGCCCCCAACCCGGCCGGGTGAAGAAAAGAAATAATAAATAAATACCATGGCAGAAATAAAAACCATCAAAAAATCAAAAAATATCGCTTTACCTCCAAAGCCGGATTTAGTGGTTAAAAGTCGCTTTGTCAGAATTCCGCCGCGTAAAATAAGGTTAGTCGCGGAGAAGCTTATCAGTCAAGAATTGGAGACCGCCTTAAATATCTTGAAGTTTATTCCCCGGGCGGCGACGAGGCCCTTGGAGCTGGTTTTAAAGAATGGACTTACGCAGGCCAAGGACAAAAATTATGATCAAATTTGGATTAGAAATATTATTGTTGACGAAGGCCCTAAATTGAAAAGACGACGAATTATTCATCGAGGGCGGGCAACAACTATCTTAAAAAGAATGTCCCATATTACGGTTGTTCTTTCAGAACAACCTAAACTAAAAGCTAAAAGCGAAAAAGTAAAAATTGAGCGACCGAAGGGAGCGTATCGTGGGTCATAAGGTTAATCCCGTTAGTTTCCGACTCCAGTTAAACAAGGACTGGCAGTCAAAATGGTTTGGCAAGCGTGATTTTGCCCAAAATCTGGGTGAAGATATTGAAATTAGAAAAATTTTAGCCAAACGTTTCGGTAAAACCGCCGGCGTGGCGAAAGTGGAAATTGTTAGATCACAAGACACCATCAAAGTTATTATTCACACTTCCAAACCGGGTATTTTAATCGGTCGAAGCGGGCAGGGAATCAATGATTTAAAGCTTTATTTAATCCGTAATAGCGCCAAACTTAGAAATCCCAAGACCGGTTTGGCCGCCAAAAAAATCGAAATCGAAATCATGGAGATTAAAAATCCTGAGCTTTCCGCCGAAATCGTTGCCCAACAAGTGTCCTTACAAATTGAAAAAAGAATTGCCTACAAACGGGCGATCAAACAAGCAATCACTAGAGCGATGGAGGCCAAAGCCAAAGGCGTCAAAATTGCAGTCGCCGGCCGTCTCGGCGGCGCCGAAATTGCTCGCCGTGAGCATTATGGGGCTGGTTCGGTTCCTTTGGGAAGACTCAGAGCGGACATTGATTTTGCCCAGGTTAATGCTTTGACCACCTATGGAATCATCGGCGTCAAAGTTTGGATTTACAAGGGTGATAAATTAGAGCAAGAATCTGAAGGTTAAAGATGCTTATTCCCAGAAAATTAAAACATCGTAAAGTCGCTCGAGGGAAAATGCGCGGCGTGGCCAATCGCGGCTATACCTTATCTTTTGGTAATTATGGCTTGAAATCGCTTGGTCGTGCCTGGGTGAGCGCTCGTCAAATTGAGGCCGCCCGCCGGGCAATAACCCATTACATTCGCCGCGGCGGCGCAGTCTGGACGAGAATTTTCCCTGATAAACCAGTGACCAAAACCGCGGCGGAAACGGGCATGGGTGGCGGAAAAGGTACCCTTGATCACTTTGTCGCCGTGGTTACCCCGGGAAGAATTCTCTTTGAGATGGGCGGGGTCAATGAAAATATTGCTCGCGAGGCCTTGAGATTGGCCAGTTATAAATTAAATATCCCCACCAAATTTGTGAAAAGACAATGAAAAAGAAATTATTAATCAAAGAATTAAGAAGCAAAGATAATAAAACCTTGTTTTCCGAATTAGCCCAAGCCGAGCGGCAAATTATTGAGTTGCGATTCAAGGCCAGTTTTCGTAAGCTTAAAAACTATCAAGAAATCGGGGCGATGCGTAAAAAAATTGCTTGGATTTGGACGATTCTTTCTGAGAGGACAATTGAAGAATTAGACAAAGAAAAAATTTCCGAGGTAAAAAATGCCAAATAAGAAAATTATTCAAAGGGTTTTAAAAGGCACCGCTTTGCGCGATAGTATCAATAACACGGTTCCAGTGTTGGTGGCCAAAATCAAAATTCAGCGGCTTTATCAAAAAAGATATTGGACCGCCAGAAAATATTTGGTCCATACCGCCCACCCAATTAAAAAGGGCCAGGTCGTGGAAATCCTCGAGACAAGACCTTTGAGTAAAAAGAAATCTTGGAAAGTGCGGAGCATGATAAAGACAAAATGATTCAAAGCTACACCCGTTTAAAAGTGGCCGATAATTCTGGAGCAAAGGAAGTGATGGTGATTCGTGGCCTTTCGGCGGCCAAAAAAGATGCCTTAAAAATCGGCGATATTATTGTTGGTGCCGTCAAAATCGCTGCTCCTCACTCCGCGGTTAAGAAAAAAGAGGTCGTTCGGGGGGTAATTGTCAGGCAAAAGAGTCCGCTCAAGCGCCATGATGGGACGACGATTAGATTCGATGACAACGCGGTGGTCTTAATCAATCCTGACAAAACCCCGCGCGGAACAAGAATTTTCGGACCAGTGACCCGAGAGTTACGAGACGCGGGTTTCGCTAAAATTATCTCAATGGCGACGGAGGTCTGGTGAAGTTAAAAAAAGGTGACAATGTTTTAATAATTTCCGGCAAGGATCGCGGTAAGCGTGGCCGAATCGAAAAAGTTTTACCGAAAATGGACAAAGTGATGGTGACAGGAATCAATATTAGCAAGCATCATTTAAAACCATCTCGTAAAAATCCCCATGGCGGGATCATCGATAAACTATCGCCGATTTCCGCTTCAAATGTGATCATCGTTTGTCCCCGTTGTAGTCATCCATCAAGAATTGGTTATAAAGTGACGAGTGGTAAAAAAATCCGCATTTGTCGCCAGTGTAAGGAGAGTTTAGATGCCTAAAATTTCGCGCCGAGAGGTTAATGAAAAATTAAAAAGCGAGTTGGGGATTAAAAATACCTTAGCTTTGCCCCGTCTCGAAAAAATGGTCGTCAATGTTGGCGTGGATAGAAATAAAGCTAAGCCGGGATACATCGAGCAGGTGGAAAAATCATTAGCGACGCTGGCCGGTCAAAAACCAGCGAGCCGTCGAGCCCGCCAAGCCATTGCCGGTTTTAAGATTCGCCAGGGTGATAAAGTCGGACTTCAAATAACACTCCGAGGTCAAAGAATGGAAGATTTTGTGATTAAATTAGCCAATATTGTCTTGCCCAGAATGCGTGATTTTCGGGGGCTAAAAGTCTCAAGTTTCGATAAAAATGGTAATTATACTTTAGGTATCGCCGAACATCTAGTTTTTCCGGAAATTTCCACCGAACAGGCGGAAAATTTGTTTGGTCTGGCAATCACAATGACCACCACCGCCAAAAACGCCCAAGAAGGAAAAGCTCTCCTTAAGGCCTGGGGGTTGCCGTTTGAAAGGAGCGAACGTGGCTAAAGTATCGCAGATTGAAAGAGCCAAAAGAAAACCAAAATTTTCAACTAGGGTAGTGAGACGTTGCACGAGGTGCGGTCGAAGACGAGGCTATTTGAGAAAATTTGGCATTTGTCGAATTTGTTTTCGTGAATTAGCCAGTCGTGGTCAAATACCTGGGATTACAAAATCATCATGGTAAGGAGATTAAATGACTGATCCAATTGCGGAAATGTTTGTCCAAATTCAAAACGCCCAAAATGCTGGCAAAGACACAGTTTCTGTTCACTTCTCCAAAGTGAAAATGGCTATTTTAGATATTTTACAGCGAAGTCATAAAATCAATAGTTTTCGCCAAATTGATGATAAAAACCGGCCAGCGGCTAAAAAAATCGAAATAAAGCTTTCCGAACAATCGTCGCAAAGAATGCAAATCAAAAGGATCAGTTGTCCGGGTCGAAGAGTCTATGCTTCAAACGGGCGAATCCCGCGACCGAAAAGCCCTAAGGGTCTCTTGATTTTTTCGACCTCCGAAGGGATGATGACTGGAGAAGAAGCTCGAAAAAAGGGTTTAGGCGGGGAATTCATCGGTGAGGTGGTCTAAATGTCAAAAATTGGGATCCAAAAAATTAATATTCCGGCAGGCGTCAAGGTTGAACTTGACGCTGATTCAATTAAAGCTATTGGCCCCAAGGGTGAGCTAGAATTAAAAATTCCCAAAAATATTGTCGTCAAAGTTTCGGGATCCCAAATAGAAGTGACGCGCTTAAGACACGGAAACTACACCCGCTCGCTTCACGGCCTGATTCGCGCTTTGATTGCCAACATGATTCAAGGGGTCAGCGTTGGTTTTGTAAGGCAACTTGATTTTAAAGGGGTTGGTTTTCGGGCGGAAGCAACTGATGATAAGCTCGTTTTGCACGTCGGTTTTTCCCACCCGGTGGAAATAAAAGCTCCGGACAAAATCGAATTTAAAGTCGAAAAAAATATAATTACGGTTTCAGGTATTGATGCCCAAAAAGTCGGTCAAATAGCGGCCCAAATCAGAGCGGCAAAACCAGTCGAACCTTATAAGGGAAAGGGCATTAAATATCTTGAGGAAATCCCGCGGCGCAAGCCGGGTAAAGCGGCCAAAGCGGCCATTGGAGCGACCCAATGAAACCCGGAATGTTAAAAAGAAAATTAAGAATCAGAGCCAAGATTTTCGGGACCGCTGAGCGGCCACGAATAGCGGTATATCGATCCAATAAATATCTTTATTTGCAGGCAATTGATGATGAAAAGCAAACGACATTGGCTTCAGCTTCTACTTTGAAAGATAAAGAGACAATCGCGACTAAATTTGTTAAAGCGCTTAAGACGAAAAAAATCAAAAAAGTCGTTTTTGACCGCGCGGGTTACAAATATCATGGCCAAATTAAAAAAATCGCTGAAGATTTAAGAAAAGAAGGTTTGGAGTTTTAAATGGATTATCGTCCGAGACGTCAAGAAGAAAAAAGCGAATTTGAAAAACGGGTTTTACAAGTTGATCGGGTCGCCCGCACGGTGGCTGGAGGCAAAAGAATCCGCTTCCGGGCACTGGTGATTATGGGTAACCGCGCCGGCAAAGTCGGTATGGGCATTGGTAAAGCTGCTGAAGTCGTTGATGCGGTGGCTAAAGCTTCTAAATTTGCCCAAAAAAATATGATTGAGGTAAAAATTGTCAATGGAACGATTCCTAATCGCATCGATATTAAAATGGGATCGGCCCATTTAATTTTGAAACCGGCCAGACCAGGAACTTCAATTGTCGCCGGCGGCACGATCAGAACGATTGCCGATTTGGCGGGCATTAAAAATATTGTTGCCAAAATTCTGGGGACAGCCAATAAAATCAACAATGCTAAGGCGACGATGGAAGCTTTAAAGCGCATTTCCCGAGGCGAGGTCAGATGAAATTAAACCAAGTGGTAAAAATTAGAACTCGAAAAGCAAAGAGGTTGGGCCGAGGGTCGGGTTCCGGACGGGGGACCACTGCCGGTCGAGGGACCAAGGGACAAAAATCCCGAGCTGGTTACAACATTCCCCGGCGTTTTGAAGGTGGCCAAATGCCCTGGATTCAGCGAATACCCAAGGCTAAGGGCTTTCGTAGCCGAAATCTTAAGCCCCAAATCGTCAAATTGTCAACATTAGAGAAAAATTTCAAAGATGGGGAAAGGATTGATATCAAAGCACTCTTAGAAAAGAAGCTAATTACGGACGCTAATTTGCCAATTAAAATTTTAGCTGATGTCAAACCGCAAAAAAAATACATTTTCCGCGAGGTTAAATTATCGCGAAAAATTTTTGAGTTCTCGAAAAAGTAAATAGTACTCGCTTTGATTAAAAAGTAAAAATAGTTTTTTGTAGGTTTTGCGCTTCGGATTTGATTTGGTCAGGATAAGTTTGTAAAATAGTTTCTTGCTCGGCAGTCACTAACGGGGTTGAAATTAGATCCGTAAAAGCATTGGTTTTCAATAGTTCCTGGGCTTTTTGGCCGGCGATAACAGCAGTATTAAAATAATCTTTTGTTTTTTGCTCGAGAGCAGCGGTTTTTGAAGAAAAGTTTAATTTGTCTAATTTGGCTAATTGTTCTTTCGAATCGCTAACGACTAAATTGGCGTCAGTCTCCATCTCCGCCTTACTATTATAACCCTTGATAGTAATTTGGTTATATGTCCATTTACTTGTACTTTGGTCGATGATGCCCTTAATTTCCTTGGCGTAAGATTTTACTTTGTATCCTTGATAAAAACCCCACCCGGCAACACCAACAATGATCAAAACCAAAATCGCAATAATGATGTTTTTCATTGACTATTTCGATTTTTGATGGCATTAACAATCACCATAATCAAACCGATGATGAATAGGATTAAGGTAATGACGGCAAAAAAGGCCCACATCAGACCGCTGGTGCCGTAGATTCCTGGCAAGATGGCCTTGCCATTGTTGCTGGCGCCGGCCAAAAAAGCAAAAGCAAAAAAAACGATCGTCCCAACAAGCCCTCCCCAAAGTAACACTTTTCTCATCAAACCTCCTTTAATTGGCTTACCAGCTCTAGTCAAAGAAAAGATTGAGTATCTCTTTAATATAATCTTAAAAATCTTGACAAATTATCAAGAATGCCCCCACCGGTTTGAGGAAGATTGGTGATTTGGCTGGCAGGTGAGACTGTTGATGTTGGCGTCGGCGTGGGAGTCGCTTGAGTCGTCCCATGAAGTATTCCATTGCCATTGACAACAATCCTAATGTCTGAAAAACGACCAACCCCTTCGGCTCGGGCAGTCTTAATACCTAAGGCTTGACGAAGGTTTTTTAACGGATGATAACCCCCAACTATTGGTGTATAGTCGGTGATGTCCACATGACCAAGTAAGATTGTTTGACCAAGGGGAAAATAGTTGGAAAGCTGAAATGTACCCACTAATATTTGCGTATTGAGATTTCCGGGTAGAACTTGGGCCACGGTGCCCTCACCGCCGCCGCGGAAAGTAAAGCCAATAAAAGCATTGTCATCAAGATCTGCATCTGGAAAGTCAACACGTAAACCAGTGATGTAGGTAGGATCGGTTAAATTAACATTACCTTCAATTTTAACATTTGCCGCCGCCACCGATTGATCAACGCCAAAAACAAAAATTGCAAATCTAATCGTCGCTCCGGGAGCGACAGTCAATGTTTCCCATTGAGGGTTCTCGGTCCCATTATAATTATGCCAAGTAGCCCCGTTATCGGCACTGCCGAGGGCCGTAACGTGTAAATCAACGCCGTCACCTACATGGGGGGCGGCCAAAACGTTTTTTGTACCAGAAAAAAGATAAGCCGCACCAGAGAGAACCATAAGTCCAAAAACCAAGAATAAAATCCAAATTTTTTGCATGTGTTGGAACATTTCCCCTCCGTAGTTCTTGTAAACTTATCTCATAAATAACATACACTACCCGAGAAATTTGTCAAGTTTTAATATTACATCTTTCTAAGTTCTACTTTGGTTTTCTCAAGAATTTCGCGGCGCTCTTTGGACAGATTTTTGCCCGCGCGATTAATATAAAAATTTAACATTGACATTGCCGACTGCATTGGCGTGCCTTTGCGACGGGTACTAATTTTCGCCGAATTTGCGAGCGACTGGGCGATTCTTTTCGGATCGTCCCATGTAAAAACACCCGGTTCTAAATCTAAAGCATTACTTTCTTTTGTTACTTTCCCAGACCAATATTTTTTCATAATCTTATTGGCCCCATCAATTTTTAATTTAAATGCCAAACACTGTAGTTCAAAACAGCGGCGAATATCACCCAAAGAATATAGGGAATTAGCAAATAAGCCGCTGGTTTTAAGATGCGATTAAAAGCAATAATTGTCCCCAGAATGGCCAGCCACAACACGACAATCTCGAAAAAAGCCCAGCCCAACTCGTGAGCGCCAAAGAAAATATAAGACCAAAGAGCGTTTAAGGCCAACTGGACAAAAAAGACAATGTAGGCAATCTTTTTATTTTCCCTGCTCGAGATCCAGACCAAATACAAAGCAATTCCCATTAAGATATATAGAACGGTCCAGGCTGGCGCAAAAAGCCAATTGGGAGGATTAAACCCGGGTTTGACTAAGGTTGGATACCAGTCTCTGATTGCCGGCGTGGTAAAAATCGAGCCAATGGCTCCAGCTAAAAAACTTACGAGAATTGAAATCACAAATTTCCAGATCTTATTCATATTCCTCCTTTTTTAATCATACCACAAAACGACCGGTGTAAGATGGTCGAAGAGAGATTTAGCCCGCTGCCAAGCATTCTCTAAGTTGACTTCCGTTCGGAATAGTAATGCCGAATATAAATGGGAGTATTGAAGAACGTTTGGTCTTGACAACGAGCCAATACTTAAAATTTAGTACGTAGCTAACTCTTAAGTTAATTAAGTATAGCATAGGTTGGGAAAAAAGTCAAGGGGAAAGAAGATTTTAGCGTTTGTAGAATCAAGAAAAGCACCAACCTGTTTTTTGATTGACTTTCGGAAATCTTCATGTTATTATCTACCTAGCTCAATTAAGGAGGTAACGTCCATGCCCTTGAGCCCCAAGTGGAAGAAACCTGGTACCCGGGTTATCACTCCTGTCGGCTGTGGCGCTATCGGTGGCCGCTTGCGAGGTAGCCAAATCGAGATCCGGCTGGATGAATCATGGGGCGGTCAAGATGTGGCTTTCCATGGCCCGGGCGAGATCGTGCTCGAGACTGACTTCACCCTGCTAAGGATTCTCAATGTCGATGGCGCCGGGATCATCACCTCAGCCATCAATTACCCAACCTGGGAAGAAGTCTCTGCGCGGGCCCTCTACTCGCCCTACACCGAAGATGAAACCCTCATCGTTGGTAATCTTTTGTTATACCTTAAAGCGTAAAGACTAAAAAGAGGACTAAAAACAAAACTGCTAAAATCATTTTAACGATTGTACCGGCAAGTGACCCAAGAACCCCGGCGAAGCCGGCTCTGAAGGCTTTTGCTAATTCTTTGTATGACAAAATTTCACCCAGGACAATGCCTAAAAAGAGTCCAAAAATGCCGCCTAAGGGTGGATAAATTACCATTCCGATGATTAACCCCACTATTCCTAAAAGCAATGATTTAGTTTTGGCACCGCCGATTTTAGCACCGATAAATCCGGCCAAATAATCAATGGTTTCGGCTAAGATGGCCATGGCCGCCAAAATTCCCAGTTCGACCGCCGAAAGATGTTCAAAATGATCGAGTAAGGCGTAGCCGAAAGCGACCAAAAACATAAAAGCCAAGGACGGAAAAACTAGCAAAAGCGTGCTCGCCGCCCCGGCTAAAAGAAGAATCGCAGCAATAATTAGATAAATTAAGTTTAGCGCCACCAGTTCTTTAAATCCTCCAAAATCGAGCTACCGGTGGAAGGTAAGGTCGCGATCGCGGAGGCGGCGGGTGATGGCGTGGGAGTCAGTTTTACGCCGATGCTGGCGTGAGCACGATTAACGACTAATCTGACTTGTGAAAAGTTATTGACACCATTGGCGTGAGCCACACGAATAAATTGATTATTATTTCGATAACCAATTAAGGCATAATCGTGAATCCAAACCGCGCCGATGAGGATTGTTTGGTCGGTCGGAAAATCAAGACTAAACGTAATTGACCCCTGGAGTCCCTCATAACCATTATTTTGATTGCCGCCGAAATTAACAACCGCGACTTCTCCCTGTGTTCCATTTTCAATATCAAAGCCAGTAAATGGATGGTCGCCAAGCTGATTATTGGTCACTCCCGCCTCAGTGATATATTCGGCATCTTCAATCTCACCGATAATTTGGACGCCACCCGCAGCCCCCAAGCCGTCATTCCAAACTTTCACCCGAAAAAGAACCGTCGTCCCCGAATTGATATTGAGCGTCTCGCCGCCCTGGATATCAGTCCCGGTAAAATTATGCCAAGTGGCGCTATTATCGGCACTGACTTCAAGTAAGATGTGCAAATCAATACCGTCTGGGGCGCCTGGGAACGCGGCCCGGGCTTGGCCGGCAAATTTGGCATAAATTGCGCCACCCGCGATAAGTGATAAAATTATTAGACCAATAAACAACCATTTTTTATTCATTATTCCTCCTTGAGTTCTGGGTTCTTAGTTCTATCATAAACCAAAAATTAATGGTGTCAAGGGAACGGAAAAGAGCCCGGCTTTGGGCTCTTGTAAGATTTGATGGATCTGATCGTTAGGTGATATTCGGATTCGGGCGCATCCGCGCGATGATCGTCTCTCCGACTTTCGTCATCAACCCTTTCCAACGGGTCATCAGTTCCTGGTCCTGGTCTTCGGTCAAGACGATGCCGAACTGCGTGGCCGTTCTTTGATGAAGCGTCAAAAGCTCCTCATTGTCGAGCAGATCCAGGCTAATGCCTTTTTCGGCGAATTCCCGGAGTTGGGCCGGAGAAGTTCGGTCTACCCGTTCGAGGCGGAAGTACCAATCCTTCATGCCGAAATGGTTGAGAATCGCCTGACGGTCGTGATCGTTCAGACTGAAACTCCCGGATCGGTACCAGCGCAGATCTTTGCAGTGCGGCCAAGTTAGTGGTACGCCGTCATGAGAGTCGATCGTTACCTGTCCCATGCCTTGCTCCCTTGTCGCGTCTAAAAAGATTATATAAAAGACGATTCCTTCTGTCAAACTAAGCTTGGGATTTATTGACTATTTCGGAGCAAGTGATAAGATAGAAATAGACCTAAAAAGAAAGGTTGTTTTTATGCGTTTTTGGGAGACTTTAAAACAGATTTTTACTTTGCCGGATTTAAGACGGCGAGTTTTATATGCCGTCGCCCTGTTACTGATCGCCAGGGTTTTGGCCCACATTCCTTTACCCGGCGTCGATATTGTTCAACTGAGAGATTTTTTTGGCCGGAACCAAATTTTCGGGCTTTTGAACATGTTTTCCGGCGGGGCAATGGAGAACTTTTCGATTATTATGATGGGCGTTGGTCCTTACATTACTTCCTCAATTATTGTCCAGCTCTTGACGATGGTCATTCCTTCCTTAGAGGAGCTCCAAAAAGAAGGGGAGAGCGGCCAGCAAAAGATTAATTATTGGACGAGGATCCTAACCGTGCCATTGGCGTTGATTCAGTCTTACAGCATGTTGGTTTTGCTTCGCAATCAGCAAATTGTCATTTCTTGGACGCCGATACAGTTGGCGGTAATGCTTATCTCGATTACCGCTGGAACGATACTTCTCATGTGGATCGGCGAGCTCATTTCCGAAAATGGGATCGGTAACGGCGTTTCTTTAATTATTACGTTAGGGATTGTGGCGGGCCTGCCGGCCCAGGTTCGCAATACCCTCGCGGTTTTAGATACGACGAAAATTATTGGTCTAATCATCTTTGGTTTAATCGCCCTGGCGGTGGTGATTTTAATCGTCATCGTCAATGAAGGCCGGCGGCAAATTCCCGTTTCCTACGCCAGGCGCATTCGTGGATTGAAGGCATACGGCGGGGTGGACACCCATTTACCGATTCGGGTCAATACGGCTGGGGTTATCCCAATCATTTTTGCGATGTCAATTATGCTTTTCCCGGGCGTCGGGGCCAAATTCCTCTCTCAAGCGCGTTCGGAGTGGCTTGCCCAGGCCGCTACCTGGGTGGCCAACCTTTTTACCAATAACTGGTTTTATGGGATTGCCTACTTTATTTTGGTAATCCTTTTTACCTTTTTCTATACCGGGATTATCCTCAAACCGACCCAGATTGCCGAAAACTTACAAAAACAAGGCGGCTTTATCCCTGGGGTCAGGCCGGGCCAGGAGACGGCAGGGTATCTTTCACGGATTATTTCTCGGGTAAATCTCACCGGGGCCGTTTTCTTGGGAGTAATTGCGGTATTGCCGTTTATTGTTCAGGCGATTACGAAGGTTAACACTTTGGTTATTGGTGGCACTGGTGTTTTAATTATGGTTTCTGTTATAATTGAAACGATGAGGCAAATCCAGGCGCAGCTTCTGATGCGCCAGTATGAGACTTATTAAACCTTAAGAATGGTAAAAGGAAAAGTTTCAATTAAATTCAAGGAGAATTTTAATAGAGACAATGCGTCAGATCCAAGCCCAGTTATTGATGCGACAGTACGAAAATTATTAAATCGTACCAGTTGCCAAAAGCCATTGTCTCTATTCCTTTTCCGGTTACGAAAAACGTAATTGAAACGATGAGACAAATTCAGGCGCAGTTGCTGATGCGTCAATACGAAACCTATTAATTCGAGAGGGGCAGACATGGATCAAAAAACAAAGACCAATTTTCTCCCCTGGCTATTAACAGTTTTGGTGTTAGTCGTGATTTTAGGAATTTCTTACTGGTACTATATCAAATACGTTCAGCCAACCGGAACGACGACTTTAAATCCGAGTCCAACAGCAACGACTACAACTTCGCCACCGGCTTCGGCCAGTTTAACCTATACCAATCAAGATTACGGTTTTACTTTGACTTTACCGGGAGCTTGGCAGGGATACTTTATGAAAAAATCCACCAGCCAAGGCACCACGGCATTTTACACGATGGATCTGCCGTCAAGTGATGCTCCAGGGGTATATGAAGCATTTTATCTCTATGTTTACACGCCGACCCAGTGGAGTGCTATCCAAAAAGAGCAAGGCCCGATACCGACATTGATTAATCAAAACAATCAGTATGTTTTTGCTTATGGTTTAAATACGGGCGTACCGACGAGTGATTGGAAAGATAAATCAACGACTGTGCCGGATTTTATTACCAATAATGTCCTTTCCACCTTCCAATTCACAAATAAATAGTTTAATATTAAAGTTAAGGAGGGTTTTAATGAACCAACCACAACCCGGGATGCCTCAGGCACCCATGCCCGCTGGAGGCGGTGGCGGAGCCCTTAAGTGGCTCTTGATCATCTTAGTCGTTGTCATTCTGGCGGCCGTCGGAGTTTGGTATTACACCAAGTCATCCAAGACTGGGACGAAAACCGCTTCACCTTCGCCAACGGTGACAGTGAAGAAATCACCTTCGCCGACTACCAGTGTGACGACTTCGCCCACTGTCTCGGCTTCGACTTCGCCCAAGGCATCACCATCGGCATCGGCTTCGGCTGCTGTTTCTCCGTCACCGACCACCAGCGCCTCAGCCGCCGAATAAAGGATTTAATTAAAAATTTAGCCTAGGTCCAATGGCCCAAAAAACAATCACTACTATTTTGATTTTGCTTGTGATTGGTGGGTTAGCTTGGTATGTCAATAAAACCTATCTTAATCAAACGGCGTCTGAGCCTCAAGCCGGGACATCCAATCCACTGATTCAGGCAAGCGGAAAAGATGCCGCCTTCGTTTACTTGATTTCGGGTAATGCTAAAGAAATCTGGATGAAAGATTTAGGCGGCAAGTTAAAAAAAATCTTTACTGACGCTGATGAATCAGAAAAATTAATTAAGGTTTCTAACCTGGCGGCAAGCAATCAAAAGATTCTGGCGATTACCAATAAAGACCCTAAGGCAGGCTCGGGCAAACTAATCTTGATTAATCTTGGCAGTGGGGCCAAAGAGACGCTCCAGAGCACTTTCAGCCGCCCGCTTTACTGGTCAATTACCCAAGATGCCGAAAAGATCGCCTATATCAAATTTTCCAACACGGAGGAAAATTACGGCTACACCCTTTATATAGAGCAAAATACCGGTTCCGACCAGCAAAAATTATTTAATAGTTCCTCAGAAATCAGATCTCCGGCCTGGGACACGCTAGGATCAAAAGTGGCTTTTGCCGCTTCTTCGGGAACTGAGGGCCAGATTAAAATTGTCAATGTTAGTTCTAAAGATGTTTCTACTCTAAAAAGTTTTGAAGGCAAAATCGTTGATTGGCTTTCATGGGTTTCAGATCGGAAAATTGTTTTCTCTCTGAGAAACATTGGCAGCCACGAAGGTAGTCTCGAGACAATTGAAATCGCTGATGATAAGATGAATAAAGTGGCTGACTTTAGCGGTGGCCAGGCGAATTTCATATTCTCGAGTGCCGATGAAAAGTTTTTGTGTTTCTTGGTGGCTCAGTACAACCAGAGTATCGACGATAAAACCAATGGCCAAATTTTTATCGAAAATCTAAAGGATTCGAGCCAAAAAGCCATGGGTAAAGCGATTCAAATTTTAGGATGGCTCCAGTAAGGAGAATGATGAACAAGCAAATGAAAATTTTATTTTATGGATTGGTTATATTAGTAGCAATTTTGGCTTCAACCACGACTTTTTTTGCTGCCAAAAGCCGTTCGACCAACTCGAAGAAAGCAGGAGTCGAGAGTACAAAATCTCCGGCGACCGCCTCAACGGAGGCGGCGGCTACGCCGGGGCCGCAGGTTTCGACCGCGGTTTCACGGCCGGCGACGGAAAAACCATCAAGCCCGAATAAAACCTATACCATCCAAGCCAAAGAGACTCTTTTTGGCATTGCCCAAAAACAAGGGACTACCTTGGCGGACCTTTCCGAAGCCAACGGGATTACGGATGCTGATAAAATTCAAGCAGGCCAGGTACTTTACATTCCGGAAAATGGTCAAGTCGAGTTTATGATCGATAACACCAAGGCGACAGCCATTCAAAACCAAGTCGACCAAGGCAAAACCCAATGGCGCCTGGCTCCCGATGAAACTGCCAGAGCGGATGCGCCGAACGTCTACGGTTTAAAAGTGACTGATACTTACACTATCAAGAACCGTGATGACGCCAATGGCACGGCCACGGTCCAGGCCAGTTCCGAAGGCGGCAACTTCTTAATCACCCTTACTCAGCCGATAACAAAAGGTGAAAAAGGGATTTGGGCGATCCAATCGATTAAAAAGATTTAATAAGGAGATATTTTGAATCAGAGCGTTTTGGAAAATCCGGGAGCGAATGGCTCCGAAACACCGGGTGAGTCGTCAGGGGGCGGGATTCTTAAGTGGTTGATTGTGACAATCGTCATTCTTATAATCGGCGGTGGCGGCTATTGGTATTATGCCAATTATATTATCGGCACCAAGGGTCAGGCCATGCCTTCGCCTTCAGTGGAAGTGACCGTGGCCATATGGAAAATAAAATCGGAAAAAACCATCACCGACTTTCTAGACTTTTGGTTAAAATCTTCAAGCACTAGTGACGGCCTAATTCAAGCCAATAAAGCGCGGGACCTCTTGACCATTGTCGCCCAAGCGAAGTTAGAAACAACTAAAGATGCTAATGGCAAAGATCTAAGCGATTTAAGCGCGAAACTGAATTACTTTCTGGGTTCAGCGGAGAAAGCACGAAGCTACGAGATAATTTCAACCCAAAAGATCGATGAAAATACCGTCACGGTTAAAGTAAATTTAATTTATACGGGCCCCAAGGTAAAAGTCTTTACAGTAACCCAGGAAAACAATATATGGTTAATAGATAAGGTAGTTGATTCTAATGCGAGCTCGCCTTCTCCCAGCCCCTCAATTAGTCCCAGCATCAGCCCAACGCCGACGGGAACATCATCATGAAATTTACTAATTTTATTCTTTTAGGGCCGCCGGGTTCGGGCAAAGGCACCCAGGCAAAAAAGCTGGCCCAATCTTTAGGCCTGACTTATTTTGGTACTGGTGATCTTATGCGCGAGGAAATCCGAAAAAAAACGGCTTTGGGCGAGGAATTTTCCAAGTCAATCGAGGGCGGCCAATTAGTCAGCGACGATTTGGTAGAAAAATTCGTCGCCAAAAAGCTGAGCGAAATTAATATTAATGAGGGAATCGTTTTTGATGGTTATCCGCGAACGGTTTTTCAAGCCGCCCACTTGGATATTTTTTTAAAAGAGAAAAACCTCGATAATCTTAAAATTCTAAATCTCCGCGTCAGGCCAGAATCTTTAATCGCGCGGATGCACAAAAGACGAATCTGCCAAAAATGCGGGAAGATTTTTCGCGATGCAGTCGGCGAGGGGAAGGTAACCTGCGATAGCTGTGGTGGAAAATTAATTCTCAGGAATGATGATGAACCAGAGGTTTTGGCGAAGAGAATCGAGACTTACGAAAAACAAACCGCCCCTTTAATTTCGTACTACCAAAAAAGAGGTCAATTAATTAACATCGATGGAGAGCCGATGATTGAGGAAGTCTGGAAGGAAATTGAGAAAGTTCTTTAGTATTGACCTTGGGTTATCCTTCGCTTTCGGGGAGCTTAAATTCAAAAAAAAGCGGCAAGTGGCATGCCGTTTTTTATTTTTCTAACTGTGTGGTTCGAAAGGTAACATTTAGGTAGTTTTTAGTCTTCCCAGACGCTTTCCATATTCTTAAATTCTTCAATGTTTGAGTGCTTGATGATGTTATCTATTTCATCCTCTTTGATATCGGGACTATGACCCGTCTTATTTTTGTCTTCAATCCATTTTTCTAAAAGTTTTTGTTGAGTAATAATATCAAGGTTGTAGATTGCTCCTTCTTGAACGCCACTTTCTATTAACTTAGATGATTGCATTGCACCAGTATACATCAGACATCTAGTTAAGACGATGTCTTCGCTTGGTGTAGCATTCCCTTGGCGGTCAAAGTTAATAGGATAACCACCATTTAAGATATCAAAACTTAAGTTATCGTTTATCTTTACATAGCGTGTTCCAAACGGAGAAGCTGTAGATTCGGCAATTTTCAACAAGCAGGCGAACTCTACATCTGCAGATGAAGCACTTGTTAATATTTTTCGGCCGCGAACTCTTTCGAATGGGATACCTTTTAGCGAATCGTTACCTGTAGTGCCAATAATTATATCCGACTGATTAAGTAACACATCGATCGATGAACGATAGTTGGACATTTCACTGTCTTTCTTGTAATCATAATCATAAAATAATGGCTTATAGCCTAATTCATTTAGTCTTTGAGTCGCAGCTTGACCAATACTTCCCATACCCATAATTCCAATTCTTCTCGACTGGTTAAGGATCCTTAATTCCTTAAGTTTGTTAACTACTGATCTGCCGATGAAAATGGACTCTACAATCTTTTTAACACCGCTCGACGCAACACTAATAATAGGAGGGAGATGATGATTGCTATTCTTTATACGAGTTATACCGCGTTGAGTTTGTTCAGCTCCAGCAATTGAAACTCCTTCCAAATCATTCCAAGGAATAGAAAGCCATAAATCACCGCCGTCATCAATAATTAGAAGTTTCTTAAAACCAGTTTTCTTTTGTTCTTCGACAACCTTTGCCCAGAGTATATCCAAGCTCTTTTTAATTGAATATTCATAAGGAAAACCTGGTTCCATATTGACTGGGATAACTTCGCAGCCTGATTGCACAAGATCGTTGAAAGTTCTTTTGACTGTTGAATATGGCTTTTCTAAAACAAACATTCTATTAAAGCTCACGAGGTAAGATAATTGTCGAAAGAAAGGGAAATTGTTTGGTAATAGATGGGTATGAGCAATTATTGCATAATCGTTTAAGCGTGATTTAGTTGTATGGTTAGCAACCCAATCTAAAAGAGGGAGGGTTGTTATTGGTTGAGGCACATAATCTTTCTTCGCAATATCAACCAAATAATTTTTGAGTTTTCTGTGATTAGTATCATCACCTTGCAAACTTGTAGCTCCAAAATAAATCAATTTAGTCGGAGAATCATTAGTTAAACTCCATTCGCCAATTTCACGCTTTTTGCCTGTTAAAATCCAGTCGCTCGTTTCAAACAAGCCGATAAAATCACCCTGTGATAACCTTTTTGTTGCCTTGCCACCTTTACTTACTATTACATCGCCCTTAACTATAAAACCAAGTGGGACCTCGGCATAAGAAAAGTTTTTATGAGATTTTAAATAATTATCCTCTATCTTGCCTGACTCTACTATTTTTTCACCTGGAGAATAATTAGCAAGTAAATAATTGTTAGTACTTTTATCTTTATCGTCTTTAAAGAAATCCTTTAACTCTTCAATATTAGAAAGAGCTAATGGCAGAAATGTTTTTTTGTCACAGCGAATGCCATTCAGCAAATTAAATATTTCTGAAGCAGTAACGTGATTGAATTTTTCTTCTTGTTTCGTTATCATTAAGGTAATTATAACTTAATTGAGTGGTCTTTGAAAGTTGCTAGATGATTACGATTAAAACCGGAAAAGAAATCGAAATTATGCGGGAGGGAGGCCGAATTGCCGCCCGAATTTTAAATCTAGTGGCTCAAAATGTTAAGGCAGGAATGACGACCAAAGAATTGGATATTCTGGCGGCGAAAGAAATCAAAAATAGTGGCGCTCAGGCCTCATTTTTGGGTCATGAAGGATTCCCAGCTTCGATTTGTACCTCAGTCAATTCTGAAGTCGTTCACGGTATCCCGTCGGGTCGAATTTTGCGCGAGAATGATTTGGTGGGAATCGACATGGGAATTTTATATAAGGGTTTTCATACCGACACTGCTTTAACCGTTCCGGTGGGCCGGATCGATTATCCAAAGAAAGAACTTTTGAGAATTACCAAGAAATCATTAGATGAAGGATTAGATATTATCAAACCGGGAATCCATTTAGGTGATGTTTGTCATCGGATTCAAAAAATTATTGAAGGCGCCGGTTATAGCGCCATTCGCGATCTGGCAGGTCATGGCATCGGCCAAGAGCTTCAAGAAAACCCCTCGATTCCCAATTTTGGCAGAGAGGGCGCTGGCCCGGTTCTGAAAGTTGGCATGGTTTTAGCGTTTGAACCAATGGTTGCCGCCGGCGATTGGCATGTTAAAATTTTAAATGACGGCTGGACCGTGGCGACTTTAGATGGTTCGCTGGCGGCGCATTTCGAGCATACGGTAGCTGTAACCAGCGACGGTTTTGAGATATTAACTAAGATCTCATAAATACACGAAACCCCCGGCTAGCGGGGGTGAAGAAAAGTTCGAAGGATATCTTGTTGCTTAAGCGTTGGAGCAAAAGCAATGATTGTTTGTGAGTCATACTGATGGAAATTGCGGACGTTCCGGGCACTTAGCTCAACCGATTCGCCATTTAGGCGACGCCCGCGGATGGTTTTTCGATGAGCCCGCGTGTCTGGAAGACTAATGATATAGTCAAGTGGGTCAAAGCCGGCATCAACTAAGGCTTTATCCATGCTGGCGGCGTCAATGGCACCTTTGTAGGTGATGTGGGGTCGGTAGTGATAGACAGCGCAGTAATCCGGGAAAAAGCCGGCGACCAGTTGCTTGAGCTTCGGATCATTGGCTGCCATTTCAGCCATTTTCTTAAGAAGGGTCGGATCATCTCCCTCGAGAAGGTCGCTGATGATTATCACCCCTTGGCTGAGAGCCCATCTGATGGCTTTCTGTTGCATTTCTTCTTCGATTCGGGAATAGGGATGGTAATAGACAGTCCGAAACATCTCAAAGCGGAAATCAAGCATTGTCTGAAGGGCACTGATGAGCTCATCGTCGAAGATAATCTCGTTGGAAGATGAATCATAATCAAAATGTTCGGCAATTGTTCGCGGAACAGATGGATCAAGCGGTCGCTCGCAGGCTTGTCCATCTCGAATAAGATATGCAAGAGTATCAGCCAAAGCCAGGATCTGACCGATGTCTTCTTCGCGGAGAATAGCTTTGAGTTTCTCGATGTCCAAGTCGTATCGAGATAGGATCGGTGCATCTGCATCCACTAGTTGTAAGGTTCTCTCTTCGTGATCGAGCCCACACACATCTTTAGCGACGATTTCGCCACTGTGACAAAGGGCGGGATGTCCAAGGTCATGTCTTAAGCCAGCACAACCGACATAAACGATCGAATCTGTTCCGAATCCGCACTTGCGAGCCAAAGTCATCGCCCAGGTCGCAACATCAATTGAATGTTGAGCCCGAGTATGCTCAAAGAATCTCAAAGGCGATTCTGGCAGATCAACGGCGATAAAGCAGCTGTCGGCCAGAACTGGATCGCTAGAATAGAGGAAAGGGTTGGCTTCAATCAGGTTGGCGATTGTTCGTTCCTGCCAAAGGGCCAGTCTGACATCAGTTGGCATTGGTAGGACCGAGAGTTGGGACTTGTAGCTTAAACGTCTTGTGGTATCTTGAACGAGCTTCTCCAGCAGTGGGCGATATGGTTCAGGTGCCTGGGTAAGACATCTTTCGATATCGTCGTGACTGACGATCTCAAAGCTCGGTGGCACGTAAGAAAGTGAACGATGTTTCGGTTCTCCGAAAAGTAGCTCGAGTGCGCGCCGATACTTATCTTCGCGCTGAGCCACCAGTTTAGGGAATTTCTCCCTGACAAGTCTGACAACATCTTCCATCAGTTGAGCATTTAGGCCCCGCAATTCAATCTCGATTTCGTGATCTGGTACTTGTAAGTTCGTCAGGAAATCTTGATATGTAACCGTATCATGACAGATCTTCATCTTGAGACCCTCGATCTCAACACGGATGACCATGCGATGATTCTCGACCATAACCACAGGTGAAAGCTTGCCGCTGATGTACTTTCTTATCATAAGGAGTGGTGGAAGCTTCGGCCTCTGGTCGTTAATCGGGTAAGAGATATCCGTAGAAAGCGGAATAATCGCCGGGACTTCTTCTCTGACGAAAACGCCGCCGATCTCGGAGATATTCCTTTTAGCTGTCAGTTCATACGAATCACCACCCCTGAAACTGCGGACACGGAGACTCAAACCAGACCCCCCTAGGTGGAATCTCGGCAGATCTGGTGATGAAGTCGTGTCGTAGTAAACATCAGTCTGATAGAAATGTTGAATTTCACCCTCAAGCTGGAAATGCTCTCGAAGAAGTCTCGCCAGATCCTCTGGGCTGACTTCTCCTCCAGGATTAGTACATTTAGCCTCGAATTCACTTGGGGTTACTTGGCGATTTTGTTTAGACAAGGTACGCTCACCTCCTTAGGCAAGATCGCTTTAAACATATCTGAATATTATTTTTCTGTCAAAGGGGTATTAATGAAAAGAGGGTAAGCACAGGCCTTACCCTCAACGAATGGAATGTAGTCTATCTTGATTGAGTGGACTCGAGGAGTTGTGGCTCAGGACGGAAAATGGGATGCTCGCTACCAATCAGTTGGAGGACAAGGTTGGTTGCCATTTGCCACCTCGGGTCCCAAGCCTTCAGGTCGGACGAGCCCAGGCACTCCCTCGCTTCACTCTCATCTCGGAACAGGGCGACGATTGGGGAAGAGCCGCCTCCCCAATAGTTGGTAGAAACAGTATAGGCGGTGCGGTTGTGCTTATCCGGATTGAACATCTGGATTCCCTCGGGGGTAATCCCAACCAATGAGCCGCCGGTTAGTCTGGTCCCGGCCGGAAGCCGACTGCTGCCAATCATGACGATTTTCTCGACGATCGGAACGTGAGATTCGGTGTCAGGTCTATCGCTTACCAGATAAAGAGAGCCGCTGATGGTGACGGCGTAAAACTGGTGAATCTCGTCCATCGGTCATCTCTCCCGTTCTTCTTCAGTCCAACAAATAGATTATAGCGATAAATTAAGATCGTGCAATGTCTCATCAGAAATCTTTGTAAAGGGGTTGACCCCCACCACCTAATTTTAGGTGTTGGGGTTGACGAAAATTCTCAGTTGTGTTAAGATAATAATAGTTTCACTACTAAACAATGGTAGTAACAAGTGAGTTGTGCAAGGTATGGATAAAGAAAAAATAGTTTTACAAGGGGAAGTCACGGAAGCTCTACCGAACGCTACTTTTCGTGTGAGGCTGGAAAATGGGCAGGAAATTTTGGCCCACGTTTCTGGGAAAATTAGGATGAATTACATTAAGATTTTGCCCGGGGACAAAGTCTCAGTTGAGCTTTCGCCGTACGACTTATCCAAGGGAAGAATAACTAGGAGACTTTAGTTTAGCGGTTAAGGTAACGAAGCCCGTATCGTGAGGCGGTTAAGATTAGTGTTTTTGATATTCAACGCTTGACATTAGACGTAACGGGCATCCTAACCCTAACCCATTAACTATTGACGATTATGAAGGTACGTCCATCAGTTAAAAAAATTTGTCAAAAATGTAAGATTATCCGCCGCAAAGGTGTAGTGCGGGTAATTTGTGTTAACCCAAAACATAAACAGAGACAAGGATGATAAAATGTCAAAGCTCAAAACTCAAATGTCAAATGAAAATATCAATGACTGAAAGGAACGATTATGGCGAGAATTGCCGGGGTTAATATCCCCGATAATAAACATATAATTTACTCCTTAGCTTATATCAAAGGCATTGGCGTGCCATTGGCCCGGAAAATTTGCCAAGAGGCTGGGGTCAAAGTAGATACAAAAGTCGCTGATTTAAGCGAACATGAGATCGAAAAAATCCGAGAAATTGTGGCTCAAATTAAGGTTGAGGGCGATTTACGAATGGAGATCAGTCAAAATATTAAGCGTTTAAAAGAAATTAACACTTATCGAGGGCTACGTCATACCCGTAATCTACCAGTCAGAGGCCAGAGAACCCGAACTAATGCTCGGACTAAACGTGGTAAAAGAGTGACTGTCGGTTCGGGACGAAAGAAAGCGGCTGAAAAAACCTAAAGAGATCATATGGCTAAACGAATCAAAAAAAAGAAAAAAACCTTAAAAGAAGTTGCTAAAGCAATGATTTATATTCAATCCTCTTTTAATAATTGTATTGTGACCATTACTGATATAAACGGTAATACCATTTCTTGGGCGACGGCGGGTTCGAGCGGTTTTGCTGGAACAAAAAAAGCGACCCCCTTTGCCGCTCAAATGACGGTTCGTAAAGCTCTTGAAAAAGCTCGCAAATTCGCTATCAAAGAGGCGTTGGTCAAAGTCTCCGGCGTCGGCACTGGTCGAGAATCAGCCGTCCGGGCGATTGGTGGTCAGGGAATTAGGGTGACCAGTATTCGCGATATAACCCCAATACCCCATAATGGCACTCGGCCAAAAAAGATAAGGAGAGTCTAATGGCAGATGTTTGTCGTCAGTGCCGTCAACATGGAACCAAACTTTTTCTTAAAGGTGCTCGCTGCACCTCTCCTAAATGTGCCCTGACTCGTCGCAATTATCGTCCTGGCTCGCAAGGAGCAAAAACCGGGACGCTTAGAAAATCTGAATACGGTCTGCAATTATTGGAAAAGCAAAAAGCGAAGGCAGAATATGGTTTGCGCGAACGTCAATTTGCCAAAACTTTTCGCGAGGCGTCCCGTTCCCAAAGTGCCACGGGGGAGGTTTTGCTGCGTTTATTAGAAGAACGATTAGATAACGTTGTTTACCGCTTAGGCTGGGCGTCATCTCGAGCTCAAGCCAGACAGTTTGTTGGCCACCGCCATTTTACAATTAACGATAAAATTACCAATATTCCCTCGATGCGCGTTAAGCCCAAAGATATCATCAAATGTCGCAAATCCGTAGAGATTCAAAAAATAACCGTGCCTAAATGGCTAAAACTCGATGTTAAAAAAACTTCTGCCGAGGTTTTACGCGAGCCGCTTAGAACGGAAATTGAAACCGATTTAGATGAGCAATTAATAATAGAATTTTATAGTCGCTAAATATTATTAAAGGCTAAGCCCCGCCTTTGGCGGGGCCGCCCGGTCACGGTGAGCGTGGCATAGGGAGAAACATGGATTATATTTTACCAGAAACGAGTCTCATTCAAATTAAGACTCTCGAGAAAGTGAACAACCGAGGAACTTTTATCATTGAACCGTTATCGCCAGGCTATGGGGTAACTGTCGGAAATTCCCTTCGACGAGTGCTTCTTTCTTCTTTGGAAGGAGCGGCGATTATTTCCTGCCGCATTGAGGGCGCTAGTCATCAATTTACCACCTTGCCGGGAGTCGAAGAGGACGTCGTCGAAATCATTCTAAATTTAAAAACCCTACGCTTCAAGTTTAATTCAAGCGAGCCAATAACGTTGAAATTATCCGCCCGCGGGCCAAAAGAAGTGACGGCCAAAGATTTTGAAGAAAGCGGCGCCTGCGAAGTCGTTAATAAGGAAACGTATTTGGCGACGCTTACCAAAACCGGGAAATTAACCATGGCCATCACTGTTGCCAAGGGTCGGGGTTATGTTCCAGTGGAGAAACGGAAAGATGAAAAACTTCCTATTGGGACAATTGCAGTTGATTCGATTTTTACCCCGGTTAAAAAAGTCCACTATGAAATTGAAAATACTCGCGTTGGGGCAGAAACAGATTTTGATAAACTGACCATGGAAATTACCACTGATGGTTCGGTTGATCCAGAAGTTGCCTTAGGTAGTGCGGCGAAAATTTTAGTTGAACATTTTAATTTGGTTGATCAAGCGTGCCAAGAAGTTGCCGTGCCAGTAAAACCGGTTAGACATGTAAAAGTGACTAAAAAAGCAACCAGAAAACCCGCGAAAAAATCAGCAAAAAAATAAGTTTACATTAAGCAAAAATGCCTAATTCACTTTCACGTAAAGATAATCACCGAAAGAATCTTTTGAGGAATTTAGCCACCTCCCTAGTTTTATATGAAGAAATCAAAACCACGGCCGCCAAGGCGCGAGAAGTTAAACCCATCCTTGAGCGACTAATCATTTACGCCAAAAAAAATAATCTGGCGGCTAGAAGGCAGCTTTTGGGTTATTTTTTTGATAAAAAAGCCGTTAAGAAGATATTTGAAGTCTTAGTCCCCAGATTTGCCAAAACTAAGAGCGGTTTTATTCACGTTTATAAATTAGGTCCACGACTCGGTGATAGCGCTGAAATGGTTTTAATGAAATTAGCGGCCGGTGAGCCAATCGAAATAAAAGAACCAGTCAAAAAGGACAAAAATGTCCCCAAAGAAAAGTCAAAAAATTCTACCAAAGAGAAATCAGCCAAAAAAGCCCAAACCAAGTAAAGAGATTCAAACTCAAACACTTGATGCCACGGGTAAAATTTTGGGTCGCTTAGCCACGGAGGCGGCGGTTTTGCTTCGAGGAAAAAATAAACCGGGATTTCGACCTTATCAAGTTTCTGGCGATAAAGTGATAATTATTAATGCCGCCAAAATTAAGGTCACTGGCAAGAAATTGACCGATAAACGATACTATCGGCATTCAGGCTACTTGGGCAATCTTAAATTTGAAACCATGGGTGAAATAATGCGTAAAAATCCCGCTGAAGTTCTCTGGCGCGCCATTAGAGGTATGCTTCCAAAAAATAAATTACAAGATAAATTTTTAAAGAATCTTAAGATATATAATGGAGACGCTAATGGCTAAGCTCAAAGAAAATATTGCCATCGGCCGGAGGAAAACAGCGGTTGCCAAAGTCAGAATTGCCGAAGGCAGCGGTAAAGTTAAAATTAATGACCAAGAGATCGCTAACCCTAGTCGTGTTTACACCGAGCCACTGAAGCTTACGGGTTACGATAAAAAGGTGGATATTTTTGCTCGAGTCCACGGTGGCGGTCTGGTCTCTCAAGAAGAAGCGATTCGTTTAGGGGTCTCCCGAGCTTTAGATAAAATGAACGGAGATCTACATAAAACCTTAAAAGTGGAGGGATATCTGCGACGAGACCCAAGAATGAAGGAAAGAAAGAAACCTGGGCTCAAGGGCGCCAGACGGGCTCCACAGTGGCAAAAACGGTAAATTAGGTATTTGTACCTTATCATATTTTTAGCAAAACTCCGCTTTCGGGCGGAGTTTTGCGTTGTCTTGACTAGTAATTCTTATTATGATATTGTTCTCCTGTCGGGACAAACCCTTCTGGAGGAGAAGAAATGGCAGAGATACCGGCTAAGGAACTATCTGATACTCCAAAGGTGACATATCTCTTCCGTGCCAGCGATGGCCGGACTACGAGAGTTGAAATGGAGAGCCGCGGCTACTACACTCACGTTTTCATTCGCAACCTAGCCGAGAAAATGGAACTTCCGGTTGAGGCGATTAGACTTCATGTTCAGGACCCGGCGGGCACATTCCAGCTGCTCGATCCGACTCGCTCGCTCGACGAGCAGCTAATGCGGCTCGCTCAAGTCTCTAAAGAGCAAGTTTCTGAGACACCGATCGAGGTTCGCATTAATGAGGATGTTATCGGTGCGCTGCAAGCTAAGGGAGCCATTCAATCTGAGCAAGCCAACATCTCTCACATTCGGTCACGTCGCTTTCGCCGACCCTGCGTTGTCGTCCGGGACCCTGTTGTCAGGGACCCGATGAAGAATGATCCGTTAGATATAATCCGTTTAGCTCGGACCGTCGGAGCGACTAAGCGCGGGGGTTTCCTCTGGCTTGGTCGGCTGTACTTGATCAAATTCGGCGAAGAATCTGAGCGCTACTACACCTACGATGGTTTGCACCGACGTCTCAGATTTGTCACATAACAGACATCCGATCCCTCAACCCGTGGTCAGCAACCACGGGTTTGCTGTGTTTACGTTAGCGGAGGTCAAAAAACGCAAAAAGCGCAGAGACTAAATGTCCTGCGCTGAAGAATACGGATCAGGTGAGGGTTGTCTACGGTTATCTGAGTAAATTTACGATTCCCGAGATAAGCACGCATGATATTCCAACGAGAATTACCTTTAGGGGTCAACGGGGGATATTTCTTAGAGCGATTTGAAAGAAGGTATATTCCTAAGAAAAGAAGGCCTAAACCAGCTGAAACAGTTCCCGCGACGAAGAAACCATTTCTGATTACCAGTAAACTGGTTGCGGTGTCCATTCTTTCTCACCTCCAGACAAAGATTCCAATAAGTGCTAGAATTACTCCAGAAAGTATCATTTTCAAGGCGAGTTTGGAATACGGCCATTTGGCGATCAGTATCGCCAGCCCTGCAAATGATAGCGCGGCGCCAAGGCTAAACATTCGAAATCCGATTTCTAGTGCGTGCATCTCTTCGCGTCTCCTTGTCGGCTAGCCGTTGATTTTAGCTGCGGCTGCTGCTAAAACTCGTCGCCAACCAAACCAGAAGAGATAAAATGGTACATCAACTATTAGTGTGGCACTCTGACGCAGAATTTTCCGGTTAGCGCAATAACCTATATCAAACATCTGGTAGGTAAAATCTATCAGAAGATAGATGCTAATAGTTCCCAACAGTTGCTTAAACGCTGGATTCACTGGGGGTGTAATCGCGTGATAGATCAAAACCATTGCGAAAGGAAGTTTCAAAGCCGTAGAAAGCATCAGTACCCGATCAACAGTATGATCAGTTTCTAACACTGGTCGTTTCAACCATCGAGGGACAAAATCGGCATAAAGTTCAGCCAGCACGACTTTCCAGATCCATAATCCAACAGATTTCAACATTGCCATCCAGTGAAACATTCTCTTCACCTCCGATTGTAAGTGCGCCCCGAATTTATTTTAACCCGTCAGCTATTAAAAATCAAATCTTTTGGCTAAATTTAATATTTTTTTGTAAAATCGGCCTAAATATGCTATTTTAAACTTATGACAAGAAGAGTGGCAAAGGTTGCCGAGCTCTTAAAACAAATACTGGCGGGAATGATTAAAGCGAATTTGGCTGAGGATTATGGGATGGTGACAATTATTGATGTTGATTTGACAATGGATCTCAAAAATGCGATTATCTATATTTCTTGTTTAGAAAAACAGTATCAAGATGAAGTTTTAAGAAAGTTAAATGCAAAAACGAAAGATTTTCAGCATTATTTAGGTCGAAAACTTGAGATGAAATATACGCCGAAATTAGATTTTAAGCTCGATAGAGGTCTTGAAAAAATTAACCGCGTCGAAGAAATATTAGAAAATTTATGATTTTAAGACTTTACCTTTTTAGTCTCTACGCCGCCTTAATTTTAACGGCCGGGCTCGCGGTTTTTATCATCTTTAACGTCAATCCTTTCCAGATCCCCTTTTGGATGTTAATCTTATTTTACTTGGCCGTTTATCTTTTTTTAGCCGCTCTTTTTAGTTTGATCGGATTTTATTTAAAAGTTTGGGTTTCTAACCGCGAAGTTATTTTTGCCCACCTCGTGCCGACGCTCAGGCAATCATTAATCATCGCTTTGGCTTTCACGGGATTGCTCTTTTTACAACAGATTCGAGTTTTAAGCTGGTGGGTGGCAATATTATTTGTTTTGGCGGTGGGGATGCTTGAATTATTTTTTCGTTCGAAAAAGATTAATCAGCGAGGAACCTTATGAAAGGTCATTTACATCCTTTAACTCAATTTATGCGTGCCTCACTTGGTTATTTTAGCGAAAGAGGTTTTCAAATTGTTGAAGGTCCGGAAATTGAAACTGAGTGGTTTAATTTTGATGCCCTGAATGTTCCCGCGATTCATCCGTCACGTGATATTCAAGATACTTTTTGGACCAAGGATGGAAAGATTTTAAGAACTCATACGACGGCCGTCGATGTCCGATTTGTCAAAGAAAATAATTTAAAACCACCATTTAGATTAATTATCCCCGGCCGCTGTTTCCGCCATGAAGCCACCGACCCAGTCCACGAACACACTTTTTACCAAATTGACGGCATTGCCGTAGATAAAGATTTGAATATGGGTCATTTGATCGGACTACTCGATGGTTATATGAAAGAACTTTTTGGCGATAAAATTGAAACCCGTGTTAGGCCGCATCTTTATCCTTTTGTCGAGCCGGGAATGGATATGGATATATTGATAAATAAAAAATCAAAAATCAAAAATCAAAATGGAATCCAAAAATGGCAGGAAATGCTCGGCTCGGGCATGGGGCATCCGATTGTTTTGAAAAATATGGGTATCGATCCCGACCAATGGCAGGCAATTATGTTTGGCATGGGCATTGACCGCTATATGATGCAATATTTTGATATTGATGATATTCGATTATCGTATAGCGGAGATTTAAGATTTTTAAAGCAATTTTAAATGATTATAAATATCTTGGCAATTGGGGCGGTTATTGGTGGTGTCATTGGAATCACGGCATATTTACCTCAGTTTTATCATCTGATTAAAGTAAAAGATTCAACTGGTATTAGTGTCTTGGCATGGTATGCGTGGTTGCTAGGAAATATATTACTGCTAGTATATGCCATCGCCATTAAGAATACATCCTATACAATTGTTGAAATTCTATTCTGTTTTGCAAATTTATTAATGATAATTTTTACATATAAATACCGAAGACAATGAAAATTTCTTATAACTGGCTAAAAGACTATGTCGAGATTGATAAAACCCCAGAGCAGCTGGCGGAGGATTTAAGTTTGTTTGGACATGAAGTCGAATCGGTTGAAAAAATAGGCGATGATTATGTGCTTGATTTAGAAATTACACCGAATAGGGGAGACTGCCTTTCGATTTTAGGAATCGCGAGAGAAATAGCTGCATTATATAACTTAAAACTTAAAACGCAAAACTTAAAACTGCAACTTAAAACAGAAAAGATTGAGAAAAATATTGATATTAAAATTGAAAAGCCGGAAATTTGTCGAAGGTTTACGGCGCGAATTATCGATAATATCAAGATAGGGAAGTCTTTAAAAGAGGTTCAAGAACGTTTGGCAACATATGGTTTTCGGCCGATTAATAATATTGTTGATATTACAAACTATGTGATGGTGGCTACCGGTCAACCGCTGCACGCCTTTGATTACGACAAAATCAAAAATGGTCTAATGCGGATTCGCCAAGCAAAAAAGGGCGAAGAGGTAATGACTTTGGACGGTCAAAATCGCGTTTTAGACGACGGCGCCATTATTATTGAAGATAATAAAAAAATCTATGATCTCGCTGGTATTATGGGCGGAATAAAATCCGAAGTTGATGAAAAGACTAAAACCATCGTTTTACAAGGCGCCATCTTTGACCCAATATTCATAAGAAAAACCTCAAAATATCTTAATCATGTTACCGATGCCTCCTATCGATACGAACGAGGAGTTGATTTCGAAGGAACTATTTTAGGCATCGATATGGCGGCAACGATGATCAAAGAATCCTGTCCAAACGCTAAAATTGGCGATTTAGTTGATATAAAGTCAGAAAATCTAAAGTCTAACAAAATTGAGTTTGATATTGATCGAGTCAATAAATTGCTCGGCACGGATGTCACTTTAGAAACTGCTGATGAATATCTTAAGCGATTAGGTTTTGAAGTAAAAGATAACGTCGTGACCGTCCCATCTTATCGTGCCTACGACGTTAAAATTTGGCAAGATTTAGCCGAAGAAATTGCGAGATCGTATGGATACAACAACATTAGAAAATCTCAAATCCAAAGCATCAAACCTGCCTCGACGGCAGGCGGGTCACAAACAGAAAATGAAGAATTTCAAAAGAGGGAATATATTAAGGATTATTTAGCGGATTTTAATTTCACGGAAATTTATTCCTATAGTTTTGCCGAGCGAGATAAAATTGAGGCTTTGGAAACTGAAATCGCAGATTGCGTTGAAGTTGCCAATCCTCTGTCGCCGGAAACCCAATATTTGCGACCTTCTATCTTACCGTCGCTTTTGTCTACCATGGCGAAAAATCCTTGGGCGCCGGAAATCAATATTTTTGAAATTGAGAAAGTTTTTACCTCGAACACCGAGAGATGGCAACTTGGCATTGCCACCACCGACAAAGATGATATCAATCTTAAGATGCGACTGGAGTTTTTAGGAGTCAAAAAAAAGACTCAAAAAGTTCCCCAAAACGTCCTTAATTTATACAAAATCCGCCGACCAATAATATATGTTCTTGTTGATGTTGGTGAAATTAAAATCAAGCCGCAAAAATATAATCTTAAGATTTCTCAAAACAAGTATCAGCCGATCTCCCAATTTGCGCCTACTGTCCGCGATCTAGCCTTTGTGGTCAAAGATGCGATTGGGTCGGATAAAGTTGCTAAAGTGATTAAATCAACTGACGATAAGATTCTTTTAGTTGAAATATTCGACGAATTTTTATTTAAAAATGGGACGAAGAATCTTGCCTTCCATGTTTGGCTTCAAGGGATGAAGAAACCACTGGCAGAAACTGAAACTCGAGAGATAATTAATAACGTTATTTCGAAGGTCGAAGATCAATTTCAAGCAAAATTAAGGTCTAAATAGTCTATAAATAAACAGATGTCCCCCAGCCGGGTGGCAGGGGGACGGTACTCAGGTTCAGGTGGATACGGTTGCAACCGCGTTGAGTTCGGCTGCCGGAACAGGTTGACGCTCGTGGCGGTAAGCGGGGTTGTAACCCCAGATGCCTGGGCGCAATTGGATCACGACGCGGTTCTCGATGGTCTGGAGGACCGCATCGACGACCTCGACTTCGAGGCCGGTAGCCAAGGCGAAGAGCCTTGGTGTCCCAGTTGTGCCACGATTTGTCAGAATGAACTCCTCAAGTCTTTGCACCGGGCTTTTGCGATGCTTCATGCTGTTACTGTCTCCTGTGATAGTTTCTGCCAAAGAACCCCTCGCCCGAGGGAGATCCTTAGCGAATTTTTATCTTATCATCAAAATTTTTAATTGTCAACTGTGGAAAGTTATGTTATCTTAAAGAAGAAGGGATTTATGAAAGTAGCAAATATTCAAACAGCTGAAATGGTCGGCGAGAAGGTCAATTTGGCCGGCTGGGTTCATGCCCGCCGTGATCACGGCAAACTGATTTTTATTGATTTAAGAGATCGTTCTGGTTTAGTCCAAGTGGTTCTTTCGGGAGAATTGCATGAGAAAGCCGATAAATTACGGCCTGAATATGTCGTGGCGATATCTGGTACAGTTAAAAAGCGGCCGGAGGGCATGGACAACTCAAAAATTGCCACCGGAAAAGTTGAGGTTGAGGCAGAAAATCTCGAGATCTTAGCCGAAGCCAACACGCCACCTTTTGATTTGACGACCGATACCAAAAAAATTGCCGAAGATTTACGGATGGAATACCGCTATTTGGATCTTAGAACCGAACGGATGCAAAAGATCCTTGAACTCAGGTACAAAACGATCAAATTTATTCGCGACTGGCTCGATAGAGAAGGTTTTTGGGAAATTGAGACCCCTAATTTGACTAAATCGACTCCTGAAGGCGCCCGCGATTATTTAGTGCCCTCGCGTCAGCAGCCGGGAAAGTTTTATGCTCTGCCGCAGTCGCCACAACAATTTAAGCAACTCCTCATGATTGCCGGAGTGGAAAAATATTTTCAGATTGCCCGTTGTTTTCGCGATGAAGATCCGCGCGGTGATCGCCAACCCGAGCATACCCAACTTGATTTGGAGATGAGTTTTGCCGAACAAAAAGACGTCATGGAAATTAATGAAAAACTTGGCAAGGCGATTGTTAAAAAAATTACGCCCAACAAAAAACTTACCGAAGAACTATTTCCGGTACTCAGTTTCGATGAAGTTCAAAAAAAATATCATACCGATCGACCAGATTTACGCCGCAATAAAAAGGATGCCGACGAATTGGCTTTCTGCTGGGTGATTGATTTTCCGTTTTTTGAGAAAAATAACGAAGCTAATTGGACCTTCACTCATAATCCGTTTTCTGATCCGGTTAAGAAAGATAAAAAAAAGTTTCTCAAAGGCGAGATTGAGTCCATCCGGACTACCCAATACGACTTGATTTTAAATGGCCAAGAACTCGGTGGTGGCAGTATTCGCAGTCACGCCCCCAAGATATTAGAAAAGGTCTTTGAAGTTTTAGGCTACAACAAAAAAGAAATTCAGGAACGTTTTGGCCACTTACTCAAAGCTTTTGAATATGGTGTGCCGCCTCATGGCGGGATTGCCTGGGGCCTGGATCGTTTGGTAATGATTTTGGCCGGCGAGGATTCAATTCGTGAGACAATTGCCTTTCCGAAAACCGGCGATGGCCGCGATTTAATGATGAAAGCTCCGGCCGAAGTTGATGACCAAAAACAATTAAAAGAGCTTCATCTTAAGATTGACAAGAAAAAATGAAGGTAAAAATTATTTGGCTAATTAGTGGTCTTTTTTTTATCGTCCTCGTTTGGCAGTTAATTATTACAACTAACGTGGTTTCAAAGGCAAAAACGACTTTTTTGATCAAAGTAGCCGGAGAGGAAGTCAATCTACCCCAACCTGATAAAAAAGCCCTTGTAAGGCCCCCAGAGAAGAGTTTGGAAGCTTCCGACCCTCAAATTGCCGCTAAAGCCGCGATTTTGACTGATGTTTCCAGCGCTTACGTGATGTATGCCAAAAACGCCGACGAAAAAATGCCGATTGCCTCAACCACGAAAATTATGACGGCGGTGGTGGTTTTAGAAGACTACGAAGACAAACTCAACGACGTTGTTAGCATTACTTATCCGATGATAGCTGTCGAGGGCTCAGACATTAAATTAGTTTCCGGTGAAAAAATTACTGTCGAAAATTTACTAAAAGGACTTTTAATTATGTCCGGGAATGATACTGCCACTGCTTTGGCCATTTATTTTGGTGGAAAAGACGCTTTTGTTGCTAGAATGAATAGTAAGGCAAGGCGATTGGGCCTAGAAAATACTCATTTTGCCGACCCGGCAGGCTTAGATGATGCCGGCTATTCCACTCCTCATGATTTAGCAATTTTGGCCAGTTTCGCCCTACGCCATCAAACTTTTCGTGAAATTGTCAAAACCCCCGAGACGACAATTACTTCAGTTGATGGTTCAATTATTCACGCCCTCAAAAGTTCCAATCGATTGGTTAAAAGTGATGATCCGTTTTTTTATCCTTTAGCAATTGGGGTTAAAACCGGTTTTACTTATGCTGCCGGTCATTGTTTGGTTTCCGCCGCCCAAAAAGATGGCCACGAAATTTTAAGCGTCGTTTTAAATACTAATCAGAACTCAATTACCGCCTCAGCGGCTGAAAGCCAAAAACTTTTGGAATGGGGTTTTGCCAATTGGAACTGGCAGTAAGATGAAACAGAAACATGGCCTCGGAAAAATTTTAATTATTACCTTAATAATTTTAATAATCTTGAGAATTATCTTCTACTTTACCGATCAAGGGAAACTACTCTCGTTTATTAGTGGTATTTATCAAGATTATGGAATAATAATACTTTTTATTTCGGGAATAATCGAAGCTACTATTATTTTAGGTTTATATTTTCCGGGTTCTTCAATCATCTTACTCGGAGCTACCTTAGCCGGCGCTAAAGTTATTGGTCTTCCAGCGGTGATTATTTGGACGACATTGGGGATTATCATAGCTTTATCACTTGATTACTATCTTGGTTTTACTGGAGGAGCAAAGTTTTTTTCAAAATATGGACTTGAAAAATCGATTCTGAAAATGCGCCAAAGAATCGAAAAAAGTTGGTTGATATACATTTGGGGAGCTGTTCATCCCAATCTTGCTGCCGTGATCGCCATCTCAGCAGGAATTATGAAGGTTAATTTTAAAAAATTTATTATTCTGATGATTTTAGGACAATTTTTCTGGTCAACTTTTTGGGGCTTAATTTTTTACTTTTTCGGCTTAGCTTTCTTAAATAAAATGATGCTTTTTATTGGCATACTTGTTGCACTATTTCTTGCATACGAAATCTCGCGCATTTTCTGGCCAAAAAATAGCGACTAATCTTGACGGCCGTTCGGTTAGATGCTATGGTAAGTTGTTAGGAGATTTATGTCTTTGACACCGTTGCAAGAAATTTTCATTTTGTTGGAAGATGAAAAGAAAGTCCCGCTTTATCGTTTAAATCGCTGGGGCAGAAAAGCTCGGGGAGTTTTAAGCAAGCTTAAAAATTACGGTTGGGCAGAGAAAAAAGAAATCGGCGGCGAAACCCATTATGTAATTACTCCAAAAGGCGAAAAGGAATTTGATCGGATTTTAAAGAACTTGCGGGAAACTGGTAAATGGGATGGTCGCTGGCGTTTAGTGATATTTAATGTCCCGGAAAAACAGCGGGATTTACGCGATCGTATTCGTCGAGCTTTAAATCGTTTAGGATTGGGAATTCTGCAACCGAGCGTTTGGATTTCACCGAAGGACATCAAAAATGAAGTCGAAGAGATCCGCCGTCGGCTACATTTAGAAAATACGCTTAAGTTTTTTGAAGTTAGCCGCAACAATTCTTTAGACAAAACAATTATTGAGAAATCTTGGAAACTGGCTGATATTGAGGATGAGTACAAGAGGTTTAATTTTAATGCCGAAAGAATACTCAAGGTGATTGATAAAGATCCCAATCCGCGTTTTACTGCTAAAAAGCAGATCTTTCAATATGCTCTCATATTACAAAAAGATCCCATCTTACCATGGGAATTTCGGGAAAGAGACGGGCTTCGTAAAAAAGCCCACGAGTTCTATTTAGAACTTAGAAAATATGTTATTTAATGCGAACGGTTTTGTGAATTAACTTCAGTCCAATGTTCTAATGCCGAGGAAGCGGCAGCGCTTTCAGCCGCTTGCTTTGCACTGCCAGAGCCTTCGCCGATTAAACGGTCATTTACGAAACAGCCAACAGTAAAGCTTTTAGCGTGGTCCGGCCCGTGTTCTTCTAAAACTTTATAAACTGGGGTAACGTCGAGTTGTTCTTGGGATAATTCTTGTAAATGGCTTTTGGGGTCTAGAAAAAGCTTTTCATCAATAATCTTTTGGAGATGGCAAATCAAGTTCTTTTTAACAAACTCGACGGCCGCCTTGTAACCTTGATCTAAGTAAATGGCGCCAATCAAGGCCTCAAAAACATTGGCTAAAATCAGTTGTCGCGATTTCCCTTCGGCCTTGGCTTCGCCGCGGGAAAGATAAAGATTTTTTTCCATGCCTAAATCCTTGGCAACTTCGGAAAGCATCGGCCCCTTAACCAGGGCAGAGCGCAAATTAGTCAGTTCTCCTTCGGGATTGTCAAAATTCTCAAATAAATATTCGGTAACGACGAGTTCTAAAACGGCATCACCCAAAAATTCCAGTCGTTCGTTGTGATCGAGATCAAAGCCGATATTTTCATTGAGGTACGAACGATGGACAAAAACTTGTTTGAGAAGTTTTTTATTTTTAAAATTGTAGACTAATTTTTTGAGCAAATTCTTCAATTGACTGATTGTTTTGGGCATTTTTCTCCTTTTTAAGATATTCATCTTCGTCGGGGTTGTAATCTTAGGGAAGCTGACGATAAACAGTTCCTAAAACACCATTGATAAATTTTGATGAATTTTCGCCACCGAAAGGTTTTACCAAGCTCGACAGCTTCGTTGATGGCCACTTTGGGCGGAACATCTTCGGATTTTAAAATTTCATATATCGCAATTCTCAGGATTGTCTTATCAATCGCCGCAGATTTGTTCAATGGGCCATTCAGGCGCAGCTTTGACAATTTCCAATCAATTTCCTTTTGATTGGTCAATCACGCCTTGAATAGTTTGGTCAATATAGTCAGTCGTCAGCACCCTCATCATAGTTGTTAATGTTTCGAATTTTTATTTCTTCAATTTGAGATTTCGGTCGAAAATCCCACTCGTAAAGTGTTTGCATCGAGATCACTCGTGAAAGGTGACGGTTCACTTCGACTCCTCTTTTTCTTATTACTTTTTTCTTCGGCGGCACGTCTTTTCGGCGCTTCTTCCTTGGCGCGTTGTTTATCAGCTAATTTTAAGTATGTCTTTGCCTTTATAAAACCCACAATTAGGGCATACTCGGTGTGGTAGATGCAGGATTTTTACATTTTGGACAAATAGATAAATTTTTCGTTTTTAGAAATTATTTGGCTTCGTCTTTTGCCTGATCGGGTGCTTGTTAATCTCTTTTTTGGTTCGGCCATACTTTGCTCCTTAATAATTTATTCTAGCACAAAATTGACAATTTTTCCAGGAACGTAAATTTGTCGGGCTATCTTTCTTGGACCAATGATTAATTGAACTTTAGCGGTTAAAGCTTTTTCTTCAACCTCTTTTTGACTTAAACCGACATCAATCTCGATGACATCTCGCAATTTACCATTGACCTGGATTGCGATTTTGATTTTTTTAAGTTTCAGGTATTCGGCATCATACTTGGGCCATCTTTCGGTAAAAATAGACTCTGACTGACCTAATTTTTCCCAAATTTCCTCGGCAAGGTGGGGGAAGAATGGTGAGATAAGAATTGCCAATGTCTTAAGGTTCTCGGTGGAAATATTTCCATCGAGATCGTTAAAAGATTCCATCAGCATGGCAATAGCCGTATTGAATCTGAAATTTTCAATATCCTTCAGTAATTTTTCTGATCAGACGATGGATTATTTGTTTATTCTGAATTGATGTTTCCTTTGTGCCCTGAAGTGAGAAAAACCGCCAGACTTTCTCTAAGAATCGATAAATACCGGTGATTCCTGAAACTTGCCATTCGCTATCTTGATCTGCTGGTCCGACAAACATTTCGTAGCCCCTGAGGGCATCTGAACCGTATTTGGCGACCAGCTCATCAGGGGTAACAATGTTGCCACGGGATTTTGACATTTTGGCGCCGTGAAGATAAATCAAACCGATATTGAAAAGTTTTTTGAAAGGTTCACCATAATTTATCAAAATTTACAATCCCGAGTATCGTGAAGCGCCAAAGTAACAAAACGGGCGTAGAGTAAGTGCATGGTGGCGTGTTCAATTCCGCCAACATAAAGATCAACCGGCATCCAAACATTGATGGCTTTTTGGCTGGCAAATTCTTTATTGTTTTTTGGATCAGTAAACCGTAAAAAATACCAAGAGGAATCAACAAAAGTATCCATCGTGTCGGTCTCCCGCGTAGCTTTACCGCCACATTTCGGACAGAGTCGTATTAAGAAATTTCTTTGATTGTTTTAATGGCGATTCGCCTTTAGGTTTAAATTCAACGTCCTCTGGAAGTAAGACCGGAAGCTCTTTTTCCGGGACGGGGACTTCGCCGCATTTTTGACAATAAATAATCGGAATCGGCGCCCCCCAATAACGCTGCCGGGAAATCAACCAATCACGGAGTCGGAATTTGGTGGCAAAATCCGCCAAACCCTTCTTTTTTAAATCTTCGGTGATTTTCTGTTTGGCGTCTTCGGATTTTTGGCCGTTGTATTGTCCCGAATTAAGATTGAAACCCGACTCAATATATGGCAGAAGTTTCTCGTTGACTTTGCCATCTGGCGATATTACTTGAACGACGGGTAATGCAAATTTTTTGGCAAATTCGAAATCACGACGGTCGTGACCAGGGACACACATAACAGCGCCGGAGCCGTAGTGAATTAAACAATAGTCGGCAATCCAGATTGGTATCTTGGCGTTGTTTACAGGGTTGATAGCATAGGCACCGGTAAAAACTCCGGTTTTTTCGCGTTCAACGGTTTCGCGGAAAAGCTCTGATTCCTGACGTGTTTTCTCAATATAGTCTTGGACAGCGCCAATATTTTCCGGGGTAGTGATTTGCTGAACAATCGGGTGTTCTGGCGCCAAAACCATAAAGGTAGCGCCAAATAAAGTGTCTGGCCGGGTGGTAAAAACATCAACTTTAAATTGTGAATCATGAATTTTGAATTTAATCATCGCCCCTTCAGATTTACCGATCCAATTGCGCTGGAGAGTTTTTGTCCTTTCTGGCCAGTCGAGTTGATCTAAGTTGTTCAGTAGTTTTTCGGCATATTTTGTGATGCGAAAAAACCATTGGGTGAGTTCTTTTTTGATTGTCTTGGCACCACAACGTTCACATTCACCGGCCACGACTTGCTCATTAGCTAAAACAGTCTGGCAGGCCGGGCACCAATTAACCGGCGCTTTTTGACGATAAGCCAAACCCGGCTTGGTGTAACTTTAAAAATATCGATTGGGTCCAGCGATAATATTGGGGATCAGAGCTATTAATTTCGCGATTCCAATCATACATCGCGCCAATTTGTCGTAGTTGTTTTTGAAAACGCTTGATGGCCTTATTGGTAAAGATTTGAGGATGGGAATTGGCTTTGATGGCGGCGTTTTCTGCGGGTAAACCAAAGGCATCGTAGCCCATTGGATGAAGGATATTTTTGCCCTTTAATTTTTGGTAGCGAGAAATAATGTCAGATAAAACATAGCCGCGCCAGTGACCGACATGAAGGCCCTCGCCTGATGGATAGGGGAAGAAATCGAGGCAATAGAACTTAGGAACATTTGGACGTTCGATTGCCTGATGAGCGCCAGATTTTTCCCAACGTTCTTGCCACTTATTTTCGATAGATTTAAAGTCGTAGTTTTCCATTTTATTACTTTATTTCCAAATCTGGAGTTTACCCCACGTAGCTTTAGCGAAGTGGGGCCACTTGGCTTCAATTTGTTGTGGATCGTATTTTTCCATGTTTAAGCCCCTTTTTTGCCTTTTGTGTACCTGGGCTGGACGGAGTTGCGTCTTTTGATATTGTAGAACCTGCAGAGCTATCCTCAGGATAAAAATTGCCCTTTTGTAATAACCGGAATTGGTCACATTTATTTTCAATTTTTCTAATATCTTCTACTGATAATTCCGCATATTCTTTTGTATTGGAAAAAAGTCGCAATCTGTGTTGGACCACCAACACGATTATCTTGAGAACTCGTTTCTCTTATACAAAATGTCGCAAGTTCTGCAGCATGATCAGTTGTAATATCTGACTCATAGAGTCGGTTAAGTAAATAGTTAGCAATAATCGGAATACCCACGCATTCGAAACCAGTTGGATTTTTTCTTGGAACAAAATTATCGTTGCTGTTAAGTACATATATATCAGGCTTGTCACTAAGACTATATCCAGCGAGAATAATGCTTAATAATGGGCGATCTTTAGGACTTTGGTGAGAAAAAAATTCATCAAATTTGGATTTGCCGAAGGTCCTCAATTGCTCAGCTAATGATGAAATACCATTTTTAAAATTTAATTCCTTGGAGATTAGGTCGAAAAAGTGCATCGCTAAAGGCCCATCTCCAGCAATTCCAACAGCGTTATGGTCATCTAATTTAAAAATTTTTTTAACTGTGTCATTACTCGTCAGAAAAGAGCTTGCACGGCTATCGGAAGCAAGCACTAAACCATCTTTAGCAATAATACAAATAGTAAGAGTCATATTTTTATGATAGATTTAGTATTATGTCATCTCTTCCATACGGTTCTTTGTCGTTGCACTCTGGTTCGTATTGCTTAAACATTTGTCGTTCGGCTGCGTCTCGGATATAATCTTTGGTCACTATGGCATATCTAAAAAAACAACTTTTTTTATCAATATAATTTTTTATGCATACATTCTTTTCCGCGGCTGAAATATGTTCTAAAAGACGACTTTTAATGTCATCAGCCTGCCCGACATAGAAGACATAAAAATTTCCGTCTTCGGATCTATAAGACAGTCTATATACTCCTGTCATGCCTCCCGAGAGCTCATTAACTTCACTTTCTTTAAGCTCGGCAAGTTTTGTCCAAGTGAGCGTCCAATTTTCCATATAAGTGGTTTAATTTTACCAAATTACCGAATTTTGTGCCAGTGAAACTGGCGCGCCGCCTAATTTATTATAACTTGTTAATTTCGTTAGGCAATTCTTCCAACAACCTTTTAATGTGCCTCACAAGGTAGATTCTTTTGTCTCCGTAATAAAAAGCGATGTCATCTTGATATTCGTTGCCTAACGAAATATTTTCTCCAATTTTAACTGCATTCGGACACTTTCCGGCAAAAGTATTAAAAACAAATTTTATACTTGAGTTGCTGATATAATTTCTTGGGCTGTCGCTGTGGCAAGCGGCATTTCGTAAATTATTTACTAAATCTGTAATATCTTTGATATTTTGGTCGGTTTGAATATCGTCCGTCCAAACTATTCTGTTATTCTTTTTGTCTAACTCTTGAAGGGTATAATTCAAGCGAACCAAAATCTCAATAAAAGCGGACTGGGTAAAAATTTGATGTTGGGCAAAAACTTGAGAATTAAAAAGTTCAGAACATCTTTGTGTTTCCATAAGTAAATCTCGTTTTTGTAATTCCAAATCAGTCATATTTTGCTCTTTGAGATAAATTTTTAGAGAGAATTCATAAAATCTTCTGCCGTTTTGTGTCTATCTTCGCTCATTTCCATAATTGCACTTTTGATATTTTGAGCTTCTTCCTCTGTCAAAGTATTTTCATCACTCATACTAAAAACTTTCTGATCTTCTTGGATTGTTGTCATAACCAACTCAATAACAAAATCGTGTAATTCACCGCCCAATCTACCTTCTGTGCAATCAAACGCAATATGCGGAATCTTGTCCGCCAATTTGTCTGAAAAGTTTTTCCTAAAACCTTTTAGGTTATTAAAAGTTAATTCTCCGTCAGCAAATTCGGACAATCCATTTTTAAGCCAAGGCAGGTAGTCCAACTTATTATTTTCTTTCAGAACACTTTTGAGTGCGCTATTGATAACCAAAAGCTCATCAGAAAGTTCCGTTTTATTTTTTGGTGGTTTAAGATCAAAAAACCATACAAATAAACAAACATATCGTAATATCCATAATTCCTTAAATAATTGGTCTTCTTTTAGATTTTGCTGTGTCTTGGTCTGAATTTCTCTTACTTTCTGTTCAATTTCTTTTTCGCTGTCCAATACAGACTTAAAATAATACACAAAGAGAGCAAAATATGGTTTTAGTTCCTCGTATGTTGTAGCAAAATCTAAAACCTTTTTGGCAGTAATATTGCCACCGCTTGAAGTTTGTCGGTCTTTTTTGCTTGAAAGCCAATTAAATATTTTCATATAAATCCTTAAATAACTTATTCCTTATTCTGGTTTCCGTATTTTTTATTAAACATTTTATCAATCTTTTTATTCGTTTGTTTTTCCAATTCTCCTGATTTTCCACCTAACGCTTCATCAATAATACCCATATCGGCTGTCTCTAAGTAACGCGAGTTATCTTTTCTGTAAAAATCTAACCATTTTAAATAGTTGTCCGAGTAACGGGAAAATAACCAAACCATTTTCCATAAAGATATCAAAAGTGCTAGGCAAGCTCCAATAAATAGGCTTATGGAAAAACCAAACGAATATTTAATAAAAAAATAGTAGGCAAGTGCCAAAATTATAGATGCAACTATACTACACGCTAATATGGTTATAATATATTTTTTTAATACAGGTTTCTGTTTGATGATATTTTTTCGCCCAAGTTTTGTTGTTGCTGGGATATCAAATAGTAGCGGAACAAAAATATTAGCGAACAGGTAAAAAAATACGACGAAAGAAATTGCTATAACAAATGTTGCTATTATCATTGTCATAATATTATTTTATTAACTCCTCTATTGAAACTCATATGGCATATTAGACCTGCCCTTTTAAGATATTAATTTGCACTTCTTAATAAACTGATCTATTTCTTCGGTCAGTTTTTTCCCTTCTTTAATAAACTCTTGTAATTTTTCCGGCATTTTTCCAAGAGATTTTTTAATTATTTGTAATTTTAATTCTTTTATCACTGATAGCTCTCCCGATCTCTGAAATTTTCCAAATTGTCCGAACTATTAGGTATCCAAAGATAATCGAAGCAAGAGAAAGTACTAATCCCCAAAATGAAAAATTAGAAAATAGTTTTATTAGTTTCCAAAAGCCCATATAAAAGCAAAGGTAACATCCAAATATGTAGGGTATAAATCCTAACGGCACTAATAGGAGAGCCCACCAACTTTTTTTGTTTCTCGCTCCGTAAATCTGGATTGAGACTGCGTAAGTTAAAGATCCAATTGTTGAAAATATTGATCCCAAAAGAACAATTAGACTTTCAACAGAGTAACCATTTTTAATAAGTTCTACAATTGCATAAATCAAAAATGGTAGCCCGTACAGAAAAATATTGGCTATTAATTTATCGTTAGTTTTTTGTAAATCCGATTCAGTAAAAGTAAACTCTTTATCCATTCTTCCCTTTTTGGCTTCCTTGACTTTTTCTTCTATTTTAATTCTAAATCAAAAATTTCTTCAATGCTTTTGCCGACATTGCTTGATAAAATTTCAAGTAACTGTCTTTTTCCTTCTGGACTTAAATCCATATATTTCTTTCTCTTATTCAAATCAATTTCTCTGGTTTTTCCTCTGTAGTCCGAATCTAAATCCAACCTTACTTTCAATAACAACTTTCCATTATCAATATTTTCTAAAATCCAATCAGCCCAAGATAGCGGACCAAATGGTTCAAAATCCTTGAAGCTTTCTACCAAAGAGAAATATTTTGGCAAAATCCCAAGATCTTTTATTTTCATAATTATTCACTGTGGTGGACCGACGGGGATTCGAACCCCGGACCTGTCGCCAAGGCGACCGCTCTACCATTACTAATATAATATTATTTTGGACCCAGCCGGGATCGAACCGGCGACCTTATGCATGCCATGCATACGCTCTAACCAGCTGAGCTATGGGCCCATGCTTTTTATGATCTTTAGTTTTTCTAAGTAACCCTTTGGATGTTTAAGATGCCACTCTCTTTTAAATGCAGCTTTTTTATTATCAAATTTTTCAGAATAAACAAGTATAAATGGTCGTCGATTCTTAGTAGATTTCACCATGCCAGCATTATGTTCTTTGAGTCTATCGCCAGGTTGACGTGAAGAACAACCGATATAATACTTGGAATCCTTAATACTTTTGAGAAAGTATACATAATACATTGCATTCTACCGCCCCAAAGGGGCCCCTTCGGGGCTGAGCTATCGGCCCTTACATAAAATCTACCATAAAAATGAGAACTTTTCAAATGGCTCGAGAGTATTTTATTCTTTTTTAGTTACCTTAATCGCCCCGTCGGGGCAGGTGAGTTGACAAAGACCACAGGCGGTGCATTTATTGATATCAACTTGAGGCATTGGCGTACCTAAAAAGTTTAAGTCATTTGAGAAAGTTAAGGCCTTCACTGGACAGCGAACGATACACAAACCACACCCTTTACAATATTCCGGGAAACGTTCCCAAGATTTTTTTTCATCTTCAAATTTTTTTGTAATTTCTTTTTTGGTAAGACCCTTAAAATCTTGTCCCTGGCCGCGTTTAGTAAATTCCAGTCCCCAATCAATCGCTTTAATATCCTGCTGGATTAAATCTGGCTTGGTCGCTAATTTTTCTTTGAGCGCGTTCTTAACATCCTCAACTTTAAAATCCGGTAAATAGTTTAGTAACGCCCCTAAAAAAATCATATTCGTCACTTTAGTAGTGAGATTTCGATTAGCATAATCACGAGCCGGGATACTAAGAAATTTGGTTACCTTGGACCTCACAGCCTGGAGATTTTCATCATCAATATTTGATGAGTCAAAAATAAAGATCGTCTCTTGGCTTAATAGATTTTCAAGAACCTTAATTGCCCGGTTTGACATTGCCACGGTAAGGTCAGCAACGCTAAACTTGGGATAGATGATTGGCTTATCGTTAATTTGTAAGAACGCCAGCGAAGCACCACCGCGCTGCTCAACGCCAAAACTGGGCATATAACTAACTTTTTTGCCGATTTTTTCGCCGACGCGAGCGAGGACTTCTGATATTATCTGAACGCCCTGTCCGCCTTCACCGGCGATTAGTATTTTCATTTTTTTCCTTTTTTATTTCGCCTAACGGATAAATTTTTTCCATCTGCTCGATAAACTCTATAGACCCTTGGGCATCGGTTTTCCAGTTTACCGGGCACATAGCCAGAACTTCTACAAAACTAAACCCACGATCGTCAATTTGGTTTTTTAAAGCCTTTTTATACAAGTTAAGCAGTCCCCAAAAATCGTTCGATGTCTCGCGAGCAATGAACGCCCCGGGGGCGGCAATTTGGCTTAGCATTTCGGGACCATGGATGGGGTTACCAAAATCTTGGAGCTCGCGCCCGGCCGGTGTTGTCGTCGTTTTCTGCGAAACTAAGGTTGTGGGTGCCATTTGGCCACCAGTCATCGCATAATTTGCGTTATTAATGAGGATGGCGGTAATTTTATCATCTCTCATTGCCGCGTTAACCAAATGCTGTGCTCCAATAGCATAGCCGCCACCATCGCCCATAAAAGCGATGACGACTGAATCTTTCCTGGCGAGCTTAAACCCAACAGCGACTGGTGTCGCTCGGCCATGGTGGGTTTGGATAGTATCAACATCAAACATATTCCAGGAAAGAAGCGAACAACCAATATCGGTCGCATAAACAGTTTGATTTTGGATTCCCAAGTCGTCAATCGCATAACCCAAGATTTTTAAAGCCTCGGCCTGTCCGCAACCGGGACAAAATTTGTGGGGTAAGCTCGATTTTTTCCAAGAAATCGGTAAATTATCGATCCCTTTAGCCATGTTTGACCTCTTTCAAAATCTCCTCAATTTTATGAACAATTTCTTGAGCATCAATGCCGATTGCTGGCCGGAAAAGTTCATATACTTTAAGTTGGCAAGAAAAATTTAAGTTCCCTTTGACCAAGCGGGCAAATTGACCCAGCGATGACTCAACGAATAAAACTGCTTTTTTGTTAGAAAGAACTTGAGTCGCGGAATCAATCGGAAAAGGCGAAAGCGTTATTGGTCGAAACAAACCGACCTTGATATTTTTGGAACGTAAAAAGTCTTGGGCTTCTTTGGCGGCTGAAGCCACGATCCCGTGAGCGAAGATGACGACCTCGGCATCAAGGGTGTGGAGATCTTCGTATTCGACCATTTCAGGCGTGATATCTTGGAAGGCTTTTTGATGGCTCGCTATCACCTCATTTAATTCTTCTTCTAAATTATAGGTGTTTCGTAAATTAATAAATTCATCGGTGTTCTTGTTGGGGTTTAATAAATAAGCGGCGGGATCAATCATCTCAATGTTTTTTTCTCGTGGGTCATAAATTTGAACCTCGGAAAGCATTTTCGATTGATAGCCGTCACCCAAGACAAAAGTTGGGAAACGGTATTTCCAAGCGGTATTAAAGGTTTTGATTGAGTAATCATATAATTCCTGGAGGCCGCAAGTAGAATAGACAATCCGCAGACCTTCGCCATTACCACCGAAGCAAGTTAAATTGACTTCCTGCTGCGAATAAATTACCGTACCGGTTGAAGGTCCCCCTCTTTGCATAATGAAAGCTACGGTTGGTAACCGCATATTTTCCGCCATGGAAAAAGCATCTTGCATGAGAACGTTGCCAGGACCGGCTGAGGCAGTGAACGCTTTAATTCCAGCCAAATTAGCGCCAATTAAGGCGAAGCCCGCGGACATTTCATCTTCAGTTTGTAAAAACCTTAAGCTCTTATCTCTAGCGGCAGCCTCTGACCAGTGTTCTATAATTTCCGTTGTCGGCGTAATCGGGTAACCAGTCATCATCTTGGCACCGGCGGCTAAAGCCCCTCGGACTAAAATTTCATTTCCGGTTAAAAGTTCTTTAGTCATTTGATCCTCTCAAGATGCAAATCTACGGCGATAATTTTTTGGGGCAAAACTTTCAGAGGATTGAGTTCGATCTCTTTGATATCATCGTTTTCAACCATTAATAGGGCAACTTTTAAAATCACCTCTTTAATTGCCTCCTTGACTTGGATTCTCTTTAATGTTTGCCAGACCTTGGTTTCTTCTATCATCTCGTCTAAATCTCGGGCTGTCAATGGAAGAATTGCAAAGCTGGTATCTTTTTGTTCTTCGACAAAAATGCCACCTTGACCAAAAAGTAGAGTAACCCCGAACTTTGTATCTCGGCGGGCGCCTATGATGATTTCTAAAGAAGAGTCAATCATTTCCTGTAAAATTCCCGGGAAACCAATAACCCTGATTGCCCGTTCAAGCGAAGAATGATCATCAATGTTCAAACCGACTTTACCACGTTTGCCACGATGTCTAATCTTAGCGGCTTTGTAAGCAACCGGATAGCCCAAGGTTTCGATATGCCCCATGACTTCGGCATCATTGGAAACTTCATAAGATTTGGCAAACGGTAAAGCGTAGCGCGAGATTAACTCTTGCTCGGATAGATGGATATGATGGACGGTTTTTGGCAAATTTACGGTCGTCAAAGGATGTTCACGCTTTTTTGAATACTGATAAATTTTACTCAAAAGTTCGATCGCTTCAGCCGGATCGTCATAGTGGGGAAGGTGAGCTTTGGCTAAAATATCGAGGCTTTTTGCAACGCGCTGGCCGCCTAAAAAACAAGCCATTAAGATTTTCGGCCCGCCTCGAAATGAGGAGAGAATTTGAGCAATTTGTTCTAGATTAGTGGTGGCTTGAGGAGTCACGATCGCTAAAATTGCCGAAAATGAATTGATATTTTGGATAAACTTAATGATTTTTTGATAACTTAAAGCATCAGCGTCGCCACCGAGGTCAAAAGGATTTTCCAAGGAGGCGAAATCGGAAATTTCTTTTTCAAGTGAAATGATTTCTTTGTCGCTGAGTTTAGGTAACTTCATTTTAAAGTTACTGGCAGCATCAACTGCTAAAATGCCGGGTCCACCGGCATTGGTCACAATCGCTAAACTATTTTCAGAAAAATCCGCAATTTTCGAACTAAAGAGCGCTAAGAAATCAAGTAATTCTTCATAGTCTTCAGCCACAATTAAATTAGCTTGGCGAAAGAGAGCGCTGTTGAGTTCCTCGGGAGAACTTAAAGCGCCAGTGTGTGAGGCGGCAGCCTTTGCCCCCTTGATGGACATTCCTCCTTTAAGAATAATAATTGGTTTTTGAAGGCTTAGTTCGCGGCATTTAGCCATAAAAAGTGGCGGATCGGTAATTTCTTCCAGGTATAAGGCAATGGCTTTAGTTTTTTCGTCGCCGGCGAGAATTTCCAAAGCCTCGATTTCGGTAAGATGAATTTTATTGCCCAAGCTAATAAACTTTGAGATACCGATTTCCTCAGACTTAGCCCAATCAAAAATGGCGGCGCCTATGGCTCCAGATTGTAAAATCAAGCCGATTGGACCCTTGAGAACATCCGCGGCGGCAAAGGTTAAGTTTAAGTTGTTGGTAGTATCAACGATGCCTAAACAATTAGGACCAATAATTTTTGTCGGGCTATTTTTAGTAATCTTTATTAATTCTTGTTGTAATTTTTCCCCTTTGGCATCCTTTTCGGCAAAGCCGGCCGATATAATCACTACATATGGGATTTCTTTCAGGACGCATTGACGAAGCACTTGGGGGACAATTTCTCGGGGAACAATAATCACTGCTAAATCAAGCTGACGGTGGATATCTAAAACACTTTGGAAAGATTCCAACCCTAAAATTTCCTTTTCTTTAAGATTAATGGGAAACACCTTGCCGGTAAAACCGGCGGCTAAAAGATTTTTTAATAATTGATAGCCCAGTTTTTTAGGATTGGCGGAAGCACCGATAATGGCAATTGATTGAGATTGAAAAAAATTGTTTTTCATTCTAAATCTCTTAAAAGTGAATGGCCAGTCATCGATTCTGGTTTAGGTAAATTCATTAATTCTAAAATTGTTGGGGCAACGTCAAGGAGCGAGTTTTGGGCGGTGACGATTTTTGAAAGCGTTGAATAGGGAATTGAAAGAGCCCCTTGGATTAAATTTTTTCGCCCCTCTTTGGTAACTAAAATAAAAGGTACCGGGTTTCTTGTATGAGCTCTTGGAGAGGTTCGAATCATTTGTTCAATATTTCCATGATCGGCCGTAATGATGGTAGCGCCGCCGATATTTAAGCCCGCCTCGACGATTTTGGCGGTGGCTTGATCAAGTGCCATCACCGCTCGGCAAGCCGCAGCGAGATTGCCAGTGTGACCGATGATATCGGCGTTAGCAAAATTAATGACGATAAAATCATATTTTTTTGACAATATTGCTTGAACGCCTTCTTGGCTGATTTTTGCCAATGAGAGTTCTGGAGTTTGATCAAAGGATTCAACTTTTGGCGAAGGAATAATTTTTCTTTCCTCGCCGGCTAGTGGCTCCTCGCGGCTGCCATTAAAATAGGTGGTCACATGAGGTTTTTTTAATGTTTCTGCGAGTCTTAAATTTCTTTTTTGATATCGAGCAAACACCTCGGGCAAGGTGTCGGCGATTGGCTCGCGGGGAAAGACGACTGGCGAAGTAAAACTCTTTGAATATTTTGTAAAAGTCGCGACAAGCAGTTCCTTGGGCAATTTCGGTTCCCAAAATAGACGGCGAAGGGTGCCAGTTAAAACATCAACTAAGGCTCGCGAATTCTCTCCGCGAAGATTAAATAGGATAACACAATCATAAGCTTTAATTGTTTGGAAATTTGAAAAGTTTTTAATTAAAGTTGGCTCAACCTCCTCATCATGACGACCCAAGGAGTAATTTTTAATCATCGCTTCCTGGATTGAGTTACTTTTCGCTCCGTACTCGTGAAAGATTAGTCCGGAAAATTTAATTAAAGGCTCGAGATTTTTGGGCGATGTCATCACCCAGCGTCGACCAATAACTGAAGAAAATTGACCAAAACCGATTTCTCGGAATTTTTTATTAATTGTTTCGACGAATTTTAAAGCAGGAGTTTTACTATCAACGCCGTCAGTAATGGCATCAACATAAACCCGATTAAAGTTCTCGCGATGGGCCATCTCTAAAAGGGCGATTAGATGTTCAAGGGAAGCGTTAATGCCCACATCAGAAAGTAAGCCCATAAAATGAATGTTGGAATTATGATCGCGGGCATATCGGAAACAATCTAAAAGGACTTGATTGCGATAGAAACTTTTATTGGTGATGTTTTGATTAATAATTTCCAGATCCTCAAAAACCTCTCGCCCGGCGCTAATCTCCATATGAGCTAGGCGTGAGTTACTGACGATGGTTTGGCGTCCGGATTCCTGTCCAAAGGAAATCAATACTTTGTGGGGAAAAATTCGCCAAAAGTTGGTGATATTGCGAGGATTACTCATGGCAATTGGGTTGCCACTCCAAGATGGCGAAAGTCCCCAACCATCGAGAATCAATAACACGACTGGTTTGTAGTTACGAGAAGCATTCGAAGTAATCTGCCCCTCCTTTTAAATTGGCTATTCTATCAAGCTTTTACCGGTCATTTCCTCAGGTACGGGAAGATTCATAATTTTTAAAATCGTCGGTGCCACATCGGCTAAAAGAATGTCGCCCGAAGCTCTTAAGGGGTTTTGAAAAGCAGGATCTTCCGAGACAACAACCAACGGTACCGGATTAATGGTGTGCTCCGTGTCGGGCTCGCCGGTGTTGGCATTAAGCTTTTGTTCGGCATTACCATGGTCGGCAGTGATGATAATAACAAACTTTCTCAAAAGGGCTTCTTTGACGACTTTCCCAAGACAAAGATCAACTATTTCGCAAGCTTTGATCGTGGCCTTAAGATTGCCGGTGTGGCCGACCATATCGGGATTGGCAAAATTGACAACGACGAAATCGTAATTCTTAACTCGAGCAATCAGTTCCCGGGTTATTTCGGGTGCTGACATTTCTGGTTTTAAATCATAGGTCGCCACTTTCGGTGAGGGAATTAGCTTACGTTCTTCCCCAGGAAAAGGTTCTTCTCGGCCGCCATTGAAAAAGTAGGTGACATGAGCATATTTTTCCGTCTCGGCAAGGTGAAATTGTTTTAGTGAGTGGTCGGAAATGATTTTGGCCAAAGGATTTGGAATACCGCCATGTCGAAAAACAACCTTTATTGGTAAACCTTCTTCATATTCCTCATGAAAGGCGAAGGAGGCGAAATAAAGATTTTGTAAAAATACCCGGCGCCGAAACGCGACGAAATTTTTTTGGGCAAAGGCCTGAGTTAGTTCCCGGGTTCGATCAGCGCGAAAGTTAAAAAAGATCAGAACATCATTATTCTTTACGGGTACAAATTCGCCATCCTTACCAATGATAGCGGTCGGCGTAATAAATTCATCATATTTACCCTCACGATAGTACATGGAAATGGCTTTTTCGGCACTCTCTGAGCGTGGACCAACTCCCTGGGTTAAGAGCGCATAGACTTGACGAATTCTTTCCCAACGATTATCTCGGTCCATGGCGTAATAACGACCAGAGACTGATTCAATTTTGCCAATACCTAGGGCTTTAATTTTTGCCTCTAATTCCTCCAAATAAGAAAGCGACTTCATGGGATCGGTATCGCGCCCATCAGTAAACATGTGAATGAAGACACGGTCAAAATTCTCCTTTTTAATTAAATCCAGCAGGGCAAATAAGTGACTTAGATGTGAATGAACACCGCCGTCAGAAACCAAACCCATAAGATGAAGGTTGCTATTAAACGTTTGAGCGTGATTGATCGCCTCAAGTAAAATTTGATTCTTAAAAAAGCTGCCATCCTCGATTGTTTTGCTTATTCCGGGTAAGTTTTGACGGACTATTTGACCAGAACCTAGGTTTAAATGACCAACTTCGGAATTACCAGGCTCATGATGAGGCAGACCAACAGCTTCCTCGGCGGCCTTGAGAACGGTATGAGGATATTTGCGCCAGTAGTTATCCATATTGGGCGTCTGGGCCATTTCGACGGCATTACCACCCCACGGTGGGGCGTAGCCCCAGCCATCCAAAATAATTAAAGCTACTTTTTGTACCAGTGCCATTAGATCGCCTTTCTTAAACTTTGACCCGACATTTCAGAGGGCTTGGCCAATCCTAAAATATCCAAACAGGTCGCCGTGATATCAGCCAGCACCGCCACCGGAGAGTTGGCAGCAAAGTTTATCTTATAATTAAGATCGATCGGTATCGGTGTACTCAGCCTTCTTTCTCCAAAAGCTAAAATAAGAGGAACTGGGTTGGTGGTGTGTTCCTTATTAATTTCGCCGGTTTCGAGATTGATTTTTTGTTCAGCATTGCCATGATCAGCAGTCACAATGAGATTTCCTCCAGCGCGTAAAACCGCCGAGGAAACTTGGCCTAAACATTCATCAACCACGGTAATTGCCCGACAGGTGGCTTCAAAAACTCCAGTATGACCGACCATATCGGCGTTAGCAAAATTAATGACGCTAAATTGCGGCTTGCTTTTGGCAAAATAATCCAGGAACCCTTGGGTAACTTCTTTGGCGGACATTTCTGGTTTTAAATCATACGTTGCCACTTTGGGAGAAGGAATTAAGAGTCTTTCCTCGCCAGGGAATGGTTCCTCTTGGCCGCCATTAAAGAAGTAGGTCACGTGGGCATATTTTTCAGTCTCGGCCACATGAAGTTGTTTCAGATTGTTTTCGGCAAGCACTTTAGCCAATTGGTTTTGAATTTTCTCGGCAAAAAAGGCGACTTTAACATTAGACGAAGGCTCATAGCCGTAACTGGTAAACGAAACAAAATAGCAATTATTCAGGTTTACTTGGCGGTTAAAATCTTTGAAATCTTTACTAATAATGCTTTCTGAAAGTTGTTTGGCACGATCTGAACGATAATTAAAAAAGACGATTGAATCGCCATCTTTAATTCTTGAAGTACCCTCTACCAGGACAGATTCGATAAATTCATCGGTTTGTTTTAAGTTGTAAGCTCCCTCGATGGCGGCAGCAGCAGTCGGTGCTTTCTTTGGCCAAGCATCTAAAGTTAGCGAGTCATAAGCTTTTTGGATGCGATCCCAATGTTTATCACGGTCCATAGCAAAATACCTACCCACCACCGTTGCGACTTTACCCAGCCCGAGGCTCTGAAATTTAGCTTCTAAAGTTTTTAGGTCATTTAAGGCGACCTGCGGCGGCGTATCCCTACCATCAGTAATCATGTGGACAAAAACATTGTTGATTTTGGTTCGCGCGGCTAAATCTAAAAGAGCAAAAAGATGATTAATATGGGAGTGAACGCCGCCGGCAGAAACCAGCCCGATAAGATGAAGATTTTTATTGTTTTTGAGGACGCGGTTGTAGGCCTCAAGTAATTCGCGGTTAGCAAAAAAAGTATCATCTTGAATGGTTTTATCAATTCGTGGCAGATCCTGCATAATAATTCGGCCAGAACCCAAATTTAAGTGACCGACTTCAGAATTGCCCATCTCGCCCCAAGAAAGACCAACCTCCGGTCCCGAAGCGTGAAGCAAGGTGTGAGGGAAAAAGCTAAGCAATTGATCGAAATTAGGCGTCGGTACTGATAAAGTCGCGTTGCCTTCTTGATTTGGAGTTTGTCCCCAGCCATCTAAAATCACCAGAACAAGTGGATGAATGCGCTGAATGCCATCCATGTTTTAAAGCTCACTTTCTATTTCTTTTAGTCGGCGGTATTTTAAGAGACGCTCGCGAGGGATTGGTGTACCTGATTTTAAGAAGTCGGCGGCGACGCCGCAAGCAAAATCGGCAATGAAGGTATCCTGCGTTTCACCAGAACGATGGGAAACAATGCATTTGTAGTTAGCTTTTTTTGCCAAAGCGACCACTTCCATCGCCTCGGTCACTGTGCCTACCTGGTTTAATTTGATGATGATGCCGTTGGCAACTAAATTATTAATTCCTTTTTGTAAGAAATTTTTATGGGTCGCAAACAAGTCATCGCCGATGAGAAGATAGTCCCGGCCTAACTCTTCTAATTCCAATTTTAATTGACCAAACTGGTGCCAGGCGGTTTCTTCGAATGGGTCTTCGAGAGAATAAAGTTGGTATTTTTCAAAAAGTTTAAAGATATCAACGTTGGCCATCTGACAATTATTGCCAGCAATATCCAAACCCAAACGGACGTCTCGATTAATTCCAAAACCAGATTCCTGGATCGCTTCTTGGATAATTTCTAAGGCATCTTCGTCATATTGCAAATCGGGTGAAAAAGCGCCCTCGAGACCAAGCTTGTAAGCCACCCGACGTTTTTTTAAGATTTTCTCGATAGCATGCCATACTTTTCGACCATGGGCAACGTCGCCGATAAGCAAAAATTCCTGAATGCATAAGCGGTTTTCACCGTGTTTGCCGCCACAGATCATGACCATCATTGGCGTGGGCAATTTCGGCTCGATCTCGGTCGAGGAGATTTGCCGGAATAGTTTATTTAAATGCCAGAAAAGGGGCATTTTGGCGGCCATCGCACCGGCTCGAGCGGCCGCCAAGGAAACTCCCAATATGGCGTTGGCGCCCAACTTAGATTTATTTTCAGTACCATCGAGGTCAATCATCATTTGATCGATTTCTCGTTGGGCAGTGGCTTCTTGACCAACAAGTTTTCCAGCAATGAGACTATTAATGTGGGCGACGGCAAGGTCCGGCTCAACCAAAGCGGCCTCGCGTGAACCAGTCGAAGTGCCCGACGGAACCGAATCAATGGCTTCTAAGCCGTTGTCAGTGCGGATTTTTACCTCAACCGTGGGCTTGCCCCGAGAATCAAGGATTTTCCGTCCTTGAACTTCAATAATTTTACTCATTTACCCCTCCATTGGTTTTTCCGCCAGTTTTTCCTTCAAAAAATCAACAACTTTTATTTGACTGGGATCAGAATCACTAATGATCCCCAAATAGTAAGAAACGTAGGCACCTAATAAACAAAATTGCAAGACCTCGGCTAACGGCGTGGGTGAGGGCTCGATCATTAAGCTTTCAAAAGGAAGACGATTGCGCTGTAAAACCTGCATGACGACATTTTGGCGAATCCGGTTTCGCGGATGATCAAATTTCGATTGCAAAATAATAACAAATATTTTTTGACCAAGATTTTTGGGAAATTCGATGCCGTTTAAACTATTATGATTCATTTCCGGTAATTCCTGATAAAAAGACGCGGTTTTGGAATTTTCCCCGAACTCGTTGGCCCAGCGTCGGGCCATGAGCATTAAGTTGCCTGAACCGTAAACTATTGGGATTTTATCAATTAACTTCCGGGCTAAAAGTTTGGCATTGTTGTTGGGGGTGGGCATTGCGGCATCAATTTTTTTATGTAAACCCTTGAGCAAGACCATGGCTTCGCGAAAATCATCTTCGGAAAGTTCGATGAGTTTCAATTTGGAAAAAATTGCTAAAACTGAAGTGAAGATGAAACCAAAGGAAGAACGTGGCTGGCCGCTGTAATTGATCTTATAGTGCGTTGTTTTGTATTTCCGCGAAAGAATATCCAATTCTCCGCCCTGGGCAATAGTGACGATTTTATCGGTTTTTTCAGCGGCTTTTTTAAATGAATCAATGGTTTCCTCGGTGTTTCCGGAAAAACTGATGGCAATTACCAACGTATCCTTATTGACCCAACCGGGGATATCGTAGTCGCGCCAGATAATGATGGGAATCGGATAATCTTTAGTTAAGCTTGAAACCAAAGCCCCGCCCATATTAGAGCCGCCCATGCCGGTAATGAAAATATTTTTGGCTTGAACGAAGCGCGCTGGTAAGGGAATTTCCTTCCAATCTTGCCAACAGCGTTCGCATTGTTCGGGGAATTCCTGAAGATTTTGCAAAAAACCGTCTTGATCAATCTTATTAATTTCTTCCAAATTATCAATATTAGCCATGACGCTCCTTTTAATCGCTCAATGTAAACTAAAATTAATTTTCGTGGCTTAATTTCAGTATACACGAGTTTCGATTTTACGCAAAAGATACCAAAAAGCCCGGAATGACTTCCGGACTTTGGGGATAGATTGTTAAATAGAAATGCAGCTATGTTTGGGAAGAGCAGAATCCAGAAGCGTAGACTCGAATACATCTGGGTAAGGGAAAGTTGTAATGGGGCCGATTGATTGGTCGAAGAACGAACGCAATGTTTGGCCCCAGGTCGCGGGTTTCAGGGTAGTATTCAACAGCTTCAATCTCGTCAACTTGCAGATGAGCCATTAAAGCTTTATAAACAACCTTGTGCCCGTTGTTGACGATGGACAATGAGTGCACTGAGACCGACATTGGCGCTGAGCGATGGGTGAACACATGGAGTATCAGTTCGATCCCCATATCAAGGTTCTGGATAACGAAGGAATACGACCCTTTCTTAGCATCCAGATTGGACCTAACCGGTTGCAGAATATCCACGGCTCGATCGACGTCAAAGGCAGATTGGTGAGGAGCTTGTTGACGAGCTTGCGCGCGCCGCCAGCCCAGTCTCATTCTCTGACCTTTGCCAGACCCTGTTCAAGACCATTCAAGCACCTAACCGTGCTTCCGGCACTGATACTTATCAGGTCGCCTCGACCGTCGTTGGTCCAGATTCGCCCAGTATAGTCGTGGTGGCCACGGCGGTCATCAAAGCTGAGGAAGAGGGTTCGGCTGCCACTGCTCATGCTGCCACTTCTCAACTCTTCCTCTATTTGAGATAGTGTGCCCAGATTAGTCAGTTCCTCGCGCTCGCGCCCAAGGCAAAGCGGCATAAGGAATTCCCTGATCGTCGCCCCAAGGGAGGGAACCAGCGGCTGCCAGACTTTACGGCTGAGCCACGCCTGGTATCTCCACTTCCCCTCCTCGCTAGCGGGTCTGATCTCAATTTCCCAGTCGATCTCTAGGCTTTGGCTGTCCACTGGAGTCAGCAGCGCAGTGATGATTCCGTCAAGCCTTCTCCTGGCGGCTTGAATGGTGGTCCAGCCCGAAACCACCCCGAACCTGCAGCGGCCATCCCCCAGCATCAAACCAACTTCCAACCTCTGCAGCCGACTCGTAACTTCCATCGTCATGCTGGTTCTCCCTGTTCGATGCTATCCTAAGTCTATCTTAGATCTCTAAAAAATAATGTCAACTAAATAATGCCCGAGGTCGGACTCGAACCGACATGAGCTTGCACTCACAGGTTTTTGAGACCTGCGCGTCTACCATTCCGCCACTCGGGCAGGTTAACTATTTGGACCTAAGGAGATTCGAACTCCTGACCTCTACAATGCGAATGTAGCGCTCTACCAGCTGAGCTATAGGCCCTTGTTTAGATTATACCTGATGTGAACTCAAAAATAAATATCCAAGACGATTTTTTATTGACTTCAATAATTTACTTTATATAATAAAGCTATCTTGCCTCAGAGGAGAAGCCTGTGGCACGCACCTTTCGCATTGCCGATATCGGTGGGACTAAGATCACGACCGGTGATGTAAGTGGAACCTCAGTCCGCAACTTGCGACGGACATCATCTTTACCAACAACTGCCCATTATGCAATTGGGTTCATAACCGCTGACCTTGGTCCAGAAATCGCCGCCATCGGCGTCGCTTGCGCTGGGGTTATCCGCGGCGACGATGAGGTTGTCGTCTCACCGAACTATCACGCCCTGGATGGCGTCAAGCTGGGGACAGCTCTGGCCGATTCAATCCGCCGGCCGGCTCGGGTGATCAACGATATGCATGCCGCCACCCTCGGGGTGATTGCCTTAAGACCGGATCTTTCCTATTTCACTCTTGTCAATTGGGGAACTGGTCTCGCCGCTTGGACAGCTAAGAACGGCCAAATCCTTTGTCAGTCTGAAGCAGGCCACATGCTCTATGATATTGCTGATAACGCCCCATGGTGCGGCTGCGGCCGGCGCGGCCACTTCGAAAGCTACCTGGGAGCGGCCTACATCCGTGGGCGGATCCTGGAAATCGCTGAGCTTCAAAACAAGAAGCTGACGGACGAGGAGGATATCTGGTCCTTTATGAGGAAAGTCCTCAATCATGATTCGCCATTTCGCGCAACCCTTATCGGAGTGCTTACACGGCCGATGGCTGCGTTTCTCGCAAACCTCGTGACAATGCTCCGCCCGGATGCTATCGTCATGCGTGGAACTTTTGGCCTAAAGACCTTCCCAGTGATCGAGGAGCGCGTCCGTCAACTGATGCGTAAACACCTAATCATCCCTGCCTGGGCTGAGATACAGATCCAACCCACACCTGATCCGCAAAACGACGCCTTAATCGGCGTCGCGAGTTTCCTTGAAACTCAACTAGGCTAATCTTCAACTTTCGATTCCGCCCCGGTACCTCGCCGTGGCGGTTTTGCTTAAAATCGCCCTAAAGCGTATAATATTAGTAAATGTTAATTTTAACTCAATCGGAGGGGCATTGGGTAATTTTATAGACGAAAATGATCTAAAATCAATATTCGGTGATTCTGAAAAAATGCCACCTCCGGTAATCCAACCTCCTCCCGCGCCTCAGCCGCCGGTCAGCGAGCCACCCGCCGAAAAGGTTTATGCGCCAGAAAAACTAACCTGGATAACGGCGATTAAGTTTATCTCCCTTTTTATCGGCATTTTTATTGTCTCTTATGTGGCGATCAACTCTCCGGCCTTAGCCAAAAAAAGCCAATATTTTTGGGATGTTTCTATTCTTAAACATGTCTACTCCAAAGCGGTTCCCACTCCCACGCCCAATCCCTTTAATCCTGCCTCAGAGGCTCGCTTGGTCATCCCCAAAATTGGGGTTGATGTCCCGATTAGCTGGAATGTCCCCGAAGATCAGTTGAAAACCAAACTTCTTGAAGGTGTCGTTCATTCTCAAGATACGGCTTTACCAGGACAAAAGGGCAATATCTTTATCACCGGGCATTCCTCCTATTATCCTTGGGTAGATTCTACTTATAAAAATGTTTTTGCCCTTTTAGACAAATTGAGTACTGGTGATAAAGTTTTTATTAAATACAGCTCTGCCGTTTTTAACTATGAGGTTCAAAGCTCAAAAGTGGTCTCGCCCAATGATCTTTCGGTAATGAGCCAAGGGGATGATTACAATTTAACTTTAATGACCTGTGTCCCCATTGGGACAAATCTTAATCGTTTAATCGTTAGCGCTCACCAATTTCAGTAGGCCATTTAGCGGATAGTTTTGGCTTTAATTTGACCGCCATCCAAAAAAATAAGGGTTCGGCCATTATCGCGGAAACTGATTGCTGATGGTTCCGAGCTTTGTAAGCTAAAAAGCAAAATATTGTTGGTACCGTCGAGTTCGATAACGCGGATTTCGTTGTCTTGCTGGAAAACAAGATGTTGATTGTCAGGATACATCGCCGCCGCCAAGACCGGGGATGCAAATCTGGTCACCAGATTGCCCCTCCAGTAAATCTCGCTGCCTTTAATCTCAATTGACTCGGCTCGGTTTTGATACTCGCTTAAGACCTGCTGGGCATCGAGGTTTGCTGGTGTTGGGGTATCTTTGGCCAGCTGGATGAAAAGGACAATGTCCGTCGCGGTCACCGCCTTACCCGCCGGCACCTCAAAGTTCTTTTGCCAAGAATGATAGCCATCTTTAGAAACGATAATCTCGTAAGAACCCGGACTAACATTAGCCATTCTTAAAGGTAGTCCTTCAAGATATTTTTGGTTAATTTTGATCGAAACATCTTGAGGATCTCCATCCAGGACAATCATTCCGGTTTTAATTAATTTCCAATAGCGCCAATTTAACTGATAGCCGTTGGCTTTAAGCACAATCAAACCTGAAAAAAAGATGAAAGATAAAATTAAAAGACTCCAGAAAGCAAGAAAAAAGATTGTCTTTTTCAATTTGGTTCTTGTCATCACCTTCAATATATGAGAAAATAACCTTAATTGCAACTGGTTACCAATTTTTAGAGGTCAAAATTTCCAAATTTATTATAAATGGCGGCAAAAAACTATCAGGCGAAATCGAGGTTTATGGTGCCAAGAATGCGGCGATAAAGATGATCGCCGCCAGCATTTTAATGACGGGTGAAGTCGTTCTAAACAATATCCCGGATATCTTAGATATTAACAATCTTAATGAGATTCTTATCCGAATGGGAGCGTCGGTTCAAAGATCTGACCATCAACTTTTCATTAACACTGCCAATCTCAAACCGGTTGATCCTGATCCTGGACTCGTCCGCGCCATGCGGGCCTCCGTGGTTTTGGTTGGCCCACTTTTGGCTCGATTTGGCAAAGTATCTATACCTCACCCTGGCGGTGATAAAATCGGCGCCCGGCCAATCGACCTTCATATTAAAGCCTTTCAGACACTCGGCTGCCAAGTTACTCAAGAATCTAATAAATACTCTTTTAGCTGCCAACATTCACAAAATGGCACGATTAATTTTGAAAAAATAACCGTTACGGGTACCGAAAATATTATTCTTTTTGCGGCTTTGGGTAAAAACACAATCACGATTGAAAATGCCGCCATCGAGCCTGAGATAATTGATTTAATTGAATTTCTTAAAAAAGCCGGGGCGAAAATTTCCGTCAACGACCGCAAGATAACCGTTTTCGGCCAGGAAAAGCTGGTCGGCCTCAAGCATTCATGCATTCCCGATCGTTTAGAGGCGGCCACCTTTGCGGTTTTAGCGGCCGCCAGCGGCAGTGAACTAAAAGTTAAGGACATTTATGCCGACCATCTTAAACCCTTTTTACAAAAATTTAAAGCCATCGGCGTTAAATTTGAAATTGACGACAATTTGTTGCATATTAAAAAGTCAGGGGAGCTAGTCGCCACCGATATTACCACGGCCGTTTATCCCGACTTTTCCACTGATTGGCAACCGCCAATTGGTCTGCTTTTAACCCAGGCGCGAGGTAAAAGCGCCATCAGAGAAAATGTTCATGAAAACCGTTTAGGTTATCTTAGCAAATTAAAACTAATGGGAGCCAATATAAACATTTTAAACGCCAATCAAGCGGAAATTATTGGTCCGACCAAACTCCATGGTGCCGAAATTGAAAGTCTGGATATTCGTGCCGGCGCCACGCTGCTGATCGCTGGTTTAATTGCCGATGGCCGGACTATCATCAATCAGGCGGAAAATATCGATCGAGGTTATGAAAAAATTGAAGAGCGTCTACGTCAATTGGGGGCAGATATTCGAAGGATACCATGATCCTACGTCGCCTTGGCATTGATTTAGGTACCAATAATATTTTGCTCTACATCCCTGGCAAAGGGATTGTGATTAACGAGCCCTCAGTGGTGGCCCTGGAGGTGGCCACCGGCAAAGTGATGGCCATTGGCCAAGAAGCCCGGGAAATGTTAGGTCGAACTCCCGAAAGTATCATCGCTGCCCATCCTCTAAAAGATGGAGTGATTGCCAATTTTGGCATCGCTCGTGCCATGATTCGTCATTACATCAATCGTCTCAGCGGCTCAATTAGGTTGTTAAAACCCGAAATCATGCTCTCCATTCCCGCCGGCGCCACCTCAACCGAACGACGGGCAGTGACAGATGCGGCCTTGCAAGCAGGCGCCAAGGGGGCCTATTTAGTCAAAAAACCGGTGGCCGCGGCCCTTGGGGCAGGGATTCCGATAGCTTCGCCCGCCGGCAACATGATTATTGATATCGGCGGAGGAACCTCGGAGGTAGCGGTGATTGCCTTAGGTGATATAATCGCTTCGACTTCAGTGAGATGTGGCGGCAATCGTTTTGATGAGTCAATCGCCAGTCAAATTCGAAAAAAACACAACCTCGTCATTGGCAATGTGACCGCGGAAACTGTCAAAATTAAAATCGGCTCAGCCTTGCCGATGAAAAAGGAGCTCACCATGGAGGTTTCCGGCTGCGACTCGATCAGCGGACTGCCAGAAAGCATGATGGTTTCTTCCTCCGATATTACCCTTGGGTTGCGCGAACCCATCAACGAAATTATTGCCGCCGTTAAATCAGTCTTGCAAAAAACGCCGCCGGAGCTGGCGGCCGACATTATGGATAAGGGAATCGTGATGACTGGCGGCGGCTCGCTTTTGCGAGGGATTGATAAACTCTTTACCAAAGTGACGGGGGTTCCTTGTCAAGCTGCCGAAGACCCCATGCTTTGCGTCGCCAAAGGTACTGGGGTGGCGATTGAGAACCTCGAGGCCTTTAAAAAGTCAGTTTTATGGTTAAGATGAGGAAATATGACCATTGGTATTGATGCTTCAAGGACTGCCAAACCCATCAAAACCGGCACCGAAACTTACTCAACGGAACTGATCAAGGCTTTAGCCAAAATCGATCGCCAGAACGATTATATTTTGTATTCCCCAAAATCATTAGACGATAAATTGCCAAAACTGCCGTCTAATTTTCAGATCAAAATTTTACCTTTCGGAAAACTTTGGACCCAAATTAGACTCTCCTGGGAATTTTTAACGGCTAAAAAACCGGATGTTTTCTTTGTCCCGGCTCACACTCTACCATTGGTTTATCCCTCAAAAACCGTGGTCACTTTGCATGATGTTGGGTTCAAACATTTTCCTGAGCTCTATTCGCCAGTTGATTTAATTTATCACAATTGGGCGATGGGACATTCGGTTAAACGCGCCTCACAGATAATTGCTATCTCCGAATTTACTAAAAATGATCTCGTCCGTTTTTTTGACATTGAGCCGACGAAAATTAGCGTCATTTATGAAGGCTACGATGAAGAAGTTTTTCGTCCTAAAGACAAGAAAATCAAGTCAGAAAAGCCATATCTTTTATTCATTGGTCGGCTCGAAGCAAAAAAAAACATTGTCGGCATGCTTCAGGCTTTTGCGATTTTACGTCAAGAAAAATCAATTCGCCACCAATTCATTTTAGCCGGTAGCCCTGGTTTTGGCTATGAAAAGATTGAATCGGAATTAGCCAAACTGCCTGAGCCGATTCGGAAAGATATTGTTCTACCGGGCTATGTTTCCCAGGAAAAATATATCGAGCTCTTAAAAAACGCCGATCTCCTTTTCTTTTGTACTTTTTTTGAGGGCTTTGGTCTGCCGCCGCTCGAAGCGATGGCCTCGGGCGTGCCAGTGGTCGCCTCAAATCGAACTTCAATCCCTGAGGTTTGCTCCAAGGCTGCGCTCTTGGTTGATCCGGATAAACCTTTCGACATGGCGGCAGCATTAAGTAAAATTATCAATAATGAAGGCGTTCGCCAAGCACTCATTTCTAAAGGTATAGCCAGAGCGACTTTATTTTCATGGAAAAAAACCGCGGAAAAAACCTTAGAGGTTTTGGAAATGGTGTATAATAAAACCAAGGAGGTTAAATGAAACCACTAGGTGATGTTCTCATTGTTTTGTCGATTATTGCCGTAATTTTATCAATTATCGGCGCTTTCGGCACTGACTTGTGGCTGGCCTCAACCCAATGGATTTTGGTGGGAGCGGTCCTTTCGATCTGGGCAGTGTATGTGAAGATTAGGGAATAGGTTTGGGTTTTAGGGTTTAGGGTTAGATCTTTAATTATCAACCACGATGTGGTAGTATTTGATGTTATACAGGGCGCATTATGAAAAGAGATATTTTAGGCGTAAAAATTGATTCATTAACTTTTACAGAAGCGATTAAAAAAATCGATAGTTTAATTGTAGCCTCCAAACCTTCGCAAGTGGTAACCATTAATCCAGAAATGGTGATGGCCGGCCAAAAAGACAAGGAATTCCGCCGAATCATCAACGCGGCTGATTTGGTGGTACCTGATGGCAAAGGGATAATGTTAGCGAGTAAATTTTTAGGCAAGCCCCTGCGCGAGCGGATCACCGGGGTTGATTTGACTTGGGCGATTTCGAAGCTCTCTGAAGATAGGGGATATAGCGTCTTTTTCTTGGGCGGAAAGACCGGTATCGCCAAAGAGACATCGAAAAGAATAAAAAAACTCCATCCGCGGCTAAAAATTGTCGGCTTTTATGCGGGTGCCCCCGACGATAAAAGTACTATTGATATTATCGCTAAATCTAAACCTGATATCTTGTTCGTTGCCTTTGGCGCCCCAAAACAAGAAAAGTTTATCTCGAATCTCGCATCTCGCATCTCCCATTTCCCCGCTTTAAGCGTCGGCGTTGGAGGAACCTTCGATTATATCGCCGGAGTTTATCCTTACGCGCCGGAATGGATACGTAAACTCGGCTTCGAGTGGCTTTTCCGACTTTTTACCCAACCCTGGCGCTGGAATCGAATTATCACCGCGACCATCAGGTTTCCTTGGGCGGTTTTGATGAATAAAATCCAAAAATAACTTTTGGCACACATTTTCTTGACATATGAAGAAATCTATGTTAATATTTTGCTAATTGCCGAAGTTAGGCAATAGACCAAACAGGGAGGCGTACCTCACAAGTGGCCAAACACGAACGTAAACCTCACTTCCGAAACGAAGGCGTAAGACACGCCACCATCAACGGACACCGATTCCATCTGAGGATGGCTCAATCGAGCGATCAGCAGAACCTTCTCTGGATTGACGGCCGACAACCACCGCTCATCCTTGACCAGACCGCTGCCGACTTCATAGCCCTAAGCATCGAGGCAATGTGGCGATTCCAGCAAGGTGAAGGCGACGAATCAGATCAAGTCCGCGCCCATGTTGTTGATCAGATGTTCGCCAAGTACGGCCGGCCTCTAGCGTTAGGCCAGCGACGAGTAACTCGCCGACGGCTCTGCGCCGATCTCGACCGCATCTACGGGACACTGATGAGCTTCGCAGAAGGCGCCTGCCCGATGGAAATCGGGCTTGAGCAACGCGAGATACACTTCGCCAGCTGGAACGCACCCGCACGCATGGACCTAGCCGTAACCTACCGCTGCAACCTCTCCTGTTCCAAATGCTATGTCGGCGACCGCCAACTTCCCGAACTACCGCTATCCAAGTGGTGCGAGATCTACGAGATTCTCTGGCGTCTCGGCATACCCCAGGTGGTCTTCACCGGCGGCGAGCCACTCCAGCACGATGACATTCTGGAACTAATCAGTCAAGCGGATGAGTTTGTCACCGGGCTCGTGACCAATGGCACCTGGCTTTATCATTTGGCAGAGGACTTGGTAGCCGCCAGCCTCGATTACGTCCAAGTGACGATCGAATCCCGAGATGCGGGCATTCATAACCAGATGGTCGGCGAGATGGTTCCTGGCGAAAGTCCTCATCAACAAACCCTAGCCGGGATTGAGAAGGCCCTGGAACTCGGGATACAGGTGGTGACCAACACAACGCTGACCAGACTCAATGGTCCTGAGTTTCCCACGATGCTTCGCTGGCTTCACACCGTCGGCATCAAGCACGTCGCCTGTAACCGGCTGATCTGTAGTGGTCGAGGAGTCGCCTGCCGCGAAACCAGCGATCTGCCAGACGGAGAACTTTGCAAGATCCTTGAAGACGCTTGTCTGGTCGCTGATAAGCTGGGGATGGACCTTCAGTGGTATTCGCCTGGCTGCTACACCCTTGGCCTCAATCCGCTCACCCTTGGCTTCGGTGCCAAAGCCTGTTCAGCGGCGGCCCACAACATGACCATACAGCCTGATGGCACGGTCCTACCCTGCCAATCCTGGCCAAACTCTGTCGGCAACATCTTGCTCGACCCTTGGCGAATAATCTGGGATCATCCTGTCTGTCAGAAGCTCAGAAAGCACGCCATGGCGGCTGAAACCTGCCGCACCTGCCTCTGGTTTGAGGCCTGTGGCGGAGGTTGTCCACTCGATAACACGGTTCGCCGACCGGAGAGGAAGCAGTCATGAAAAGAGTCCTGCTCTTTGCTTGCCTTCTCCTTGTCCTAGCCAGTCCCATCGCTTTTGCGGCTGACACCGGCACCTACCGGATTCTCGACTATCGCGTTTCACTTGCCCCACACGCTGATGGTAAGGTCGACATCGACTACTACCAGAAGTGGCAGGTGACTGGCGGCCATATCCCCTGGACCACAGTTGGCACTGCCAACTCGAACTTCCAGATTACGAAACATGGTCTTGCGGTCAGAAGCATCCGTAACGCTTCACAGGGCGGTTGGCAAGGCGTCCGAATTGATCTGGACCAGGACTACAAACCTGGACAGACGTTTGAGGTCAGCTTCAGCCTCTCGCAGTCGCGGCTTTTCTACGCCGATGGCGAGAGCTATAAGCTTGACTTCACGCCCGGTTGGTACGAGCGTGCCTTCACTGACCACCTCGAGATCCGGATTAAGCCGTTCGCGCCACTAGCCAATATCAAGGCAGATCCGGGACCGACAACCAAGACGACTGAGGAACTGATTTGGTCCGAGAGTCGGCTGGGTGAAGGGGAGAAGTATCAGGTTTCGATTGCCTTCCCCAAGAAGCTGGTGACCAAGGCCATACCTGAGGGCAACCTCAAGCAGGGTGTTAGCCCCGGGTTGATCCTCTTAATCGTCGTCATTGTCTTCCTGCTCATCATCTTCTTCGGCTGGTTAGCTTCCCAGACTGAAGATGGTGACGGCGGATACTCTGGCGGCGGGATCTTCGGGGGCGGAGGGTCTGGCGGTGGTGGCGGCCGTGACACCGGTGGCGGTGGCGGCTTCGGCGGTCGCGCCTCATCCTGTGCCTGCGCCTGTGTCTCCTGTGCTTGTGCCTGCGCCTGTGCCGGTGGCGGCGCCGCCGGTTGTGCCCGTAAGCTTGAACACCGTTGCCCACTCTGCCGGAGAAGGAGGGAAGTGCATGAGGATGACGCGTCTCGTACCACTCCTACTCCTTAGCCTGGCGATTGGAGGCTGCGCTTCTACCCAGACCGCGCCCTACGACACCAACACCGCGGTGCCCAAAGGCGACCCGGCCTTTCCCGCCCTTGGTCAGTTCTGGATCATTGACAAGGCGGGGCTTCTATCTTCTGAGACGATCGTGACTAACGATCGTATCTGTCAGAAGCTCCAGAATGATAAGGTCGCTGAGGTCGTGGTCGTCGTCATTACCGGCGTCAAACAACCGGTGGAATGGGCCACCCATTACGGTCGGTGGTTGAAGCTCGGCGAGAAGGGCTTAAGCACTGAGGGTGGCAACAACGGCGTTGTCTGGCTGATTCGGCCAGACGCGGACGAACGCGTGACGGTTTCGGTCGGTCGCGGACTACCCAAGTTCACGGCCATCGACTACGGCAAGATCATGACTGATGCCCGCGATTACCTGGCTTTCGGAAACTTCGACCGGGCTGTCAGCGTGATCGTGACCGAGACGAACAAGAAGCTACGTGAGCTGTACCCAAAGACGAAAGGCAAGGAGGAAAGACGATGAGTAAGACTGGAATCGGCTGTTTGGCGGTCGTCGGCGTTGCGGTGCTGATGATCATCATCGTCATCGCCAGCCTCATCGGCGTCTGGAACAGTCTCAACTACAAGTTCCAGAACGCTAACGCCGGCGCCTCGAAGTACTCAGCCGCCCTGAACGTTTCTACCGCGAAGATCCAGGGCGTCTGGGGGATGTCGGAGCGCTACCTCCAACACGAGTCCGTGACTTTCCAAGGGGTAGCACAGGCCAGAAGTGGCTTTCTCAGGGCCAAGGAGGCCTTTGAGCAGGCACGAGCTGGCGGAAGTTCCAGTACCCTTGACCTGACGAAGATTGCCATGGTTGCCCAGGCCGCGTTCGCTGAACTGGCCAGGCAGGGAGGTCTATCGATCAACGTCCAGATCGAGGCCTACCCGCAGCTCAGAGGGGCTGAGACAACCGAGAAGGCGATGCGGACGATGGAAGAGGGCACAAACGAGATCAAGACGGCCCTCGACGACTGGATTACGACGATCCGTGACTACAACGCCTACCGCGGATCGTTCTGGCCCAATGTCTGGGGCTCGATGATGGGCCGGTTCCCCTCAAAGCTTGAGTACTATGAGGGGGACGTCAAGAAGCTCGAGATCGAGACCCTCAACCCGGCCAAAAGACCGGTGGCGCCCGCCCCTGCAGGAGTGGCTACGCCGTAGCTGAAAAGGATGGAGAACGTACCCGACGTACTGAACGGGGTCGCCATTGGCGACCCCGTTCTTCATATCTCCATTTTTGACTAGATTCTTGAAATAGAACTTAATACAGACTATATTAAAAATAACTGGAGGAAACAGAAATGGGTGCATCACCACTGGGTGTCAAGGGTAAAGCTCTGGTGTATCTGCAGCGTCTGACGCGGAATATCGGTGCTCAGATCCAGCTTAGAGCCCAAGAGATTGCTCGCATTAGGGGTAATAGCGACGTCCATACCCAAGATGTTGATCAGGCCATTATTGACTTGGATCTGATGTCTCTATCGCGAGATCCCCGATAACCCGACCAAAACCTCCGGTCTGTCGGATGCGAAACCAACGAACTCGATAGCGGTCCGAAAACTTCCTCGGACCGCTTAATGTTGACATTCGCCGAGCTTCTCATTATAATATAAATGTAATGGTAAGTCTCAGACTTACCATTTTTTGTAAGATTTTGGCGGGCTTGACATAATTTTTAGCCCGCGTATAATGTAAAGTAGACTTTACTATTAACCTTGTAGAAATATTCACGATTTCACAGGGTAAAGGAGATGTTATGCCCATTTCACCATTCATGGCAGCTATCAACCAAATTTGTGACGAAAAAGGACTCGCTAAAGAAATCATCCTCGAAACTATCGAAGCGGCTGTAGCCGCGGCTTACCGTAAAGATTTTGGTAAACCCTCGCAGATCATTAAAGTTAAACTCGATCCCGATACCGGCCAAACCGAAGTTTGGCAAGTTTTCGATGTTGTCGCCAAGGCCGGAGAAGTCGAGGACGCCGAAAGCCAAAAGACTTTAGCTGAAGCTAAGAAAATTGCCAAAAAAGCCAAAGTCGGAGAACAAGTCCAAATTCCGCTTGAGCCGCATTCGGATTTTGGCCGCATTGCGGCGCAGACAGCTAAACAAGTCATTGTTCAGCGAATTCGCGAAGCTGAGCGCGATATGCTCTATAAAGAATATAAAGATAAAGAAGGCAAAATTCTTAATGCCACCATCCAGCAAGTTGAAGGCGCTAACGTCATTGTTGATTTGGGCAAACTTAACGGTTTAATGATTCCTTCGGATCAGATCCCTCAGGAAAATTATTATTCCGGCCAACGCCTCAAAGTCTTGATTAAAGGAGTGGAAGAATCAAGCCGGGGGCCGCGCGTTTTGGTTTCCCGCGCTGATCCAGGCTTAATTTGCGGTCTTTTTGAGCTTGAAGTTCCTGAAATTGCTGCTGGGACCGTCGAAATCAAACAAATTGCCCGCGAGGCCGGTTCTCGCTCCAAAGTCGCCGTCTTTACCAAACAAGAAGGACTGGATCCAGTTGGTTCTTGTGTCGGACAACGAGGGACGCGGATTCAGGCAGTCTTAGCGGAACTTGGTGAAGAAAAAATTGATATCATCCTTTGGGCCGAAAAAGATGATCAATTTATTATTAATGCCCTTTCGCCGGCAAAAGTCGTTAAAGTAAAATTAGCTAAAAAACCCGCCCGCCGTAGCCTTGGCGAAAGCGGGGACAAGAAGGCAATTGTCCAAGTCAATGAAGATCAGCTTTCTTTAGCCATTGGCAAAGGTGGTCAAAATGTCCGGCTGGCTTCCAAACTAACCAGTTGGAGCATTGACATTGAAAAAGCCGAAAGTAAAGAAAAAAAGACCAGCCAAGAAGCGGAAAAACCGGCCGAAACTGAAAAGTCAAAACCAAGAAAATCCAAAACTGCCCCTAAAAAATAATATGAACGATCCTAAAGATATCTTTAAAAAATTTTCGCTTTCTAGCCGTAAGGTTTTAATTTCCAGTCAAAAAATTGCTGCCAATTCCGGAACCGCCATCTCGAGCCAGCATATTTTACTCGCCTTGGCGGTTACGCCGGGGACGCTCGCTTATGCGATTTTACATGAACACATGATTTCGCTCGATCAAATTCGCTTAGTTATCTCGCTTGAGAAAGAAAAACTCGTTGAGCAAAAAGATGGTCTCACCGCCGAAGCGAAAACAGTGATTGAGAAATCGGCCATTTTGGCTCGCGATCTTGGTCACGTCCAAATTGATCCGGAACATCTACTTTTAGCGATTGTCTCAATACCGACCTCATTGGGCTTTGAAATCATCTCGCGCATTGGCGCTGACCCCAATATTATTAAAAATCAAGTTAATAATTTATTTCGTGATATTAAAGATTTAGAATCAAACTCCTCGAGACCCCCGCGTCTGGGGGCCGATTTTCCCGGAAGCTTCAGCGAGCCTCGTTTTGGTGAAGAACAAGATTTACCCATGCCTCCCCCGTTAGCACCGGCACCGCCCGGGAAAAATATTCTCGATTATTACACCGTTGATTTAACAACTCAAGCGGCCGAGGGGAAAATTGATCCCTTAATCGGTCGTGAAAAAGAAATCCAACGGGTAATTCAAATTCTGGCGCGCAGAACGAAAAATAATCCGGTGTTAGTCGGTGAGCCGGGAGTCGGTAAAAGCGCCATTGTTGAGGGATTAGCGACAAAAATTATTGCCGGGCAGGTCCCGGATAAGCTCTTGGGTAAAAAAATCATTCGTCTGGATTTAACACTTCTTGTGGCCGGAACCATGTATCGGGGACAGTTTGAAGACCGAATCAAAAAGGTGATGGAAGAACTCGAGCGGCTTGATAATTGTATTTTATTTGTTGATGAGCTCCATACAGTCGTTGGCGCCGGCTCGGCCGAGGGCTCGCTTGACGCCGCCAATATTTTAAAGCCGGCGCTGGCTAAAGGCAGGCTTCACTTAATCGGGGCAACAACTCAAGACGAGTACCGCAAGGTGATTGAAAAAGATGCCGCCCTGGAACGTCGTCTTGGAAAAGTGACAGTGGAGGAACCAACCGCGGCGGAAACCATCCAAATTTTACAAGGCCTTCGACCCAAATATGAAGAATTTCACCAAGTAGAAATCAGCGACGAAGCAATTATGGCCGCCGTAATTTTAGCGGGCCGCTACATTGCCGACCGTTTCTTGCCCGATAAAGCGATCGATTTAATTGACGAGGCCGCCGCCGCCAAAGTGCTTTCAAGCCCCAGACAGCGTCATTCAAAGCTGGCTAATTTGGAAAAGCAGCAGAAATTAATTGCCGTTCAAAAAGAAATTGAAGTCAATCATCAAAATTATCAAAAAGCTGCGGAGCTGCGTGATTTGGAACTGCGGCTGGTGGAGGAAATCAAATTCCTAAAAAATCAGCAACAATTCAAAAAAGAAAGAAAAATCATTTCCGCTGAAGATATTGCCCGCGTCGTTTCTTTGTGGACCGCCATTCCTGTGGAAAGTTTAGCCCGTAAAGAACAACTAAAATTCCTTCACTTAGCTAAAAATTTAAAAAAATATATTGTCGGCCAAGATGAAGCTATCCGTCAAATTAGCCAGGCAATTCGCCGTTCGAAAACCGGCATTGCTGACCCAAATCGGCCGATTGGTTCTTTTGTTTTTATGGGACCAACCGGCGTTGGTAAAACCGAATTGGCGCGGGTTTTATCCAACGAGCTTTTCGGTTCCCGGGAGGCGATTATCAAAATTGATATGAGCGAGTTTATGGAACGGCACAATGTTTCCCGCCTCGTGGGCGCCCCGCCAGGTTACGTTGGTTACGAAGAAGCCGGACGCCTCACCGAGGAGGTCCGTCGGCGTCCATTCTCAATTGTTCTTTTTGATGAAATTGAAAAAGCCCATCCCGAAGTTTTCAATATTTTACTTCAGATTTTGGAGGATGGAGAACTGACCGACGCCAAGGGTCGCAAAGTCAATTTTCGCAATACGATTATTATTTTGACCTCCAATATCGGCGTTGCCGAACTCAATGCCCAAGCAACGATTGGTTTTCGCTCCCGTGGTCAGGCCAAGAAAAAAGCTGAAGGCGAATATCAAAAAATGAAAGATGATCTCATCAAACGCCTCAAGGACGAATTTCGACCGGAGCTTATCAACCGTTTAGATAAAATTGTAGTATTCCGCGCCCTGGATAAAACCGACCTTAAAAAAATTATCGATATGAATTTAGAGAGTTTACGCGAACGAATGGCGGGCCAAAATTATACCTTAAAATTTAGTCCAAAAATAAAAGAGTTAATTTTGAAAAAAGGTTTCGATCCCGCCTTTGGCGCCAGACCCTTGCGCCGCGCCATTTCCGACCTGATCGAGGATCCACTTTCGGAGGAGATGTTAGCCGGCAAAATCAAAAAGGGCGACACGGTCAATATTAGCCTCTCAAAAGATAAAATTATCTTTAAGACAAAACCGACTAAAAAGAACTCTTAATATCCCTGATACCTGTAATCCAACGGCTCACTCGTCTGAGCCGTTGTGTTCTCTTGAAGGAAAGGGAAATTAAGTGTAGGATTGAGCTAAGAAAGGGCAAAAATGCCTAAATCTGGCTAAGGCAAAAAGTAGTGAATATGCATTAAAAACAATACTAATTCACTAAATATTGACATTTTATAGTAAATATAGTATAATAGGATTATGGCAACAAATAAAGTATTTCGCGATAAAATTAGAGAACTCAAAATCAAATATGACACCTTGAAAAAAGACAAGGATTCTCTTTTGGTTATAATTGATCAAAATGAAGTGCCAGAAAGTGTCTACAATTCCAACGCCATAGAAAATTCAACCTTAACGCTTAAAGAGACGGAAAAAATTTTACTTGAACAGGAGCTTTCCCGTAAGGTCTCTTTGCGCGAAGTATTCGAGGCAAAAAATCTCGCAAGAGTCGTTGACTATACGCGTAATAAAGCCAAAGAACAAGACCTTTCAAAAGAATTAATTTTGCTAATCCATCAGATGTTGATTGGCGGTATTGACGATAATATTGCTGGCCGCTTTCGAAGAGGTGGGGAATATGTCAGAGTTGGAACCCACGTCGCGCCGGCTCCAGAACAGATTGAAAGATTAATTGAGAATATTTTAATTGATTACTCAAGCGATCAGACATCATATTTTATTGATAAAATCGCGAAATTTCATTTAGAATTTGAAGGCATCCATCCATTTATTGACGGCAACGGTCGGATTGGACGAGTAATTTTAAATTTTCAACTACTCCAACTTGGCTTCCCGCGTCTTATTATCCGTAATAAAGAAAAAACTCAATACTATGAAGCGTTCAAAGAGTATCAACAAAATAAAAATCCCAAACTGATGGAAAAAGTGGTGGCGCTGGCACTGATCGAATCACTTCACAAACGTGTATCTTATCTTAAGGGCTCGGAAATAATTAATCTTTCCGAATATGTGAAACATCAAGGATTAAAAGCGCCAGTAGTTTTTAATGCCGCCCGTCGGCAAAATATTCCTGCTTTTCGTGAGCGGGGGGTTTGGAAAATCGATAAGAAGTTTAAGCTTTAATGAGAAATTATGCAAAGTTGAGTTTATTATGACCAAAGAACAAGCAAAACAAGAAATTCAAAGGTTAATTAACCGGTATGAATTAAAAAAATCTCAACATTTGCTTCCGGGATACAATGAGGCAATGACGAGGAAAGATTTTATATTGCCTTTATTCAAGGCTCTCGGTTGGGATGTCCACAATGAATTCGGTCAAGAATTTATTGAAGAAGAAAGAGCAATTCAAGGACGTATCGATTATGTGTGCCAAATTGACAATTCACCAAAAATATTCTTAGAAATCAAGGCTTTACATGTTAATTTAGACGATGAAAAATGGGCAAAACAGGTTATTAGTTATGCCTACCATAAAGGGATTTCTTGGGCTGTTTTAAGTGATTTCGAAGGTATAAAAGTTTTTAATGCTGAATGGGAAGTCGCAACTCCAGAACAGTGTAAATTCTTTGAACTTAAATCTGGTGAATACTTAGAAAAGTTTGACAAACTTTGGTTACTTTCACGTGAAGCCTGTACTCAAAATTTGCTTGACGAAAAGGCTCTTGAATGGGGCAAAAAGCCCAAACGCGCACCAATTAACGAGTTGTTGGCTAGCGATTTAGTGAAATGGCATGACAAATTAAAAACTGTTTTTGATGCCTATAACACCATTAGTCACATCACGCTCGAAGAAGCCATACAAAGATTTTTAGACAGATTAATTTTTATTAGGACGATTGAAGATCGTGGGATTGAACAAAAATGTTTGTGGCAAGCTCTCCAAGAATGGATAAGCAAGGATCGAAAACCCGGCTTATTGTTGGAAAAGCTACACGGCTTATTTCATCAATACGATCACTGGTATAATAGTAAACTTTTCCATCCACATACTTGCGATGCCCTCAAAGCCGATGAAAGTTATTTTGAAGAAATTATTGATGATCTTTATCGGGAAAGAGGAATTTCTCAAATTCCTTACACTTTTGATAAAATCAATGCCGATGTTCTTGGTAGTATCTATGAGCAATACTTGGGCGAATTACAAAAAGGTGAAACGCAAGATACAAAAAGAAAAAAACACGGAATTTATTATACTCCAACTTATATCGTGGAATACATTGTTAATAATACTTTAGGAAGAATTTTAAAAGAAAAATCTTTGAGGGAGATTGAAAACCTCAAAATTTTAGACCCTGCCTGCGGTAGTGGTTCTTTTTTAATTAAAGCCTTTGAATCAATAAATAATTATTTGAGAGACATTCGTAAAGAAAATGGTGCGGAGAAAACATTCCATTATTTAAGAAAATTCAGGATACTAAGTGAAAATATTTTTGGCGTTGATCTTGATCCGAGGGCAACTGAAATTGCCCGGCTAAATCTTTTATTAAAATCAACAGAATCCAGAGAACTATTGCCTATGTTGACAGATAACATTAAAGAAGGAAATTCCTTGATATCTGCCAATGAAACCGAACTAAAGAAATATTTTGGTAAAAGTTGGAAAGAGGTAAAACCTTTTAATTGGAAAAAAGAATTTTCAGAAGTTTTTAAAAATAAAGGCTTTGATATTATAATCGGAAATCCGCCATATATCGATTCCGAGGAATTATCTAAAACTCAAAAAGATTTTAGAAATTACTGTACAAAAAATTATGAAGCCGCGAAAGGAAATTGGGATATATTCTGTTTGTTTATTGAAAAAGGGCTTGATCTGTTAAGAAACGATGGTTTTCTCGGAATGATAGTACCTAACAAGCTTTTATCAGCCGACTACGCAGAGCCGCTACGAAGACTCATAAATAAGTACAGAATTATTGCGATCAGAGATTATTCAAACATTAAAGTTTTTAATGTTGGAGTTTATCCGATAGTGATAATTATTCAGAAGAATGAAGATAATAAAAATAATCGAATTATTTTCGACAGAATGATCAATGAGAGAAAATTATCGACTACCTTTCAGATTAATCAAAAGACGCTCGAAAACTCAAGCTGGACACCTGCTCTATCAAGAGATTCTTCAACAAATCTTTGGCAAAATATTAAACAAAAATCTGTTCCACTGCGAGAAGTGGCCGAAGTAAATCCTGGTGCGACTGTTAGTGAAGCATATAGATTAAAACCTAAAATCAAAAATCTAAACAGTGAAAAAGATTTCTTTAAGTTAATCAATTCAGGCTGCATAGACCCTTATACTAACCTTTGGAAAATTAAAAAAGTAATTTATATTAAAGACTCTTATACTCGACCGATAATTCTTCGAAAAGAATTAAAAGAAATAGCCCCAAAACGTTTCCTTGATGCCCACTCTTCCAAACTGATCGTAGCGAGTATGACACAAAAAATTGAAGCATTTCTGGATTCAAGTGGAGAATATCTAGCAGGTAAGTCAACCTGTGTTGTGAAGTACGGAAAAATTGATTTGAATATTTTACTTGCCATTCTAAATAGCACCTTAATGACGGATATTTTTAAGACCAAATTTAGGGATCTCTCGATGCAGGGCGGAGCCTTAAACATAGGTCCTAATCAATTAAGGGAATTACCGATTATAATTCCAGACGAAAGTGTATCAAATTTTCTAAAAGAAAAAACACAAAAAATCATCAGTCTTTTTAGAGAATTAAAAAATGAGTATGAAGAAAGCGATGAGTGGAATAAATTGCAAGTTAAAATTAAAGAAACTATAAAATTCATTGACCAAAAAGTCTACGAACTTTATGGGTTGAATAAAAAGGAAATTGTAATGATTGAGAAAACAGTAAAATGAATCTATTTATTGATACAAATATTTATTTAACCTTTTATCATTACACAAGTGATGACCTAGAAGAATTAAGAAAATTATTAGTAGTAATTAAAAATAAAGAGGTAATTCTTCTAGTCACAGATCAAGTAATCCAAGAGTTTAGAAGGAATAGAGAATCGAAAATATCAGACGCTTTAAAAAAACTTACAGATCAAAAACTTCCCAATCGATTTCCACAGATTTGTAAGGAATATTCAGAATATCGAATACTTTGTGAAGCATTAAACCAATATGGTACAGCCCAAAGTCAGATTCTTAAACAATTAAATAAAGACATTATTAATAAAAATTTAGGCGCCGATAAAATTATCAATAAACTTTTTGAATCAGCTTGTAAGTTAAAAGTTTCTAGCGTTACTATTCAGAGGGCAAAAGACAGATTTGAATTAGGAAATCCACCAGGGAAAAATAGATCTTACGGGGATGCGGTCAATTGGGAAGCTCTACTGGAAAATATTAAGAGTTGTGAAGAATTGTACTTTATTTCTAGCGATAACGATTACATATCAGAAATAGATCGATCAAAAATGTGTCAGTTTTTATTAGAAGAATGGGAAGAAAAAATTAATTCATCTATTCATTTTTTTCAAAGATTATCCGAATTTTTTGCTTCTAAATTTCCAAACATAAAGTTAGCATCTGAGCTCGAGAAAGAGTTAGCGATAAATAATCTAGTAAACAGTGGGTGTTTTACAGCTACCCATAATGCAATCTTAAACCTTTCCAAGTTTGGCGATTTTACCGACGAACAAATTAAAACAATTTTAAGAGCTGCTATCAGTAATAGTCAGATTTACTGGGTCGGAAACGACAACGATGTCAGGGATTTTATGCACAATTTGATTAGTAGGAAAGAAAATTTACTGGATCAAGATGAATTGGTTTCTTTTTATCACATGTATGGTCAGCCTTTTGAGGAAATTAATTTAGATGATATTCCATTTTAATAATTCAGAAATAAATAATCACCAAAATTTATCCAGAATTGAGGTGGAATAATGGAACGTGAACCAATCCCAATTATTACTTTACCAGGAGCTATTTTTGGTGTAATGCTGATTGGAGCAATTTGGACCTTCACGGATAGTCGGTTTCTCTTTAGTATTGAAAGGTTACAGTACAATTTTTATCTTTCCTTGGGTGCAATAGTAATCATTATAGGATTATTCTTATCGCAATTATTTATAAGTATTTGGAGAAAATTATTTGGCTTTTGCTCTATTGACTATTCAAAAGAATTCCTTAATTCAGTGCCATTTAGTAAAAGATGGATAGTCCAGAATGTTTTTGATAAATTCTGGCATGGCGGCAAAAGAGACGATGACAATGATGGTAAGTGGAAACCTAACGTTCCTGAGGGAATTTTAGAGTATTCACGCAGAAGATCGGGCGCTGCAATGACTTTTTTCTTAGCTATTATTACAATAATTATTTTAATGACAGCTTATCTTGCATTCGTTTTCTTTTTCGCTAATAAATTGGGTTTAAACTGCCCTGATCTTACACGATTTTCTGTGTATATAGGTTCAATAATCCTAGTACTAATAATATTTTATTTTTGTGGAGTTAGACCTAATGCTAAAGATTTATACGAGATACAGAAAGCATATATAAAAAAAGGGGATAAAGAAGAAATCAAAAGAGAAATTCAGGAAAAACTACATGATTGCTAATCATTTACATTTGACATTAACAAATATTATCAAGGATCAAAGCTATACCGCCATAAATGAAGTACTCCAGCTACAAAGCCTTTTAAAAAGGGGTTTATTAGATTTAAATTCAATAGTAACACCAGAAATAAATACAATTCATCATTCTCTAGTAGATTTTTTGCCCCCAGAAGAATTTTCTGGTGATCCTAGTGGTATTGCCAATTATAAACACAGACACCAAAAGTTGATTCAAGAGATTGATCGAATCATTAATAAAGAAATAAGCATTATTAAAGATGCCAACATCGTTATTAATAGTGCTTATAAGGGCGAAAAAAGTATCGCCATCGAAGCCTATCCCTCGCCGGATATTATACAATTCGCCAAAAGCGTGGCCAACAAAATAAAAACAAGAAGAGATTATCCTCGTGTAAAAGGTTTTCCTCCAGAAAATCCATATAAATTTGCCATCAATGCCATGAGATTCCTTAGAGATTTAGAGAAAAAGGAAGAGAACAATATGATAAAAATAGTTTCTGTAATAAATGACCGACTCAAAGCCGAACCATTAAAATTTGACCTAAAAACTTTATCTCTAGTTGTTTCAGATGACTTCTTATCAAATCCCAATCCTACAATTAAACAATATTATATTAAGAAAAGTTGAGGAAATGATTATTATGAAAGTATTCAATATCAAGACAATGTTAAAATGGCGGAATCTCGTGTACTTTGTTATCATTCTAATTTTTATTGCAGTCTCAATGTGGAGAGATATAAAAATATCGGAGGACGTCCTATTTTGGACCTTCAGCACTGTGGTCCAGGCGTTTATGGCTCTAATTGCACTATTGGGGATGGTCGGAATATATAAACTCCAAGTTATAAATAATGAGATCGATAAGACAGTTGAATTAATAAGAATGACAGTCCAATATTTCAGAGGCCTAAGAGCGCAGGGCTATTCACGCGAAGAAATTATAATGCACTGTAATAGGATCAGTCAGGAAGAACACCCCGGTAGTTCCGGAGAATTATCTATTATGCAAGCGGTCAATAAAAAATTCGGAAACTTATTAGATAAAGAAAAAGAAATTAAGAAAAATGTTATTTATTTTGCCACGTATACTGTGTTTATTGTGTATCTGTCTTTGTTTTTTCTCTCCTGGACAGATAATATAATAGTAAATAATTTATTTAGTCGATTCACATTGGTTATCGTAATAATATTATCATTGTTTTCGTTAATTATGGGACTAAATCTCCTGAGAAGAATTTTATGATTAAAATAACCGCCAAAATTTAGACAGGGTAAACATTAAGAAGCTGTCCATGACTAAAAACCAAAGAATGAGTAAATATGAAGAGAAAATTTTGTCTCTCAGCCGCCATTTTGTCTGGGCAGATAAAATGAAATGGCAATTTGGAGAAGCCTTAACAAAAGAAGGCGTACCAAAGTATATTGATAACAATTGGTACGTTTCCGATACATTTATGTATATGGCTCTTTGGTATGCTTTGCTTTTCGAAATTATAGAAGCGCTTCACAAATGGAATATAAAAATCCCGGATATTCAAGAAAAAATAGATAAATATTATAACATGTTGGGTTGCTTCAGAAATGCTGTCTTCCACATAAAGGGTGAGTTTCATTCCAAAGACTTTTACAAGATAATAGATAAAGGTGAGAAGTCTGCGGGAGATATTCGTGAAATAAATGATAAAACGGGGGCTTTTCTTGAGAGACTAATCAAACGAACTAAAAAATCGCCGATTTGGTTCGTCAGTCCCACGCCGCCCGGCAAAAATCCAAAGAACTTTTAGAACAAGCAAAAATAAAAGTCGAGGAAATGATTGAGCAAGGAGGTGAGTAAAATGGACTGTCCAAAACATGGTTGCCCCATGGTTTGCAAACAGCGTCCGGAAGCTGCTGTTGGTGCTGGAAAGCCCAAAGGCGCTTCAGGCCGTTGCTGGTACTGCAAAAAATGTGGCAAATATTATGAATGTTGCGATAGCGAGGACAAGGAAGGTGGTGAGTAAAATGGATTTTAATAAATTAGTAAATCTCAATAAACTCACCTGGATGTTAAATGTTGCTCTGACTGGTGCGGTATTTTCGATTTTTAGTTTAATTTATAACGATTATTTTATTTATTATGGTTTTATAACATTTGTTTACGGAATTGTTGCTCATCTATTGGGTAATACATTTGACTATTTTATAAAAGGTAAAATTAAATACATTAATATTGTTTTTCAGTGCATATTAATTTTCATATGGGTTTATGTTTTGATAAAAATTTACTAGCAAAGTAACATATTTTTAAATTCAAAAAAAATCATCGAGAGGAAAAATGATTAAGTATGAAGATTTTGAAAAAGTCGATATCAGGGTTGGCAAGATTATAAAAGTGGAAGAAACTGTTGGTCTTAAAAAACCTGCGTACAAAATGACGATTGATTTTGGTGATGATATTGGGAAAAAGGTATCGGTTGGTCAATACACCAAAAACTATTCCAAACAAGATTTACTTAACCGGCTGGTGATGGGTGTGGTGAACTTTGAACCCAAAAAAATCGGTAACTATATGTCCGAGGTTTTAACTCTTGGTTTTGAAAACGAGAATGGCGTAGTTGTGCTGGCCATACCGGAACAAAACGTCCCACTTGGCAAAAAGATGTATTGAACTAAAAATCATCCACCCTACGCTCTTTTGAGCTACGGAGTGGCAAGCGAGGGGAAATTTTAGAACTTTTCGTTCGGTTTTGCAAAAATCAATGAATGAAAGGCTGAATCTATAAATTTTCTTAACGACATTGATTAAATTCTTAAGAATTTAAGAATAGTTCATAAGGACATTATCATATTAGCAATAAATCGTAATAAAAATCCAAAGATAAAAGTTGAGACTTCGATAGTTCGACAATCGCTATAAATAAAAAATCATTTCTTAAATACTTTCCGCTCCAGCGAAACTTTTTAACACAGAGTTTATACAAACTATTTACATATTCTGCAGAATATTGGAATAGTCAGTTAATAGTGTAAGACAATGATATAATGTACTTATGAAATGGATTGGAATTAGCGGCAGTTGGCGGAAAACCAATAAGGAAATTGAAGACAAGTTAAGAAACATTATTCGTGAAATTATTAAGCGAGGAGATGGTATTGTTTCTGGTGGTGCTTTGGGTGTTGACTCAATTGCTTTAGATGAAGCCTTAAAACACGATCCGAAAGCAAAAAGAATTAAAATCTTACTGCCAACAACGCTTGAAAAATATTGCGCCCATTATCGGAAACACGCCAAAATGGGAACGATCATCAAAGACCAGGCGGAAAATCTGATTAAACAATTAACCAATTTGAAAAAAATCAACCCCGGCGCCTTGGTCGAGGATTCGAATGCTAATTTTACCGAAGAAACAAAAAAACAAATGTACTACAAAAGAAATTCGGACATTGTCGCAGCCTCCGACGAATTGGTTGCTTTTCAAGTAAAAACCGATAAAAGCGCTGGAGAAGGCACCGCCGATACCGTCGCCAAAGCCCGCACCAAAGGCCTTCCAGTAAAATTATTTAAATTTGATTTAACAAAGAACTAAAATAAAACGAAAGTGGGGGCTCGGTGTTAACCAAGTCCCCACGACAGTTTGCAACTGGGATGATGAAGCGAGCTCTTCCGAGAAGCTCTGCGGCGTTATCTTATGACTCGACAAAATTTAAGTCTTATTTATAGTTATGGTTCAAGACAAGCAAAAAGACAGAAAATTAGCCCACAAAATCTCAACCAGAAAATTTCTGAATTTCGTATGAGAAAATGAAAGTTGTTTTGGATACTAATGTTTTAATTTCCGCGATTGTTTTTGGTGGCAAACCAAGAATAATTACCGCCACTCGCTATTTAGAAGAACTCGAAAAAGAAGGTATGATCAAACAACAAGGCGAAACCGGTAAATACACTTTTATCAAAAGTCCTAACTCTTTTAACGGCTCACCTCTTGAGCCGTTAAGGGTTTACAAGAGCGCTAAGTTAGGAGTAGAATAAAAAAGGAAAGATAAGGAGGGCGATGAAAAAATACCTTAAGCCCTGGTTTTATTACGTTCTATTTATAATGTTATTTTTCGTGTTCGCTCTGGCGGCTAAAGCCGAAGATTTGCCCTCGGGCGTAATTCCTAAATTGCCGACGACACCCAACGATCCGGTCCTCCAAGAAGGTCAGGTATATCCATTTTGGGGACCGGTTTGTCAAAGATACACGTACTCGGTAATTTATTCGGATAAAGAGGGAAGGCCGCCGGAATATGTTAAAATATATTTTAACGGCAAGATGATTGATATGGAGAAGGAGGATCCGAACGCCAGTGACTATAAAAATGGGGTCAAATACATTTATAAAAATGTTCCCAATAAATTCGGCTCCAATTTCTATTATTTTGAAGCCTCAAACGGACTTGGCAAAACACGGGATTCGATCATTGATTCTCCCGACAACGGACCTGTCCTTTTTGATTCCGATTTTTTAAAGAACGAAATAATTTTGATAGACCCGGTCAGCGGTAAAGAAGTTTGGCGATACGAAACCGGCGAAGAATGGGTTGGAGCGGTGACGTTTTCTTCTGACGGTAAATATTTAGCGGCCGAGACTTCGAACCATGTCTATTTATTTGATACCGCCAAGAATAAACCGATTTGGGAATATAAAAGCCCAGCCCAAAACCAAATCGGTGGCGACGTTAAAGGCGGGGTGGCCATTTCCGCTGATGGCAGTAAAATTTTTGCCGCTTTAGGCAGCCAAGCCTTGATGTTTTCCAAAAATTCTAACAACCCAATTTGGAAATATAATTTAGCCCAAAATGGCGGCAACGCCTACGCCGTTGATATTTCAAAAAACGGCGCTTATGCGGCGGTGGCCATGGCCGGTTCAGAAACCGATGAAAATTCCAACGTTTTATTAGTTTTTGATAGCGGCGGTAAAAAATTGTGGCAGTACCATTCAACCGGAAATTGGCACGATGTTAATTTTTCCGAAGACGGAAACTTTCTTGCCGGCTCAACTGGTTGTCCCGATAGAAAAGGATATTTATTTTCGGTCGATTCCAATACGCCCATAATTTCGGAAAACTTATCAGTTGAATCACCGGTTGACGAAGCCCGTATTTCCGCTGATGGAAGATTAGCCGCCTTTGGCGTTGAATCGGGCTACGGCGCGGTAGTTTTGATGGACAAAGATTCTAAAAAAGTAGTTTTTAAATTTGATACGCCGCAAAAAAGAACCGTCCGAGCACTTTCGATTACTCCAGACGGCGCTGAAATTGGCGCCGGCACTTTCGGCGGCGACGTTTTAATTTTTAATAATAGTTCTTCAACCCCGATTCAGCAATTTAACATCAATACAACGATTGGCGCTTTCGATTTAGCCGACGATGGTTCGTTTTTTGCCACCGGCTCAACCGATAAAAAAGTGCGGATTTTCGATAAAGGGTCCGACAAGCCAAAATCGGAATTTACTCTTAACGAATATGTCGGCGAAATTGATATTTCCTCAAACGGCAAATTTGTCGCCGCTAGTACCAGCGGCGCCGTCTACTTTTTCGATACAATTTTAGACTTAGACCAAACTAAAACTTTTCCTTGCGACAAAGTGATTGAGCCAAAACCGCAAAGCAAGTCAAATGTGTCCGCGCCAAAAAATACGACCTCTGAAACATCGTGGCCTTTTTGGGCCAGCGTAACTGGTGCGGCAATTTTGGCGATTCTTCTTTTGGGCTATATTATTGTTTTTAAAAAACGGCAAAGGCCGATTAGCAAAATTGTTGTCATAATCCTCGCCCTGTTGATCGTTATTTTAATTGGCATTAGTCTGTGTCTAAGATGGGAGCCGAATAAGGACAATACGGCGGTGCCGGAAAATAACTCAACGAATTTAAATTCATCATCAGATAATGCTACTTGCGGCAACAGCCTTTGCGAACCGGATAATGGCGAAAATAAAAACAATTGTCCTAAAGACTGCAGTGGGGATACTCCTTGACGGCTCACCCTCCTGAGCCGTCAATGCTAAATTTCTTACAGAAAAAGGTCTCGATAGTAGTATAATTAAATCGAACTAAGGAAATTGACATAGGTCGCCAAGAATCATAAGCTGAAGATAAGGACTAAACCCCGGCCTAGACCACTTCGTGGTCGGCCTAGGGTCGCCCGGTCGCCTAAAGGCGACTTAGGGAGGGGAAATGCGTCATAAGTGTTTAGCGGCTTTTATTGTTTTCGTTCTCTTTTTTAGCATTCTTGGAGTCATGGGTTTCGGCCAGGTTCGTTTAATTTTGACGCCAAAGTTTGTCAGCAATTTTTTAGAAAAAGCCAACATTTACAATAATTTAGGCAATATTGGTCAGCAATTGGCGCAATCAACAAAAGACGTCCAATCGAAAGAAACAATCTTGGACATCACTAACAGTATTGATCCGACCTGGCTCAAGAAAGAAGTCAATTCTAATCTGCCACCATTTTTTAATTATTTGTGGGGTAAAACCACAAACCTTAATATCGTCATTGATATCACCCCCTTTAAAGCCAAATTACCCGCCAATTTTCAGACAACAGTCAGCGAAATGCTCAAAAGCGTGCCACCATGTCCGACCGGTGTATCGACGCCAACGCCAACCAATGAAAACGCGCCTTCCTGTATGGATGCCGCTACGCGGGCAAATTTAGAAAAGCTTGCCCAAATGCCCGACAAAATTAATTTAAATGATTATGTCAAAAATCCCGACCTAGTTTTTGACCGAACAAAACTCTTCTTTACGGTTATTAAGCTCGGCTTTTGGGGCGGGTTGATTTTTTCTTTAATTTTGATTGGAATCTTGATTCTTTTGGGACGCGGTTGGTGGCCCTCGATCCCACGTTGGATTGGGCTGGCTTTGGTTTTACCCTCCGGAGCGGCCCTTTTGAGCGATTTAGGCTGGAAGGCGCTTTCGCCCTCGCTTCAAAGTCAAATTTTTGCCGGGCTTAATCCCCAAGCCAAACCAATTGTCGAACCGATAATATCCGCGTTCATGAGTCAAACTTTTACTTCTGGCATCATTTTGGCGGGTTCAATTTTTGCCTTGGGCTGGGTTTTAATTATACTTTCCTACGCTTTACCACATCCGCCAGAGCCAAAACCGCCGGCGAAAGCTCCAATCCCGCCCCAGCCCAATCCACCCTCACCCGCCCCTGCAAAATAATTTGAAAATTGAAATTTGTGATTTATTTGAAATTTAAAATTTAAAATTTGGAATTTTTTAAAAACTATGGGATGTTTTCGTGCTTGTTTTAATCGAATCTTTGGCACAATTTTCTTGATTGTCATTATTGTCATTTTGGTCTACCTTTTCTGGTCCTATCCGCCATGGTTTGCCCAACTCATCGCCAACATCAAAAAATCGTTCTAAATTATTTATTTGATCTAAATTGACCTATTTGAATCTTGACAAACGGTCTTTTTTATGGTATAATCAGATAGTTTCGAGTCTGAACATCTACCCTTAAGGGATAAGGAGGATTTCGATGGGCACCCAGGCGAAAACCGAAACGGTCGAACTACGGTGGTTTGACATCTGGAGAGAGGGCTTCGCTGCAACGGGTGATTCTAGCGATGCTAGGTATCTCGGGCGGGCCCAGGGAAAGTCCTTCCAGGATGCGTGTGAGCGCTTCGCGGATGCGGACTCCGAGTTCAAGAAGTACTACGATCCCCAGAGTAATACGTACTGGGGATGTAGACTGTTCAACAACGAGCGCGACGCGAGAAAGTCTTTCGGATAAGACATACGAATCCGCGATACGCGCTGCCCAGCGACCCTGACCGATCCTTACGCGCCCACGAAGAACTGGAGAGCCCTGACAACGTTGTCAGGGCTCTTTTGGTACCCCTTGAAATTTGCCGCGAATTTTGTTAGGATGGAATCTACGAAAGGTAAAAAATGAAAAGAGGTCTATTTTTAATCTTGGCCATTATTGGGGCAGGGATTTTGAAAGTTTGAGGATTCAATAATATGCCACAGCTATCTTTAACCGCTTTAAAATCTAAAATTAAATATCTCAACCCCAATGAGCAAAAGGAAATTCTGCGCGCTTGCGAATTTGCTCGGCATGCACATTTGACGCAGAAGCGTCATACGGGCGAGCCTTATCTTAAACATTGTTTAGAAACTGCTATTTACATTGCCGATTTGAAACTTGATGAAGCGACCATCATCGCCGCGGTTTTACATGATTGCATTGAAGATGCTAGTATCCCGCTCGCCACAGTCCAAAAAGAATTTGGCAAAACCGTGGCTAATTTGGTTGACGGCGTCACCAAATTAGGCAGGATCCGGATTACTCGTCGCTGGTTTATTTTCAAAAATAAAGAAGAGATCGAGAGTTTTGATCGCCAAGTCGAAACTTTGCGGAAGATGTTTGTCGCCATGGCCCGTGATATTCGCGTGGTCATCATTAAACTGGCTGATCGACTTCACAACATGAAAACGCTGGAAGGTGTTGAAGGGGAAAAACGATTAAGAATTGCTAAAGAGACTCTCGAAATTTATGCTCCCTTGGCTTATCGTTTGGGCATGGGTGAGCTCAAAGGCCAACTTGAGGATTTGGCTTTTCCCTACATTTATCCGGACGAGTACCAATGGCTCAAAAAACAAATCAAAGACGCTTTCGAAGAACGGACGCGCTATTTAGAAAAGGTCAAAAAATATTTAATTCGCCGGCTCGCTAATGAAGGGATAAAGGCAGAAATCAATGGTCGGGCCAAGCATCTTTATTCTTTGTGGCGTAAGCTCCAGCGTTATGACAATGATTTGACCCGTATCTACGATTTGGTGGCTTTGCGAGTGGTAGTTTCGTCTGTCGCCGATTGTTATAAAGTTTTGGGGATAATTCATGAGCAATGGAAACCCTTAGTTGGCCGAATTAAAGACTATATTGCCATGCCCAAGCCCAACGGTTACCAATCGCTCCACACGACGGTTTTTTGTCTGGATGGCCGGATCGTGGAATTTCAAATTCGCACCCGAGCAATGCACCAGCAAGCAGAAAACGGCATTGCCGCCGGTTGGCATTACGCCGAAACCAAAGGCACTTTGGATTATATTTTAAAGAAAATCAAACGCGCTCCCCATGAAGATATCCGCTGGGTTAAAGAGTTAGCCCGTTGGCAAGCACTCTCCCGAGATAATCGTCAATTCCAAAATGATATTCAAGTGGATTTTTTCTCGGATCGGATTTTTGTCTACACTCCTAGAGGTGACGTCAAAGATCTGCCGGCGGGGGCAACGCCGATTGACTTTGCCTATACGATTCATTCGGAGCTCGGCAATTCTTGTGTCGGCGCAAAAATTAATGGCAAGATGACAAGTCTTTCTACTCCCTTACGAAACGGCGATATTATCGAAATTCTGAAATCAAAAAGGCCCTCTGGCCCCAAACGTGATTGGCTTGGAATTGCCAAAACTTCTTTAGCCCGCTCCCACATCCGCCGGGCGTTGAGAGTAAGGACGATATAATTAATATTTCGCCTCGGGTCGCCCCGTTCACATTCAGGCTCCCTAACCGACCTACTCGACTGCTTCCTTATCAATTCGCGCCTGGCTCATCGATAATGAACGCAGTCGAGACCGCCATTCGTTCAGGGGCTCCCCTCGGCTCTTGTATAAAGCGAGCCGTGTATCCTCAAAAGTGGCTATCGCAGGCCAAAAAGCATGGCTCCGAGGTAGTCCGAGGATTTTTGGCCGAGATCGCAGGCACCGATTGCGCGCTGGAGCAATCGTAGTGCCGGCATCTTTTGACGGATACTGGCGAGCGACCCCTCTTGACCTCTTCTTAAAAATCCCTTATCATTAGATAGAAATGGCTAAAGCAAATCTTCAAGCCCCTCGTGGCACCAAAGATATCTTACCCGATGACCAAAAATATTGGTTCTATCTTTTTGATTTGGTCCGCCAAAATTTTGGCGTTTTCGGCGCTAAAAGGATCGAGACACCGATTTTTGAATATGTCGAGATATATACTCGCGCCATTGGTAAAGGAACTGATATTGTTGATAAAGAAATGTTTGAAGTCCGCCAGGCCTCAAGTATTGCCAATGAGCCGCTCGATGCCGATGATACGCGGATGATGGTTTTAAGACCCGAATATACTGCTGGCGTTGTCCGGGCTTATTTAGAAAATGGGATGATAAGTTGGCCCCAGCCGGTGAAACTTTGGTATTGGGGACCGGCTTTCCGCTATGAACGACCGCAAGCGGGACGCTTTCGCATTCATAATCAATTTGGCGCAGAAATTATTGGCGATGATAGCGCGCTGGCCGACATCAACACCATTTATCTTGCCTGGCAGATTTTGAAAAAAACCGGCCTTAAAACCACCCTCGTTGTTGATATCAACAGCATCGGCTGCAGTAATTGCCGGCCGAAAATGAAGAAAAAATTGATCGAATATTTCCAAAATTTCTTGCCGGCTCTTTGTCCGGATTGTAATCGCCGATTTATTGAGAATCCTTTAAGGATTTTGGACTGCAAAGAAGAAAAATGCCAAAAAATCATCGCTGGCGCTCCGCAACTGGTTGATCTTTTATGCGAGCTTTGCAAAAGTCATTTTAAAGAAGTCCTCGAGGGCCTTGATTTCTTGGATATTCCCTACAACCTCAATTCTCGTTTGGTCAGAGGCTTAGATTATTACACTCGCACCGTTTTTGAAATTTATGAAGCGAACGATAAAACCCGCCAGCGCACTTTAATTGGCGGCGGACGCTATGATGATTTAATCAAACTGCTGGGAGGTCCGGCCACCCCGGCAATTGGTTGGGCCGCTGGTGTGGAGCGCATTATTGAGGCAATTAAACAAAGCAATATCAATATCAAAGAAGAAAAATTAACCGATATTTGTCTGGTCCAATTAGGCGAGAGGGCCCGCAAACAGGCCTTAGCTATTGCCGTCATGCTCGATAATGAAGGGTTCCGGGCCTCAACGATAATTGGCAAAGATTCTTTTAAGGGCCAACTCAGATCGGCCAGTAAACTTGGCGCCCAAGTCTGCTTGATAATCGGTCAGCGGGAAGCCATTGATAAAAGTGTCATTTTTAAAGATATGGATTCCGGCTCCCAAGAGACGATTTCCCAGAAACGTCTCATCGAGGTTCTCAAAAAAAGATTTAGTAAATAGTTCCCGGTCTAAAAGTTATCCACAACTTAGTACTTGACAAGTTCGCTTTTTGTTCGTATGATTAAATTAGCGAACAAAATAAGAACTATTATTATCTGAGCCAAGGGGAGTGGCCGAGCGAAATGCCGGTTGAGTCTACGCTCCGATTTCGCCGCAGCCAGGCGCGAGGCGAATCGGAAGTAGACGAATAGGTTGGCTAGGGTGGCTGAAAGCGAGCGCCATGACCCGAGGCGATATCTAGGAGAGAAACATGGAACATTTAACCAAACGACAAAAAGAAATCTTAGATTTTATCTCTGATTTTATCGAAACTCGCGATTATGCCCCTTCTTTTCGCGAGATTGCGGAAAAATTCCACTTGGGGTCAGTTGCCACCGTAGCGGTGCATTTGGAAAATTTGAAAGCGAAAGGTTTTCTCACTAAAGATTTTAACGAGGCCCGATCGCTACAATTGACCCCTCGTTGGGACGAGCGAACTTTCGAAATTCCTTTAATGGGCCTCATTGCCGCTGGTTCGCCGATTGAAGCGATAAGAACCAACGAAACGATTGATATTCCCAAAGATATGATGGGCAAAAACGTTTTTGCCCTAAAAGTGCGCGGCGATTCGATGATTGAAGAGGGGATTTTTGACGGCGACTATATTATTATTGAGCAAACTGCCACCCCCAATAACGGCGATATTGTGGTGGCTTTACTCGATAACGAAAATGCCACTTTGAAAAGATTTTACAAAGAAAAAGACCATGTCCGCTTGCAACCGTCCAACCCAAAATACGGTCCGATACGAGTTAAAAAAGTGATGATACAGGGACGAGTTAGGGGAGTGATAAGAAAATTTAGATAAATGGAGGGCCCCGTTAGATAACTTCGTATCAAACGGGGTAAATGCGTGGAGTTATTAGAAAGTTTAGGTAATTTAATTTGGGCTTCAACTTTTAAAATAGATTCTTTAGAACCGATACTATTAAAAGGAGGCGAGCTTAATGCCCTCAAAAGTGGCTCTCGCAGGCCAAAAAGCACGGTCCCAGAGCGAAGCGGCGGGTTTTTGGCCGAGAGCGCAGGCACCGATTGCGCGCTGGAGCAATCGTAGTGCCGGCATCTTTTGACGGGTATAAGCGAGCCGACTCTAAGGAGGAATTGTGTCAATCTCGATTGAAATCATTATCATTCTTTCCTTTCTCGTCATTCTACTATTTATATTATGGCGGCGGGTGAGTGCCCGTCATGCTGAAGTCGCTTTTTCCAAAAACTCACTTTCTTCCAAATACGGCAAAATGACCGAGCAATTTATGCCGTTTTTGAAAGACTACCCTTATGAGCCGGGCAATTTCCGCTTCATCGGCACGCCAATCGACGGCATTCAATTTTGCGATGATAAAATCGTTTTTATTGAGTTCAAAAGTTCTAATTCCCAACTGACCCCGCGCCAGAGGCAGATTGCCGAGCTCGTCTGGAATAAGCGCGTTGAGTTTGAAGAGCACCGGATTGAGTGAAATAGAAATTGATAAGTCATACTCTTTGCGATCCTATGATTTGTTGTTTAAAGAGAACGATTCCTCAAAAATAAAATCCAAAATAGGACTTGAATATACTCTGAGAGTGCTCCAGCACTTTCAGAGTATTAGATATAAACTCTTTTTTACAGAGTGGAATTTGGGGTTAATATGACGAAGCCGCCGTAGCGATTGCCACGACGGCTGTCTTGTGGGCCTTGCGGCCCGGTCATGCTCGTCCCCGACGTCGAAGATGATCTTCGCGTCGAAGCCGTCTGGGCGATTTCCGCGGGAGCGGAGTTACAGGACAAAGGAGCTTTCCTGAAAACCGCGCAGTTCTACCGTCGGGAAGTCGGACGTCGACCCATTGTGGGTGGCCCACCCCGGCAAGAGAGTAGTCCGGTACGTCTTCGACCGCCACCACCCTGAATGGGCCTTCCCCGTAGATAGTAACGAGCCACGATTCGCACATCCTGACTTGATCTCCAACCTCATGGACTAGTGGCATCTCATCCCTCCAACCCATATTTCGTTTCCCTTCCCCATAGCCTCACGGCTTGCTGGGCATGAATTCACTTGTGATGTCCTGTGCCAGAAATCAGGAACGAGATTGTCACCAACACCCAGAATCCCGAGCAGATAAGTAGCCCGGTATTCCAACTGTGGTCCCTGATCCGGGCGATGATCGTGTAGACAAGGCAAGCCAGCGTAATCAAGATCAAAAGTGTCACTTCAGTGACCTCCTGTTTGGTTTCATCCCGCTTCCACCTTCCAGTCCGCCGGTTGGCGGATTTCTCTCGAAGATGGGAGTGGGGCCCGGACAAGATGTCGTCCGGGCAAGTCTTGGGCCTTTCGGCCCGGCTAGCGATAGCGCTTGAAGAAAAGGACATAATACTGGTTGTCAACCATCGCATACTGGTTGTCAACCATCGCGGCTGTCAGCTCCCATCCTTCGCTCGTTTTCTTGGCCAGAATCAACTTGAGCGTGTCCCACGTCGCAAATTCACAGGTTTGCTCGAGCTGCGGCGGGGTGGATGGTGGGACGGGCACCAGTTGGTGATAAACCGTCCCAGGTTCTGATGTCGGTGTCGGATGAGTTGCCGACCCCGCAACCGTCACGATGACGCAAGACACGATCACGAGGATCAACACTAAAGCCACCTTCTGACTCATTTCTGCTCTCCATACCCATACCCTTCCGGGTTGCTGGGCGTGTTTTTCGGTTGTTAATCTCCCGCTTCCACCTTCCAGAATAAATCTCGAAGATGGGAGTGGGAGGGGCAGGTCGCCCTTTATGCGGCCTGCCCCTAGGTTCCTCAACAGTTAGGCGGGGATTCCGGGTTCCCGCTGAATGCCATCCAGGTTGATGCCGAGGGCGACTGCGATCTGTTCGAGATACCACTGCTTGTGATGCCCACCATCCGTCTGGAGGCCCTCGGTGATCAGCTGCTCGATCGTCGATATGTCAGCTGGTCCTCCGAACGGCACTCGTGGTACGGCTTTGCCGGTCCGGATGTCTTGCCACAGATCTACGACACGATCGGGGTTCCTCCCCCAAACTTCGAGGACGTACATCGAAGATCCTTCTGGCCCTTCCTGATCGAGGACCGCTTCGGCTCCCTGTTCTAGCGAGCCATACAGACCGGTGGCGCGATGGACTAATGGCGTCCATCGATCATGAACAGTGGCATACCAGAGGGCCTCATCCGGGTTGATGAACGGGGTTCTCCGGACCGGAAGGAAGGGCTTCCAGCTATAGTGTAAACCCTTCTCATCGCGCTCGAACGTAAGTCCATCTAGCTCGAACGGCTTGCCCTTGTCGGCCTTTGGCCATTCTTCGCGAGGAAGGTGGGCTGGCCGCACATAGACCCGCATCGTTGCTGACATCCTGCATTTCCTTTTCCGCCACGAGTTTTCTCGTGGTGCGGTCGGAATTCTTCTCGTGCCACTATGGACACGGAAGCCCTCCCTAAGAGGGAAACTGACTACCTCAAGAGTTCATAGATAGTCAGATTCCCTCCAAGGAGAAATAGAAGTGGTTAAGGTTCGAAACTTTATTAGTGTATCATATTCTAGCCGAAAAGTCAAGGCGATTTGCTTTAAGCTAGACTTCCTCTATAATCAAACTGACTAACCCTAAGGAGGAATCCGGTGTGTAAGAAAAGCAATCCTGCTATCCGAAAGAGGAAAGAGACTGTTTCTGATGTTATGGCTGACTTCCTTGACCGCGCCGCCTCGCATCATCTTTTCCCCATCGCCAATTCGGTCAGCGACAATAAGGCCGCCGATCTGATGAACATAACCGACGACCATGAATTCGTCCGATTAGTCAGAGAACTACTTCGATGCACCTAGACCGACGAATACATCCCCATCCCCCGCTCAAGCATCAGCTCGAGCGGGGTTCCACTTGACAAAAAGATTTATAATATAGTACGCTTAAATCAAGATGAATCTACGCAACATGCAAAAGAAGACTGCCCATGCTAGAAGCGGCGCGAGCCGGAGGTAGTTTTCTTTTTGCTAAAATGTAGATCATCGAGGAAACCTTCGCTCCGCGCGAAGGTTTTTTGGAAAACCCGAGGAGGAGAGCGAGATGAGACGAAACGAAATTCTTGTCGAAGCCCAAGCTTTCGCCCGACAGTTTGAGCTCATCATTTCGCTCGAACTGCTCGGAGAACTTCCGGAAGAGGTGGTGGCTAAACTGCCTGGTATGGAGTTTCCACACCTCTGTGAGTTGGTCGAGGAACTCCTAAAGACGGAGGCGGAAAGATTAAAGAAAGACAGGAGGAAACCACGATGCCCGCGAAGACGACGCCGACGATTGCCGAGCGGCTCGAGGAAATGAAAGCGAGGCTCGCCGCCACGCCAAGCCAGATTATCATGGATCCAGATGATCTTAGAGCCAACCTCAACCGTTTGGAAGCCTCAGGCGATATTGAGCAAACCGCCCTTTCAATCCTTGACGAGCGCTACCGATCCCGCTAGTTGCGAATCGAATGACTGCCCCGTTAGATAGATCCACATCTAACGGGGTTGTATTTTACCCACAGTTTTTATATAATACTTGTATATCATTTCGGGGCGGGAGGATATTGTGCGCCGTCATCGCAACCATAATCGTCTCGATGCCGACCAAGTCCGGCATCTCGCAACTGTCGTCAATCGAGCGCAAACCCAAGGGATTGATTGTATCACCACCGATCTACGGCACTTAACCCCGAATCAGCTCGCCATCCTCGCCAGCTACGACGACACCCCCGATTCTTCCTTCCCCCAAACCCTCAGCCGAGCCATCCGAGCGAACAAAACCCCTGGCCTCGACCATTCCGGTTGAGGCCTGTTTTGTAATATTAGAACAGCCCCGCTGGAATACCAGCGAGGCTGTCAATGACGTCTATTCTGTTGTCCTTCCAGCCGTGGGCTGGAAGACTTCTAGTCCTAACCAGGGGGTGATAGTGCGGCGGTAATCCGCTCGGGCCTTAGCCCAGCGGATTTCAGCCCCGCGTTCACCGTGGCAGGACATCGGTCGCCATGATCGGCGACCTGTTGGGACGACACGCCTTCCGGCGGCCCTCCGCGTCCAAACGCAGGTTGTGTCCCTTGGTCTGAGGGTCCGATGAACCACATTACTGGTCCCAGATCGGATACGGCTCACTTTCGTGGGAGCCGCCAGACGATTGGGCCGGGCTCACCGCGTTCCCCTCAGATGGGACGGACAACTTGTCCCTTAGTAGAAAGGCCGCACATCGTCGCCCCCTTTCTCGCCTTAAACAGGGCTGGCCTTCCACTTTACGCTTGCTATTATATCACATCTTATATAAAATGTCAAGGCCTAACACTCGGTTTTTGTGTTACGATATTTCTATGAAACGAATACGATATAAACGCTCATTTTACATCCGGCCCACGCTTAAGGTCGCCCGCAACTTACTCGGAAAATATTTAGTCTTTGGCAAAAGGGCGGGCAAAATCATTGAAGTTGAGGCCTATATTGGTCAAGATGATCAGGCCTGCCATGCGGCCCGGGGAATGACCCGTCGTAACCAAGTCATGTTCAAACAAGGTGGTTTTGCTTACGTCTATCTCATTTATGGCATTTACCACTGCCTTAATATCACCACTGAAAAAAGCAGTTTTCCCTCCGCAATCTTAATTCGGGCCATTGATAACGCTTACTCCAATGGGCCGGGAAAGCTTTGTCGATATTTTGGGATTACCCGAAAAGACAACGGCCTTGATTTAACCAGAAGCGACCTTTATATTGAAGATAGGGGAGTTATAATTTTGCCGAAAGATATTAGGCAGTCAACTCGGATTGGAGTCGAGTATGCCGGAAGGTCGGCTAAGTTACCCTGGAGGTTTTGCTTAAAACCATGATTATTAGCCATGCTGAATTAACCAAACTCAAACTCAAAGAAACCAATGAGGTCGCGCTTTCAAGCGAGAAAGACCGTTACCAAACGGTTTATAAGGCCCTTGATTTGATCAAAGAAGATCTTAATGGCGCGATCGACCAACTTAATCCCGATTATGATTATATTTTAATTAAACCGAGCTGCGTGGTTGCTACAGTCAAAAAATGCGCCACTCATCCGGAAGCGCTCAAGGCGGTTTTAGAATTTTTAACCCCACTTTGGGAAGGAAAAATCGTTTTAGCCGAGGGCTCAGCGGAAAATACTTTTGAGGCTTTCCAAAATTATGGCTACAACCGGCTCAAAAGCGAGTTTCCCAATTTAGAATTTTTGGACCTAAATTTTGCAGATGCGATTTATGTTGATGTTTTTGATCAAAACTTAAAACCAGTTCGGGTAAAGATCGCCAATACCGTGGCCGAAGCCCCGTTTCGAATTTCAGTTTCAACCCCCAAAACCCATGATTCAGTCATTGTCACTTTGTCAATCAAAAATTTTGCCGTCGGATCAATTTTAGGTGATGATAAAAATCTCATCCATCAGGGCGCGCCGGCGATTAATCGCTCCTTGGTTGAATTAGCCAAATACACTCGGCCGCACTTGGCCGTCATTGACGGCTGGCAGGGGATGGAGGGTGATGGTCCAGTTGGGGGGCAGATGCTCGAAACCCACTTTGCCGTCGCCTCGCTCAACGCCCTGGCGGCCGACGTTTTGACGACCGAATTAATAGGTTTTAATCCGTTACAAATCGGCTACTTAAATCTTCTGGGTGCCCAAAAAATCCAAGAAAATATCAAAGTTATTGGCCAAGATCCAAGCCGTTTCCATTTTAAGTTCAAACCGCATCGGACTTACCTTGAGCAAATTAATTGGGCATAAAAGATAGTGAGTAGTGATTTAGTGAGTAGGACTGGAAAATAGAGAGACCGAGGGTGTGTCCCGAGCGAAGTGGGGGCGTCCCGAATCGCCGAAGGCGAATTCAAGACAGGGCTGGAGTGGGTCCCCGAGAGCGAGGGATACCCCGAGGTCGATATTGAAACAAAAGTCAACCATGGCAAGAATTTGGGACATTTTACCACCGAGAAAACACACTCGTAAGCTAAAACCTAAGGAAAAAAAGGAACGTCGAGCGAACGTTTCTTGGTTCTTCTTTTTAGCGGTGCTGGCAGCTTTTTTTATCGTTTTTTTAGGCGCTAGTAAAATCCCGCTTTCTAATGAAAGCGTCAACAAAACTAGTCCGCCGGCGAGCCCGAGTACCACTAGTGCCAGCCCGGCTAACAAAACTCAAGCCAACGTGACGATTAAACTCTTAAACGGCACCGGCCGCGTCGAGGAAAGCCAAAAAGTCCGCGACGCTTTAAAAACCGCCGGTTTTAATGTCACGGTCACAGAAAATGCCTTAAATTTATATGATCAAACTATTATTTACTATCAGCCGGCTTACCAAAATTATGCCAATGATCTAGCTTTAGTTCTAAAATCCTATAACGCTAAAACCCAAAATTTCAGCCAAGAAACTCAATACGATATCGTCATTGTGATTGGAACTAAATAAGATTTTGAAAGTCCTCGAATACAAAAAGCGCCCTCGGGTCCAGATGGACCCGAGGGCGGCTCGCGAGAGGGCGTCATGAACCTGTCGCGAGGTGCTCGCGGCGCTGGGCGCCGCGGGTGAAAGGTGCGAGCGGAGCACCAGGTCTCGCTCGCGGGCGCTGATCGACCGTGTTGCGCAGAGGGCCTGCGGTGAAGCGCGCAACGGTCGAAGACGGTGCCTGTCACCGTTATCGGCGGGGGAGGCACAAGCCGGGGCGAGGGGGGTGTCGACCTGGGCCTCCCGAGTAGGGCAACGTCCTAGGCGTTGCCCAAACAGTGGACCAGCACTACTGGCAGGGCGTCCCGAGAGGGGGATCGGGTGATGGGACGGGTGCCCCTACCAGCGTACTGGTCCAAAAATAACTCTGAAGTCAACCTTTATTATAGAATAACACATCTTTTTTGTCAAGCTCCATTAGATGTGAAGCTATCTAACGGGGCAAGCCCAGATTTGTTGATTTTTTGTAAAAGGAGTATAATAGGTAGGAGGAGGTTTTATGAATATAGGTTCTCCAACCCAATCGACAGATGACAAAAAAGATCAAGTTAAATTAAATCAACCACCCCCACCGCCAACACCCTCGCCCCAGGCCGTCCCGCCAGTAACGCCTTCGCCGACCCCAGGTTCGACACCGACTCCTGCTCCCCCTGCTCCTTCTCCACCAACCACGGGGGCAACACCTGCCGAGGATAAAATTGGCGTCGGCAATCCTAAAATTGGAGTAGAGTTGGAAGAGAAAAAGCCTGACGAGACCGCGAAAATTTCCGTCTCTAGCCCCAAAATCGAGATTCCCGGCCAAAAAAAAGAAAAAGAGAATGTTCCGCCACCGACTTCACCGCCGCCGGCTCCGAAAAGTCCGCCGAGCGATGAGGGAAAAATTGAAGCCTCGACGACCGATATTCCGATTAAAACCTATGACCGCAGCCGCACCAACGAACAGCCGACCACGGAAGCTCCCAAAATTCCCGTGTCGCCGACACTTGTCAGCCAACCGGCTGGACCGGGTGAGCCACCCCCACCGGCTGGCGGAGCGCCGATTAAAACGAGGCCTGGTTCTCCGGCGACAACGATTATTATCCTGGCCATCTTGGCCCTCATTATCGGTGCTTCTGGCGGTTTTTTCGGCTTTCGCTATTGGGACCGGTTGAAAACCTTGGCTTCAGAAACTAAGGTCTCCCCCAGTCCCAGTTCAGCGACTGGAGCCGCTGAGGAAAGTCCGAGTTTGGATGTTAATCTTTGGTCAACATACTCCTCAACACTCTATAATTTTTCCTTAAAATATCCCAACGGTTGGTTGGCTTCAACAACCTCACCAACAGCCGAGGAAATTGTCTTTGCCGCCAATAATGAATCTCTCGCCGGCGCCCTGACCGGTTTTCGAATCGAAATTAATTTTCAAGACGCCAATGGAAAAACTTTAAAATCTTGGGTCGAGGCCAATGCCGTCGCCACCAATGAAAAAAATGCTGCTAAGGAAATTATTGTTGATAGTCACACAGCTTATCAGCAGGAATTGACCAACAATCAACCGGCGATAGCGACTTACCTTTCTCGCGGTGAAAAAATTATGATTGTTACTTACACTGCTCCAGCCGAGGAAATGGGCGATGGTGGAGCTTGGTATAATAACCTCATTAATTCGATTAAATTGATGTAGATTTCCTATGAAACTCGAATTTTCTGCAGGTGGAATTATCTATAAAAAAATCGGCAATAGTTTTAGTTTTGGTTTAATTCTGGACTCTTATGGTCGATGGACCTTTCCCAAGGGACACATTGAAAAAGGCGAAAAACCAGAAACTGCCGCCAAAAGGGAGACAATCGAAGAAATCGGCATTAAAAACATCAAGGTGGTGAAATTACTCGATAAAATCGATTACTGGTTTAAACTCAATAAGGAAACTTATCATAAGTACGTCTACTTTTTTCTTATCGAAGCGCCTTCGAAAGTCAGATTGAGGCCGCAAACAGTAGAAATCAAGGATGCCCGATGGTTCTCGCCACAGGAGGCCAAGGCAGTTCTCGGCTATAAAAAAGATAGTTTGGGCATCCTCCAAAAAGCTTTTGAAGAATTAAAAATTATGGTATGATAAATTCCGAGGGGTGTTTTTGAGATATTAGTTTAAAGGAGGGATATGAAAAGGATCTCAAGGTTTTCAAGCGGGTTTATTCTTGTTCTTTTTCTTCTTACCCTTAACTTCACCATCTTTGGTGTCGCCTCGGCCCAGCCGGATTACATCAAAATTGATTATCCGACGAGCAACGATCCACCCCTGGCAGGGACGGTCAATGTAGGCGGATCAGTAATAATGACGACATCTTGGATTGGACTTTATCTTGATAGCGAGACTGGTCCAACCAACGCCAGCTGTACTCAAACCACTTTTCCAAGTTATGTTTGTTCTTGGGATACTACCCAAGTGCCCGACGGACTCCACCTGATAAAAACCGCGGCCCAGATAAGTGGAATCACTTATTACTCTTCGGGTGTTACGGTAAAGGTTAGTAACGGCACCCATACTTTACCCATCACACCCTCTCCCACCCCCACGCACGCGACCACCAACAAAAGTCCCTCGTCCTCGCCTAAAGTCACCCCTACATCGACACCAACCCCATCTCCTTCAATGACCACCTCCATGCGTCCCATTGTTGGCCGACCGGATTTATCACCCATTCCCGTGGCAATACCGGCAACGACACCCACCCCCTCAACCACCACCTCCCTTCAAGAAATGATCGCCAGTTCTCAAGTGTTGGCGACGATCGAATTTAAGCTTGACCAAGATAAACCCTTGCATTTGACCAAAATTGATGGGCGCCAAACGACCAATAACCAAAAATTCCTCCTTTTTTCGGGAAAGTCTTTTGCTGATTCATATCTTAAAATTACCATCAAATCACAGCCTTTAGTCATGACCGCGAAAGCTGATTCGTCAGGTGATTGGCAATACATTCTGGAAAAGCCCTTAGAACCAGGTCAGCACGAAGTTTACATCGAAGTAAACCAAGACGGCCAAATTGTCCAGTCGGGTCCCTATCCTTTCGCCATTGCTCGGGCTCAAGCGGGCACTGACAATCCTACCGGCGCCTCTTTGAATCTGATTGACCCCCAAAAACAGGCGCTCAAAAATTATCTTTATCTGGCTGGGGGGCTGGTCGCGCTGGCAATTTTAGTCATGGTAATTATTCTCTATTTTAAAAAAATAAAGAAAATGAGAACAACGAACTCACCAATTAAGGAGCCGAGTGCCGTCTGAAAAACCTTCGTTTTTGAAAGAAAACTTTCAATTTATTTATTCCTTAGTTTTGATAATTTTCATTCCGGTGGCGATTGTCGGCAATACTTTGTGGGAAATTCATAATACTCAAAAAAATATGGATGCCGAACTGCAACGCAAGGCGACGCTCGCCGAAGAAGTCTTTGCTGGGGCGGTCGCTGACTCTTTAGGCAATGATGCCGCTTTGCAAACCAAAATTGATGAGATCACCAAAACCTCAACCGAATTTAAGGAAATCACTGTCCTTGAGCCCCAAGAAGATGGCTTTTTAGTCGTCGCCAGTTCTGAATCTAAAAATTTGGGTCTCATCTATAAATCTTTACAAAATACCATCGCTTGGGTCGAGGACAAATCAATTGCCTCTTTAGCCTCAGACACAGGAATGCAAGAACGATACTGGGTGGTCATTACCCCCCTCAAAGATCCAAACGGGGAGGCCAAGGCCTTAGTTGATATGCGGGTGTCTCTGAAAGATATTGACGCCTTGACCAGAAAAACGCTTTCTCAGTCGCTAATTATTTTAGTCATTACCGTCTTTTTTGTTTTGCTGCTTTTGGTCAATCATTTCCGCTTTTTTGAATATGCCGTCCTCTTTCGGCGTCTAAAAGAAGTTGACAAAATGAAAGACGATTTCATCTCGATTGCTTCCCACGAGCTTAAAACGCCGATGGCGGCGATTAAAGGTTACTTATCCATGATTCTTGAAGGGGTGGTGGGAAAAATTGATCAGAAAACCAAAGAACACGTGGAAAAAGCCTTTGCCAATGTTAAAAGATTAGATGTTCTTGTCAATGAGCTGCTGGATGTTTCTCGCCTCGAACAGGGAAGAGTTCAATTTGACATGCAACCAGTTGATGCGGCGAAGGTTATCAGTCAGGTGGCTGATGAGCTTCAGGTCAAAGCCGAAGAGAAGAAACTCAAAATTAGCTATCAGCCGCTCCCCGAGCCCAGAGCGAAAATTTTTGTCGATCCCGACCGTCTCGCCCAAATTCTTGATAATATCATTGGGAATGCCATCAAATATACGTTCAAAGGCGGCATTCAGATCTTTCACCAGGTCGATCAGGAACATCTAAAAACGATGATTAAAGATACGGGTGTCGGCATGTCACCAGAGGATAGAAAACGCTTATTTGAAAAATTCTACCGCATCCAGAATGAAAAAACCATGGATATCCCCGGAACAGGCTTGGGACTTTGGATTACCCGAGAATTGGTCCATCGCATGAATGGCGAAATTTACGTTGATTCGATGGAAAACGTCGGCTCCCAATTTACCATTGTTTTTCCCATAATTCGTGAGGAGAAAAAGTAATAAAAAATGGATTTTAAATCCATTTAAATTTAGCGATGAATAAATTAACTTGGGTTCTTTTTGCCGCTTATTTCGCCATTTTTATCCTCGTGGGATTTATTTTTTATAATAAATATCTGGGCAAATTTTTAGCCTCAGGCGCCCAACCAGAGACAATCGAGACGCGAAGTGCGGCTGGTTTCATCTATTATGGCCAGGGTAATAATCTTTTCCGAGCCAGTCCTGATTTGAACTTGGAGGCAGCGACCGGCGATCGGGTCCAGCGTTACCAATCAACAGGGGAGGTTTTTCATCTTGATTCATCACCCAATGGGTCCAAGATTGTCTATGATTCTAAGAATAATCAGGGTTCTTTAGAAATTTGGGAGGTTGAGACGGCGAGTCATCTCGCAACGATCGTGGCGACTCGAGGACAAACAGATTTAGCCGGCTGGCAAGATTTTCGAGCGCCGAAATACTCTCCCTTGGGAACTAAGTTGGCCTTTATCGCCGCCAAAAACGAAAACGAAACTATCTTTGTCAAAAATTTAGTTGACGGAAAGATTGACGAGTTATTAATCCCTTCAAACCTTCAACTGAGTGATTATTCCTGGACCAAAAACGGCCAAAAGATTATTTATTGTACGAAAAATCAGACGACTAATGGTTGCTGGAGCCAACAAATTACTCAAGGCCAAGCCGAAAAAATCTTGGTTGGTGATATTTTAGAATTTGCCACTTGCTCAGAAACCACTATCATCTATCTTCTCCAATCATCAGAAGGAACAAATATTTTTCGCGCTGACTTAGACGGTAAAAATGCCTTGGATTTAACTGATTTGGTCGCGCCTAATCAGGTTATTACTTTCCAAGTTGATCCTCAGGGTGAGTTCTTAGTCTATGAGGTTCACGGCCAATCAGGCAGTAATATTTATACCGCTAAAACAGATGGCAGCAATCGAATTCAGTTGACGGGTGACAATAAAAACCAGGGGCCAGTGATTTCTCCTGACGGCGAGGAGGTTGGTTATTTAAAGGCAGGCGACGGCATCTACATTAGTAAGACTGATAAATCCTCAAGTCAAAAAATTGTTAACCTTGACGAGGGAGCGACGATACTTGCGTGGAGGTGAAAATGGATCCTTTGAGAAAACTTAGACGGAAAAAGATTATTACATTTATTATTGCCCTAATTTTTGGTTTCGCCCTGGGCGCGGCCGGTTTTGTCGCCTATAAACAATATATCCTCAAGGTGCCTGATGGTTTGCCGAATATCATTACGAGAAAAACTCCAAAACCGGAAACAACCGTCAACCCCCTCGACGGAACCGAGGTTGAAAAATCCTTGGCCAACCGTCACCCCTTGGCGATCATTATCGAAAATCATCCTAATGCCCGGCCTCAGGTTGGTTTAGATAAAGCCTCAATTATCTATGAAGCCATCACTGAAGGCGGGATCACCCGCTTTATGGCCATTTACGGTCCGCGCGAAGCTACCAAGGTCGGCCCGGTCCGTTCGATGCGGACTTTCTTCTTGGATTGGGCCTGGGAGTATAATGCATTTTTGGGCCATGTTGGTGGCAACATTGATGCTTTGGACCGAATCCCAGTGGAAAGCGCCTTGGATTTAGATCAATTCGCCGTGGGTGAAAAAGCTTACTGGCGCGAGCCTGAACGAGGCAAAGCGGTTGAACACACTATGTATACCTCAACAGCCAAACTCTATAAGGTTGCTCAAGATAAAGGCTGGGATATGAAAGGAAATTTTGAAAGCTTTAAGTTTTTATCCTCGAAAAGCTCTAATGTTGAGGCAGGCCTAAGCCAAAAAATAACCATCAATTTCTCGAGCGCCTCATATAAAGTTACTTATGAATATAATGCGAGTAATTCGTCCAACAATAATTATCAACGTTTTCTAGCTGGCTACCCCCACAAAGATGCCGTCACCGGTAACCAGCTAGCACCAACGAATATTATTATTCAAGCAGTCGAACGGCATCCTGGTTTTACGCGAATCAATGAAGACAGCTGGACTTTTGACACGATTGGCGAGGGGAAAGCCTTAGTTTTTTATGGCGGCAAGGAAATCGAGGCCACCTGGAAAAAGCAGGATTTGAAATCAAGAACCAAGTTTTATGATTCTTCGGGAGCGGAGATCAAATTCTTACCCGGTCAGTTCTGGTATGAAATCGTTCCACCTGATGTTTTCGATAAGGTTAAAATAGAAACACAAAACGGTTAAGGTCAGGATGCTAGTTAGGTAAAAAAGGTAAGGTTGAATGGAAAAGAAACCAATTCGAAGTTTTAGAGATCTTGAAGTCTATCAAAATACTTATAAAGATATGTTAATCGTTATGAAACAAGTTATTCCGAAATTACCCGAAAACGAAAAATATGATTTAGCAGACCAACTAAGCCGGTCATGCAAGACTATCCCTAGATTAATTGCCGAAGGTTATGGCAAACGTCATCAAAAAGCAGGTTTTCAGAAGTATTTAGATGATGCTTTAAGCGAATGCAATGAGACCATTGTTAGTTTAGAGGAATGTCGTGATATTTATGGAATAGAGGAAAGATTAATAGATCAACTAGTAATAAGCTACGATAAGTCCAGCCGACAAATCTACAAGCTGAGAATGGCTTGGAATAATTTTAAACACTCTAAACCATATTCCTAACCCAAACCAGCTTCTTTACCTTAACCAATAAACTACTATTTTCATGCAGTTATCTATATCTCTATATAAAAGTCCCTAATTTAGGCCTCTTAGAGCCTGCTGAAGGGTGTTTTGGCTATTGACTTCTTCCTATTATTAGGATAGATTTTAAATAGACTGCCACGGGAGGTAAGCCAGGTGTTACGGAAACTCACTTTTCTCAACTGGATGACGATCGTCATTTTTGCTGCGGCCTTGTTCTTGATTGTCATTTCTAGCCGCCGCCTGTATCACCGTCACTATCTTTGCTCGACCATTTTTCATAGATCCGTCGTGGTTAATGGCTTTCGTGAGGTTTATCCTCTGGTCATCAGTAGACCGATAGTCGGTGTCTCCAAGGGAATACTAATCCATAACAACCTCAAAACCGCTGGCTGGGCCTTTTTCTACTTGGATGGTGACGGTGCTGTGAACTATGTAGTCGTCAACGACTATCACCTAAAGATGGATAAAGCTGATATCAACGCGCCGATCCGCTGGTTAACCCCTCACCAGGTGAGACAAGAACAACTCTCTATGCCATACCTATCCATCAGGTTTTACGAACATCAAGGTTTCCGACCGACCGGAGTTGATATCGTTCTTGACGAATGTTCAATTGACATTGTGCGGTATGGCCATATCAACGATAAGTGGACAATGAAGACACTTAGTCAAGAAGAAAGGCAAGTCGTTGAAGACGTTCTCAGCAATTTTCCGGAGACTTTCTATACTAACTAGGATCGCCATCGAACTTGACCCACAGCCCCAAGCGGGCTGTGTTTTTTTACAAAGAGTTCATAATGCCAGTGACTTTGGCACCCCAAGTGTCTGATTCGGCGTAAACATGATTCATTTCGTAAGGAGTATCAAGACCCCTATCTATATAACGAGTCTTTAAGTATTCACATTGGTTGTTAATGGCTTCAAGAGTATTCGGCCAGGAGGCATAAACGCCGGAAGAAGCTTTGCGGCCAAAGAAGTTGTTTTGATAGCGAGCCAGCGTCGAGTTAAAATTACCTGATTCAAGATAGCCGATGGCATAAACCAGGCGCCAATCAACCCCGTATTCAGGAGCGATTTCCTGGATTAAAAGCTTTATCTGGACCGGATCATGAGTCATTCCGCGTCGAGCTAGCTCGTAGCGCGAAATACCGACGGAGATATTGACGGTTCTATCAGGTTCAGTTACGGCAAAAGGATTATTGGTATCTAACTTAACGGTCGTTGAATTAGAATCTAAATAGTTGGCTTCACCTACAAGACCGACTAATGGCAACATGGCGAAAATGAAAAAAACAGATATTAGGTTTGAAGCTATCTTTAAGTGAGGAATTCGGAGCCGATAATTCCTTGTGAAAAGCTTTTTAATTTTTGGCCCAAATTGGGCGATTAATCTTGGGATTAAAACCAACATTTTTCTCCTCATTAAAAAAATCTTCCGCGCTTAGCAGAAGACACCCGAGCATAGCATAAGGATCGTTTTTTGTCAAGTGGATTTGCCAATTAGGCCTTTTACATGCGAAAATAGAATTAATAAACTCCTGGAGGATGAGATGAACTGCCGGAACTTAACTGACAGGCGATACGAATTTCGCCAGCGAATGCATCGTCTCTGCTATCGTTTCGGCATATCCTTTTTTCTGCTTGAGATGATCACGGTTATCACCGGTACAGCCTCTAACCATCCCCGCATCTTCCTGGGGATTTGTCTTTTCCAAGTGGCAGTGATGTCTGCTACCGGATGGGCGCTCATCCTAACAGCTCCCAATTGGGAGAAGGCGGACCGCGAAGATCGAGGTATGGATTTTGCCTTCTCGGTCGTCACCGCCATAATGGCATTGTTAGTTATCTATGCAATCGTAAGCATTTGATAACAGCCCAACTATAACAACCATTCGCCGGCGCCCGTTAGCGCCGGCTTTCTCATACCAAAAAGAGCCCGTGTCCGAAAGGCGGACAGAGGATATTTTCTCCAACAGGCAAGCTGCAAAGGGCCAGGTGACGGTTGCCTACTTGCTAATTAACATCAGGCGCTGTATTTTTTTATTGGGCGAACGTTAACCAGAAGGCGAGGTAACCGCAATGCCGCATCTCGTGAAGGCTAAGCTGCTTGGCCAGCATAGCTACACAGTCGATGAGCCAAGCTTCGAACACGCCGTGGCCCTCTGGCTCCAGCAGATCTTTCCCCAGCCAGACCAGAGGCATGAATACCTCCTATTCGTTGAAGCCCGACGGATGAAGGGATCAAGCTACACTCCCGAGGTAGAGGCCTTCTGCTTCAATGAGTCTAACCCGGTGGCTCTTGAACTCCGGACAAAGCCTCAAGGTAATCTCTACCGCTGGAAGTGCTTCCTCCTTTGCCCATCCGTCGCGATCGCCGAAAGCATCCTCCGATCGGCCAAGCCAGAACTGGTTGCTTGGATGGAGCGTCATAAGGAGCGGTATGCCGAAGAGGAGGCCCAAGCAGCGAGATCAAAGAACAGACGCCAGCAACATCAAGCTTGGGTTGAGCAATGGAACGAACTCGCTGACGACCTGACGGGCTTCGGCGGCAGAAGAGTGATCGCCCTCCAACTCTATGAGGATATGAAGACAGAGGGAGAGGAGTGCTTCACCCTTGAGATGATCAGACAGGCAGCGAGTCGGCGTGTGAGGAGTGGAAACGTTAGTCACGCCAACACTCTCCGCTTTATCGTACCAAGGCTGGTAGCAAGAGGGTTGTTGATGCCAGACTCGCAGGATGAGAAGCGCTATGCCCCTACTGAAATTCTCCTAGAGCTCGCCGCTTCTCAATATCAGAACCAGGCTTACACCCGCCTGAGAAAGCTCGAGGAAGATGGACGACGGCTGGAAGCCCAAATCGAGAGCGCCCGAGGCGAGCTCGAAGCCGCTGAAGCCCGTGTCCGAACGGCGGCTAGTAAGCTGGGCGATCTACAAGCCCAGCTTACGTTAAAGCAAGGCGAGATCGCCGAAGCCGGTAAGCCTGTTTCGCTCTTCGGAGAGGAGACAAGTGACGAACCTGATGAGCCGGCCTGACGGAAGTTGGGCCGGCTTCCGCATATTAATTTTCCATACCAAAAAGAGCCTTTGTCCAATTGGCGAACAGAGGGGCTCTTTTTGGAGTTGCTTAGATCCTTATTGGATGCTAGAGGCAACTTCATTCACCTTATTTACATACCACTGAGCGTGGTTGTAGTTGAACAAAGCACCATCAACGTTACCTTCAGCAGCACCACCCGCGGCTAACAAGTTAGCCGCACCATAGACAGCGTCATTAACATTGGTGGCATCAGCGACACCGTCACCGTCAGCATCAACACCGTAAGCTCTCCAGGTACCAGGCATAAACTGCATTGGACCTTGAGCGCCGGCGCCGGATGAACGGTCGGTTGAACCGGAAGCGCCAGACTCGACATAGTGGACAGCGGCTAAAACATTCCACGGAATACCATAGCGAGCAGCCGCGTCTTTATACAATCCGATATAGTTTTCGATTCCCGCAGGTGATTCAATGTGTCGAGCGTAGGCGATTTGACCGCGTAATGCAGCGCTTTTTTTGGCGTCGAAGTTGGAAACGCTAGATTCAATCGCAACTTGGCGATCTTTACCAGCTAACGCGGTCGGTGAATTACTATCTAACTTGACGGCCGTATTGTAGGTTTGATGGCTGTTGACTGGTTCTAAACCGAAGATCGCGACCACTAAAAGCATTTTAACGATCATGCTGGCAGCCGAAATCTTGGTAAATTTATTTTTGACGAAGTTGTGAAAGTACGTTCCAGAGACAATTTTGGTTAACATGTTTGAAGAAGTCCTTATTCTTGAAATCACCTTATCTGCACCTTATCCTACCCTGTTAGGAGTAAGTAAGACCAGAAAGACGAATTTCAAGGTTAAAAAAAGTCTTCCGCACTGGCGAAAGACCCCATATTGTAGCACACTTTAGCCCTTTTGTCAAGTGTCTAAAGTCAAATCCGATTAAACTCAAAAGAGGGTTCATTGTTTGAACCCTCTGGTCGCTGTGGTAAGTCTCGATGTTGTTAGGCGGTGATGGCCGCGAGCAATGCCTCTTTCGAAAAGTCCGCTTTGTCGACGAGTTGATCAATCCATTCGGGAAGTGTCTTGATATCCCTGCCGGTTATCAGCACGCAACGCAATCCCGTTGGTCGAAGCTCCTTCATTTCCTTAAGAATGTTAATCCCCGCACCTTGCTGGACCATATCGTTGTCAGACACCACAGCGCCGTAACCATTGATGTCTTGGCGAAAAAATGCCATGGCCTCCAGTTCGTCCTTGGCCTCAACTACCTCGTGCCCAGCCTCGGCAAGGTACCTGGCGTTAATCCGACGCCATGTAGGATCGTCATCAGCCACCAGAATCTTCATCCCGATCCCTCCTGTTGGGATTTGAGCCCATTATATCAGATTAGATTAAAATATCAAGGTATCTTGTTGAATATTAAATATTTCCTGCTATAATTAAATTACGAAGGGAGGTGATAAAAATTGTCTTGCGGAAAATGTGAAGAAAAAACATGCGAAGGAACGGCCAAAAAAGGTGCGGCTAAAAAAGCGGAGAAAAAAGTTGAGGGCAAGTGTGTCGGCTGTATTGAGCACTACTACTCAAAGTTAGGCGTTGGCATTGTCAAACTCAAAGACAAACTGGCCGTCGGTGACAAAGTCAAAATCAAAGGCCACACCACCGACATTGACCAAACCATTGATTCGATCCAGATCAACCACAAAGATGTCGAGAGCGCCAAAAAAGGCGATGTCATTGGTGTCAAGGTCTCCGACAAAGTGCGCGAAGACGACGCCGTTTACAAGGTAAAGTAAAGATTATTCTCCCGCAGGAAGCCGTTTTTCTTGTTAGGGAATAGTTTTTAGTACTAAAAAAGATGCCCCACCTGCGCTCTTACTGTAAAAGGGACTACGTCCTCTACTTACAGTGCGAGCTACGGCGGGCAGGCGTTGTGCGAGTGGGAGAGGAATTTTGTATTATACCTAAAAGACCCAAAGGTCTTTTTTTGTTTTGAGGATTTGTTATGATACAAATACGATGAAGACGCCCGATCTCTTTGAGCAAAACTTAGAAAGCACCATCCGCTCGGTCGCCCCCTTGGCCGAGAGAATGCGGCCGAAGACCTTGGAAGAATTTGTCGGCCAAGAACATATTGTTGGCAAGAATAAGCCCTTGCGAAAAATGATCGAAAAAGGCCAGATCTCTTCGGTAATTTTATGGGGCCCACCGGGTTCGGGGAAAACTTCTCTGGCACGGTTGATTGCCAAATACACAAAGTCTTTTTTCGAACAGTTTTCGGCAGTGACCGCCGGTGTAGCGGATATTCGTCGGATTACCAAGGAAGGGCAAGATCGTCTCAAGTTTAACAAAACGAGAACGATTCTTTTTGTTGATGAAATTCACCGTTTTAATAAAGCCCAACAAGATGCATTTTTACCGTTTGTGGAAAACGGGTCGATTATTCTAGTTGGCGCCACCACTGAAAATCCTGCCTTTGAAGTCAATGCGCCCTTGATTTCGCGCTCTCAAGTTTTTGTTTTAAATGCCCTGACTGATCAAGATGTTGCCATACTCATCCGGCGGGCTTTAAAGTATTTTCCTAAGCATAAATTCGAAAAAAATGCCCTTGATTTTATTGTTAAAAAAGCTAACGGGGATGCCAGAACTGCTCTCAATGCTTTAGAATTAGCCGCCTATACCTCGAAAAATATTACTTTAAAGGTGGCTGAAGAAGCGGTCCAAAAAAAGGCGATTTACTATGATAAAAAAGGCGATTGGCATTACGATACGATTTCCGCTTTCATTAAATCAATGCGCGGTTCTGACCCGGATGCTTCTTTGTATTGGTTAGCGCGGATGATTAAAGCCGGCGAAGATCCGGTTTTTATTGCCCGACGAATGGTGATTTTTGCCTCCGAAGATATTGGTAATGCCTTACCAACGGCTTTAGTTGTGGCCACGGCAACAATGCAAGCCGTTCATATGGTGGGGATGCCGGAGGCAGGAATAATTCTGGCCCAATGTACTACTTATTTAGCCACGGCTCCAAAATCCCGAGCGTCATATGACGGACTAATGGCGGCAATGAAAGACATTGACGAAAAACGTCTGGAGCCAGTGCCGTTACATTTAAGAAATCCGGTTACGGATTTAATGGAAGATTTAGGTTATGGCAAAGGGTATAAATGGACGGATGATCAAGATTTTCAGAAAAAACTCGAGTTCTTGCCGAAGAATTTAAAAGGTAGAAAATATTATCGTAAAAAATGATAGAATTAAACTATGGAACGCGATCATAAATGGCTTAAAAATAGACTGGCGATGATCTGGCAGAGATATTTTCCTGATGTCGCCGTGGCCAATAATGTTTTTGTTAAGTTCGGTCGGCCGACGAGAACACGGTTAGGATCGATTAAATTTGGTCGGCGCAAAGATAACCCTAATACTATTATTACTATTAACGGCTTTTTTATTGATCCAGAAATTCCTGAATTTGTGATTGACGGTGTTTTAGCCCATGAATTAACCCACTACGCCCATGGGTTTTGTTCTCCTCATGAGCAATATCATCACTATCCTCATCAAGGCGGGGTGGTGCGCCGCGAATTAGTAGACCGCGGCTTGAAAGATCTGCTAAAATTAGAAAAGAGATGGATTAAAGAAAATTGGGTTAAATATTTGAGGGGGAAGAGGGTAATATGAATGATTGCGTTTTTTGCCAAATTGCCGCCAAAAAAGTTCCGGCGAAAATTCAATACGAAGACGAAGATGTTATTGCTTTTGATGACATTAATCCTAAGGCGCCAGTCCATATTTTGATTGTTCCCAAAAAACACATAGCTTCACTGAATGAATTAACCCAGAAAGAGGAATTACTGGCTGGCAAACTGGTTTTTGTTGCCAGAAAAATCGCCAAAGATAAGGGGTTTGCCAAAGAAGGGTTTCGAATTGTTATTAACTCCGGTAGGGGTGCTGGCCAAATAGTTGACCATCTTCACCTTCATCTCTTAAGCGGTAAGGGCCAACACAACTTATAGACAATATTAAATTCAGATGATATAATTATCTCATTGGAAGGTGGTGAATCAGTTTGGATTACAGAACACAACGTTATCAAGGTCAGGATAGAGGCCAAAGAAGCGGCGAACCATTTGAAGTGATGCTCAGGCGCTTTTTTCGTGATGTCCAGCAAAGCGGGATATTGACGGAAATGAAAAAAAGACGTTTTCGCGAAAGAGTATTATCACGCGAAAGAATCAGGGAGGCCGCGCGGCGTAAAGCCATCAGACGTAAAATTAAAAGAGGATATTAAGTATTCGCTCGCCAATACCCGTCAAAAGATGCCGGCACTACGATTGCTCCAGCGCGCAATCGGTGCCTGCGATCTCGGCCAAAAATTCTTCGCTACGCTCAGAAACCTTGCTTTTCGGCCTGCGATAGCCACTTTTGAGGGTATTTGACTCACTAAAAGGAAAGTTATGCCATTACTTCAACAAATTGATCAAGATTTAGCCGAAGCGATGAAATCTAAAGATGAGATAAGGGTCTCAACTTTGAGAATGGTAAAATCAGCCATCCATAATTGGCAAATTGCCAATCGTGCCCAGCAAAAAGAGCCGCAAGACAGTGATGTTGTCGGGGTGATTCAAAAAGAGGTCAAATCCCGCCAAGATTCAATTGCAATGTATCAACAAGGTGGCCGCGAGGAGTTAGCCAGTAAAGAAAAAGGTGAAATTGAGATTCTCAAAAAGTATCTGCCAGCGCCGGTATCAGAGGAAGAAATTCGCGTTAAAGTTAAAAAGACAATCGCAAAAGTTGGTGCGTCTGGCCCCCAAGATATGGGCAAAGTTATGGGCCCGATTATGGCGGAACTTAAGGGCCAAGCTGACGGCGCCACGGTTTCACGAATCGTCAAAGAAGAGCTTTCAAATTGATTTAGAAAAAATGCAGACAAATTTTATTAATGTTCCCCTTCGGTATCACTTATTAATTAAAAAAGTAGTAAAAGATTTTTTAGAAAAATATCGAATTAATCCTCAAGCTTCGGTTAATGTCCAATTTGTCTCGAGCCAAAAAATACGCGACTTAAACAAAAAATATCGCCAGCGTGATGAGTCAACTGATGTTTTAAGTTTTCCCATCTGGCCAAACCCCGAGGAAATGCCTAAAAGAGGGGAGATTGACTTGGGGGATATCATTATTTGTCCCCAAGAAACTAGTCTTGCTGGGCGGCTCGAGAAGCTCGTTAGACATTCTTTGAGACATCTTATTGGCAAACATCATTGAGTTTCAAGGAAATTTTGATAAAAACGAATTTTTTGTTATGATTGAAGCAAGAATGTAAACAGGAGGGTGTCGAATGCCCAAAGACAATCTCTATGTAGGTTTAGATGTCGGCTCCACCAAAGTGGCCATCACTTGTGGAGAGATTGTTGAGGGAATGATCAATATCGCCGGGTTCGTTAAAGTCCCTAACAACGGTGTCCGCAAGGGCGTGGTGGTTGATATTGAAGACACGGTCTCGAGTATCTCTGAGGCTCTGGAAAAATTAGAGACAATTTCGGCCAGGAGAATTTCCGCGGGCGTTGTCGGAATTTCCGGACCACATATTCAAACTAGTCTTTCTAAAGGAGTGGTCGCTGTCGCCAGAGCCGATGGAGAAATTACTGCCTCAGATGTCGAGAGAGTCATCGAGGCCGCCAGGACCGTCGCTTTGCCACCCAATCGTGAGATTCTGCACTGTCTTCCCCGTTCTTTTACTGTTGATGGTCAAGAAAAAATTGAGGATCCAGTCGGGATGACCGGTATTCGGTTGGAGGTGGAGGCGTTGGTCATTTCCGGAGCAACTGGGGCAATCAAAAATTTGACTAAATGTGTCTATCAAGCCGGCCTTGATGTGGAAGATTTAGTTTTTGCGCCGCTAGCGACAGCCCAAAGTTTGATTTCCAAAAAACAAAAAGAAATTGGAGCCTGTCTTTTAGATATTGGCGGAGGAACTGCTTCAATTGTTATCTTTGAAGAAGGCGACATTTTGCACGCGGCGGTATTGCCAATTGGCTCAGGTCATATTACCAATGATTTAGCCATTGGCCTGAGGACCTCCGTGGAGACAGCCGAAAAAATTAAAATCAAATATGCCTCAGCCATCCCTGATAAAATTCGTGAATCCGAAACAATTAGTTTAAGAGAATTTGACGCCGGCGAGACCGAAAAAATCGAAAGAAAATATACAAGTGAAATTGTTCAGGCAAGATTAGGAGAAATTTTCTCGCTCGTTGGTCAAGAATTAAGAACCATTGGCAAAGATGGGATGCTTCCGGCTGGGGTGGTCTTGACAGGCGGGGGCTCGAAGTTAGAAGATTTAGTCGAAGCGACGAAAGAATATTTACGGTTGCCGGCGGAGTTGGGTCGACAAAGTTTTGAACTGGGGGGATTTGTTGACAAGCTATCTGATCCTGTGTATGCTACAAGTGTCGGCTTGATGCTCTGGGGTTTTGAGCATATGTCAGCCAGATTTGCGGGTGAGGGAGGCACGGGTATCCTAGGTAAAGCCAAAGGCTTTTTTAAACAATTTTTGCCCTAAAGTATTGGCTTTTGCCAAACTTCAGGGCAGGCCCTAAATTAGGGAATTATCAATGGAAAAAGGTTCGGAAATTGAATCTTTCGCCACCATCCGGGTGGCCGGCGTCGGCGGTTCGGGCGGCAATGCCATTAACCGGATGATTAGCCATAAGCTCAAGGGCATTGAATTCATCGCCATTAATACTGACGCTCAAGCGCTAGTCCATAACCAGGCGCCGATCAAAATTCAAATTGGCAAAGAGACGACGCGGGGCTTGGGCGCTGGTTCTGATGTTGAGCTCGGACGGAAATCAATCGAAGAAAATAAGGACGAAGTTTATGAGGCCATTAAGGGTTCGGATATGGTCTTTGTTACGTACGGATCAGGTGGGGGAACTGGCACAGGGGCTGGGCCAATGGTCGCCTCGATTGCCAAAGAGCTAGGGGCCCTGACTGTCGGCGTGGTCACCAAACCCTTCACTTTTGAGGGACAACGCCGCATGAAGGTGGCCGAACTCGGTATTGAAGAACTCAGAGATAAAGTTGATACCTTAATCACGATTCCTAATGACCGTCTCTTGCAAATTATCGATAAAAAAACTTCATTATTTGACGCTTTTGGAATTGTCGATGATGTCCTCCGTCAAGGCGTTCAGGGTATTTCTGATTTAATTACCTTGCACGGGATTATTAATGTCGACTTTGCCGACGTTCGGACAATCATGGCTGATGCCGGTTCGGCGTTGATGGGCATTGGTCGCGCTTCCGGTGACAATCGGGCAATTGAAGCGGCCCGGGCGGCGATTGATTCCCCCTTGCTTGAACTTTCGATCGATGGAGCCAAAGGAATACTTTTCAATATTACTGGCGGCACTGACATGGGGATGTATGAAATTGACGAAGCCGCTAAAGCGATTACGGAGGCGGCGGATCCTGACGCCAACATCATTTTTGGCGCTATCATTGACGAGGCCATGTCCGGAGAAATCAAAATTACCGTCATTGCTACTGGTTTTGATATTGATAAACCGCCACGACCGGGTTTGGAAAAAATGACCGCTACGGCTGAAAGTAGCCCCACACCACTTCGAGAGGAACTGGTGGAAACAGAAGAAGAAGAAAAGCTGGAAGATGAGTTAGAGGTGCCAGCCTTCATCAGAAGAAAACTGAAATAAATTGAAAATCGTTTAAAGATAAAAACAAAAACAGACATCAGCGCCCCTTAAGCGGGGCAAGCCCTTCCTAATCTGATGTTTGTTTTTGTTCTCTCTCCTTAAGGAGGTAATTTGGGTAATGAACTGATGAAACCGGAAAAGGTGAGGATTGCTTCACTTTTGAATACAGACGAAACTAATTTTGAAACTCTTTTTGATAATCCTAAAAAAGCCCCAACAAAGATTATTAAAAAAGAGATCAAATTAAAAAAACCAACTAAGACGCTCTGGGATATCGAAAAGACTCTGGAAGAACCGCGATTTTCTTCCAATGCCTTAGAAATTCTTGGCAAACGCTATTTAGCCAAAGAAGAGGGTGAAGAAGAGGAAACCGCCAAAGATCTTTTAGTGAGAGTTGCCTGGACAATTGCCCAAACCGAAGAACTTTATGGCCAAAACGCCGAAGAAATCCTCGAGGTTTCCCAAAAATTTTATGAGCTTATGGCCCGGCTGGAATTTTTCCCTAATTCGCCAACGCTTCGCGGGGCTGGCCGAAGAATTCATCAGTTAGCCGCCTGTTTTGTTGTCCCGATTGAAGATTCAATGGAAGGGATTTTCGATGCTTTAAAAAACACCGCCTTAATCCACAAGGGTGGTGGTGGCACCGGTTTTTCTTTTGGGCGTTTGCGTCCTCACGGCGATAAAGTCGGCTCAACTGGCGGCGTGGCCGGCGGTCCGCTTTCCTTTATGCGGATTTTTGATACCATGGCTCACGAAGTGATGCAGGGCGGGGTGAGGGTCGGCGCCAACATGGGAATTTTGCCGGTTACTCATCCCGACATTGAAAAATGGATTGATGCCAAAATTGACGGGAAGTCTTTTTTAAATTTTAATTTATCAGTGGCGGTGGGCAATGACTTTATGGTTAAAATTGCCAAAAATCAACCATTCGATTTAATCAACCCTCGCACGAAAAAGATTACCGGCGAGCTTCGCGCCGGCGATATTTTTGAGCGGATCTGCGACAATGCCTGGAAAAATGGCGATCCGGGAATTATTTTTATTGATAAAATGAACGAGGATAATCCGACACCGGCATTAGGCGCAATTGAATCAACCAATCCCTGCGGCGAGCAACCACTGCTGCCTTATGAATCATGTAATTTAGGCTCAATCAATTTAGCAGTGATGATCAAAAACAATGAGGTTAATTGGCAAAGGTTAGGTCAGGTGACCCAACTGGCGGTCAGGTTTATGGATAATATCATTGATGCCAACCGCTATTTTGTGCCAGAAATCGAACGCTGGACCAAAGGTAATCGGAAAATCGGCTTAGGAGTGATGGGATTTGCTGATCTCCTGGCCGAGTTGGGCTTTGCCTATAACTCCGAAAGGGCGACTAAACTAGCCGAAAAAATCATGCAATTTATCCATGATGAGGGAGTGAAGGCCTCGGAAAATCTGGCCAAGACCCGAGGAGCTTTTCCGAATATTGCACAAAGCATTTATCGTAATAAAACGCCTCGCCGCAACTCGACCATTACGACGATCGCTCCCACCGGAACGCTTAGTTTACTCGGCGGCTGCGCTGGCGGAATTGAACCATTTTTCGCGATTGTAATCAGGAAAAAATCGATTTGGAAACAAGACGGCACGGCCGAGTTAGAGCAAATTTATGTCAATCCGACTTTTGAGAAATTCGCCAAAGAAGAAGGTTTTTATAGCCCTCAATTGATGGACAAAATCGCCACCAAAAACTCAATTCAAGATTTTGAGGAAATCCCTGCCAAAATCCGCCAAGTTTTTGTGACCGCTCACGATATTTCGCCAGAGTGGCATATTAAAATGCAAGCAGCTTTCCAAAAATATACCGATAACGCCGTCTCCAAAACCATTAATTTTCCTCACTCAGCCAACGTTGAAGATATTAAACAGGCCTATCTCCTGGCTTATAAACTGAACTGCAAAGGCCTAACGGTTTACCGCGACGGCTCGCGGGAAACGCAGGTCTTTACCACCGCCAAGACCGAGGAAGTCAAGGAAGGTGAAACGGAAAAAGTCATGGCCACCGGGGCGGTCAAAATTGTTCCGCGCGATCGACCGGACATCATTCACGGATATACTTATCGAATGAAAACCGCCTACGGCAAACTTTATGTGACGATTAACGACGATGAAAATGGTCAACCCTTTGAAATCTTTTCTCACTTAGGCAAAGCCGGCGGCTTTTTTGCCGCTAAAGCGGAAGCCATTTGCCGGATGATTTCTTTGGCCCTGCGCTCCGGGATCGACCCCCAAGAAATTATTAATCAACTCAAAGGCATTCGCGGGCCGACACCGACGTGGGGTGACGATGGGACGATGATTTTATCTTTGCCAGATGCGATTGCTAAGGTTTTGGAAAAACACATTCAGAAAGAACTAGTCAAACTTGATTTAGCCTATGAAACCGCCGAGCAGCCCAAATTAGATCAAGGAAACCTAGCCGCCGCTGATGCCAATATTGCTCAAGATAATTTAGCCATGAGTAACGGCTTTTCACCCAAGCCAAAAGTTGGTTCAATCGCCGACTACGGCGACGCCCCGGCCTGCCCAGAATGTGGCGGAATCCTCGAACTCGGCGAGGGATGTTTGAAATGTAATTTTTGTGGGTATAGTAAGTGCTCGTAAGATTGTATACTACTTTTTGCGCTCCAGCATAAAATATCGTATAGGTTAACCTGTTAGCGTCTTGACATTCGAGCTTTTTTATGTTATAATGATAAAGTTTCAGGATCGGATATAACTGATTTGGACCTTAAAATCTTATAGTCTCCTTCCTGCTCGAGAAGCTCTCTTATCTTGGGCAGAATGGAGACTACAAATCCGCCGATACGGTGGATAAATCACTTGTCTCATATGAACAAAAGGAGAAAGTCGATGGGCGAAAGAGAAAACGCACACGCACCAATGTTGTTGGTTGTCCTCTTCCTGGCTCCTATACTTGTACCCTGCCTGATATTCGAGCTATCCAAGAAGGAGCCACCGCAACCAACCGCTCGACTCTGCCAATGGGTCGTCTGGGACAAAACTGACCCGGAAGCTCCGGCCCACTATGTCAACTACTCCGATGGAGGCTATGCTGCCAGCGGCTATACCGCCGCCTGTGGCAAGCATCTGCCAAGCCCAATAGGCTCCACAGAGTTCGCTACCCTCGAGCAGATGGAAGCCGAGAAGCGCGTGCCGTGCAAGGACTGCGTGAAGGCCCTCGAGGCCTTCAAGTATGCCGGTATAACCGGCGTGCACCCCGACAAGAAGTAGTCTCTAAGTAACGAACCGCCGTTCCCATTCCGGGGGCGGCGTTTTCGTATCTAAAAAAACTATATCCCAATCTATTTATTATCCCTTATTTATGCTGGAGCAGATTTAAGGGATTATCCTTACCAACGATTCCGATATTCTGCAGAATATGAGAATATTATTTTCGGTGTTAATATTTGCGAACCCGATATTTAACGATTATGATATGTCTGTATGAAAAAAGAAAAAGGTCTCATTCATATTTACACCGGTGATGGAAAGGGGAAGACCACGGCGGCTTTGGGATTGGCGCTACGTGCAATTGGCGCCGGAAAAAAAGTGGCAATTGTGCAGTTTATGAAAAAAGGGGATTATTCAGAACACAAAGCCATCAAAAAATATCGCCTTCCCATACTTATCGAGTCTTTCGGCATTGGCTACTATAAAATAATGGAGGATAAAAAACCAAAAGAAGCCCACAAACGAGCCGCTCAAAAAGGCCTTAAAAGGGCCGCCGAAATTATTAATGCTGGCGAGCACGATATTGTCATCCTCGACGAAATCAACGTCGCCATCTGGTTCGAGTTAATCGATATTAATGAAGTTATAACATTGCTAACAGCTGACCGACTACAGTCTACCGCTGAAGTAATATTAACTGGACGAAAAGCGCACGCTCGTCTCAAAAAAATCGCTGATTTGGTAACGGAGATGAAAAAAATTAAGCACCCTTTTGACAAAGGCACTAAAGCCAGGAAGGGAATCGAATATTGAGGGGTCTTGACACAATTGGATTCCAACTTTAAGTTGAGAATGTATTAACAAATTAATTTCTAGACAAAGGGAGCAAATATGTCTGAGAAGAACTCATGGGGACTGTTGAATCTTATTGCCATTATCATTTTGGGGGCAATTTTGATTATTGGCGGCAGTCTGCTCGGAAATTATGTTTCCAAAAAACAGGTGAACAAAACAGTCTCGGGCATTGCCAATCAATTTCAGCCGGTAGTCGAAAAGACTCTTGCTTATGATGGTCAAGAGGGCAAAACTGCCTTGGATATTTTGAAAGCCAGCCACGATGTCAAAGCAGAGGATTCCTCTATGGGTGTCTTTGTCACCTCAATCGATGGTACGGCCAATACCAATGACAGCTACTGGATGTTTTATGTCAATAACGAGCTGGCTTCGGTTAGTTCTGATCAGTACCAGACTAAAAATAACGACAAAATCGACTGGCGATTCGAGAAGCTACAATAATTCACTTTAATAATTCAACCTAAATTTAAGGGTAATCCCGGTGGAAATCCGGGGCAGTCACGCTACTGTAAATCTTGAGCAAAACGAAAGATTTATTCCGAGCAAAGTCGAGGAATAAGCCCTTCGACTCACTTCGTTCGCTCAGGACAAGCCAGAAAACTTTAAATTTTTGTATTAAGTCCTTCGGTCGAAAGGCAATTCCTTAGCAATCTATGAATGACCGAAGCTAAGGATTTTTTAAAATTAAAAGGAGATAAAAAATGTTTCGCATGAGAAAACTATTAAGTTACCTTTGGCTACCAATTACCGCTGGGATTGTTTTAGTATTTGTCTACGGAGCGTTAACGGTCGCTGACTTAAAAATCAAAAATCAAAAATTGGAAGAACAACAAAATAAACTCGAAACAAGAATAACCCAGTTGGAATACAACTTAGGAAATACTCAAGTGGCCGCAAGCAAAGAGGAAAAACCATCAGAGAGCCGGAAAATTTTAGCAGCGACTGATCAACCTAATGACACAAATGAATCAACTTCAACACCCACGCCCACCCCGACACCATCATCTAAAAAACCCTCTACGCCACGACCAACCTCCCCGACGCCAATCCCCTCGACTACGCTCGGGGCAAGCCCAACACCCACGCCGCCCCCTACGCCAGCCGACCAAGCAACCGTGGCAATCGAAAATATCGGCAATTATACCATTAATCTCCAAACTAATGATACTGCTTTTTCGATTCTTCTTCGCACAGGTCAGGAAAATGGCTTTAGTGTTGAGTATCAAATCTACGAAGAATTGGGAGCGTTTGTCACCTGCATTGCCGGAATCTGCGGCCATGACAATTACTATTGGGCATTTTATTACAACGGCAGCTACTCGATGATTGGGGCTTCAGCTCAACCGGTGACGGATGGCGATATTACCACTTGGAAATTTGAAAGTTTTTAAAAATTGGCTACAATGAAGAAAGGAGAACGAATGGCATTTTTTTTCATTCTTGCAGGGATTATCTTAAGACTGGTTCCCCACTTACCGAACTTTGCCCCCATTGCGGCAATAGCTCTGTTTGGCGGAACCTACTTGAACAAGAAATATGCTTTAATCATTCCCATAGTGGCTGTGTTAATCTCGGATGCCTTTATAGGTTTCTATAACCCTTGGATAATGCTTTCTGTCTATGGTTCATTTATGATGATTGGTCTAATTGGTCTATGGCTGAAAAACCATAAAACCCTTCCCAACATTATCGGATCAAGTTTATTCGGTTCGATCATCTTTTTCCTCGTGACTAATTTTGCCGTCTGGGCCGTGCCGCACTCGATGTATTCCCATAATTTGCCAGGGCTAATGCAATCGTATATAATGGGGTTGCCTTTCTTTCGAAACACTTTAATGGGTGATTTATTTTATGTGGCAACAATGTTTGGATTATATGAAATCGTCCTTTGGATAACGGTTCAAAGGAGGAAGACTGTGTCCGGTAAACTCGAGGAATTAAAGGAAAAAGAATTTGCTAAGATTTCCAAAAAGGGGATGGTGCTTTTAGACTTTTGGGCGCCTTGGTGCCATGCCTGCAAGACAATTGAACCTCACTTGGATGATTTAGCTAAAATTTGGAACGATAAAGTCAAGTTCTATAAAATTGATGTCACTAAAAATCCCGGGCTTTCGGCGCGGTTGGGGGTAATGAGTCTGCCAAATATTTTGATTTTAGAAAACGGTAAAGTTAAAGAGCAATTTATTGGGACAACCACCAAAAGGGCGATTGAGGATCGGATTAAAAAATTCACTAAATAATTTAAATAGTTGAATTTGTTCTCAGAAATTGGTATCCTAATTTTAATAATTAAAATATATGGATAAAATTATAGTTTATGATTTTGGCGGACAATATTGTCATTTGATCAGCCGGCGGCTTCGGGACTTAGCGATAAATGTTGAAATAATCGGCGATGAAAAAAAGTTTGAAAAAACCCTTAACACAGAAAAAATTAAAGGGGTTGTTCTTTCTGGTGGCGCTTGTTCCGTCTATGAGAAAAATGCTCCAAAAATCAGTTCTAATTTTTTAAAAAAGCAAATCCCCACTCTAGGAATTTGCTATGGCCATCAACTTATTGCCCATCTGCTTGGCGGAAAAGTCTCGGCTGGCAATTCGGGTGAGTATGGTTTAACCAAACTTCGGATAACTAACCTCGGAAAAATTTTTTCGAAAATTTCATCTAGCCAACTAGTTTGGATGAATCACCGCGATGTGGTCACCAGGCTACCAAGAGGGTTTGAAATACTCGCTGAAACTGAAAACTCAAAAATCGCTGCATATCAAAATCCGAAAATGAAAATTTTTGGTGTTCAATTCCACCCCGAGGTAACCCATACCCGCAGAGGTAGAAAAATATTAGAGAATTTTGTCTTTGAGGTGTGCCATTTAAAAAAGGAACGACAACGAATAACCCTGATTGATGAAATAATTGCCGAAGCCAAAGAAACCTTTGGCCAAGAAAAGGCAATTATTGGTCTTTCGGGTGGGATTGATTCGTCCGTCGCCGCAATTCTTGTAAGTAAAGCTATTGGCAAAAATCTTACGGCCGTTTATGTTGACACTGGTTTAATGAGATTTGGAGAGCAAGATTATATTAAAAAAATCTTCAAGAATTTTGATTTGAATTTAAAAATTATTCAAGCTGGGCCGATATTTTTTCAAGCACTCAAAGGTGTGACTTCGCCCGAATCAAAAAGAAAAATTATTGGGAAAATTTTTATTGCAATCTTTCAAAAGGCCGCCAAAGAAACCGGAGCAACTTTTTTGGTTCAAGGCACCATTTACCCAGATAGGATTGAGAGCGGGCTTACAAAAAATTCTTCCAACATAAAATCTCACCATAATGTCGGTGGCTTGCCGAAAAATTTAAAATTAAAAATATATGAGCCCTTACGTGAGCTGTACAAAGATGAAGTTAGAGCAATCGCCAGAAAGATAAACTTACCAAAGGAAATTACGACAAGACAAGTTTTTCCCGGTCCGGGTTTAGCAGTAAGAATCGTTGGTGAGGTGACAAAGGAGAAAGCTGAGATTGTTCGAGGGGCAGGACATATAATTGAAGAGGAACTTAAAAGGACTAATTATTGGCAAAAAATTTGGATGAGTTTTGCCGTGTTGCTTCCAATTAAAAGTGTAGGCATTCAGGGAGACGAAAGAAGTTACAAATATCCGATCGTCATTAGGATCATCGAATCAGAGGATGCGATGACTGCTAATTTTTCCAAAATTCCTTATGGAATTTTGGAGCGTATTTCCACCCGGATCACCAATGAGATTAAGGATATAAACCGGGTAGTCTATGACATAACCAATAAACCACCTGCAACGATGGAATGGGAGTAACCAATTAAAAAACAGGGGCCAATTCGGCGAAGTAGGCAAGGAGGGGAAAACCTACTCCGCCAAACCGGACCCTGTTTGCATGCTGTGTGTTACTTTTCCACTTCTTTTAGAGACCTTATTATACAACAAATTGATATTTTTGTCAAGACCCTCTATGATTTAGCCATGAAGATTATCCATTTTGCTGATGTTCATTTGGGAATGGAAAATTACGGTAAATTTGATCCGGAAACCGGCTTAAATTCGCGGTTGGCCGATTTTTTAAATTCTTTTGAAACGATCGTCGCCACCGCCAAAAAAGAAAAAGTTGACTTGGTTTGCTTTGCCGGTGATGCCTTCAAAACACGCGAACCTAACCCCACTTATCAAAAAGCATTTGCTTCAAAAATTTATGAACTCGCCTGCGCCGATATTCCGGTGGCGATGCTGGTCGGTAATCATGATTTTCCCGGCGCTTTAGGCAAAGCCCATACATTAGAAATTTATCCGACTTTGAACATAAAAAATGTTTATATGATCGGCGACGAAGCCCGCCTGCCGGACGGGCAGGTAAAAACCATCCAGACAAAATCAGGTCCGATTCAAATCGCCGGATTACCGTGGTATACCAAACAACAATTGTTAACTAAAAACGATTTGAAATTGCCGCTGGAAAAAATGCGCCAAAAATTATCTCGCGCCTTAGCCGCTAAAGTTGAATATCTATCAAGCAAAATCGATCCTAAGATTCCCTCAATCCTGCTAGCCCATGCGGCGGTTGAAGGCGCGACTTTTGGCTCGGAGCGGAGCGTGATGATTGGCTCGGATATTATTTTACCACTCGCAAGCCTGCGCCACAGCCGTTTTAATTATGTCGCTTTAGGTCATATTCATAAGCACCAGAAACTCTCGAAAAACCTGCCTCGCCGGCAGGCAGGACCGCCAATTGTTTATGCCGGCTCGATTGAACGGATTGATTTCGGCGAAGAAAAAGAAGATAAGGGATTTATCCTGCTTGATATTATGGCGAACAAACGCCACAAATTCCAAACGAATTGGCAATTCATCAAAACTCCAGCCAGAAAATTTTTAACCATCCACGTCAAAATTGCCGATGACGATGATACAGATGAAAAAATCTCCCAGGCGATTCGAAAAGAAAATATCCGCGAGGCTGTTGTCAAGGTAGTCATAGAGATCAACGAAGCCAAAGCCGCGGAAATATCGGAATCAAAAATTCGCACCGCTTTAGAAGAAGCTAATTTTATCGCCGGGATTATCAAAGAGGTAAAAAGCCATGAACGGACGCAAATCAAAAATGGTTTTTCCGATGAATTGGCCAGTTTGGATACTTTAGGCATCTTAGAAAAATACCTCCAATCAAAAAAAGTCAGCAAAAGCCATAAACAAGAATTATTAAAAACCGCGGAGAAATTGATTGAGGAAACTCAATGATTCCCGTTAAACTTCAGCTTCATAATTTTCTTTCTTATAAAGAACCACAACCCTTGGATTTTCAGTCCTTTAACTTAGCGGTGCTTTCCGGCAACAATGGCGTTGGCAAGTCTTCAATTTTGGAGGCGATGACTTGGGCCATTTGGGGACAAACACGAGCGGCTTCAGACGATGAACTTATCCACCAAGGCGAGCACGGGATGTGGGTTGAATTCATTTTTGAGCACGAAGGTGGACTTTACCGAATCGTCAGAAAAAGAGAACTCAAAAAAAGTGCAGGCCAATCTTTTTTAGAATTGCAAACTAAGACTCAAAAAAAATTACTCCTCGATGACGTCGGCTGGCAATCGATTGCGGAGGTAACTTTAAAGGCCACGAATGAGAAAATTATCCGAATCCTCAAAATCCCTTATGAAATATTTGTCAATTCTTCTTATTTACGTCAAGGCCATGCCGATGAGTTTACCATTAAAACACCGTCGGAGAGGAAAGAAATTTTAAGCGAGATTTTGGATCTTAATCTTTATGAAGAGCTCTCCCAAAAGGCCCGCCAAAAGGCCAGGTCCTCCGAAGAAAAAATAAAAATGCTAACCTTCCAAATGGAAGATCTCCAAGCTGAAGTCTCCCGCAAAGGAGTGGTCGAAAAACAATTAAGTCTTGCCAGCGAACAATTTAGCCAACTTTCTAAAAAACACCAAAAATTAAAAGAGACCATCAGAGGCTTGGAAAAACAAAGTCGGGAGCATGAAGTCATCAACGAAAGGTTAGGAAATCTCAGAAATCAATTTGGCCGTCTAAGAACCGAGGCAGAAAATCTCAACGAGGAAAAAGCAAAAATCCTTGCCGAAAAAAAATCAATCGCCGAACAACTCAAGAATAAAGAAAAAATCCTTAAGAATTTTGCCGCGCTTGAAGTTTTGGAAAAACAAAATAACCAAGCCAATTTGAAATTTCGCGAACAGGCTAAAATTCTACAAGAATTACGAGTGTTAGAAAATTTAAAGGAAAAGTTAAATGAGGATGTTTCGCGTATCGAAAAAATTGCCCTTTGCCCAATGTGCCGTCGGCCGATGAAAAAAAAGGAAGCTAGTGTTATTGTTGCTCATCTCGAAAAAGAATTTGCCCAGAAATACAGTCCTCGTTTAAAAAAACTCCAGCTGCTACTCAAAAAAATAAATTATAATGAATCGCTCCATACGAAGATTCAAAAACAACTAGAAGATTTATCGACCAGTCGCGAGCAAAAACAGATTCTTGATTTAGCGGAGAACAATCTCAAAAATGCCCAGACTAATTTGAAAAATATTCAAGAAAGATTAGAGCAAATTAAAAAGGAAGCAGAAAAAATAAGCCGCGATGGCAAAAAACTTAAAGCCAAACAATCAAAATTAGAAAAGGCGAGTGTCCAATGGCAAGAAAAAAAAGTGGAGGAAGAACAAATTAATAACCAGGTTTTAGAATTGCAAAATTTTTTAGGCGGCTTAAAACAGGAATTAATTCAGATCCAAAGTCAAGAGAAAGAATTAAAATCCCTCCAAAAAGAAATTCGCGATTTTCAAAAAGAAATTGCTAATTACGAAGAATTAGCGTTGGCTTTTGGCAAAAAAGGTATTCAGGCAATGATTATTGAAACAGCCCTCTCTTCGATTGAAGAAGGTGCCAATGGATTGCTGGGAAAAATCACTGATGGCCGGATGTCTTTAAAATTTATCACTCAAAAAGAAAGGAAGGCCGCCCAAAGCGAAGAAGATTTAATTGAAACCTTAGAAATAAAAATTGCTGATGAGTTAGGCGAACGTGATTATGAAATGTATTCGGGAGGGGAGGCCTTTCGAATTAATTTTGCTATTCGCATCGCCCTTTCAAAATTATTAGCCGCGCGCGCCGGCACCCATTTGAAGTTTTTGGTCATTGACGAAGGTTTTGGCATGCTTGATTCGGCCGGCCGCGACGATTTGGTGGCGGCGATTAATTCGATTGCCGGCGAATTTGAAAAAATATTAGTTATAACCCATTTACAAGAACTCAAGGATTTATTTCCGACTAAAATAGAGGTTACCAAAGATGAAAATGGTTCGCAAATTGAACTAATTTCTTGATTGTTCTCGAGAGGTGTTATATAATCTCATTGGAGGGACAAGACTAAATGTCCCTTACTTTTGATAGGAAAGGTGCGAAGAAGATGCTGAAAGTCGGGTTCGTCGGGGCAGGATTCGTCGCGGGCTTCCACCGTGAGGCCCTCAGGTACGTCCGCGGCGTCGAGATCGCCGGGGTTCACGCCCTCGCCGGCAGTGAGGATTTCGCCTCAAGTGTCCGCTCTCTGGGTCTCGGCGAGTGCCAGATCTATCCCAGCGTCGGGGAGATGGCCGAGCACGTTGATGTCGTCGCCATCTTCTGCCCGAACTACGCCCGGCTCGAGGTGATGCAAGCGATCGCCGACGCCAAGAAGCAGGTGGGCTCACCGGTCAAGGCAGTCATCTGCGAGAAGCCGCTGGCGCGCAATGTCGCCGAAGCCAATGAGATGGTAGCTCTGGCCTCGTTGGCGGGACTGCTGGAAGCCTATTTCGAGAACCAGATCCACATGCCCGCGGTCCGGCGAGCAAGGACACTCCTGGCAGCCGTCGAAGGCCATATGGGCCCTGTCCATCTGACCCGTTCGGCTGAGGAGCACGGCGGGCCGCACGAGGCCTGGTTCTGGGATCCTACCAGGCAGGGTGGTGGTGTGCTCTGTGACATGGGATGTCACTCTATCGCCGTCGGCTGGTGGATGCTGACGCCCTCAGGCAAGCCGCCAACCTTCCTGGTCCCGCAGACCGTCTCCGCCGCAACGATGCTCCTCAAGTGGGGACTGCCTGACTCCTGGCGGGCGAAGCTACTGAGGGAGCGCGGCATCGACTATGCCAAGACACCAGCCGAGGACTACGCCACTGGCCTCATCACCCTCCGCAACCCCGAGACCGGGCAGATCGTCGTCGCCCAGTTCACGGACTCGTGGATGTACGACGCCCCGGGCTTGCGGCTCCTGATGGAGGCGATGGGACCAGGCTACTCCTACACCGTCAACTCCCTCGAGTCGCCAGCCGGCCTCTTCATCAGCGATGCCGCCGCCGAAACGGTGACGAGTGCCGAGTTGATGCTCGAGAAGGCCCAGGCCGGCCGCGGGGCGCTGGTGATGCAGCCCAACGAGGCTGACCTCTACGGCTACGTCGCCGAGTGGCAAGATGCTGTTGCTCGTTTCTCCCAAGGCCAGCACGGCCTCCTCGACTTCCGCTACGGCTGGGAGGTTACCCGGCTGGTGATGGCCAGCTACCTCGCCGCTGAGCGCGGTCAGACGGTTGACCTCAGCTCGGATGAGACGGCCAAGGAGCTCGAGGGCTATCTGCCCCTCATCCAGCAGGGCAAGGGGGCCGAGGTCCTCCTGCGCTAGCCCTTCATCGCGGGCTACGGGACGATTCTGCCGCCCGCCGCGTTCGTCGCGGCGGGCGGTTCTTTTTTTATCTTGAATTTGGGTATAAAATAAACTTACATCGAAGCAATCTTCGATGTATTAACTCCTATCGAAATGAAAAAACGTTCTAAAAAACAAATCATCTTGCTCTTGCTGGCTATAATTCTTATCGTTGTGTTAGGATTTGTCCTTTGGTTTCGAACAGAGTCAAGTGCCTCGCCGCTGGCCATGATTGTTCCCTCACCTAAACCAACTCCTTACCCCAAAGTGGAAAAATTTGATGTCCCGATTTTACTGTACCATTATATCCGCCCTGCTCCTGCCGGCGATTCTCTCGGTCAAAGCCTTTCGGTCTCACCGGAAAATTTCGCCTCCCAAATTGGATATCTTGACGCCGATAATTATCAGACCATTAAATTAGATGATCTCGCTGATCCCGGACGCCAAACTATCTCCCGAATTTATTTTGAGAAGAAAAAGCCAATTGTTTTAACTTTTGACGACGGCTATGAAGATGCTTACACTCAAGCTTTTCCAATCCTAAAACAACATGAATTTAGTGGAACATTTTTTATAATTAAAGATTATGTCGGCCGCGCGAATCACTTAAATGATGAGCAAATCGCAGAAATGAAAAAAGCTGGCATGGAATTTGGCTCGCATACTTTGACTCATCCAGACTTAACAAAAATATCTTCAGAAGTCGCTCGTTCACAAATTTTTGATTCAAAAGGGGAGTGGTTGGTTTTTTGCTATCCAGCTGGTCGATTTAATGAGCGGGCGATGGCTCTAGTTAAAGAGGCAGGCTACCTTGTCGCTGTCACCACCAAAATCGGCATCGCCCGGGAAACATCCAATCTTTTTGAACTTCCGCGCGTCAGAATTGAAAATACCGATGTTAAAGCTTTTGCCGATAAAATTTCTTATGCCTATGAGCATGGATCAGAATGAAATTCTCAATTATCAATTTTCAAATAAATTACAATGACACAATTTCCAAAAATTGATATTAAATACGATAATTCGGATATTATCGTCATCGATAAACCGGCGGGGTTGGTTGTCCATCCCGGAGCGGGCGAGCGCGGCGAGACGCTGGTCGATTGGTTTTTAGAAAAATATCCTGATCTTAAAAAGCTTGAATGGCCAGATAGGTCTCGAGCGGGGATTGTCCATCGCTTAGACAAAGATACTTCGGGATTGATAATTTTGGCCAAAAATCCGCAAACTCTGCAAAGATTACAAGCCTTATTTCAGTCTCACCAAATCCATAAATCGTATTTAGCCTTAGTTTATGGTCAATTCGACAAGAAAACCGGCGAAATCAAAAGTTTCATCGGTCGAGATCCCCACGCTCGACGTCAACAAGTTAGCCGAAGTATTTTTTTTGATTTTGAGCCGGGCAAAAAACGCGAGGCCAAAACGCGGTACAAAGTTCTCAAAGAATATCAATATAGCAAAGAAATCTTATCATTAGTTGAAGCCACTTTGGAAACCGGCCGTACCCACCAAATCCGCGTGCAGTTTAAAACAATCGGTCATCCGCTCATCGGCGATCCGGTTTACAACAGTAAACACAGCCGTAAAATCTCTAAAGAGCTAGGAATTAGTCGGCAATTTTTACATGCGTACAGGTTGTCATTCTATGATCATAAATTTGAATTGAAATTACCGCCGGGGCTCGAAAAAATCTTACAAAAGATTTCTTAGTATGTTAGGCTAATAATATGAAAGGTAAACTATTTATCTTATCGGGTCAGTCGGGCGTCGGCAAGAATACGATTCTTAAAGCCGTTTTGGCAAAACATCCCGAATTCCATCGCTCGGTGACTTGTACAACCCGCGAGCAAAGACCGGAGGAAATCCCAGGTGAAGATCACTATTTTGTTTATCCGGAAAAATTCCAAGAAATGATTGAAAAGGACGAATTCCTAGAATATGCTCAAGTTCATGGCGAAATGTACGGTACGCCCAAAGAACAAATAAATAATGCTATCAATAGCGGCAAAAATGTTTTAATGGAAATTGATGTTAAAGGTGCAAGACAAATCAGGAAAATAATGCCCGATACGATTTTGATCTTTATAAAATATGAAGGCGATAATATCGAGCAGGCAATTCGTAATCGTATCAAAAACGATCCCGCACGTGGAGAAGTCTCAGAAGAAGAAATTCAAACGCGCATCGCCACCGCCAAAAAAGAAGCTGAATATGAAAAATTTTACGATTATTCAGTTGTCAATCCCGAAGGTCACCCGGAGCAGGCTATAGCTGAAGTTGAAAAAATTATTAACGACAACCTCAACAGGTAACAAAATGACACCTCGGCATTTACACCTCGAAGGTGTATTGGGAAAGGTGTATTTGTAAAAGTTAAAACCCAAAATGTTTATATTAAAAATTTAAATCAATTAAATGAACGAATATTTTAAGAAGACTAATCCAGGGAATATAATTTACAAGCACTCTATGAAAGAATATGTCAGCAATATCTTAGCGAACCAAGAAAAATACCCAATCATAAAAAAAGAATTTGGAAACAAGATTACTAGCGCCGTCTGTCAATTGAAAAAATTACGATCAATAAATAAAAAGAATGTTTCTGAACTATCTAAAAACAATATAATCCTATCTTTAGCTTTAGATATCGATGGTTTAAAACGAACAGAAGGTTTATTAAAACAAGCATACCAATTTGAAGGCCACGACAGTATTTTTAAAACCTTAAGGGATAGCTTTTGGAAAGAAAATTTTTATGATTACTATGCCGAACTATATGCAGCTTCGGCTTTAACCAAGAATCTCGGTGTAAAAATCAAATTTGCTCCAGCAAATAATCAGGGATTTGATCTAATTCTTTACGAGAATAATCAAGAATTTTATGCCTCTGTCAAATCTGTAAGTAGCCTTGATCCTTTGCAAAGCTATCTCGGTAATGAGTTACTAAAAAGATCTGTTTATAATAAAAATTATAGAAGAACAGAGTGGCACCTTACGACAAATTATTCTATGTCAGTATGCGATTCAAACGATGTGAGGAAAATGAAATCACGAATAGAACAAGCAGCGGTCAGGTTTCTTAATTCATATGAAAATGACAAAATAAAAGGTAGGGGCGAGTATACCACTGCTGGTGTTCAATTCGAATTTGAAATAAAGCAAGGCAAAGGCAAAATAGGAAAACCGATATTATTCTATGGCCGGTCCCAGTCTTATGCTATAACCCTAGAAGAGGTATACAAAATCTATGGGAAAACGTTTGAAAGACTTTTCCAACATTCTTATGAAGCATATTTGTTTTTCAAAGAGAAATATGGTGAGTCAAAAACCAAAGGCTGCAGATTAGTTTTTGTCCCTGACTGGGCGAACAGGTCCCTCTATAAATACACTTTCGGCGATGAATTTCTAAATGCTGCACAGAAAGCTGTACAATCTGTAGGCCTCGATAAAGTTATGAAAGTAGATATTTTATATGACTGAAAAAGGAATTATCCAAAAACTTAAATCTTATGCCAATCCAAAGAATGCCGCTGGGAAGGCGCGATTTGGAATCGTGGGGAAAAATGTCTTAGGCGGTCCTAATATTCCGATTATTCGTAAAATGGCGCGTGATATTAAAAAAAGCAATGTTGACCGTCATCAATTAGCCCAGGAACTTTGGGATTCCGAGATTCACGAAGCACGAATTTTAGCGGGCCATATTGACGATCCGAATAAAGTCACTGAAAAACAAATGGAAAGCTGGGTAAAAGATTTTGATTCATGGGATGTTTGCGATTGTGTTTGTTCAAATCTTTTCGATAAAACACCATATGCCTTAAAAAAAATAGGGGAGTGGACCAAGCGACAAAAAGAATATGTCAAGCGCGCCGGGTTTGTTTTAATGGCAGCCTTGGCAGTACATGACAAAAAAGCTAGTGATCGGACATTTATTGAATTTTTGCCGATCATAAAATGTGAATCCACTGACGAACGCAATTTTGTCAAAAAGGCTGTTAACTGGGCCTTGCGCCAAATCGGTAAACGTAATAATTATCTACGAGGGGAGGCGATTCAAACTGCCCGAGAAATATTAAAAGTTTACACCGAGCCGTCGGCGAGGTGGATTGCCAAAGACGCTTTAAGAGAACTTAAAAGATGAACTCCAAAAGAATTAATCAACTTATTTCGTTTTTGAAAGAAATCGAAAAATTGAAATTAATTGATCGCCAAACTTACCTCTCATCATTTAGACGCGAAAATGATGCGGAGCATTCTTGGCATGTGGCTTTATTCGTAATTTTATTTGAAAAAGATTTTCCCGGCCTTAACACCGCCAAAATGTTAAAAATGGCCTTAGTCCATGATTTGGTAGAAATCTATGCTGGAGATACCTTTTCATTCGACTCTGAAGCGAGAAAAAACAAAAAAGAAAGAGAAGAAAAAGCGGCGAAAAAATTATTTGATCGACTACCGAAAAATTTACGAAAAGATTTTATTGATTTATTCAATGAATACGAAAATCGAAAATCTAAAGAGGCAAAACTGGTTCAGTCATTCGATAAAATGCAACCAATTTTACAAGGGATCGTCAGTCACGGAAAAATGTGGAAAGAAAGAGGAATTACATATAGACACATCGATGATTACAAAAGAGAATATGTAATAGAGAATGATAAAGTTATGAAAATTTATAATATTTTATTAAAAGAAGCTAAAAGAAAAAAATTAATCTAATGGAAAACACCAAATTTCATTATGTAGTGGCGACGGCGATTATCATCAAAGATGGGAAATTTTTAATTACCAAACGGGCACCGTGGGAAAAAGCCTTTCCCAATGAATGGACTGTGCCCGGAGGAAAATTAGAAACAAACGATTATATCAAATTACCTAAGGATGGCGTCAATCAATGGTACAATATCACCGAAAAACTTTTAAAACGCGAGGTGATGGAGGAAGTAGGTTTAAAAATTAAAAATATTCGCTACCTTTGCGACTTGGTTTTTATTCGTCCGGATAATATCCCGGTGGTGACCTTGAGTTATTATGCCGACTGGGCTGGCGGCAAAGTCAAATTAGCTAAAGACCAAGTGGACTTTGCCTGGGTGAGTTTCAAAGAAGCTAAAAAATATAAATTGATTGAGGGTATATACGACGAACTAAGAATGCTCTATAAAATTCTCGGTGGGAAGAAAGTCGCCCGGTGGATAAAAGGAACTAAACAATGAAAAAAATTATTTATATTATTCTTGCTGCTTTTTTGGGGCTAATTTTAAGTTTTATTGTCCATGCGGTCATTGAGATGGTTTATCTTGGCTGGGCCGAGGAGCACGTTCATACCGTCAAATGGGTGATGGTTTGGGGTGGCACCTGTGCGCTGCCGCTCTGGCTCATTTATCTTTTGCCAATTTTAGGCATTATCTTTGGCGTCGTTCTTGGGTTTTACTGGTGGAAAAAAGTTTATGGGAATTTCCACTAAAATTAAATTATAAAAGTCTCTTTGAGGTCTTGACAAAAATAAAGCTATGTGTTTTAATAATTATAGTTTAATGATTTAATTCGTTAAATCAAAAGAATTGGATTTTAAATGAAAAAGAAAAGAAAGAGAAATTGAATCACAATTAAATACACGTGAGGCGAAAGAGTTATACAAAGTTTTAGCCTCGATTGATAATTCTGAAGAGATAGCCAAATTCTTGAGAGATCTTTTTACTATTGCTGAAATTCAGGAAGCTATTCGGCGTTTCCAAGTAGCAAAATTACTTTCTCAAGGATATACATTCCGTAATATTTCTGCCGAAACCGAAATGTCGACTTCAACGATCGCGAGAATAAATTATTGGCTTCATCATGGAACGGGTGGATACCGAAAAGCTTTACAGAAAGTCTAAATATCTGTAAATCTTTCCGGTATTCGCCAATCCGCGATCAAAAGCGGATTTTTTGTATCTAGAAAGAACAAAGATGAACCTGATCAATCTAACTAAAAAATTAATTTCTATCCCATCTTATGTCGATAAAATCACCGATGAAAACAGAATCGGAGAATTTATCAATAATTTTTTAAAGCAAAACACTAAATTAAAAATCCAAACACAAAAAGTCGACTCGAGATTTAACATTCTCGCAACTCAAAACGAGGTTCAATTATTATTCATTGGCCATACCGATACTGTGCCGCCAAAAAATCAAAAACAATTATCACCCGTGATAAAAAAGGGAAGAATCTATGGTTTGGGAGCGACAGATATGAAAGGCGGGTTGGCTTGTATTTTGAATGCGCTTGTTGAAACTAAAAATCTTAATGGTATCGGTTTTTTATTTTACGTTGGCGAGGAATACGATTTTGCCGGCATGTCTAAATTTATCTCGTCAAACAAAATCAAACCTCAATTAGTAGTCTCAGCTGATGGTACAGATTTAAAAATAGGAGACTGTTGTCGGAGTCTATTCGAAGTGAATTTTAAAATTAAAGGGAAAACGGCACCGGCTTATAAAGAACATCTTGGTCGTAATCCAATATTATTCCTAGGTTCGGCAATCAGCTCACTTAAAGAAAAATATCCAGGTAGCTCAATCAATCTGGCTTATATTGAAGCGGGGCTAAAATTTAAAAACAAAATAATTAATCAACCGAATTGCGTCCCCAATTTTGCCAAAGGCACTTTAGATATTCGTCCTTATAATGCCACCGGTGGAGAAATTTTAAAAAATCTTAAAATTTTACTTAAAAAACAAAATTTAATCTTCACATACAAGATAAATTTCAATTTACCTGGCTGGAAGACAGAGGAAAAGAATTACCGAGTATTTCGAGAGATAGTAAAAAAACAATTAGAAACAACTTCAATTCAAGATCCTCGCGACAGAGGATATATCGATATCGCTCTACTGGCTAATAAATTGAGCATTCCGTGTATTGATTTCGGGCCGGGTTTAACAGCTCAAGCCCACGTTGAAGATGAATTTGTGAATATAAAAAACCTAAAAGTATGTCAAAGAATTTTTAAAAAGCTGATTGAAAAATTTATTCAATAACTTCGAGGTAGCCGTGAGCTTATCTATCTAGGTAGGCTCTTATCCTGCCTCGAAGGAGCAAAGATGTCCTGGCACATTGAAAAGATTAACCCAGAAAACGACGAACAGATGCATCAACTGGTCGATTTGTACTGCTATCGTATGTGGGGCAGCGAAGACTCGTTTGGCGAATATAAGCAGTGTCCAAACTGCAGGCGATACTTCAGCGAAGAACAAGTGGCTAATCTTCATCTTACACACTGTCCAAGCTGTCAGATCGAACTTGAGGATGCCTGGAAACCGGCAGAGGTCGAAAGGGATCTCCGAAAGCAAATCCAAAGACCCTCTGCCTTTTGTTTTGTCGCGCTACCAGCATTAGCCGGTGGTAAAGTAATCGCCTTCGCCTTGACCTATGTAATCTCTCCGGAAGAGATCGAGAAACATTGGGGTCAAAAAATTAAAAGTCAACTATTTGAGTTAGCTAACTCTCAACCCATCGTTTATTTCGATGAACTGGGTGTCGAAAGAGCCTGGCGACGGCAGGGAATAGCGACCGCCCTTGTCAAAACATGTCTAATCCAGTACCGTAGCCGCACAAACGATCCGTTAATATTCCTAAGAACACATCAAAACTCACCAGCGCTAAGGCTCTACAAACACATTGGCCTAGAAATATTTACTGATGACACCGAATACGGGCAAGGACGGGTCTTACTGGCTAAACATTTGAGTAAACTTCGTATTTAACATCCGATTCAAGCCTCGTTGCTAAAAAGCGCCGGGGCTTTTTCTTTTATTCTTGACCTCAAACCATATTTTTAGTACAATATTTTTATGAACTCAAATTACGTCGTTATTATGGCCGGGGGGTCGGGGACGCGGCTTTGGCCAAAATCAAGAATCAAAAAACCAAAACAGCTTTATGCTTTGGTAAATAATGAGTCAATGATTAAAAATACCGTCAAGCGTTTAGCTCCAGCGGTTGGTCTTAAAAATATCTACATTACTACCAATGTTTTACAAGCTAAAGATATCGCCAGAGAATTGCCGCGCCTCAAGCATAATTTAATCCTTGAGCCGGCGATCCGCAATACTGCCCCATCTATAGGCCTGGCGGCGGAAATATTGAAAAATAAAGCCGAGATTATCGCATATTTGCCAGCTGATCACTATATCGGTAAAGAAAAAGAATTCCAAAAAACCCTAAAAAGGGCCTTTGAGACGGCTAAAAAAGATTATCTTGTTCTTATTGGCATCCGACCATCGGATCCTGACACAGGTCTCGGCTACATCAAAATGGGAAAAGATATTGAGAACGACACTTATCAAGTGGAAAAGTTTGTGGAAAAACCTGATTTAGCAACCGCTAAAAAATATGTCAATTCGGGACGATATCTTTGGAATGGGGGAATGTTTATTGCAAAACCTCAAGTGATTTTGAATTTGTTTAAAATTCATCAACCAAAAATTTATCAAGTCTTGGAAAGAATCAGCAAAGAGCCCAAAAAACTTTCCCAAGAATATGCCAAAATCAAAAATATTTCCTTTGACTACGCGATTGCCGAAAAAACTAGAAAGGTAGCCGTTGTTGCCGGTGATTTTGCCTGGTCGGACATCGGTAATTGGAAAAAATTATTTGAGATGCTCTCGAGAAAGAAAAACGAAACTGTCGCCATTGGTTGTGCCCATTTCGGTGTTGAGACCAATGGCTGTTTAATCCATGGAACTGATCGGTTGGTTGCAACTATTGGCCTAAAGGATATAATAGTGGTAGACACTCCTGACGTGGTTTTGGTTTGCCACAAAGATAAAGCCCAGGAAGTCAAAAAGATTGTTGAGAGTTTAAAAGAAAAGGGGAAAGAAAAGTATTTGTGAGGTAATATTTTGCGACGCAATATTTGGATAATTTTTGGCATCATTTTGGTGCTAACGATTCTGGCGGGTTTGGTTGATTGGCCGACTGGCCCAAATATTTCTATCGGCAGTTTTTTTAAAGAACTTAAAATTCACGAAGGTTTGGATTTACAAGGTGGGGCCCATTTGGTTTTTGAACTTGATACCTCCGGGCTCCAATCAGAAGATGTCTCAACCGCCACCCAATCAGTCGTCAACGTGATTGATCGTCGGGTCAACGCCTTGGGTGTGGCTGAACCCGTAATTCAAGGGGCAAAAATTGGCGGCAAGCAGGCGGTGATCGTTGAATTACCAGGCGTGACCGATGTTGGAGAAGCAATTAATTTGATCGGTAAAACCGCTCAACTAAAATTTTTAGAAGAAAATCCTGAGGCGACCAGTGAACAAGATATTTGGAAAGATACAGGGTTAACAGGCGCCCATCTTCGACGCGCGGACGTTCAGTTCGACAAAAACACCGGTGAACCCCAAGTCGCCATTCAATTTGACAGTGAAGGGACGAAACTTTTTGCTGACATCACTCGCAATAATTTACAAAAACCAGTGGCCATTGAATTAGATAATGAAATTATTTCCGCGCCGACAGTCCAAAGTGCCATTGAAAATGGTCAAGCGGTGATTACAGGTAAATTTACGATTGAGGAGGCCAAACAACTGGCGATCGAACTTAACGCCGGAGCCTTGCCCGTGCCAATCTCTTTAGTAGAACAACGTACCATTGGGCCAACTTTGGGCTCCGAGTCAGTCCAGAAATCTTTGATGGCCGGCATCATTGGTTTGTTGCTGGTAGCCTTATTTATGATTATTTATTATCGCGTCCCCGGACTTTTAGCTATTTTGGCACTTTTTATTTATACGCTGGTGATTTTGGCATTATTTAAACTAATCCCTGTCACTCTGACTTTAGCCGGTATTGCAGGGTTCATTTTGTCGGTAGGCATGGCGGTTGATGCCAATATTTTAATTTTTGAAAGAACCAAAGAAGAATTAGCCGCCGGTAAAACCATTGGTTTATCAATCGAAGAAGGTTTCAAGCGAGCCTGGCCGTCAATTCGCGATTCTAATTTTTCTTCATTGATTACGTGCGCAATTCTTTATTATGGGACATCCGGTTTGGTTCGCGGTTTTGCAGTGACCTTGGCAATTGGAATTCTTGTTTCAATGTTTACCGCCATTATTGTTACGCGAACATTTTTAAGATTGGCGATTGGCACATTTTTGGAAAAAAGATTGGTGATCAAATGAACATTATTGGCCGACGGAAAATTTGGTATTTAATTTCTTTAATTTTAATTGTGCCGGGAATTTTGGCAATAATTTTTTGGGGGATACCAACCGGGCTTGATTTTAAGGGCGGAACCTTGTTGGATATTTCCTATAGTAATAGTGTTGCTAAAACAAAAATTGATGAAGTTATAAACAGTAACGGTATCAAAAATGTTAATGTTCAACCGTCTGGGAATGACTTTATCATTCGGACGCCGGTCTTAGATGCTGAAACGCAAAATAAATTAACCGAGGCGCTTGCCAAAGTAGGGGAGGGCTACAAACAAAACCGGCTAGAAACGGTGGGGCCGACGGTGAGCTCGGATTTGAAACGAAAAGCCGTCATCGCCGTCATTTTGGCTTCAATCGCCATTATTATTTATATCTCAATTGCTTTTCGCAAGGTTCCTAAACCGGCGAGTTCCTGGCGCTTTGGCGTTTGTGCGGTTTTAGCCTTAATTCACGACCTTGCTTTTGTGGTTGGGGCATTCGCGATTTTGGGACATTTTTTCGGCTATGAAGTCGATTCCCTTTTTATTACTGCCCTTTTGACAATTATGGGTTTTTCAGTCCACGATACGATAGTGGTTTTTGATCGCATTCGCGAGAATCTACGCAAATCCCCTTCTTTGGATTTTGAAACTAATGTTAATAATAGTATTTTGCAAACTTTAAACCGCTCTTTGAATACTTCGTTTACGGTTTTGTTGGTTTTACTGGCGCTTTTTTTGCTCGGCGGGGCAACATTAAAACATTTTATGTTGGCATTGTTGGTGGGCATCGCCATTGGCACTTATTCATCAATTTTTAACGCTTCGCCCTTGTTAGTTAGTTGGCAGGGTTGGAGCGCGCGACGCAAAGCTCGTGCGGCTGCAAAAGTCGCGTCCTAGGGGCTTTTAGAGACATTATTAACAGGTTATAATATATAAATAGTACCTGGGGCTTAATCGTGACAATTTGGTCACTTTTTTAGTATAGGCTTGGTAAAATAGGGGATTGTTTTAAAATTTCTAATGACTAATTTCTAATGTCTAAAGAAATCCCAAGCTCACTGACTAAAAATAAATGGACGGAATTTTGCAATGGCATAAAACTAAGCCAGATTTATAAATACGTTGTAAAATCTGGCTAATATTGAGCGACTGCATTTACAAAGCGACGCACAATATCCGTTTTACGACTGATTAGGTTGTTTATCTTATGGAGCACTTTTATAATGACCATCTATGAGCTTTTAAAAGTCTTAGAATATTGAAGTTCAAATTCATCAAATTTGCATTTCCCCCATTTTAGCCGGGTGTGGAATTATGAGGGCACATTTTGAAATGATAATTGATAATTGCAAATTGAAAATTGTTTTCGACCTCTCCCCCACCAGAGTAACAAAAAAATAACCTGTTGGACAGGTTTGAATCTTCTTAAGATATGAGCTCGCTGGCGCTTAAAACTAACATTCTATCTACAACTTAATGGTCTCACCGTCTTTGAGATGTTGGACACTGCTATCTGACATCCGACTTCCGCTCTCCGACGGACCGAGATGCGAAACCATCGTTGCTTTATCTTTTTCTAAATCTTCAATATCTTCAATCTTTTCGGGCACCTCTCCCCCATCATCTTTTTTTTCTAGAGCCGCGAGTCGCTCCTTCATCCAATCTGGCGTTTCTTCCAATTGTTTTTTTAATTTTTCTTGGACCGTCTCTTCGGTCAGGGGCTGATCAACTGTTCCCCCACCAAAATACCAGCGAACATCACCCGGGGTTTGGATTTCGCGATAATAGGTCTCCCCTATTCTCGGCGGAATTTTGGGAATGCGCTCCCGCTCGGCCTTGGTTAAGATTTGTTCGACTTTAGGCATTTCCGCTAGGTCCGTCATTTTTTGTTCAACGTATTCTCGCCTTTTGGAATAATTTTGGCGTGAGTGGGCAAGGATCGCTTCACGATTGGTATTAGTCATCTTGTCTGGAGGCAAAGTGACGGCCGAAAAAGCAGGACAAGTGACGCCATCAATTGACATTTTGACGTAGATATGATAATTATCTAAATTAACTAAATCAACTTCCTCAAAAACCGGCTCATATTCTTTTTTCAAAGCGGCGGCGTCAGGAGCGCCAACACGGAAAGTAACCAATGTGCCACAGTTACCAAAAACAGCCGCCATGACCTCTTCGGAAACTTGAGCAATATATTGATGGGTGATAATCAAATTCAGGTGATATTTGCGAGCTTCAGATAAAATCACCGCAAAAGATTCGGTGGCAAAATTTTGGAACTCGTCAACATATAAATAGAAATCTTTGCGTTCTTCTTCGGGAATAGTCGCCCGTCGCATTGCTGCTAGTTGAATTTTGGTAATCATCATCGAGCCCAGAAGAGCTGAAGCGTCTTCGCCAATTTCGCCAATTGATAAATCCATAAATATAATTTTGCCGGTATTCATAATCTCTTCGATGTTAAAGGTTGATTTCGGCTGACCAACAATGTTGCGGATGGTTGATGATGATAAAAATTGGCCAACTTTGTTTTGAATCGGGGCGATGGCCTCAGTCCGAAATTTCGGATCATATTTTTCGTATTCATTAACAAAAAAATCTTTAATCACCGGATCCTGAATTTTTTCAATCACACGATTACGAAAATCTTGGTCAACCAAAATTTTGGTAATCCCGAGCATGGTGGCATTGGGATAATCAAGGAGCGCCAAAATAGTATTTCTCAAAATATATTCCAACCGTGGTCCCCAGGATTCACCAAATATTTTCTTAAAAATTCCGACAACGCCTGAGGCGACAATATTTTTTAACTCGGGATCAACATTTTCGAGCGGATTAAAGCCGAGAGGATATAAACGATCGGCCGGAGAAAAAAGAACGACGTCTTTAATTCTTTCGCTGGGAACATAGTTAAGCAATTTTTTGATTAAGTCCCCATGGGCGTCAACGACGGCAACTCCCCTACCCTCGCGGATATCGTCAATAATCATGTTTTCGAGCATGGTTGTTTTACCAGTGCCAGTTTTGCCAATTGAATACATGTGATAACGGCGATCCGATAATTTAATACCGAAATTATGCATCAGATGTCGATAATCAGTCTTGGCAAATACAGTTAGTTCTGAACTTAAGACATTTTCTTCAATCGGTAAATTAGCCGGGGGTTCACCTTTTTTGGAACCCGCCCAAACAATATTGGGTGTCTGCACTGAAACATTCGGCAAATGAAATATTGAGGCCAGTTCTTCAATGTTTAAAATATAACCTGGCTCCAAAAAAGCCCGGTAGCGATATTGATCGTAAAAAGCCAAGGAGTTGGTGATACTGCTGGCTTGGAAACCATTCAAATTGAGCAAATTATATTGTTTGAAGGCAGCCACAGTTGAGGCCAATTTTGATCTGGCGATGTTTTCGTCGGTGGCCAAGGCCAGCAGTCTGATTTTTGTTTCAAAGCCGAGTTTGGTTGATTTAGTTTCAACACCTTTAAGCCCTTCTTCAACTGTTCCTGGCAGTTTAGCCTCTTCTTTGGGCGCTTCCTCTTTTGATGATGGCGGCGTAACCCCGGTCAAAATGGCACTAAGAAGACCGCCTAAAAATCTTATAAAAGCGCCGAAAATTCCGACGAATATCCCCTGCTGATTAGTGGCCCCAGACTTGACCGATCTGACATGACCAATGCCCTTTGACTGCCATAGGTCGGAAACTGGTTTGACAATAATTTGCAACCAGATTTCTTCGCCCTTTTCAAGTTTGGAAAGCACGCCTGTTATCCCCGCCAAGGGGTCAACTTCAAAATTAAGAAAGGTTTTGATCGGATAAACATCTAAATTAGTCAAGCCTAATTCTGTCCCAGCCAATTTGAACTGGCCAGAGATAATTTGTTCTCGTTCTTCTAAAGTATAATCATCAACTTGAGTAATTTCCGCTGTTGGATATTGCGAATAAATCTGGCCCTCAATAAAATCTTTAAGATGCTCAGGAACATGAACATAAAATTGAATAAACTTTTCACGCGAGGCAATTTCAAAGGAAAAATAATCTTGGAATTGACTCTCTTTTCTGAAAACCCCATGCAAAGCAGCAAACATTTGTTCGGCGGCCAGCGGGGTCTTTTCATTATTTTTAGGAACTAGGATTCTCATGGTCAAAAATTTAAGATTAGCAAACCACTGCATCTTGGCTCTATTGGCCCGCGCCCTAAGATATAGAATAATTAAAAAAATCGGTATTACCACCAAAATGGCATACATTAACCCTCGGAAAACAATTGTTTCTAAAATTGCCATCGTTTTTTTACCGTATTAATCGCATCAATCGCATCTTTTTTTGCCGCTCGCCGGCGTTTTTTTCCCTAGACAATTTTCAATCGCCGCCCAGTCGCTCTCCCCTATTTTGGGGACTATACAGGTTATCTCGTCGCCCGGACTGCCGTGGAAGTAGGTGACGGATGCTTTGAGACAATTATATTTCTTGCCAGAGACAACGACTTTATAATTGCCATTGTTTTCCGTGAGTTTACCGACGATTCTTTTTCTTTCTACCGGCCCAATTTGCTTGAAGATAAAGGTGCCGTCAGGGGCAATTGTCAGCTTGAGCTTATCGCCAGGAATAAGTTTTGATTTAGAGGCGTAATTAGCAGGAACGGGATATTTTTTACCACCCGAATCTATCATCTCCTCGCCATCAAAAACTCCCTCAACAATGGTATTAGGTCCTTTCTGACTGTTACCAGTCTCTTCTAAATTAAGAGCTTGTTCTTGATAAACTTGTTCAAAAAGAATTCTTTTGGCGGCGGCAACTTTAGACTCGGCCTCATCAAGAAGATTTTTTAGTTCTTTGAGCTTCTTATCCGATGGTTGCATTTTGTTTCCTTTGTTTGTTTTTGCCAATCCCGAGATATAATTTTATCACAAAAAGGCAAATATTTCAATTCACAAATTCCTTATCGGCTCGTTTGCTCCAGGGCTAGGCGGCTCACCCATCGATTGAAGTTGTTGGGCCAGTTCTGCTTCAACTTGATTCTTTGGACGAGCGTGAGTCTTTTGCGAAAAGGACCTTGCCTGCTCTCTAATCTGAGACGAACTGGCCTGCGCTGATTTTAAGCCACGCATACTAAAGGGTTTGGTCGGCGTCCCATCGATTAAAAGTTTGGTATAAGTATTGAATTTATCCAAATTGGCTAAATCATCGATAGTTACCCCGGGAAATTCTTTAACCATAAACTCGGCATCAGCGGCGCCAATGCGGTAACAAATCATGGTTCCCGCGTTACCAATAACGGCATCGCGGATCTTTTCCGTCAATTGAGCAATGTATTGATTGGTAATCGCCAAATTGAGGCGATATTTTCTTGCCTCAGAAAGAATGCTGGCAAAAGAATCGGTGGTAAAGTTTTGAAACTCATCGACATATAAATAAAAGTCGCGGCGCTGGTCCTCTGGCATGTCAGCCCGCGAAAAAGCCGCCATTTGAATTTTAGAAACCAAAATCATGCCTAAAAGATTGGAATTGACTTCGCCAATTTTGCCTTTACTTAAGTTGATAAAAAGAATTTTACCTTCATCCATTACTTGTCTTAAATTAAAAGATGATTTCTTCTGTCCAATAATATTACGCATCAGGTCGTTCGTCATAAATCGGCCAAACTTAGAAATAAAATAATTATACATTTCAGACTTATGAAAATCAGCGGTTTTCGCCAGTTGTTGCGTCCAAAATGCCTTGACAATTGGATCACTAACAGAGGAAATTAATCGAGTGCGAAAAGCATCGTCAGTGAAGATTCTAGGAACATCAATTAATGTACCCCCGCCTGGTTGATTCATAATCGTCAAGGCCGCGTTACGAAACCAGTGTTCCCATTGAGGACCAACTATTCCCATCTGGGTGGGGTCAAAAAGTTTATAGAAAATCTGGATTGCTTCTTGAATGAGAAAGTCTCGTTGGTCAGCTGTCTGCCACTCTAAAAGATTTAAACCGACAGGGTTTTCAGTATCCGAGGGGTCGAAAAGGATCACATCGTTGATTCTTTCCTGAGGGACTTTGCCCAAAAGGTCCTCGATGGCGTCACCCAAGGGATCAACAAAACAACAGCCATTGCCGGCTTTCATGTCCTGTTCAATCATGTTGGAAAACAAGGTTGTTTTACCAACGCCAGTTTTACCAATCATAAAGATATGCCGACGGCGGTCATCACCCTTGATCCTCACCGGCTTTTTCTCACCCCGATAAACGCTTTCACCCAAGATTACTCCTTCGGCTGGCAAATTCGTTGGCGGCGGCATTTCCTTGGCTTGGGCCCAGGCAATATTAGGACTTTCAACATATTGGGTGGGCAGATGCCAAATTGAGGCCAACTCTTCGGAATTAAGAATCATCCCCTTTCCCGTAAAGCGTCGTAAAATGTAATCACGGACTACCTCGTTGCCAGAGATTTTTGCCTTAAAACCATTAAGTTCAGGGGTAGAAAATTGACCAAAGGCAGTGGTGATGTTTTTAAGATTAACTATTGCCTCTTGGTGGTTGGGCGCGGTCACGACAATCCTGATGTTGGTGCCAAGACCAGTTTTTGAGGCCTTTTCATTGAGGGCTTTAAGCGTCTGTTCCTGCATCGGTGTTAGTTGCACCGGTTGTTTGAAATCAGGTCCTAAAGTTTTAGGAGTGGTAGTCGATTTTGAACCATGAAAAACGCCGCCGAGGATTTCAAAGAGAAAATGAAATATCTTCATATACCAGCGCTCAGAGACAAAGGATTTTCCTTGCTGAATCTTATGGGCGGCAATGCCGGCGGCTTTGCGCCAATCATCAGTAGTCGGTTTAACGATAAGTTGGATGGCCGCCCCTGAACCAGCCCCCAGTTTTGATAAGGCATTGGTCAGAGAATTTAAAGGATCAGCCTCAAGATATTTATATGTCCGAATCGGTAGGATAAATTTTTTATTCAAACGAAAATTGGTAGCGAGCATCGCCCCCTGACGAGATTTAAAAATATTGGGAATGGCGGTTTTTTGGATTTGGGCCGTTGGATAGAAAGAATTAATCTGTTTTTCGATGATGCTTTCAATCTCTTTGGGCACGATCGAGAAAAATTCCAGCTTATTGTCTAACGAAATGATTTCTAAGGTAATTTGGCTTTGGAGACCATATAATTTTTTCTCAAAACTGCCTTCATAAAGATGACCAAGGGAGGCAAAAAATTGATCGGCCACGCCAATAGTTTCCCGAAAATCTTTGGGCGGTTCGTTTTGCTTAGGCGTTTGAGGTGTCCTCGGAATGCTAATCTGAAAGATGCTTAAGTTTTTAACCCGTTTGAGCTCATGCTTAATTTTATTAGCTTTGTAAACGGAATAAATAAGGTAGGACAAAATAAAGACAAAAACTAAAAACCCGCCTGTAATTAAGATATTAAAGAGATCACTCCCTACTTCCAAAAATCCTCCTTGTATTTTTGCCTTAAGTATTTATTTCTTCTTGAAGTTCGTCTGCCCTGGCGATATCAATATCCCCTGTTAAATCATGTTCGCCGATGTTTATTGGTCTTGCCGGCGCTGGCGTTTCAATTGGTTTTTCTTGGGCAATCTCCCCTACCTGCGGCGGTTCGGCAATGACCAATTCTTCCCCAGGTTTTCCTTTAATCTTTTCCCTTTCGGCTGACGGTGGTGACGGCTGTTCGGTCGTCGGAACCTCCGGCGCCGGCTGACCTTCCACTGGTGGCGGTGCCGGTGCTTCTGGACCCTTGCCTATACCAAATTTATCAGGACTGTTCACAATCCCTCCTAAAACTATTCTTTAGATTCATTATACTACTTTCAATATAATATGTAAATCGCAAAGAATTATACGAAAGGCCGCCCAAATATGGTGCGGCCTGATCAAGTGTTCTTCTGTTGTTGATTTGCCGTAGGTGGCTCTTTGGAATGGCCTGGCCAGATGAGATGGGGCCCAAGGATGCTCAGAACGACGAACAGCGTGATATCAATGACCCAGACCCAAGGCCAACTTAAGTCCAGGTAAAGCCACGGCGGAGCTTCATCAGGTCCGATACAGATAGCTAGGGCCAAGAATGAGAATACGATAAGTAGAATGATGAAGATAACGCCACCAATCATCCTCGGCATGTGTCTTCGGCACCTTGCTCGGGAAGCTTTAGCCAAAGTGCGTCAGACAACCTGTCAAACTTCAGACCAACCCAGTAAGCGAAAATCATCAACGCTAGCCACCCAAACCATGGGATTGGTGGTAGAATCTCAATCATCTGTTTGGAGGATCCGTAGATGATGACCCAAATCACTGACACTAGCGACAAGACGCTGATGACCAAACACACGATGGCCATTAGACCGCTAAAGTAGGCGCCGATCGTTACTTTAGGGCTAGAATCATCCAACTCTTGCCTCCTGGCAACTCGAGATCACACCTCCAACATCATATCATTTTATTTAGAGAGTGCAATATCTAGATCGATTGGCGAATCTTTTTTATGAGTTCATTAATGAGCCATAGATTATGTAACGAGGCCAAACGCATGCCGAGCATTTCATTGGATTTGACCAGATGACCAATGTATGCTCGGGCATAACCTTTAGAGCAGGCTGGGCAGCGACAATCTTTCATAATTACCTTTTTATCCTGGCGATACTGGGCTTTTCGAAGATCGAGCTTACGAAAGGTTCGCCATTTGGATGTTACCCACACCGTCCCATGACGACCCAAACGGGTGGGCAAAACGCAGTCAAACATGTCAAAACCCCATTTGACAGCTTCGATAATGTCTTCTGGCTCCCCCACTCCCATCAAATAATGAGGTTTATCTTTAGGTAATAACGGTCCGAGCCATCTCATCACCTGATACATATTACGTTTACCTTCACCGACGGAAACACCGCCGACGGCAATGCCGTCGAAACCGAGAGAGGAGATATATTTGGCGGAGATTTCGCGCAAATTTTTATAAATTGAACCTTGAATAATGCCGAAGATGGCCTGTTTTGGATCTCGCCTGTCGGCAGACAGGTTTTTAAATCTTTGCCAAAATTCAATCGAGCGATTGGCCCAATGATGGGTCATTTCTAAAGATTCACGGGCGCGCTCAAAGCTTGCCGGATACTCGGTACATTCGTCTAAAACCATAACGATATCTGAACCTAAATCTTTTTGAATTTCCAAAACTTTTTCTGGAGAAAAGAAATGTTTAGAACCGTCAAGATGGGATTTAAACCAGGCGCCATCGGGATTGACATTGACCAAAGATGCCTGTTCGATTTCATCTGAATAATTACGAAAGTTCTTACCGAGGGAAAAAACTTGATAACCGCCGGAATCGGTTAAAATTGGTTTAGGCCAATTCATAAATCGATGTAGCTCGCCAAATTTTTTAATTTCTTTTTCGCCTGGCCTTAAATACAAATGATAAGTATTAGCTAAGATTATTTCATAGCCTAAATTATTGAGTTCTTCGGCTGAGACACCTTTGACCGCGCCCACGGTGGCACACGGCATAAAAACTGGGGTTTGAACCTTACCGCGAGCGGTCTGGAGTAAACCACATCTGGCCAAACTATTTTTGGCTTTTTTAATAATGGAAAATTTCATCGTCTCTTTTAAAGTTGAGGCCGCCCCAGTCTCGGTCAGTGGGGCGGCCTCGTGACCGTTCCCTGGTTACCCAGGGCGTTTACTTGCTGCCAGTTTCGGCTCTCTTTACTGCAGCTTCTGCTCTCTTCCGAAGCGCTTCAGCCGCCAACCATTCGGTCGGGTGTCCCTGCACAATCGCTTGCTGCAAGGTGGCTGGCACTTCTATCTTCACTCGCCTGGAGGCGAGCCCTCGCCCTGGAACTGGTGCTGCGGTGTTGGGGTGGCGCCGCCGAAAGCGGGCTGGCAGCTTGATGCGTCTCAGACAAAGTCCGAGTGGCATCTTATCACCCCTTTCTGTTCGTGGTCCGAGAACCATGAACGAGCACATTATACACTCTTCTAAACGTTTTGTCAAATCTTTATTAATTAACGCAAAAACCCGCAGTTAGCGGGTTTTTGCTCGTTTATCTGGGCTGATAGTTACTAATTATTATATCATCTTTGTTACTTCAGTTCAACCTTTGCCCCAGCGGCTTCTAACTTTTTCTTGGCGTCTTCAGCTTTTTCTTTGGGAGCGTCTTTGAGGATTTCTTTTGGCGGCGCATCGGCGATATCTTTGGCTTCCTTAAGACCTAACTCTTGGTTAATCTCGCGAAGGGCCTTGATGACGGCAATCTTTTGCGCGCCGGAATCAGCCAAAACCACTGTATAAGTTGCCTTTTCTTCAGCTGCTTCAGCGCCGGGGGCACCGGCTGCCGCTGGCGCACCAGCCATGGCCATGGGGGCAGCCGCTGACACTCCAAAACGTTCCTCAAGAGCTTTAACTAACTCGGCTAATTCAACCGTGGTTAAACCCTCGATTTCCTTGATTAAATCCTTAAACCTACCAGTAGGTTCAGGCTTTTTTTCTTTCTTAGGTTTTTCTTGTGGTTTTTCAATCTTAGCTTCAGTCGCTTCTTTGGCCGTCTCGTTGTCAACATTAATTGCTTCAACTTCGGCCGGGGTTTCTTCTTCGACACCAGCGGCTTCTTCGACCACCGCTTCAGGCTGAGTCGTTTCATCCGGGCTGGCGGCCACTTCTTCTTTGGAGGCCTCTTTTGCCATTTTCCCCTCTGCCTCCGCTTCTTTTTCTGCCTGTTTTTCTTCTTTTTTAATGTCTGCCATTTTGTTCCTTTCCGCTCCTGCCAACGCGAAGCGTTGCCAGGAAGTCCTCCGAAGTGCGCACTGTCCGTACGCTACGTAGTAGGTTGGACAGTAAGCATGTAGGAGGATAATCTTATATTCTTGATTCTTTATATTGATTAAGTATATAAACTAAACTTATCAAATTACCCTTTAAGGCGTTAACTAAACGAGACATTGGCGCGTTCAAAGTACCAACCAATTTGGCGTAAAGTTCTTCCCGGCCCGGAAGTGCCGCCAATTGTTTGATTAAATCAGTATCAACAAACTTTTGGTCAATAATGCCGCCAACTAATTGTAATTTTTCAATTTCTTTGGCAAACCCAACCGTGATTTTTGCTGGCATCACTTCGTCGTCAGCCGACCAAATCAGGGCAATCGGCTGATCAAGTAAAGCATTATCCAATGATATCTTGGCTTTTTTCAAGGCGATTTTAAACAAAGAATTTTTTATCACCTCAAAAACTATCCCCTGCTGGCGTAATTTTTTCTTCAACTCGCGCTCTTCGTTGACTTTTAAGCCGGTAAAATTAACTAACAAAACAGCTTTGGAAGTTTCCAACTGGTCGCTTACTTTTTTGACTAATTGTTCTTTTTGTTCTCGGGTAAGTTTCATGGTTTTAAAAAATCTCGCTTGCCGCGAGACAAATTATAGTAATTGGTACATAGTTATCAGTTATTGGTTATCGGTATTTTTATACTGATAACAGATAACTAAATACTTTTACAATTTACTTTTTTGCCTCGATAGGACTTATTAGTTCACCCCGAGCGTAGTCGAGGGGCCTATTTTCTTCGGCATAATAATTATAAAATTATTGATTTATTTTGTCAAATTTATTATGATTAATTCGGCTGAATCCCAGGCCTGTCCAGAAGGAGGACACCAATGACTTCTGTATTGTTGGATTGGCTGATAATAGCAGGTGCGGTCGCCTCCATCGTGGTATTGGGTGTTTATTTATCGGGGGGCAAGAAATACAGAGCGGTCCGCCTGATGCTCCCTGCTGGTCCGCTTTTGGTGATTGTTCTCCTGATTATCAACCTCGCCAGCCGACACTAAGGCCTACGTCTTCCCTCACCGCGTTCGACCTAACGCGCCTCAATCGGGGCGCGTTTCTATATGACGTTTCTATAAGATTAGAGTGAAATCTGTAAACCGCAAATAATTTACACTTACGAAGTGTAAATTAGCAGGTTCAATCTATCATTAGAGCTTTGATTTTGGCTAATTCTCTTTGGTAGTCTTTTCGATCATTAACAAATTTTCTATATGTTTTGGGGATAATTTCCATAAGATCTTCATACTGGCAAATTTCAATCTTAGCAGAAGAGATATATTCCGAATAGGATGAGTATTTCCAATCTTCTGGGTTTCTCACTAGGTTAGCCGTTGTAGGATTTAGATGAATGTATCGCGTTAGATGTAGAAGCTGTTCATCATTCTCAATTAACTTACTATTAAATCTTCCCTCCCATAACGGTCCTTTTCTTTTATGTCTTACATTAAAAAATCGGCTGTAACTATCGAGTACGTTCTTCATATATATTGTTATGCCATCATCTTTTAACTGTTTTAGTATCAAATGTAAATGAGTCGGCATCAAACAATAAGCCACAAGCGAGATAATCTTCTCTTGATCGGCAGCTATTTTATCAAAATAGACTTGAAAACCGTCTTGTTGTACTATCTGTAATTTCAGAAAATTCGAAAATTTACACGGCGGGGAAAAAATACTAAAAAATTGAAGCAGATCTAACATTCTAAGATAATCTTCAGTATTATTAAAAATCTTAAACTCGGCAATACTACGAGAAAATATATGATACACCTGATTTTTTGCCAGTTTTTCTTTCCTCATGTCATTATTGTAACATTTAACCAATGAATTTACACTTCGTAAGTGTAAATTACATGGTTGGAGAACTCTTAAAATTTACAACTGGACTTTTATTCCCGGGCCCATGGTGGCGTGTAGAGTGATCGATACTATTCTATCTTGCGGAAGCGCAGCCAGTAAGACTTGGAAATTTTCTTCTAAGATTTTCGGTTCTGCCGAGACTTTGCCGATAATTTGATGAATATTGCCGAAAGAATCGGTTTTATATTCAACTTGGCCAGTTTCAAGATCTTTTTTCGTCTTTTCTGTGTTCTCGGTGATCGTGCCTGACTTTGGATTGGGCATCTTGCCTTTTGGACCTAAAATTTTGGCCAATTTGGCAATCTTAGGCATCATTGCTGGAGTTGCCAGGTAGATATCAGCGTCTGCCTTGCCGGTTTTTTCGATATCTTTGGCCATTTTTTCGTCAATCACCACAACCTTAACCGATTTGCCGGTCAGATGAGGATATTTGATGAGACCACGTAAATTTTCCGGTTTGCCCGTCTTGGCCAAAAGCCGAAGATGGACTTCAACATTACCATCAAACTTGGTAAGTGATGTTTTTTTTACAAGACCGATCGCCTCTGAAACACCGTATTTTTTAGTCCGATCAATAAGTTTAATAATTTCTTGATATTTTTTAGAACGGATTTTAGCTTTACCAACTTTGACTTTCTTGGGTTTTTCTTCGACTTCGGCTTCGGGAGACTTCGCTTCCTGCTTTTCTACAGGAGCGTTCGCTTCTTCTTGCGTCTTAGGTTTTTCTTTCTTAAACTTTCCTTCTTTGATTTTCTCTTCTACTTTAAGCTTTGCACTTTTCGCTTTGAGTTTCTTCTTGCCGTGGTGTTCGGCGATCGGTCCGCCTATATCTTCAGGGCTTTCGCTAATAGTTACTGGTCTTTGAGTTCCCATGATACGCTCCTAACGTCGTTTTCTATACGAAATTACGAATTGGATACGAAAATACTAAAGAATTTTTTTCGTATTTTAGTAAATTTTCGTAGTTCGTATCTTATTTAATGTTAATAGTTTGTTCTTCTAAACCTTTACTTAAAGATTCTAACACAAAATCAGCCACCGCGTCAATAATCTTAGATAACTTCTCGGCTTCTGATTTTTTAAAATTCATCAAAACCCAATCGTCGGTCGGAATTTGCTCAGACTTCCCTACTCCGATACGAATTCGCCAAAAGCTCCCCCCTATTGCTTCAATAATCGATTGGATTCCTTTATGCCCGGCCGATGTTCCACCCAAACTAATGCGGACTTTCCCGAATTCCAAATCAACATCATCATGAATTACCCAAATGTCCTCGCTGTCAATTTTCCAATAATTTTTACACGATTTTACTGCCCGGCCGGATTGATTCATAAAGGTTTGGGGTTCGACTAATTTTATTCGGTCCTCTAAATCCCCCATTTCGGCGAAACGCGATTCATAATGCGGCTCCAAACGCCACGCATTCAAAACCACTCCCCTATTTGCGGCAATTTTTTCTAAAATCATAAAACCAATATTATGTCGAGTTTTTTCGTATTTAGGCCCTGGATTTCCCAACCCGACGATAAGTCTCATATCCCCGCTTTCGATAAGATGAATATTACCAAAAATCCCAAAACTGTTGCCAGCGAGGCATCCAAACCGCTTTCTTTATAGGCTTCGGGCATCATGGTAACAGCGAGCATGGCTAAAATAGCACCCGCGGCGAATGATTCAAAAGTGGCGGTCACAGATTCAGACATGTGAGCAAAAACAGTATAACCCAAAATAACAAAGACCAATCCAGCAATCGCGACAAAAACCCAGGTTAGAAGAATTTCGCGATTTGATTTTTTGACTCTTTTTAAATCATAGGCCGAAGAAAGTGCCTCGGGAAGATTAGCTAAAATAATGGCCACGAGTACCAGCAAACCAACTGTTTTATTCAAAAGTAAGCCGATTCCGAGGGCAATTGATTCAGGAATACCATCCAAAACTGCTCCTAATACTATCCCCCAGCCGGTTGAGCTTTCGACATCGTAAAAACGCCGGTGTCCACGACCGCCGATCTTAATAATTAAAAGATCACCAACCACAAAAAGCACCCCACCGACAACAAACCCAATAATTGAATTATCCAACCCACCCAACTTAAACGACTCTTCCATGAGTCCAAAAGTTAAAGCGGCTATCAGCGCCCCGGCGCCAAAGGCAGAAATTGCTCCAAGATATTTTTCTTTAACATTAAGATAGGCGCCTAACCAAGCACCAATAACGAGCGGAGCCACGGATAAAAATCCATAAAAAATAACACTTTGCATACTGTAATTACTTCTTTGCTATCTCATTCCTGGGATATTTAAATCGCCAGCGATTACCTTCATTTTTTCGGCAGCAACGGCTTGGACTCGAGAAACACATTCGGCAATCGCTTGCTGGAGCGCATGCTCCAATTCTTGTTTTTTGGCCGGCTCAAGCATCGATTCATCAATGGAAACTTCTTGAATATGTTGCTCGCCGTTAAAAACGATGGTCACCGCTCCGCCGGCGGCTTTGGCCTCAACTTCGGTGTCTCTTAATTCTTTTTGAATGGCTCTCGCCTTTTTTTGTAAATCGTAAAGCTGTCTGGCTTTGTTAAACATTTTTTCCTTTCTTTAAATAACTTTCGATGAAACCGTCCAGATTACCATTTAAAACATCTTCGGGATTGGTGGAGGAAAAATCGGTCCGATGGTCTTTAACTTGTTTGTAGGGATGTAAAACGTAGGAGCGGATCTGATTGCCCCAACCAGCCGAAAGATGTTCGCCGCGGATTTTGATTTCCGCTGCTTTTTTCTCCTTCAATTTTAGCGCTAAAAGACGCGATTGTAAAATTTTTAAGGCAGTGGTTTTATTTTGTAGCTGTGAGCGTTCGTTTTGGACGGCGACGACGATGCCGGTGGGAAGATGCGTAATTCTTACCGCCGAATCGGTAGTGTTAACACCTTGGCCGCCGTGGCCGCGCGAACGGTAAACATCGATTCGCAAATCTTTTTCATCAATTTTGATTTCCTCGCCGGTTTCGATCTCAGGAATAATTTCCACCAAGGCAAAACTGGTGTGCCGTGCTTTGTCGGCGTCAAATGGACTAAGCCTTACCAACCGATGGACGCCGGCTTCAGATTTCAAAAACCCGAAAGCATAAGGGCCACTGATTTTTACTGTGGTCGATTTAATCCCTGCTTCCTCGCCCGGAGAAATTTCCAAGATTTGATAATGCCAGCCGTGACGCTCAGCAAATCTTTCAAACATTCGTAAAAGTATTTCCGCCCAATCTTGAGCTTCGGTGCCGCCAGCGCCGGCGTGCAGCGAAAGAATCGCATTATTATAATCATATTTATCCGCGAGAATTGCTTTCAATTCTAGTTGATGTAACTCGGCAGGAGTGCCAGCTTTTTCAAATTCCTCGATTTCTTTTTCTAGGTTAGCTAGTTCTTGAGTAATGGTTTTTGACTTTTCCGGGATTTGCCAAAAAACGGGATTTTGCATCTCGTTTTGAATCTCGGAGATCTTGGCTTTTTTCTCATCGATTTTTAGCAATTTTGCCAATTCTTCTTTGGTGGCCATAGGTCTATTATACCTGAAAATATCTCCAGATACAAGAAAACCTACCGTTTAAGGCAGGTTTTCTTGCGTTGTCTTACGACAACTATGTGTAAGGTACGATTAAAAGCTTGGTTATTTTCGCTCCGCGAAGGCGGAAGAAAACAAGGTTATCGCGAAACGATGTTCTTACTTAAGAAACGCTAAGGTTGCCAACTGTTTCTTTTGGCGAAGGTAAGCCGCAACTGAAGTGCCAAGAGTCGCTAAGGCAAAAGGAACCGCTAATTCTGGACCAGAGTTTGGTAAAGTACCACCTTTGGTCGTCTGCGATTGCTTTTGAGCCTGAGCAACTTGTTGCTGCTGTTGTTGCTGACCTTTTTGGCTCTGTTGCTGTTCTTGTTTTTGGCCACCTTGCTGCTGTTGTTGCTGTTGTTTTACTTCAGCAGTAACTCCACCTTTTCCGCCAGCATTAACAGAGACATCTTGTTGCTGTTGCTGCTGTTGCTGACCACCAGTATTTTTATCGGTGTCACTATTAGTCTGTTGCTGCTGTTGTGCTTGAGAAACAGCGACTGCAGTGGCAGTGCTATTTCCACCGGTTGCAATTGCAGTGTTGGTGTTTTCGTTAACGTTAATATTACCAGTGTCTTCACCAGGAATCCATTCAAGCCAATCATTCACAGAGGTAAAGTCATTGGTTGAAACGTTAACATTGGAACTGGCAGCTGCAATGGCCGGAAAGGCTAAAACGACAAGGCCAGTTGCAAGAAAACCAATAAGTTTTGTCATGATGATCTCCTTTAAATTGTTTTTTTTTAAACCTTTTATCGACCTTTAGGCAATCTTTTATTTCCTCGATTGAAGAAACAAGAGACTGCCCCCACCTCAGACTTCGAAGTGGGGGGTACGAAACCCGGGCTATACCCGGGCATGATCTCATTGCGACTGAGACTGCGCTCCAGCCGCGGCACCAGCATTGGCCGTGGCGTCGCCACCCGTGCCGACCGCGGTGTTGTCATTGTCATTTACGTTGACATTCTTGCCGCCGCGGCCACCCTGTGCTACTTGGCTCTGGGTAAAGGAGATGTTGGTTCTGCCCCGCCCCAGATAGGCTGTGGCTGGCCCGAGGAGATATTGCCACCACTCGGGAGCCTGGTACAACATTGGCGGGTTCCCCTGCGGGACCCAGATCGCCCGCGTGTCCGGGGCGAAGACGACGCGCGGGGTCTCGATGTACTGGACATAGCACTGTCCCGACGGTCCTTGCGGTCCTGGCGGCCCTTGTGGACCCGGAACTCCCTGTGGTCCTTCGGGTCCTTGTGGACCTTGCGGACCAGCGACCGTTGGAACCCGTGCCTTATGCGGCCCCGTCCAGGCCTGGTACATCGACCAGTAGTGGACGGACTGGCCAGGAACGTAGTTCCCACATCCGGTCTCGGGCACATGGACGACACCCGCGAGCACCATCTCCCGCACAGCACCTCGAAGACCACCGGCCTGAGGTACTGTCGAGATGAAATGCTTCTCACGCTGCGCCAGATCGGCCTCGGTGCGACCGGTCGTGTCGTGGTACACTGAAACCTCGACGTACTGCTGGAGCTCCGGGACATGGCCGACCAGCTCCTCTTCCTGCGCCACCACGAGGGTGGTTGCAGCGAGCATCAGAACAGCGATAGCGATCAGAACCGATGTGAAACGCTTCACGCTTGGCCTCCATTCCTGAGGTACAGTTCCGCCCCGACAGGGGCCTCGCCTGCGACCAGGATGGCATTGTAGCCGAACCGGTCGAGACGAGTGACCTCGAGCAACCCGACGACCTGTCCGCGAACCTTTACCACGATCTGGTCTCCAAGTTGAACTCGGTTGACCCGATCATAGGTACAAGTCAGGATCTGTTCCCTGCTTGCCAGCTTCAGACCCATCAGAGGATCAACAGGGGGTGCCGCGGGTGTCGGTATGGCTGGCGGATCAGCGTCTGGCACCGGAACCACCTGCGGACTGATCGGCGTGGCGCCCGGCGGGATTGGAGTCCCGGGCGGGGCAGTGATGACGCGCGGCTTGAACCGAGCCTGCTCGAGGGTTTTGGAGATGACAGTGTATTCCTCGACGGCCGGGTCCCACCGCTCTTCGTCAGTCCAGATGCTGGCAGTACAGACGTGGGGGCCAATGTAGTCCGTCTTAGTGAGGTAGTCGACGTAGTACGGCCCGCCAACAATGTCCTGCTCAACGCTCCCGTCCTTTTCGCGGGCGGTGAGCTTGACGGTGTGTCGTCCATTGGCGTTAGTCAGCCAGTAGACGCGAACTGTCGCACCGATGGGGACTTGGTCTGCCGAGCATTCGATCGGCTGACCATCAGGCCCTTCCACTATCAGCGGAAGGCCGGTCGCCGGATCGAAGACCTTGGCATAGTGTCCCAGCTTAGGGGTCGACGTCTGCTTGAACTTCTCCGCAGACGCTAGCCCGATACTCACGAATGTGAGCACCAGGGCTAGAAAGATTGTGACGGTACGTCGCATCGCGCGTATCCTCCTATCCCGATGTAATGTCGATGCGAATCTGTGTCCTCACAGAGGGCCAGCTCTGCTTTGGGCCTGTCCTGAACTCAGGCGAAGCCTGTAGTTTAGGGCAACATGCTAGCCAAGACCAGGGAAGGAGGGGCAGACTCTATTATTTTTGAGTCTTCTCTCCACAGGTCTCAGCCAGCAGGTTGACCAAAACAAAAAGAGGCACTCCTTGGCCTCCTTTTAGTTTTCAATTCCATCCTATCTTATTTAACTTGCTAATATACCATATTTTGTCCGAAAAGTCAAGATCTAGGGATAATTCTTGGCCCGGCGGTGGTGTCTTCGACGATAATCCCCTCTTTTTCTAGTTTTTTTCTTATCTCATCAGCCCGTCCGTAATCCCCTTTTTCGCGGGCTTTTCCCCTTTTCGCAACCATTTTCTCCTGTTTTGAGGTTAGCTTGGTTTTATCTTCTAACTTGAGTCCAAAAACCTCTTTAATATAATCAAAATCATCCCGGGAAAGCTTACTTAAATTGCCCACAATAATTGCTAGAGCTTGTGGGACGTTAAAATCATTTTCCAAGGCATTGTTAATTTCGGTTTTAAAACCAGTTTTGAGCGGTTGGGCCTCTTTTTGGGCTCGCACCAGTTTAACCTTGACTTTTCTGGCCTCCTCAATGGCGTTTCCTTCCCAATTGAAAGGTTTTCGCCAGTTGGTGGTCATAAAGGCAATTTTGATCGTGTCGGCGTCATAATTTCCAAGAACATTTTTAATGGTGATAAAGTTGCCGGTGCTTTTAGCCATTTTTTGACCGTTGATTAAAAGCATGCCCGCATGAAGCCAGTATCGAGCCAGCGGTTTATCAGCGTAGCTCTCGCTTTGAGCAATTTCGTTTTCATGATGAGGAAAAATAAGTTCCGAAGCGCTCCCATGAATATCAAAAGGTTGGCCCAAATATTTAGTTGATAGCACTGAACATTCAATATGCCAACCGGGAAAACCTTGGCCCCAAGGCGATGGCCATTTTTGCAAATGTCCTGAATCAGCTTTAAGCCACAAAGCAAAATCCGCCGGTGATTTTTTCCTGGGGTCCGATTTTATCCGTACCCCAGAAATCATTTCATCAACCTTGCGGCCGGAAAGCTTGCCATAATCTTTAAATGAAGAGACAGAAAAATAAACGTTACCACCAACCACGTAAGCATGATCTTTTTTGATGAGGACTTGAATAAAATCGATAATCTCTTTGATATGGTCAGTTGCCCGGGGATTGAAATCTGGTTTTAAAATATTTAAATTGGCTAAATCTTGAAAATGTTCTTTTTCAAAGCGTCGGGCGATTGCCTCTGGTTTGACGCCTTTTTCTTTGGCTTCTTTTTCAATTTTGTCTTCACCCTCTTCGGCATCATCTAGCAAATGACCAACGTCGGTAATATTTTGGACAAATTTGACTTTAAAATTTTTCGCTAAAAAGTAGCGCCTTAGCCAATCGAAAAAAATCCAAGTTCGGCCATGTCCCAAATGGTCACTTGAATAAACTGTTGGACCACAAACATACATCCCCACGGATTTGGGTTTAATTGGCTTAAAAATTTCGATTTTTTTGGTCAAACTATTGTAAAGTCTTAACATTTATTGAACAGAATCATCTTCATCTTCAACTTTGGCGACTGCCTCTGATGGGTATTTTTCTTGGCCAAGACGACTCTCCAGCTTATCCGAATCCAAAGAGATAAGCTCTTGGTGACATTCGGGACAATGAGTTAAACCCAAGGCATCCCCCGACCAACCACAATTTGAACAAACTGCTTGTTCGGATTTTTTCATCTTCCTCCTTCTTCCAGCATTAATATTCTTTCCTTCCCTCCAACGCCCGGGTCAAAGTAATCTCATCGGCATATTCAAGATCACCGCCCACCGGCAGACCGCGGGCGATCCGCGTAATCATTAATTTTGGTAAAGCGAGCTTCTGAAATTCACGGGCAAGATACATCGCCGTTGCCTCGCCTTCTAAAGAAGGATCGGTGGCAAGAATAATTTCTTTAATTCCCCTATCTTCTTTAATTCTGGCTAATAATTCGCCAATACGCAAGTTTTCCGGACCAATGCCTTCAATCGGCGAGATTACTCCTCCTAAAACATGATAACGTCCAGTAAAGCCTGTTTTTTCCAGGGCGACAATATCTAATGGTTCTTCAACCACCATCAAAATACTCCGGTCACGTTTGGGATCTTCACAGATCTCGCAAGGTGACTTCTCAGTTATATTATAGCAGGATTGGCAAATTTTCAGCATTTTTTTAAGATTTAAGACGGCCTCGCCAAAGTTTTTTAAATCTTGTTCACCTTTAGTTAAAAGATAAAAAGTCAGTCGCGAGGCGGTTTTTGGACCAACTCCCGGCAATTTGGCAAATTCTTCAATTAGTTTTGAAACGGAATCAGGAAGAATTCTAGACATTTTCTTTCCAATCGCACTGACTACATTTTAATATTTTCAATTTCGAATTTAAAGTTAAAAGATTTTTACATTTTGGACACTTTTTCTCTTGAGGCTCATCCCAGTAAGCGGTCTTACAGGTTGGATAATTGGCACAACCCCAAAATATCCTGCCTTTACGGGTTCGTTTTCTAAGAAGTTTATTGCCACAGGTTGGACAAGGAACTTTGGCAGCGATTTCAATATTTTTCGTAAATTTACAGCCAGGATAGCCGTCGCAAGCTAAAAAGGGGCCGAATTTACCTTCTTTAATGGTTAATTTTTTACCGCACTTGGGACATTTTTCTCGAGAATCCGTCGGTGGTATCGTCAATTTTTCTAATAAAGGTCCAGTGTATTTACAATCTGGGAAGCCAGAACAGGCCAAAAACTTCCCATATCGGCCTAACTTAATCTTGAGTTTCCTACCGCATTTGGGACAATTTTTATCATATTCTTCCTCTGTAATCTCTTTTTTGGAAACTTCTTGGATTTTGCGGGCTAAATCTTTGGAAAAAGGTTCATAAAATTCACCAACGACTTTTTGCCATTTTAATCTTCCTTCAGCAATTTCATCTAAATTGGCTTCCATTTTGGAGGTAAATTGGTAATCAATAACCTTCGGAAAATGTTTAACCAATAAATCGTTGACAATCTCGCCAATTTCTTTGGGTAAGAGTTTGCCTTGGATTTTTTCAACATATCCCCGATCAATAATCGTAGCCAATGTCGGGGCGTAGGTTGATGGTCGACCAATACCTCTTTTCTCCAGTTCTCTAATAAGGGTGCCTTCGGAGTATCTCGATGGCGGCTCAGTAAAGTATTGGGTTTGCTGGAGTTTTTTCAAATCAAGCATTTCTTTGATGGATAATTTCGGAATTAGTTGAGATTTATTTTCGTCATCTCGATAACCATAAATCTTTAAAAACCCATCAAATTTCATTTTTGAGCCGATAGCGCGAAAACCGTATTCTTTAGCCACAATATCCACCAGAGTTTCCTCAAAAACCGCCTCTTTCATTTGGGAGGCGAGCATTCTTTTCCAAATTAAATCATAAAGCTTCTGACGCTCGCTCTGCCCTAAAATTTCTTGACGCGACAAATCAGTTGGCCGGATGGCCTCATGGGCTTCTTGGGCGCGTAAAATCTTTGTTTTATAAAATTTCGGCCTTGACGGCAGATATTCTCGGCCGAAATTTTGACTTATCACTTTTTGGGCTTGAGTGATTGCTAAAGGAGAGACCTGAACTGAATCGGTACGCATATAGGTGATTAAGCCGTCCTCATAAAGCCCTTGGGCAAGGCGCATTGTTTGCTTGGCGGAGAAACCTAAACGCCGACCAGCTTCCTGCTGAAGAGTTGAGGTCGTAAATGGCGGTTGCGGCCAGCGAGCTTTAGTTTCGAATTGGATATCCTTGACTTGATAAGACGCGCCTTTGAGGTCATTCAAAATTTGCTGGGCTTGTTTTTGATCTTTGATCGCCAGTTTTTCAATTTTTTGGCCGTCTTTTTCCGATAAAATCGCCTTAAAAGTTTTGCTTTCTTCCTTTTTGGTCAGTTCGGCGACAATTTGCCAGTATTCTTGAGGAACAAATTGACGAATTTCTCGCTCACGTTCAACTATTAACCTTACTGCCACCGATTGAACCCGACCAGCCGAAAGTCCCCGGGCAACCTTTTGCCATAAAAAGGGAGAAAGTTTATAACCCACCAGGCGGTCCAAAACACGTCTGGCTTGTTGGGCGTCGACCAAATGAATGTCGATATCTCTTGGATGTTTAATCGCTTCCAAAATGGCAGGTTTCGTTATTTCATGAAAAGTAATTCTAAAAGTTTTAAGTTTTAAGTTTTTAGTTTTAAGTTCATCAAGGCCGACGGCCTTGATGAGATGCCAGGCAATGGCCTCGCCTTCTCGATCATAATCAGTGGCTAAATAAAGATTATTGGCCTTGGCGATTTCTTCCTTTAAAAGTTTCACTGTTTTTCGAGCTTTGGCGGGGATTGTATATTTGGGTTGAAAATCATTTTTAAGATCAAGACCCAACTCTTTTTTGGGAAGGTCACGGACATGACCGAAAGAAGCGAGAACTTTAAAATCCCCCCCTAAAATATTCTTAATTGTCCGGCCTTTAGCCGGAGACTCGACAATCACTAAATTCATAATTTAATTTTCCCGCTGACGACATATCTCGTGCCGCCCAAGTTTCTGACTTTACCTTTCATTTCCATCTGGATTAAGGTGGAATTGATCGTCGCCGCATCCAAACCCGACCTATTAACCAGCGAATCAATTAAGATCGGGTCTCTTAACAATTTTAACAGAATTTCTTCCTCATGAGTATCGGCGATAATTTGTCTGGCTTTTTTAATTTTTTCCTTTTCCTCAATGGCTAATTCTTCCAAAATATCCTGATAAGAAGTGACTAACTTGGCACCCATCTTGATTAATCGGTTAGTGCCTTGGGAAGTTTCCGCAAAAATCTCCCCGGGAACGGCAAAGACTTCCCGATTGTATTCCAGGGCAGCCGCGGCTGTCAAGAGTGAACCAGAACCTTCAGCGCATTCAATCACCACTGTCCCCAGGCTTAAACCGGCAATAATGCGATTGCGGATGGGAAAATTAAATTTTAAGGCCGGCATCCCCAAGGGAAATTCGGAAATTATGGCCCCGCCGCTTGAAAGAATTTTGTCGGCTAAACGAATATTGGCGATTGGATATATCTGATCTAAGCCACAAGCCATGATACCAATTGTTCTACCATGGGCATCAAGAGCCGCTTTATGGGCATAAGCATCTATCCCGAGGGCCATTCCCGAAACAATCGTGATTTTTGAACGTGCTAAGGGATAGACAATTTCTTCGGTCGCCCGCTGGCCATAATGGCTAAATTTGCGTGAACCAACGACGGCAATCGCCAGCTCGTCTTGAGGAAGAATTTTCCCTTTAAGGTAGAGAAGGCCTGGTGGATCAGGAACTTCGCGCAAAAGCCTGGGATAATCTTGGTCAGGCAAAATTATGACCTTGATTTCATATTTTTTTAATCGCTCAAGTTCTTCATCAGGATCTTTATTGGCAATTATTTCCTTGACCGCTTCAATTTGGCCTAAATCCAAACCGGCTTCAGCTAATTCTCTTTCCCGGGCTTGCCAAACGTTTTCTAATTTTTTAAATCGTCGGTAGAGCTTGGCAAAAGTTCGCGCCCCGATTTTTTGGTGGTTTGAAAGCGCTACCCAATATTTAGCATCTGTGTTCATAATTTATACCCAATCTTAATTTATCAAAGAATTGACAAAGAATGAAATTTATGCTATAATTTTTCATAAGTAAATACGACCTGGAGGCGAGTCTGATGCGATTATCTTGCCAGCGGCGACCGGAGCTTGAAGACAACGTTGTATCTTGTGCCCGCAAGCTCGGCTGGGACATGAACCAACAACATCTACAAGACATCAAGGTCCCCCGGCTACGCAGGTTTCTCGGTCGGGGCGGCCAACGTCAACTCAATCAGTTCGCCGGAACGCTCTATCAACAAGGCAGGCTCCGCCAACTGCCCAAGCCTCTTCCACGCCTCTGGTATATGAAACATCACTAACAGCCCCCGTGTTTTCACCGGGGGCTGATGCATCTCTTGACAATTTGCGGATTTCATGTTATATTCTTTAAATCCCGGTAAGGGTAAAGAAAGTTGCCGTTCAAGGTAATTTCTTTCCTCTTACACCCAATCCCAGTCTTGTACATTAAAAATTATTATGAGACTGGCTAGATGCCCCGTTAGATATGAAAATTATCTAACGTGGCGGTTGGGATTGTAAAGGAGAGGATAAAAAGAAGAAGGCCCTGCGCAAGCGGGGCTTTCTTCGTACTACCGAAGATCTTTTTTGAGTTCTAAATCATAAACGCGCGAGGGTTTTCCTGGAAGTTTCTGGTCAGTTTTTATCGTCAAATCCGCCAGTTTGATAATATCTTGGTCAATTGCCTCAAATTTTGCCGGCGGTCTCTCCCCTTTTTTATTGGCTGATGATGCGACAATCGGGCCGACAATATTTATCAACTTTTCAAGCCACTGATATTTTGGCAAACGAATGCCGATTTTATTGTCTTTTACCAATATTTTGATATGTCTAATATTTATCCGATCTATCGGCATCAATAAGGTAATTTTACCTTTTCTAAATCCCCTTTTAATGTCTTCGGGTATATTTAATCCCTTATTTATGCTGGAGCATATTTTAAGGATTATCTTTTTTACGAATAAAATCGCAGTTGGTTGAGACAAAGGACGATTTTTGATTGCATATAGCCGTCTGATTGCCAACTCATTCATCAGACAGCCAATTCCATAAACCGTATCAGTCGGAAATACCAAAATGCCGCCTTCTTTGAGCACTTTGGCGGCATTTTGGAGACTATTTTTATCGTTTATATTTATAACACTCATATCTTGATAGGGCGAGCCGTTTATTTCACAACTTCAATTCCCATATTTTTCGCGGTGCCGCGAATGATTTTTTTGGCGGCTTCTAAATCATTAGCGGTCAAATCTTCCATCTTAAGTTTGGCAATTTCTTCTACCTGGGCTTCAGTGACTTTGCCAACCTTCTCGCGATTAGGAACTCCCGATCCCTTTTCAATGCCAGCGGCTTTTTTTAAGAGCTCGGCTGCTGGCGGCGATTTCAAAATAAAAGAGAAGGTTCTATCTTCATAAACTGTTAACTCCACCGGCACAATCGTCTCCCCCATTTTGGCCGTCTGGGTGTTAAATTGATTGACAAACTCCATGATATTAACGCCGTGTTGGCCCAAAGCTGGCCCAATCGGCGGCGCGGGGGTGGCTTTACCGGCGGGTGCTTGGAGCTTAATGATGGTTTTTATTTTCTTGGCCATCTTTTATACTTTCTTCACCTGAAGTGAATCCAAAGAAACTGGTGTTTCCCGACCAAACATCGACACCAAAACCTTAATTTTTCCTTTATCTTCATCAATTTCGGTCACTTTGGCCTCAAACCCTTTCAAGGGTCCGTCGGAAATTCTCACCAAATCCCCTGGTTTATATTCGATCTTAAACTTAGGTTCCTCAACACCAATTCTCTTTTGAATTCGTTCAACTTCCAACTTCGACATTGGCGTTGGCCTGACACCTAAACCGATAAAACCAGTAACATTGGGGGTATTTCTGACTACATACCAAGAATCATCGGTGACAATCATTTCCACTAAGACGTAGCCAGGAAAAATTTTTTTCTCCACGGTTTTCCGCCGGCCGTTTTTAATTTCAATTTGTTTTTCTTTAGGAACGAGAACTTGAAAAATTTTTTCGTCCATCCCTAAGGATTCGATTCTCTGTTTTAGATTTTCAGCCACTTGCTCTTCATAACCAGAATAAGTATGGATTACGTACCAACCCCGTTCCCCTGTCTGTTTTTGAAGTTTTAAGTTATCAGCCTCTCGCTCTTCTTCCTCTTTGGCAAGATCGCGAATGTTGTTGGCCATATTTTCTCCTCAATTATCCTCCTTCGCAGAAGACTCACGACTTCTGTCGGAGGATGAATGCCTGTCTTCTGCTTCGGCGGATTTCCACTCCGCCGAAATGGAGGATAAGATACCGCCGATTTCTGTCGGCGGAGTGTCATTTCGAATAAATTAACCTTTGTAACAAATTGAATAATCCGTAATCAATCGCGGCAATAATCCCCATCGAGATCAAGATTGAAAGGACAACAATAATCGAATGGCTGGTAATTTCTCGCCGATTCGGCCAGATGACTTTACGCATTTCCTCATAGGAACTGGTGAAGTAATTAATGATTTTTTGAAGCATGCGATGCATTTTAACTTATTTTTTCAATTTTTATTTCACTGTAAGATTGGCGATGCCCCCGATTCCTTTGGTAGCGCTTGCGACGATGGAATTTTAGGATGCGAACTTTAGGAAATCTACCCTGAGAAATAATGCTGGCTTTAACTTTTCTTGCAGCTAATAAATCGGTAAACTCAACTGTTTTTTTATCTGGCAGTTTCTCTACTTTAATTATATCACCAACTTGAACTTTATATTGTTTTCCACCAGTTTTAATGACGGCAAATTCGGCCATCTTATCCTTCCTAAAAAGCCCCCGAAGGGACTAATACAATCTAATTATATCGAAACAATTTTAAAAGTCAATAGCCTGTCTAAAAGCTGATTTTTTGGTGTCTGAGATAAATGCTTTGTAAAATCCCAATTGCCGCCATGTTGGTAATCATCTGAGAGCCGCCTGAGGAAACAAAAGGCAAAGGTATCCCCGTTACGGGCATAATTCCCAAATTCATGCCGACATTAACCAAAACTTGAAAAAGTAAAATTAATCCCCAACCAATGGCGAAATAAAATCCGAAAGTGTCCTTTGACAACTTAGAAATCGTAATAATTCGGAAACTTAGAAAAATTAATAAAATAATTAAAAGGCTGGAACCGACAAAACCAATGGCTTCAGCCGTTGAAGCAAAAATGAAGTCAGTATGGGCCACGGGTAGGAAATTAAGTTGGATCTGTGTCCCTTTGCCTATTCCCTGTCCCCAAAGGCCACCGGAACCGACGGTAATTTTTGCCTGAGTGACATTATAACCCGAACCATAAGGATCTAGCGAGGGATTGATAAAAGTATAGATGCGTTCTTTTTGATAACTTTTCAAGAAATGCCAACCGATTGGCGCCAAAACCAAGACGCCAGCAAAAATGGCCACTAAGACAATTTTTCGAACGTTAGAGAAAAATAATAAAACAATCAATTCAATAAAAATGACCATGGCGGTACCGAAATCCGGTTGAAGAAGAATTAAAATTATCGGCAGAGCGACAATCGTTAGAATTAATAAAATTTCTCGGAGACGAAACTCTTCGGTTTCAGCGAAAATTCTCGCCAAAAATAACAAAATCACCAGTTTTCCAATTTCTGAGGGTTGAAGTTGAAAGACTCCGAGATTGATCCAGCGATTGGCCCCGAAGGTCCGCGGACCAAAAATCAAAACCACGATTAAAAGCGCTAAAATGATTAAATAAAGAAAGAATGAAACACCTCTTAAAATCCGATAGTCAAGAAAAGTCAAGAAAATAGCCACGCCAGCCCCCAAAATAAGATAGATAATTTGGGAAATTACCAATGTCGGCTTGGTGGTGTAAGTCACGGAAAAAATGATGACGATTCCTAAAATAGCCAAAATTAATGGCACCAGATATAAAGACCAATCAATACCAAAGGGCAATTTAAGTTTTGGTAGTCTCAATCGACTCATTTAATACCCATCCAAAGTTTTTGAGTACCTATATTATACACGGCCGCGTGTTTTATGGAAGCATCTTTGCCTGATTGGATACGATCCAAATTGGTGGCTTCTAGAATTCTTTTTTGAGAATTAGAAATAATACTTTGGAGCTTATTATCTTTTGTCTCATAATATAAGTTGATTTTATCAGCAGGATTGAGTCCGGCCTTTTTACGAAGTTCTTGAATCGAACGGATAAGATCGCGTAAAATTCCCTCTTCTTTAAGTTCATCGTTAAGACGAGTATCTAATTTGATTTTCTTGCCGTGGGCGATAGTTAAAACGTTAAGTTCATCTTTAAGAATTTCGAGATAACTTTCACTAATTTTTTGATCAATAGTAAAACTAGCCAAAGGTTGTCGGACGCGAATATTTTTTTCCGCCCTTAAAGCCAATCCTCTCTCAGCCAGTTGACGGACTTTCCGCATATTGGCTAAAACTTCTTCATCAACCTCTCCCACCTCGGGCCACTCGCAAAGATGAACAGATTGCGGATCTTTGTCGCGAGCATCACTTTTCAAATTTTGATAAATCTCCTCGGCGATGAAGGGTGTAAAAGACGCGATAATTTTTGTTAAATTTATCAGCACATAATACAAAGTCGAATAGAATTTATCATCTCGGCGCTTGCGGGAGCGTCGAAGATACCAAGTTGATAGATCGGTATTAAATTCTTCAATTTCCCGGGCTGCGCCGACAATATCAAAATCATCATCGAGTTTTTGTGCAACATCTTTTGTTAACTTATTAAAATAACTCAATACCCATTTGTCTAGAATTTCGTCCGATTCGGCCAATTTTTGCGGCACCCATCGGTCGATATTAGCATAGGTTATAAAGAACGAATAAACATTCCACAAAATCAAAATAAACTTTCTTAAACTTTCTTGAACATCTTTTTCGCCCATTCTTTTGGAGTCGCCCGGAGCATTGACGGTATAAAAAAACCAGCGTAGAGAATCAGACCCATATTTTTCGAGAATATAAAATGGTTCAATAATATTACCCCGCGATTTCGACATTTTTTTGCCTTGCTCATCCAAGACTAATCCAAGGCAAATAACGTTTTTATAAGAATTACCTTTGTCAATTAGCGTTGAGATCGCAAGCATCGTATAAAACCAGCCCCGGGTTTGGTCAAGGGCTTCGGCGATGTAATCAGCCGGGTAATTGCCATTTTCTTCCTCACCGGAGGCAAAAGGCATTGAGCCAGAATCAAACCAAGCATCAATCAAATCTTTAATTCTTCTCGCGTTTTTACCGCACTTTGGACATTTAATTTTTATCTCATCAACATAAGGCCGATGTAAATCTAGTTTATCAATTTTAGTGGTTGTCTTTTCTTTAAGTTCTTTAATCGAGCCAATAAAAATTTGCTCGCCGCAAACACACTTCCAAATTGGCAAGGGCGTGCCCCAGAAACGCTCGCGCGACAAAGCCCAATCTTTGACTTCGGCCAGCCATTCGCCAAACCGACCAGTTTTAATGTAGCTGGGAATCCAATTTATTTTTTTATTATTGGCGATGAGTTCTTCACGAATTTTTGACATCGCAATAAAATAAGAATCTTTGGCATAGTAAATTAGCGGCGTATCGCAGCGCCAACAAAAAGGATAATCGTGTTCGAAATTTTCGGTCTTTAGAAAGTTATTCTGTTTTTTTAAATACGAAATAATTTTTTCTTCGGTCTCTTTGGCCTTGACATACATTCCGCCAACTTCCGGCACATTATTTTTAAAATGGCCGGTTTCATCAACAGTATGGAATTTCGGCAAATTTTCTTTCCCGCCCAATTCATAATCATCTTCCCCATACATTACGGCCGTGTGGACAATACCAGTCCCCTCTTCAGTATTAGCAAAGTCGGCGTCATAGACCTTGTAGGATTTATCCGTCTGGAATTCTTTAATGACAAAAATTGGATCATATTCAAGGCCAACCAAATTCTTACCTTTGATTTTTTTTACTAACTGATATTTTTCAGAAATAATATTTAGCCGCTCCGAGGCCAAAATCCAAACCTCATCATTGACTTTGATTTGGCTGTATTCAATATCAGCACCAACCGCCAAAGCCACGTTGCCTGGCAAAGTCCATGGAGTCGTCGTCCAAGACAATATATAGGTTGATGGTTCTTTTTTTAATCGTAATTTAATATAAATTGAGGGTTCCGTGATTTTTTTATATCCCTGGGCGACTTCGTGTGATGATAGCGGCGTGCCGCAACGCGGACAATAAGGTACGACTTTATGGCCTTCGTACAATAATCCCCTATCCCAAATTTTCTTTAATATTTGCCAAACTTTGTCAATATAAGAGTTCTCATAGGTGATGTAGGGACTCTCCAAATCAATCCAAAAACCGATTCGGCGAGTCAAATTCTCCCATTCTTCTTTGTAGCGCCAAACACTTTCGCGACATTTTTGATTAAATTTTTCAATGCCGTAGGCTTCGATTTTATCTTTACCGGAAATGCCGAGGGCTTTTTCCACTTCAATTTCTACTGGCAAGCCGTGAGTATCCCAGCCAGCCCGGCGACCCACGTGAAAACCACGCATGGTTTTATAGCGGCAAACAATATCTTTAAAAGCGCGGGCTAAAACATGATGGATGCCGGGCTTACCGTTGGCCGTCGGCGGACCCTCATAAAAGATAAATTTATCTTTGCCCTTGTTTTTTTCTAAAGATTTCTGAAATATTTGATTTTTATTCCAAAATTCCAAAATTTCTTTTTCAAGTTCTGGGAAAGATTGTTTAGAATTAATGTTTTTAAACATAGTCAGCCCCAACTTTTGCCCATAGACTCATCAATTGCTTTATTGACCAATTTATCTGCTTCTTTGTTTTTTTCTCTAGGAATATATTTAAATGAAATCTTGCCACCCAGAGCCATCATAAGGTCACGGATTTGCCAAAATAAAGGCTTTAGTCCCTCATTTTTAATTTTGTAACGTTGATTTAATTGCTCAACAATCAATTCTGAATCCAAAAAACATTCGATTTCTAAATCAGATTCTTTGATATTTTCCTCAACCCATTTCAACGCCTCAATGACTGCTTGGTATTCTGCCTGGTTGTTGGTAGCTTCGCCGATGTATTTAGAGATTTTATGCTCTCTAATTTCGGATTTCGAGTTTCGGATTTCGAGTTTGCCGCCTACGGCGGCAGGACCGGGATTGCCTCGCGCTCCGCCGTCGGAAAAAATTGTTATTTTCATAAAAATATTTTTAAATAAATTTACCTGTAAAGTTATTTACTTAATAGAGTAAGTTTTACATAAATTAAATATATCAGAGTTGAGATTATTGAACAAGTTCTAATAATTAATATAATCGATAGTTGTTTGACTAATAGTTATTGTCGCCTTTAGTCCTTTGTGAACACCACCAAATTTGCCGATGGAATAGACCTCACCCGTTTTTCCCGTGACACTTCCGATAAGATCGACGTTCACGGTCACATACCCCCGAATATCAGCATATCTTTTGTTGATATCGGGAATAGTTGTAGTACATGAAGAAGGAGTGGCATCGGTGGGAAAATTCAGTGTACAAACACTATTAGCGCTTCCATTGTACACATAACAGGTCTTAGATGAGGGGTATGGAGCAGAGGGGCTGCAACCTTTCAAAGTTAATAATCCCCATTCAATTCCGCCTTTGGCGGCTTCTTCGGCTATCATAGCTTCACTGGTCCGAGATGTCCGGCCGATACTGCCAGTAATTGACCGGGCGGCGGTGAAAGCAAAAATTGCTACAGCCGAAATAATTAGCAAGGCGATAATCAAGGCGGCGCTTTTTTTGGTCTGAAAAATGTTTTTCATTTTATTTCTTCCTATAATTGAGCGATAACTGTGCTATGTAAAGTAAGTGTTTCAGTGCTTCCAACCCAAGTACTCGGCAAAATTAGATTGATGGTAACGTAATTTTTAACGGTAAATGATCCAGAAACTCCTGTGAAATTAAGATCGTTTAGGCCTATATTCACATCTGGGGATGTTAAACGTTGTATTCCCGTTACACCACTTACTGTCATTCCCACATAACCTATATTGTTGGCGTCAACAGCCCGACTAAATTGATAATTTTTTCCTCCAGAGGAAACAGTTAAAGTACTGGTACCGGAAATGAAACTGTAACTCGTGGCGGTCTCAACTCTGTTGACCATTATTTCCATGGCCAAATTGCCGGATGTTTGAATATTGGAAATGGTTTCGGTTTTTGAGCGATTCCGATTCAAGGTAACGACTGTGGCTAAACCGATCACGACGACAACAATAAAAATACTCACCCCCACCAAAAGCTCGATTAAAGTAAAGGATTTTTGTTTTTGCATGTTAATAATTAGTTAAATAGGTAACAACTATTACCGAATAGTTTTTACCATAATCACTCCAAGAAACGGTGGCGGTGATTTTTTTGATATCGCTGGTTACATTAGTTATAGTAACTTGACGAGTAAAGGTGACCAAATCGTATGTCGCAGAATCTGGCTTAGCAGAAAAACCTAAACGTAGATTACCAACGGTACCACAATCAGGTCTTGGATGATTGATAATACCGGCAGCGCTGCCCGGCAACCAGCAGTCAACATTCATGCCAGCCCAACCTGGGGTTACCTTGCCCGTATCGCGAACTTCTTTAGCAATTTCCGCCGCTCCCCGGGCCAAATTGGCGGCCTGCAGACGATGAGCGCTGACGATAGCGTTTCTTGAACCGATGTTAAAAATAGCGATTAAAGCACCGAGAAAAATTAAAATAATACCCACGGCAAAGACGACCTCAATTAAAGTAAAACTTTTTCTCATGGAGTAATAACCTCGGTTTCACCGGTAATTTTATTGACTTTGATAATTTTAGTTTGACTGCCTAACCCAATTGATATTTCGGCATAGCTGTTGGTAGCAAAACTGCAGGTGGTTCCCCAGGTTTCATAATAAACCCTTGAGCAGCCGGCGATTCCATCGGTTGTCCGAAAATGGATTTTGAATAATTGATTGGGATCGATATATCCAGTTGAGCTTGAGTTGATTGAAATTGAAGAAAGGGCTGCAACTTTGCCTTTTTTTATATTTGTAATTGTTCCCCAATTATTTTTGACAACATAAATTCCATATTCATTTTTAAGCAAAGTAGGTCCATAAAAAGTTTGCTGGTTAAGCCCATAATTTATTGCCAGTAAATAATGTTGCGCATCTGGACTTTCCGGCGCCAAGGCATAAGCTTGAGTTTGAGAGATAAGATCGCGGAATTGCTGGACCGCAGAATCTAAATTCGCTCGATTACGTTCAGAATCCAAAGCCGGACCGCTAACCGCGGCAATCAAAATGACAATGCCGATAGTGACTAACATTTCGATTAGAGTGAAAGATTTGGACATTTGGTTTTAATGATTTAAACACCATGAACTACCGTAATCTGGCTCACCGTCGCAAATTCTATAGGATGGTTTATTGTTATTAATATCAGATGCTATTGTGGCGGGCGGGATTGAATTTTCTTCTAGGAAAGTTGCTAATGCATAATGTTCACAAACATAGGGCGTATTAGTGGACCAGCATGTATAACGATAACCCTCATAATTTGGATTATTGTATTTTATAGTATTTTGGGGAATGCCCCCAGAGGTACAGGCAGCTTCAACACCACTACCAAACTGAGTGCAATTAGCGAAATTTAGCGATGCTTCTTGGGGACAAGAATTAAGATAATTGCTATCTTTCAAAAATACTTTTACAGCGTAAACATAAGCGCACTTACTTAATGGATAACTACCCGCTTCTCCCATGGTACCAGCACCGGCAATCAAGTCTCCTGCTGGATATTGTTGAGTGTCAGCATGATAGGCTTCTAAGGCCGAGGCGACATTGTTGAGGTCGGCGATGCGGGCTTGGTCGCGGGCTTTTTTGCGGGCCTGATCAACATTGACAACAATCACTCCAGCCAACAGTAAAATAATTAAAACCACGACCATCAGTTCGATAAGTGTGAAACCCCTTTTAACAATCATTTAATTATCTCCTTGCTTAAAGTGAAAGATTTTTTCATTGATAGTTTTTTATAAATTATTTTTACCAACACGGCGCCCCAGGACTAGATATACTCCATGCCCATGGACTTGTCCCATCAACTTTAGTACAATCTGTACCTCCATCCCTTACTGGATCTATGAGCGTAGGTTGACTTAGATAATTAATACTGGGTCCGTTATGATCGATTATCTTATAATTACTGCCATTAGATACATATATATAACAATAGACGCTGTTAACTTTATCCATTTGGGGATCAGAAGGAAAAGCGTTTAAATAATTGGGAACAAGACCTGGGATGACATTGTTTGCCGCTAATCCTCCCCAGGCGTTGCATTCACTCCAATAGCCACCAGCTGGATAACTATGATGATCGGCATAATAGTTTTCCAGGGCGGAAGCGATCAAACCCAAATCGGAAACTCTTTTGGCGTCGCGGGCTTTTCTACGGGCATTATCAACGTTAACAATAATCACTCCCGCTAAAAGCATAATAATTAAAACCACGACCATCAGTTCGATTAGGGTGAAACCAAATTTCTTTTTCACATTTCCTCCCATAAATCTACCAAGTAACGCCACTATGATCACTCGTGTAAATCTCGTAACGACCTGCAATTGTCGGATTCGTTTCTGAGGCCTTCTTTTGACCCTGGGTACTTTCCATTTTTGTAGCAAAAATTTTATAACCCGAGGGGTTACCAATATAACCGTAAAAATATGTACTATTATTAATCGGATCTTTGGGCAAAGTTTGAATATAGACTGTTAAACTACTAGCAAGAGCAGGCCAATCAAGCCAAGCACCACTAGCACCAATGCTACGCACACGAGCATCACCAGTCCCTGCTAAACCTGGGTATTGACCATTATTAGCATCAGCATACATTTGAAGCACGGAATTAATAGTATCAAGATCCTGAACCCTTTTGGCATCGCGAGCATTAATGCGAGAATTGTTAACATTAACAATGACGATGCTGGCCAAAATACCGATAATTAAAACGACGACCATTAATTCGATTAAAGTAAAACCTTTTTTAATAGCCATAAATGAACCTCCATAAAAATTTATTTATTGTTCACAAGATGGTGCACTACTCCACCAAGTTGACGGTACATTAGTCCCCACTTTGCATCTGTGGGGAGAGCTAGATGTGCTATCGTCAAAGTTCATAAGTATTCCATAACCAGAACCAGGACTCACTCTGGCGTAGTTATAATCTGACGGCACAGTTGGAAAATAAGTATTCAGTCTACTAGCAATGGGGTCGTGAGGAATGGGAGAAAGATAAGATGCTAAGGAAGTTGTCAACGTACTAATCGCGTAAGAACAATTTTCTCCAGTACAACCAGGGTCGTGTAAAGCTCCGGATGTTGCAGGATATTGACCATTATCATTGGCATATTGTTCGATGGCTGTTCTAAGACTTCGCAGGTCTGCTTTTCTTTTAGCATCCCTGGCTTTCGCTCTCGCCCCCTGAACACTGACCACCACAATACTGGCCAAAAGACCAATGATGAAAATGACAACTAAAAGCTCGATAAGAGTAAAACCTTTCCGTCGCAAGACGGAGAATCTTTTTGTTGACAAACCCTCGTTGAGTCTAAACATTTTACCCTCCAAAATACATTATTAAATCCTAAATCCTAAGCTCTAATGTCTAATAAAATACTAAATTATTAAATGTCAAATTTTACTGCGTGATTTTCTGACAATTGAAGAAAAAATTAAGTTTAATTCGTTTGCCTCTTTCCAAAGTTTTCTAGATTCTTCTTTTAATTCTGGCACGGCTTTAGCAATCATTCTTAACCAATGTCTCGCCTCTTTTGATTCTTTTTTACAAATTCCCATTTTATGCTCAAAATCCTTTTTCGTTTCCGCACAATCTGCTTCATTATAATTTGCTCCAACGCTGGTACCCGCTTTAATAAGTTGCGTAATTATTGGAATTGCTATTGGATTTAATGGTATTTTTTTACAAAACTCGATAATATTTTCTCCAAACTTAGCTGTCCTCTCTTCTAAATCATATTTTGGCTTTTCTTTATTTGACATTTAGATTTTTGTTAGAAATTAGGATTTAGAAATTAGTCATTACTTCTGACGCCAAGCGTCAGAAAATCCCAAGGTACCAGTTTACCAACTTTTCTCCCCAAAAAAGCGCGATAATTGTGCCGGAAACAAGAAAGGGGCCGAAAGGAACAGCATCTTTGAGTGTCTTTTTTTTGGCGGCAATTAAAATCAAGCCGACAATTGAACCCAAAACAAAAGCGAAAAATAAACCGACCAAAACCGCTGGCATCCCCAGAAGAACTCCCATCAATATCCCCAACAGAATATCGCCCATTCCCATCCATTTTTCCCGCGATAAAATCACCAAAAAACCCAAGAAACCACCGGCAACGAGAATGGCGTAACCATAGGGTATCAGATTTTCTAAAGCTAAGCTATTGGTTTGATAAAGCTTCAAAAAGGTAAAACCAAGGGCGAAAAAAATCCCCAGATAGGTCAAAACATCGGGAATTTCCATCTTTAAAATATCATAGACAGCAATACAGATAAGGATTGATAAAATAATGGCTAATAGTAACGCTTGCCAAGTCAGGCCGTAGTAATAGTAAATGCCGGCAAAAAGCACCGCTGTTAAAGCTTCGACAATCGGATATTGATAGGAAATCGGCTTTTTACAATCGCGGCATTTGCCACCCAAGATAAAATAGGAAAAAAACGGCACCAAGTCGTACCAGCGGATTTCTTTTTTACATTTCAGGCAGTGAGAACGAACGCGCCAGATGGTTTTTAATTCATCAAAACGCAAGATGATGACATTTAAAAAGGAACCGACGGCCAGGCCGAATAAAACGATCAAAATGTAAGTGATGATTAATGATGTCATAATGACGCTTAAATAATGACGAAACCAGAAATCCGAAACCAGAATAAATTATTAAATGACTAAATTACTTTTTTCTATTAATGGCTCCGAAAATCAAATTTAACTCGTTTGCTTCCTGCCATAATTTTCGCGCTTTATCTTTAAATTGAGGAAATATTTTAGCAATAATTCTTAACCAATATTTAGTTTCTCTTGATTCTTTTTTGCAAATACCAATTTTGTGCGTAAAATCCCTTTTAGATTGCGCATCATCAGCTTCGCAGTAGTTGGCACCAATTGATGTCACTGCATTTATTAGCTGTTTAATTGTATCTATGTATTTTGGATCTCGCGGTAATTCTTTCGTAAAATCTATAACATCTTCAGCGAATTTGGCCGTTCTTTCTTCTAAATCAAATTTTCTTTTCTTATTTTCGTCATTCGCCATTCTGATTTCGTCATTACTCGTTAACAAAGTTAACGAGTCAAGGGATCAGCCCGACTTTGTGGGCCGTACGGCATTTTCCACAAACATCCGAGCTGATCTGCTTGATTAAGGTCCTACAAAAGTACAGCCTGTCTGTGAGCAACTAGCTGTAACTCCAGCTCCACCACAATTAGAAACATCACAAGCACCTGCAACAGTCGGATCTAGAAGTGTACCGCCTGCTGCCCCCCACGACCAGCCAGCAGGAAGAGCCGGCCAATCCGTAGTCTCAGGTGAACATATGGGGTCAGTCCCGGGCGTGTTTACAGCTGCACCTGCACCGTTGTTCGAATCAGCACAGATAGCAAGAGCCGCTGGAATACCGGATAAAGTACCTTTGCCTGCAGCAACTCTTGCCTTCTGGCGCGCACTCGATAGCGCCACTAAAATCATGGCAGCCAAGATGCCGATGATCGCGATGACCACCAATAACTCGATTAAAGTGAAACCTCGTCGTTTCATGTTTTTTCTCCTTTTATTAATTTGATTTATTATTTCTTAAGGTTGATCGACCTTACAAACCTTATTTGTTAAAATCCCAAATTATAAATTCCAACATCCATTCAAACCATAAATCTCAAAATTCAAACCTTCTTTTTAAGTATTGCTGAAAAGATTAAGACAAATTCGTGGGCTTCTTGTTTTAACAATCGTAATTTCCTCTTATCGTTAATAATACCCTCAAGAATATTCAACCAGTAAACAGTTTCTTTTCCTTCCTTCTTCGCCAAATTGATCTTATGATAAAAATCTTTCTTGAAATTACACTCGTTTGCTTCCGTGTAGTTCGCACCAGTACTTGTACCCGATCTGACTAACTGGCTTATTATTGGTCTGGATATTGCAGTTTGTTCTATTGTTTTCGCAAAATTGATAATCTCAATCCCGAATTTTAACGTCCGTTCTTCTAAATCAAATTTTCTATTGGAATTTGGAATTTGAATGGTCATTGGTGTTTGAAAATTGTTAAATTACATTTACCAAACTATATATTGGATATAAAATTGAATAAACCAAAAAGCCCACTCCCGCACCGACAATCACAATCGTTACCGGTTCAATCAAACTGGCAATAGTTTTCACTTTGGTGTCAACTTCACCTTCATAATAATCGGCTAACTTCTCCATTAAAGTCTCGAGTTTGCCCGTTTGCTCGCCGACCATAATCATTTGAGGCACGAGGATCGGAAACTCTTTTTCTTTTTCCAAGGGCACGGACATGGGAATCCCCCGTTCAACTTGACTGATGACATTTTTTAAAATCCGAATGTAAACTCGATTATTCATTGCCCGAGCAGTAATTTTGATGGTCTCGATTATCGGGATGCCGGAGGCAATCAGCATTCCCAAGGTACGCGTGAATCTGGCCATATACATATCATAGGAAACATAGCGAACAATTGGGAACTTTAATTTAATTACATCCCAACTAAAACGCCCTCCCTTAGTCTGGGTAAAGATAAACCATAAAATAAGAACCAAGAAAGCGATGGCCGCCAGCACCAGCCACCACCAGGTAACCATAAAGTCGGAAATAGCCATAATCACTCGGGTTGTCCAGGGCAATTTCGCCCCCGAATCTTCAAAAACGCCTTTTAAAACCGGGATGACTTTAATCATCATGACCGCAATCACTAAAATCATCATCACAATGATAAAAATCGGGTAAGCGAGGGCTGATCTGACTTTACTTTTAAAATTTTGCATCTCTTCCATTCTGTCGGCTAAATGAGTCAAAACCTTATCAAGTTTTCCCGAAGCCTCACCAGAACTGACAACGGCAATGAAAACTTGATCAAAAACCCTTGGGAATTTACCCAGACTAGTTGAAAGTTTTTCTCCCGCTTGAACATCGGTGTAAACTTGCCCCAAAACACGCTTGAAAGCAACATTCCTGGTTTGTAGGCGCACCAAATTAATGGCATTATCAATCGCCAGCCCCGAAGAGATCATCACTGCCAATTGTCTGGCGAAAAAAACCTTTTCCTTATTGGTTATCCTCGAAAAGAGAACGATATCTTTCACAACCCTCCTTTTATCTTGATAAATTTAATATACCATAATTATGTTAAAACTTAAAGGTTAAATGTTAAAGCTTCAGCAAAAAGTTTAAAATGATTTTATTTTCTTTTTTATTTTAAATTGCAGTTTTTAGCTTTAAGCTTTTAGCTTTAAGCTTTCTAATACACCATCATCTTAAACGCTTTGGGATCGAGTGACCAGGTTAAGGCATTATCAATGGTGATTTCGCCTTTACTAACCAATTCAGCCAAGACTTTATCTAAGGTAATCATTCCTTCTGAGGCTGAAGTTTGGATGATGTTGGGCAATTGATGAGTTTTACCCTCACGAATGGTGGCTCTAACAGCGGAATTGGCGACCATAATTTCACAAGCAACAATTCGACCGCCGGAGGTTCTTGGGATTAATCTTTGCGAGACAACCCCAAGCAAGACATTGGCCAACTGCATCCGAACTTGCTGTTGTTGATGAGGAGGAAAAACATCAATGATACGATCAGCTGTCTGAGAGGCGGAATTGGTATGTAAGGTGGTATAAACCAAATGGCCAGTTTCGGCCAAGGTTAGGGCGGCATCAATAGTCTCGAGATCACGCATTTCCCCTACCAAAACAACATTAGGATCTTCGCGCAAAGAAGAGCGTAAGGCTCTCGCAAAAGAATTGGTGTCTGAACCGACTTCTCTTTGGGAAATAATCGACTTATCATGTTCAAAAACATATTCGACTGGGTCTTCAATGGTAACGATATGCTCCGCACGGTTGTGATTAATATGGTTAATCATCGCCGCCAAGGTGGTGGATTTGCCATGGCCGGTTGGCCCAGTAATGATAAAAAATCCTTGCGAAGGATTGGTAAACTTCTCCAAAATTGGCGGTAAACCTAGTTCGTTAATGCTTTTGATAAGTTTAGGAATTAACCTCAAAGAAGCGGCAAGGTTACCTTTTTGAAAATAAGTATTAGTCCGAAAACGCATATCCTGATAACCAAAGGAAAAATCAACTTCTTTGCGAATTTTTAGCCGCTCCAATTGCTCACTCGTCATAAAAGACTGAATCAGCCTGGAGACCGTCTCGGTGGTCAAAACCGGTTCATCGGGGACAGCACTTAATTTACCATCAATACGGATAGTTGGCGGCACCCCGACGGTTAAATGGAGATCAGAGGCCTTCCTTTCGATCGCGAGATCGAGAAGTTTTTTCATCGTTGGATCTAATGTAATTTGCATGTTCCCTCCGGTCAAACTTAAAGCTTAAAACGCAAATGTTAAATGATATCGATTTTTTTATGCTTTAAGCTGTAGTTTTTAGTTTTTACATTTTAGTTTTTAGTTATTTATATTGACACTACTCTTAAAACTTCATTGACAGTGGTGATCCCTTTGATTGCCTTGATTAAACCATCTTGCTTCATCGTAATCATGCCTTCTTCAATCGCGGCAGTTTTGATTTCTGATGCTGGCCGACGGGTAATCGCCAGATTTTCGATTTTTTCTGACATCGGTAAAACTTCAAAAATTCCGACTCTCCCTTGATAACCTTGATTACACTCCGGACAACCTTTGCCTTCAAAAAAATGATACGGCTTGGGTAAATTGAATTTAGCCAATTCCCTTTCGATTTCTTTTTCGACTGGTTCGGGGATATGGGCTGGTCGCTTGCATTTGGCGCAGAGCCGTCTGACCAATCTTTGGCCAATGATACAATTGGTCGATGAAGTAATCAAAAAGGGCTCAACTCCCATATTAGTTAGTCGCGGCAAAGCTCCTGTCGCATCGTTGGTATGGAGGGTCGACAAGACCAGTTGGCCAGTTAAAGCAGCGTGGGTAGCCAGAGAAGCCGTCTCCGCATCGCGGATTTCACCAACCATAATAATATTGGGATCTTGACGAAGAACACTGCGGAGTCCATTGGCAAAAGTGAAGCCAATTTTCGGTTTGATTTGACATTGATTCAAGCCCGGTAATTCATACTCCACCGGATCTTCCAAAGTAATAATGTTGACGGAAGCGGTGGAAATTCGGCTCAAGATAGCATACAAAGTCGTGGATTTGCCAGAGCCAGTCGGACCGGTTGCCAAGACGATACCATATGGTTTATCGATATTTTCAATTAAAATTTTGAGACCTCGACCAGCTAAACCAAGTTCTTCAAGAGTGTACATCTGGAGAGATTTATCCAAAATTCTCATCGCGGCCTTTTCGCCATTGACGGTTGGCAAAGTCGAAATTCTTAAGTCAATTTGATGATTACTGGTTTTTACATCAAAACGACCATCTTGGGGAATGCGAGACTCATCGATTTTTAAATTTGATAAGATTTTTATTCGGGAAATAATCGCCGGCTGTTGTTCTAAAGGCAGTTTAATAATATCGCGTAAAATGCCATCGATTCGATAACGAACTCTCAAAAATTTTTCCGTGGGCTCGATATGAATATCGGAAGCTTTGTTGCGAACAGCTAAAGCAATAATGGCGGCGATAGTTTTAGGAATATGTTCCCCTTCGGCAAATGCCTGGAGATCACCAACATCTTTAATCTCCTGACCCAGAAAAGTATCCAAATCATTTTCATTGGAGATATCAAGAGGAGTTTCGGTCTCCTTGCCTTGCACTTCAGGAATTTCTTCTTCTTTAAGTGATGTCTTTTGGGCGGGAACAGGTTTGGTAATTGGCGCTCCGGGCGGTCCGCCTTGGCTCGGCGAGACAGGCGGGGCGGGCCTAGATACAAATTTTTTAGGAGCTAATTCAGGAACTGCCTGAGTTATTGGCGGTAAACTAACACTTGGTGGCGCTGGCTTATTGGCAACCGTCGACTCCGTTGAAGACGAAATAGCTGTTTTTGGAGGTTCATAGAACCTGAAGCTTTGATGAATTTGACCAGGTGTGGCGATGTATTCTTCAATAGCGATATCATTTTTTTCTCTAATAAAATCAAGGATTTCTCTCACCTTTTTATCGCTAGGATCGGCCACAGCCACCTTGATGAAAGATGGATGTGGGGCTTCAAAAACGACCATTTTATATTTGCGGGCAATATCTTCAGGAAACTTGCTTATAACTTCATAAGGAATTTGGATTGTTTCCAAATTAATCTCGCGACTGGCCTTTTGGGTGACAGCTGGAGGAGTTTTTCGATGAAAGTATTGTTCTATAGCAAAATTCAAATCTTCCATCGAGGTCATTGCTAGCATAATTTTTAAACCTTTCTTGGTTTTGATGTCTTCCAAAACCTGGTTAAGGTTCGTCGATAATTTTCCTGGTTCAGCCACGGCAACCTTAAGAACATCATTCGTTTTTTCGTAAGCAACAATTTTATATTGCCGGGCCAAGTTCTCCGGAATTATCGCCAAAGTTTCTTTGGGGATCTTCAGGTCTTTCAAATTTATAGCAGGCAACGCATAAAGAATCCCATAGGCCCGATTGATATCTTCCTCCGAGAGGATACCTTGAGCTTTAAGTTTGTCCTCTAGGGTCTGGTTAGACAAATTTCCAAAATCACGGACATTTTCTTTTTTGATTTTACCGGTGTCCACGAGAACATCAATTAATTTTTTATCATTGGCTACAATCAAACTCCCTCCTTGAAGGAGACTTGCCCGCCGAAGTCCAAACATAATTCAAGAAGAGGAAAAATCACCTACTTCTTGAAAAGGTTTGGCGTAGGCGGGATCTATCTTAATTCAATTGTAATAAACTAATCAAAAATCGTCAACCCCGAGTCGTTCGAAAGGTTTATTTCTGGCAGGCCTGGAGCGAATCGGACGCCCGACTGCGGTTTTGGAGACCGCCGTTTTACCACTAAACTACAGGCCCAATTATTACTTCTTAGGCTTCGAAATTTTAACTTCTTTATGCAAGGTATGCTTGCGGCACTTTTTACAAAATTTATTTAAACCTAACTTTTCTTTATTCTCTGTTGGATTTTTACTAGTGGTGTAATTTTTCGACTTACAAACCGTACATTCTAGTTGAATTAAAATCGATTTGGCCTTGGCTATAATATTCCTTTCTTTAGATAATTTCTTAGCCCACCACCGGATTTGAACCGGTGACCTACTCCTTACCATGGAGTTGCTCTACCGCTGAGCTAGGTGGGCAAATGCCGGGTGAGAGATTTGCACTCCCGTAGCCATAAAGGCGCCTGATTTACCCCAGCACATCTCGCTTCGCTCGTTTGCGGGGCAAGCAGTCAGGTTTGTGCCGAGGGAGGGATTCGAACCCCCGAAGCCATAAAGGCAGCTGATTTACAGTCAGCCCCGTTTGACCACTTCGGTACCTCGGCACGATGTACGGAGTTTACCCCGCCTTGGCGAGGCCAACCCGGCTATCAAGGTTATTTTAGCATTTTTTTTGTGTTTTCTCAAGGAAAAATAAATGGAGCCCCCAGAGGGAAAAATGCCTTTGGTCTCGCGACCAAGTGCGAACCTACGTCAATAGTTTGATTTGCCGTCTCCCGTCTAAGCCGACGAGAGGATTCGAACCTCCGACCTACTGTTTACAAAACAGCTGCTCTACCACTGAGCTACGTCGGCGCAGACGGCAAATGGCCCACAAAACTACTGCTCTGCCACTAAGCTATGGGGGCTATTTTATCTTTTTCTTTTCTCTTTTCTCCTGCGCTTTTTCCGCTTTGTCCCACAAACGCTCATATTTTTTATTTTTAGGATCGAGCTCTAAGGCTTTCTTGAATGATTCGCCGGCTTTATAATAATCTTTAAGGCCCATGTAAGCCAAACCGAGATTGATGTGTCGAGAAGCTAAATCTGGTTCGATTTTGGCCGCTTGCAAAAAAGCATCTCGAGCATCATAAAAATTCTTTTGTTCTAAATAAATGGCGCCTAATCGAGAATATATTTTTGGATTGTCAGGGTCCTGAGAAGCGGCTTTAACATAGGTATTCTCCGCTTCCTCATAATTTTTCCCCTCAAAGGCCTCATCTGCCTGAGCGATTAAACCGTATAGACTAATCTCTTGGTCGGAAACTTCGCGTGATTGATACATTTTCGCCCGGGCATCTGGGAGACGACGAGCAATCAAAACTATAATCACGACAATTGCCGCCACCACGATAATAATGCCAATCATGTTAAAACCTCGATTCTTTTGTCTTCTTAGGGTAATTTTGGGCTTCGAAAGCCAAACAACACATCAATTTCCCACAACAACCCGAGAGCTTGGCAGAACCGGCAGTCGAGAGTTCTTGAAGCTCGGCCATCTCGAGGGTAATGCTTTCAAGATTGTTTAAAAATTTATTACAGCAAAGCTCTCTTCCGCATTTACCGATCCCGCCAAAGAATCGAGCCTCATCTCGTGCCCCCACCTGCTGAAGACGAATTAACTTGTTATAGCTTTTAACTAAATCAGTGACAAGACTGCGAAAATCTACGCGGCTTCTGGCACTAAAATAAAAAGTTAATTTTTTTTCATCAAAAGAAAGATCGGCGTCAAGAATTGTCATCTTCAGACTATGTCGATTAACTTTTTTTTGAGTTTCTTCGATCAAGTTTCTGGCAATTTTTTTTAACTGGGAACGATGCTCGCGGTCTTGACAAGTTACAATTCTTAAAATCTGATCGCTACTCTCCTCAATTTCGCCAATTTTATCATTTTTGGCAATCACCACAGCCTCCTCAACAATTCCGCCAAAGTCAGCCAAAACAACATCACGTGGGCTCAAATCTAAAGATGTCTTATACAAATAGACTTTTCCAGTTGTCGGGAAACGAAGTAAAACTTGTTTCATCTTAAAAATCCAATAAAAGGTTCTCTAAAAGTAATTTTACAGAAGCATTGGTTAAAAGTAAATCTCTTGTCTTTCCAATTTTTCTTAATATCGCCCTAGAATCTTGACCTTGCAATAATTTAGAAGAAAAATATTCTTCCCAGGCATTAATTATCTCCTTCAAATTTTCTAAATCACTAATCTGGGTAGCATAATCAAAGCGTGCTTTTAAATTTTTTTGGGCTAATATTTCTGGCGATTGATAATCCAAGGGTGTATCTTTTTTCAATTGCTCGCCTCGGATAAATTGACATCGCGAAGCAATCGTCGGCAAAATCTGATCTAAATTCTGGGCTTGTAAAATTAAGACTGAATCTTTTGGTGGTTCCTCAAGGGTTTTTAAAAGAGCATTGGCTGCTTCTACGGTCATAGCCTCTGCCTGATAAATGATGGCTAATTTTCTAGGAGAACTATGAGGTTTTAAGGCTAACCAATGAATCAACTGACGAATCGTCTTGATGATAAGAGGTTTTTCTTTAATTTCTAAAAGATCTGGCCCATTTATCTCTAGAAGTTTGGCAGTTTCGCGGGTATCAAAAAAATCTTTGACTAAATAAGCGTGGGCAAACTTTAAGTCATCGGCTTGTAATTTAAAAATCTCACTGATTTTCATATTTGGATTGTAACCTACATTTGACAAAAAGAAAACTTTTCTTTTACAATTGAAGGGGTAAAACAAAAAGTTTTAGTCGGTCGAACCCTCAATTAAACACAAGGTAATGGTAATAATGAATTTTGAAGACAAAAAATTAAACTGCAAGGAATGTTCTAAGGAATTTATTTGGTCTGCTGGCGAACAACAATTTTACGCTGATAAAGGTTTACAAAATCCTCCTGGCCGCTGTCCCGATTGTCGTAAACAAAGAAAAACACGGGAAAACACGCAAAAATATTCGATCATCTGCAAAGAATGTGGCAAGGAAGGCGAAGTTAACTTCCAGCCAAGAGATCCTAATGATGTCCTTTGCGCTGAATGTTGGGCAAAATCCAGAGCTAAGGCCGCAGACCAGGAAGCGAAGCCAAGCGTTTAAGATTTTTCACTTTGGCGTTTAGTACGCTGAGCAGATTTGTAATGAGTCCTCAAGCAACCCATGCAAATAAATTGGCCATGAATTTTTTGAATATTGGGATAAATTTTTCTTTTGGTTCGGTGAACTGAATGAGGCCGGTTATAACCAACATGAGTTCTCCGACCGCAAATTTGGCAAGTATTCATTTAATCTTTCTATTTCTTGAAACTCTAGCAATTTATGTTATCATAAATACGATTCGAGTGCAACTATGTTACTTTTTAATTTATTTACCAACCCCCTAATTTTTTTAGGCTTCATTATCGCTTTACTGGTGGCCATCACCATTCATGAATATGCCCATGCTTGGATGGCGAATTTTTATGGTGATCCTACGGCAAAATTAATGGGAAGGTTGTCTCTCAATCCCTTGGCTCACCTTGATATCACTGGGACAATTTTTTTACTTCTTGCTGGTTTTGGGTGGGGTAAACCGGTCATCGTCAATCCCCGTAATTTTAAAAATCCAAAAATAGATAATTTAACTGTTTCACTGGCAGGTCCGATAAGTAATCTTTTGTTAGCGATTATCTTGGGCCTTTTATATCGATTTATCAACCTACCGACAATTTTAGAAGAATTTTTGTTTTTGATGATCTTTTTTAATCTCGTCTTAATGATTTTTAATCTCATCCCTATTCCACCCCTGGACGGCTCAAAAATTTTGGCGATTTTTACCAGCGAAGAAACTTATCTTTTCCTGCAACAATTTGGCATTCCCCTACTATTTATTATCATCATCTTTTCATCTTTTATTCCCATCATCCCGACCTTAATGTCGAAAACGGTTGCCCTTTTCTTTACTCTGATTACCGGAAAACCAATTCTCCTTTAAAAAAATTATATGACGGAGGCAGGCGTCGGGGTATAGCTTAGTTGGCAAAGCGCCAGGCTGGGGGTCTGGAGATCGTCAGTTCAAGTCTGACTACCCCGATTTTTAAAAATACTAAGATTTGACAGTATTTTTTTTAGAATATACTATTAGTAATAGACGCTGAATGCGAGGTTTTTGATGTCGTAAAATGCTAATTCAATGATGAATTAAGTTGCTAATTCAATGATGAATTAAGGTGCTAACTGTGAGTTACGAAATACAATTCGCCAGAATCACCAACTCGGGCAAATTGCCCGACCGATTTTTAACCTGCCAGCATCATACCAGCCACGATTTAGCTAAAAAACCCATGGGAGAAATTTTTACTTTGGCCGAGATGCTTTCTCCCTGGTTCCCGACGGCCCAAGTGGGTCAGACCATCATCAGTAATTTTGTCAAATATTATTACCAGGGTGGCAGTACCTCTGATCTGGTTAATTTTGAAACTTCTCTCAAAAGGGTCAACGAAGATCTGGCCCAAATTACCCAAAATGGCGAAACTGATTGGATCGGCAATCTCAATGCTCTTTTAGCGGCAATCGTTGGTAATAATTTGCATTTAAGTATTACTGGTCTGATTGAGGTTTATATTTTTCGAGACGGGAAAGTTAACCATTTGACAGAGAACTTAGCTGGACCGATAGAACCACATCCTTTGAAAACCTTCTCCAATATTATCTCCGGGGAACTCAAAAGCCAGGACAAAATTGTTATTGCCAATAAGGAACTTTTTGAACACATCTCTCTAGATTCGATTCGACAAATCATTAGCATAAATAATGCCTCGCAATCGGCCTTACAAATTACGAAACTCCTAAGAAAAGAAAGAGTCAGAACGGTAAACCTTATAATAATTGAACTTGGCTCCAAAGAAGAATTATCGAGCGAAACGATCGAAGGTCAATTAGAGGAAGTTTTTTATCTAGACAAATCAACTGATTCCATTGGCATGAAATTAGTTAATTTAACCAAAATTCTCTTCCTCTCCTTGAGAAAAATAATCATCAGCTTATTTAAAAAGGGTTATCAACCCATTCAAAACAGATTTTCAAAAAAAACGATATCAGAAGCGACCGCCCACAAAGACATGAAGACCGATCGCTTCCATGAAGAATTTATGACTGAGGAGTCAACCCGCGATGACGGTTTACTCAAAGACGAAGAAGTCAAATATTCTCCAGATCTCTACATTCATTACTACAATGCGAGAAAAGAACAGAGAAAATCAAAAGCTCTTCAAAAATGGTGGACGAAGATATTTTCTTGGATTTGGTCAAAAATTCTCTGGGTTTCTGATTGGGTGGTCCAAAGCGCCAGAGATCGCAAAAGGCGGAAAAACTTATACATTGCTTTATGTATATTTTTAATTGTAGTGGTTGCTCTTGTTGTCTTGATAAGAAATAGAGGCAATCAAGTCGGCAATTTAAATGCTCAAAAAATTCTCGATGAAGCGCTGGCCGCCGAAAAACAAGGGAAAAATTTGGTTGCTGAAGGTAATCAGGACCAAGCCAAGGAACAATTTGCTGCCTGCATTGAAAAGTCTCAGGGTATCTTAAATAAAACACTAGTTGCTAAAGACGCCCAAAGCACCCTCGATGGTTGTAATAATGAGCTTGATAAACTAACAGCCACGACTCGTTTCGGAAAACTTACGCCCCTTGTGACGATTCCCGATAATGCTAAAGAATTGTTCGTGGCCTCTGGCCAAGTTTTTGTTGTTTCTGATAGCGACATTTATCAAGGAAATCTCATCGGAGGTGCTCCTAGCAAAGTCGGCACCATCCCTTCAACCAAAGGTAACTTTACCGCCGGTACCCGCTCAGATTCAATTATTTATCTTTATACCAGTGGTCAAAATCTCTATCAATTTGATACTTCATCGAAAAAATTGGAACTTGCTAAAATTAATGCTGATGCTCATTGGGAAACAGCTAATTCGCTCGCGAGTTACGTGGGCACTCTTTATCTATTAGATGGAATCTTGGGGCAAATTTACAAGCATACTTCCAACCAAACAGAATTCCAAGCAGGCGAAGAATATATATCAGCGACCAACATTAATTTAAGAGATGCCATTTCCCTGGCTATCGATGGATCAATTTACGTTTTGAAAAACTCAGGCAAGGCAGTTAAACTTCAAAAATCAAGACTGATGACGAATTTTGGTCTTAAAAATATCCCTACACCTTATGATACGATTACCAAACCGCTTAAGATTTATACGGATTCCGACACTCCATCGCTCTATATTCTTGACGCCGGGCAAAAAAGAATTCTCGAATTTGATAAAGATGGCCAATTTATCCATCAATATGCCTTTGGGGAAAATTTCGATCATCTTAGCGATTTTAGTGTCTCGGTAAAATCACGCAAGATCTGGATCCTGGAAAAAAATAGTGTCTATGAAATCTCGATTTAAGGCGTTAAAGGTGTTAAAAATTTATGAAAAAGAATGCTGTTAGGTTTTTTTCTTGGAAAAGAATCGTCATCATTTTATTGGTAGGTATTGGGATTTGGATTCTGATCCCGAAGATCATTGGCCTCAAAGAAACCTTAGATCTTTTGAATAAAATTAAATATTGGGCATTCCTCTTGGCTATAATGGCAGAATCTTTTTTTTATATTGGTTCGGCCATCATCAATCGCACGGTTTTGCGCATGACGGGCGACAAATTGAAATTTTGGGATATCTTAAAAATTTCGCTAATGGACTCTTTTTCTGTCCAATTTTTGCCCTTGGCAACTTTCGGTGAGGCAGCGGTTGACTATTATTTTTATCGGGCCAAAAATATCCGTACTTCGCATATTGTTTTAATGTTCGTGTCCCGGACGATTATTATTTGGTTTGTTTTCGCTTTTATCTATTTAATTGGCGTTGCTTTTTCACCTATCAATCCCGAGCTTGATTCTCGCAAACTTTTAATCATTTGGTTGATTTATTTCGCGGCCTTTGGTTTCTTCTTCTGGCTCATTTATCTCTATTTAAAAAAAGAAAGACTGCTCAATAAAGCCTATAGTTTGGTTAAATTTGCCAATCACTTCGCCAAAATTTTTCGTTTTCAAAAAATTGAGCTAGAAAAGGTTCCACCTCTAGTTGATAAAATCTATCAAGCGACATCGATTTTAGCCCAAAATAGACGCTTGCAGATTTCGGCTGTTTTGGGTGCTTTGTTTTTTTGGTTCGGCGATATTTTTTGTCTTTATTTTGCCTTTCTCGGATTCGGCTTTAAGCCACATTTGGCAATTGTCATCTTCACTTACGCCATTGCCAGAATCCTTTCGACTATTTCATTTATCCCGGGAGGTGTAGGAATTAGCGAAGCTTCGATGGGATTAATATTTATTGGCTTCGGTATTCCCGCGCCAACGGCCTTGGCCGCGGTTTTAATTTTTCGTCTTCTTTCTTTTTGGCTCCCAATCCCAGTGGGGCTTTCTTCATTCTTGAGTTTGCAAAAGAATTACATTAAAATGAAATTAAGCGAATTGACTAATGGACCAATAATTTGAGGAGGGGCAATGTGGGACGATCTACCAAAGAAAACTTCGGGCGGAACTAAGGCTTTAATAATCATCATCGCAATTTTGGTGCTCGCGGGTTTAATTTACAGCGGCTATATTCTTTTTAAACAACCTGTAACCGAATCTGGCCAAACAAATGCTTCTCCTATCCCTAGCAATAGTTTGAAAATCTCTGGAGAGCCTTCAATTAATCTTTCTTCGCTGGCCACACCATCCCCCAGCCCCTCAGGCACTATTGATTATAATGCGTTGAAAATTCCTGAGGGCGAAACCTTTGCAAACGTTTCCACTGCTGATACAAATGGCAATGGCAAGGACGAGACCTTAGTGATTACCAAGATGACTAATGGTAAATATCATGTTTATGTTTTATCAAACGATGGTAATTCCTTGTTCGACAATAAAGAATTAACCAAAAAACCAGTCAGAATTGCCCTACAAACATACGATAGTACTAAAGAAAGTTTTCTTTCCTGGATGCTTGTCTTTACCGAAAATTCCGGTGATTTGGTTTTTATCCATTGGAATGGCACGACCTACGAAATCCCTCAAAGCATGGGACTATAAGTCCAAACGCCCCACCCCCTGGGGCGTTTAGCATTTTTTCACCCGAGTAATTATCTGATTTTATATCCTAGAAAAACCCTCCAACATTCTGCAGAATATCGGAGTATTTGGTCCAGAACATTGATATTACATTTTCTCTGGCGCGGAGATGCCCATTAGATCTAAGGTTTTTTTGAGAACAATTTGAGTCGCTTTAATTAAGTTAATTCTTGCCGCGGTAAGTTTTTCATCTTCAGATATCACGCGGCATTTTTCATAGAAATTATGGAATTTTGTCGCCAACTCCAAAGCATAATGCGGCAGTTTTTGTACTTGATAATCCTCTGCTGTTTCGATAATAATGTCTGGCAGTTTGATAAGTTCTTTGGTTAACGCTATCTCGGCTGGTTCTTTGATTAAACTCAAATCCGACTCTTGTACGCTTTTGGCTTTAGCAAGGATCGAAGAGATTCGAGCGTAAGCGTATTGAACATAGTAAACCGGGTTTTTTTCGCTCTTTTCTTTGGCCAATTTTAGATCAAAATTCAAGTGACTATTTAAATCGTAAGCCAGCATGTAAAAACGGTAGGCGTCGACGCCGACTTCGGCTAAAACATCATCAACGGCAATAAAGTTGCCTGTGCGTTTAGACATCCGAACTTCTTTACCGTCAACCACAATATGAACGAATTGATGAATCACGATTTCGAATTTATCTTCAAAGCCCAGCGCTTTGACGAAACCTTTGATACGCGAGACATCACCATGATGGTCGGCACCCCAAACGTCAATGGCTTTATCAAATTTTCGTTCTAAGAGTTTATTTCGATGATAAGCGGCATCAACACCGAAGTATGTCGGTTCGCCGGTGCTTTTGATTAACACCCGATCTTTGTCATCGCCAAACTGGGTTGACTTAAACCACAAAGCACCGTCTTTTTCGTAAGCGAGACCCTCCTCCTTCATCCAAGCAAATGTTTCTTCAAGTTTTCCTTTATCGCGGAGGTCTTTGCCTTCCGCTGTCCAGACATCAAATTTGATTCCCATCTTTTCGGCGGTAGTTTTGATCCAGCCGATAATTATTTGCGCTGCTTGCTTACCGGCTTCTTTATAGTCAGTCGTTTTAATTTGCTTGGCAAGCTTCTCAATATAATCGCCTTTGTATTGGGCTTGTTCGTCTTTTAAAATCGAGTGGCCCAGAACATCGATCTGTCCGCCAGCGTCATTGAAATAATATTCACGAGTTATTCTCCAGCCGGTTGAGACGAAAATATTTGCCAGCGTGTCACCAATTACCCCACCGCGAGCGTTACCGATAGTTAAAGGTCCAGTGGGATTGGCGGAGATAAATTCAACGTTAACTTTTAAGTCTTGGCTTAAATCGCTATTGCCATATTTTTTGCCGGCTTTATTAATCTCTAAAATTTGCTGTTGAAGATAGGGGAGTGCGATCTTAAAATTTATAAAACCCGGCTTGGCGACTTCGACCTTCTCAAACATTGCATCCTTCGATAATTCAGCGGTGATTTTACCAGCAATATCTATCGGCCTCTCGCCTACTCTTTTTGCCACTATCATCGCCACATTGGTCGAATAATCTCCGAATTTATCGGAGGCATATTCAATCTGAAATTTAAAATCCCCTGCTGAGGGATAAGCGGTTTCAAGGGATTTTTTGACTAATTCTTTGATTTTAAATTTAATCATTGGTTCTAATTTTGAAAAATTTTTTCTTGCCTACTTTCAAGATGCTACCGTTTTTCGGTTTGACTCTAAAATTCGGATCAGATATTTTCATACCATCCAAATCTACGCCACCTTGAAATATTAATCTTCTTAATTCAGATCCAGAGACATTCGGCATCACTCTCGATAACAACCCAATGGTCGTCCAATGAGCCCGACTCTCCTCGAGATGATAATCTTTCATTTGGGAAGGCACCTGTTTTTTGGCAAAAACTTTATCGAATTCCAGCGCTGCTTTGGCCGCTTCGTCAACAGAATAATATATCTCAACGATTAATTTCGCCAACTCAGCTTTGATGTCGCGTGGATTTTTGCCTGTGGCTAATTCTTTTTTGATAATTTCTAGTCCACCGGGAGTGAGATCGGTACAAAGTTCATAGTATTGGACAATCAAATTGTCGGGAATTGACATGACTTTGCCATACATGTCATTGGGTTCATCATTGATCGCAATGTAATTGCCGAGTGATTTCGACATTTTCTCTTTGCCGTCGAGGCCGATTAAATAATTCATCATTAAAATATCTTGTTCTTTTTGACCGTAAGCTTTTTGCATCTGTCGACCCATGAGTAAGTTAAATTTTTGGTCAGTACCGCCAAGTTCGAGATCCGAGCGAATAGCAACTGAATCGTAACCTTGTAAAAGTGGATAAATTTCTTCATGGATCATAAATGGTTGGCCTTTTTCGATTCTTTTTCTAAAAGTTTCGTGTTCCATAATTTGAGCTACCGAGACCTTACTGGCAATTTCCAAAACTTTCTCCAAATCAAATTTGCCAAACCACTCGCTTTGAAGGTGAATTTCAGTTTTATCTTTGTCTAGAATCCGAAAAGCTTGAGCAAAAAAAGAGTCGGCATTTTTTTTAATTTCCGCTTCGCTAGGCGCCTCCCGCGTTTTATCTTTAGCCGAAGGATCGCCAATGCGAGCCGTATAATCGCCAATAATAAAAACCGCCTTATGCCCTAAATCTTGAAAAGCTTTGAGCTTTCTAATCGGGACGGCATGACCCAAATGAATATCGCCTCTATTGGGATCAATGCCATACTTGACTCTTAAATTTTTACCTGATTCTAATTTTTTTTTGAGAGAATCTTTGACAATAATTTCCCCCACTCCACGGCTTAAAAGTTCTTCGATATTTCCTGCCATAATATTCTCCTATCATTAACTTTAATTGCTTGACTATTTTTATTTTAACCTTTATCATGGTAAAATGTAAAGGAAGTATTTAGGAGGGGCTGATTTTATGAGTGTTATTGATCAAATAAAAAATTTAAACCCGTTTCGTAACCCTCTTAACTTAAGAAAAATCACCCAACCGCGAACCTGGAATTGGAGAAGGATTCGGCGTTGGGTCCTAAGAATTGTTTTAGGTTTTTTCTTATTTGTCCTTCTTTTATTTGCCTGGTTTGCCAAAGATTTACCTACGCCTGGCAAAATTAAAAACCTGCAAACCGCCGGGTCAATTCAGCTTTTCGATCGTAACGATGAGCCAATTTACACCGTGAGCGGTGGAATCAAAAGATTTGATCTTAATTCAACGGATATCCCCGATGTTGTCAAACAAACAACTCTGACAGCCGAAGATCGTAATTTCTACCATGAATTCGCCATTAATATCAAAGGTGTTATGCGCGCCGCTTATTATGATATCTTCCATAAGACAGCTTTTCTCTCCGGCGGTTCAACGATCACTCAGCAATTTGTCAAGAATGCCCTGCTTTCCCCTCAAAAAACCTTTACTCGCAAAATTAAAGAGCTGATTTTGTCAATTGAAATCGAAATCATGTACTCGAAAAATGAGATTCTCACCATGTACCTTAACCAAATACCCTACGGCAGCAATGCTTATGGGGTAGAAGCCGCCTCACAAACTTTCTTTGACAAACATGCCAAGGATTTGGATTTAGCTGAAGCAGCTACCTTGGCGGCCATGCTGCAACGACCCACCTATTATTCGCCTTATGGCAGTCATCCTAATGAAAGACTGGCCCGGGTAAATTGGATTATAGATTCGATGGTCTCTTTAAAATATATTGACCAAGCCCAAGCCGACAAAGCCAAAGCCGAGGCCAAAAATCTCAAATTTGCCGAGCGCCATGATTATGTCGTTGCCCCTCATTTTGCAGAATATGTTAAAAGCGTTCTAGTGGAAAAATATGGCGAACAAATGGTGGAAAGTAGTGGGCTTAAAGTCACCACAACTCTAGATTTAGATAAACAAGTGATGGCGGAAGATGCTGTCAAATCGGGGGCAGACAGACGTTTTGACAATATCAATGCTTCCAATGCTGCTTTGGTTTCCATCGATCCCAAAACCGGCCAAATTCTGGCGATGGTCGGTTCAAAAGATTATTTTGATAATTCAATTGATGGTCAAGTCAACGTGGCTGTGGCCGAACGCCAGCCCGGATCGGCTTTTAAACCAGTGGTTTATGCTACCGCTTTTAAGCAAAATTATGATCCTGCTTTTACTCTTTGGGATGTTCAAACTGATTTTGGTAACTATACGCCTCGAAACTATGATGGTACTTTTCATGGTCCGGTCAGCATGCGTAAAGCCTTAGCCGGCTCCTTGAATATTCCGGCAGTAAAAACTCTTTATTTAGCCGGCCTGGATAATGTTCTAAATCAAGCCCATTCGATGGGTATTACCACTTTAAATGATCGAGACCGATACGGCCTTTCTTTGGTTTTGGGCGGCGGTGAAATCAAGCTGGTAGACCTAGCGACAGCTTATGGAGTTTTCGCCAACAATGGAGCGTTAGTGCCAACAACGCCAATTTTGAAAGTCGTTGATGGTTCGGGTAAAGTCTTAGAAGCATACAAAGATAACAAAAAGGAAGTTCTCTCACCCGACATTGCCTATGAAGTTTCTTCAATTCTTTCTGACAATCAAGCCCGGTCATTTATCTTCGGCTCAAACTCCGCGCTGTATTTTGATGATCGGCCGGTGGCCGCCAAAACCGGAACTACCTCGGAATACCGCGATGCTTGGACCTTCGGTTATACGCCCTCGCTGGTTACCGGTGTTTGGGTGGGCAATAACGATAATTCACCAATGACTGCTGGAGCAGCCGGGGCCATGGCGGCAGCACCAATTTGGCATGACTTTATGGCTAAAGCTTTAGCCAATACCCCGGTGGAAGATTTCCAAAAACCCGACGGCATTCAATCATTGACCGTGGACAAATATACTAATAAATTACCAGCTGGTGGTGAAATCATTACCGATATTTTTACCTCGTGGCAAGTACCAACTGAGCGGGCTCATGGCGTGGGTACAATCAGAATTGACAAATATACTGGTCAAGAAGCAACTGATGACTGTCCCAGCCAATTTGTTGAGGAAAAAACATATATGGACATCCATTCAGAATTACCCGAAAATCCCAATTGGGAAAATCCCGTCAGAGCCTATGCCGCCAGCATGGGGATTATCTCTACAGCGCCACCCTCGGGTACCAAAACTTGCGCCGGTTTAACTAATAAAACTACTGTTAAAATTACCGCTCCGGCCAATAACAAAACAATTAATGGTTCTTTTACGATTGTAGCCAGCGTCGAATCCGCTGTTGGCATAAAAAGTGTCGAATTTTTAATCGATGATAAAAGCATCGGTACTGACACCAATAAACCATATTCAATGATTTCTAATACCGCAACTCTCTCAACAGGAACTCATCGTGTCTCCGCGGTTGTCACTGATGTTACTGGCCTATCTTACTCAGATTCGGTGGTAATTAATACTAAATCAAAAACATCCCCCAGTCCCATACCATCGCCAGCTACCTCATTGTAAAGAATATTCACAATCTTCGTTTTTGTTCATCTTTTTTTGGGTTGAACAAAAATCATTTTACCAGCGACGGTATGATAAATTCGCACCACTTCGCAGTTGACTTCCTTACCGACTAAGCTTTGACCGCCCTCAACAACAATCATCGTTCCATCAGGCAAATAACCAACGCCTTGACCAGGCTCCTTGCCTTTTTGAATAATTTTGACCATAATTTCTTCACCAGGGATAAGAGAAGGTTTAAGACTCTCCGCCAATTCATTGACATTTAAGACGGAAATTTTTTGGATTTTGGCGACGCGATTCAAATTAAAATCAACCGTGAGAATACGAGCATTTCGCTTCTTAGCCAGTTTGATTAATTTCAAATCAACTGGCTCTCGCGAAGTATCCATATCATCGATAATCTCTAGCGGTATCTTGGGATTATGCTGCATGCGATCGAGGACCTCGAGTCCTCGACGACCCTTAGCTCTTTTTAGGGGGTCATCAGAATCGGCAACCTTTTGTAGTTCAGATAAAACAAAAGCTGGTACTAAAATATTGCCCATAATAAAGCCACTCACAGCAATTGGCTCGATACGACCGTCAATTAATGAAGAAGTATCAACAATAATTGATTCCTCATGACCAGTTTCGTGGCCGAAAAGTCTTTGCATCAGCCGGTGCAAAAAATTAGAAGCTGGTTTAGCTTGGGCCAAAAAAAGATCTAAGACGGCGACGGTGACAAAAGCGTTGACAATTACGGGAACCCAAGTACCGTAAGCACCCGGTAATTTGGCCAGCGGCACGGTCGCCAAAGAACCGATTAATAACCCGATGATAATCCCTAAAAGCCCCATGAAAAAATAAGGAAAAGAAATTTTTAAAAGACGTCTTGTCAAAAATAATAATCCAACGGCGACAGCCAAAGAAATGATGAAAATAGTGACGTTTGTTTGTTCAACATTAGTAATATTAAACAAAATATTTCCTCGCTAGCTCCCCTATGGTTTTGGTGCGATTAAACTTAGAAAATCCCAGTCTTTTGGCCTCAGCGATTCTCTTTTGCTCATGTGAGACTTGACGAATTTCTCCGGAGAGGCCAAGTTCGCCAAAGATGCACAATTTAGAATCAATGGTTTTATTTTTAAATGAGCCGGCTATAGCCATCGCCACCGCCAAATCGACCGCCGGTTCTTTGATTGTAACACCACCGACAATATTTATAAAGACATCTTGACTGTTTAAATTTAAATTGGCTCTTTTTTGTAAGATGGCGACTAAAAGTTGGAGACGATTTAAATCAAAACCAGAGGTACGGCGTTGAGGATAGCCGAAAATCGTGGTGGAGGTTAGCGCCTGGACCTCAACGAGAAATGAACGAGTCCCTTCAATGGTCGCTGTGACCACTGTCCCTGGTACATTTTTTAATCGTTCTTCCAGAAACAATTTTGAAGGATTTTTGACTTCTTCTAAACCTTTTTCTGTCATTTCAAAAATGCCGATTTCGTCGGTGGCGCCAAAGCGATTTTTAGCGGCGCGTAAAATCCGATTGTTATGGAATCGTTCTCCCTCTAAATACAAAACGACATCAACCAAATGTTCTAAGGTTCGCGGTCCGGCCACTGATCCTTCTTTGGTGACGTGACCAATTAAAATGACGGTCGTCGAAGTAGTTTTTGCCAACTGTTGAAGTCGAAGAGCGCATTCTCTTACTTGAACAATTGAACCGGGAGTAGAAGGAAAATCAGATGAATAAATTGTCTGAATGGAGTCAACGATGACAATTTGAGGCTGTTCTTTTTCGCAAATATTTATAATTGATGAAAGATCTATTTCGGTGAAAATTCTAATTTTACTTGATTTCAAACCGAGTCGATCAAAGCGCATTTTAATTTGTTCGGCTGATTCTTCGCCGGAGATATATAAAACGTTATCGAGTTTGTTGGCAATTTGTAAAATAAGAGTCGATTTGCCAATGCCAGGGTCGCCGCCGAGCAAAATGACTGAACCGGGAACAATCCCCCCGCCTAGAACACGGTCAAATTCTCCGATTTTGCTCATGCGGCGATGGAAATTTTTGATGGTAACTTTCGAAAGCTCTAATGGTTCTGATATTAATCCCTTCTCCATTTTGAACTTTGAGCTTTGAATTTTGAACTCTTTAAGCGTATTCCATTGGCCGCAATTATCACATTTTCCCTGCCACTTTAAATATTCTTCGCCACAATTTGAACAGACAAAAATTATTTGATTATTTTGCTTCATTGCTTATAAAGTATAGCATATCCTTTAGAACGTTTTTAATATTTGACAGACTTTTTCTCCGTAAGGAGATAATCTATGGGTTACTTCCCGACCTAGATATTTTTTTTGAACTAACCCAGCTGCCACTAATTTTTTATTATGTTCGGAGATGGTTTTAAAATTAGCCTGAAGTTTGGCGGCAATATCGTGCAGTGTTATTTGGGGATTTCTTTGGATCATTATTAAAATTTCAATCCTCCAATGATTAGCTGCCCCCTTAAATACTCTTTCCAATTTCCTGCTGTCTCTCATATTTTTTACTTTCTTTCATATCTCTTTGGTAATTTTATTATACAAGACTTTTAAAAACCCTCCAACATTCTGCAGAATATTGGAATGTTTATTGTGACTTTATTTATACAGTAAGTTTTTTAATTCTGTTGACTTATTCTAAAATTTTATCTATAATTTAATACCAGGTCATCCCTGGACAGGGCAGAAAGTGATGCCCAACGATAGGAGTGGGAGCATGAAACGGCGTTTCGGTTTCACTCTGATCGAGATCTTGATCTACATCGCCATATTGGGCATACTGGCAGCGCTCCTCTTCACGTGGCTGCTGTATATCCATCGTAAGGCCAATGAGGCAACGCTTCGGGGCAATCTGCACCAGCTCCGCGATGCCATCCAGCAGTTCGAGGCGGATCTTGGCGACTATCCACGCACGCTCGATGACCTGATGACGACCGAAAAGGGAAAAGGAGAACTCGCCAAGCCACCAGGTCCAAACGGAGTTGACTATGCGATCGGTGTCTTCAAAGGCCCGTATCTGCACACCGCCGACAGCGATCTGCCGATAGACCCTTTTACTCAGAATGCCGACTGGGTTTATACCCCCAAGACCGGCAAGGTCCAGAGCGCCTCCAGTCTCACCGCCATGGATGGACATACGAAATACAGCGAGTGGTAGCGACCGGCCTGCTCACACAACCATAGTTCCTAGTCATCCCACAAGGACGAAACGGATCCGTTTCGTCCTTTCGTTTATTAGTTCAAATTTTGAGATCTAAAATTTTGAGTTGGATTTTTGACCGTCCATCCCAAGTATCCTCGTCGATCGTAAAAACTAAATCTATTTTTTTATTAAGGTCTAATTTGCCCGCCCACACGCCCAAATCAAATCCAATCGTATCTATTTCGCCCACCCGCATTTTAAGATGTTTTCCCTCTTTACCTACGGTCCTCACCTCCGATATTTCCGCCTGCTCCATCATAAACACCGGACGAGGGTTACCGAGACCAAATGGCTCAAATTTTTGAATATTTTTTAATAAATCCATTTTGATGTCTTCAATATTGAGCTTCGCATCGATAGTAATTTTTGGCACTAAATCTTCTTCTTTGAGTTTTGATTCGGCGATTTCCAATAATTTGTCATAAAGATTAGAAAGATGTTCTAATTCCAAAGTCAATCCCGCCGCTCGTTTGTGACCGCCATATCGAAGCAAATATTCTTTGGAAAAATCGAGAGCTTCGATAATATTGTAAGCGTCAATTGAACGCGCCGACCCTCGCAAATCTTTTTCGCGGCGCTCACAGACAATTACCGGCCGGGCAAATTCTTCCATTAATTTACCCGCTACGAGACCGATTATTCCATGCGGCCAATTTTTACCATCGACCAAAATAACTTTCTTTTTATTAAGACCATCGCGGCAAACTTTTTTTCGGGCCTCATTTAAAACTCGGTCCAATTCCGCTTGGCGGCAGCGGTTAATTTTATCCAATTTTTCGGCTAATACACCCGCTTGCTCGTGATTTTTAGTCGTCAATAAATAAAAACTTTCATTAGCGTGGTCCATTCTTCCCGGCGCATTGAGCCGCGGTCCGATTTGGAAGCCAACCGAATAAGTATCGATCTTTTCAGGTAATATTGCAACCCTTTGATATAATTCCCGCAAACCAAGGCGCTTGGTTTTTTGCAAAACAATGAGGCCCCATTTGGCAAAGATTCGATTTTCATCAACGAGCGGCACGATATCGCAAATGGTAGAAATTGCCACCAAATCCAAAGACCATTTTAAAAAGGCGATATTAATTTTTGATGATTTTTTAGACAATCCCTGCAAGAGCTTGAAAACGACGCCAGTGGCAGAGAGATCTTTGAATGGATATTTATCGCCTCTTTGTTTGGGATCAAGAATGAGGCATTTCGGCAAATTTTTACCGACCTCGTGATGGTCAATGATAATAGTCTCAATCTGATTTTGGCAAGCATAATTGATCTCCTCAATATTTCTCACCCCCAAATCAACGGTAATCATTAAAGAAGATCCCTCTTTTTTTAAAATATCAATCCCTTTATTATTTAAACCATAGCCCTGCTCACGGGTGGGAATGAAAATTTCGACATCAAGCCCAAAAAGTTTTAAAGTCTCGTAAAGCAAAACGATTCCCGGAATGCCATCAGCATCATAATCACCAAAGAGACCAATTTTTTCTTTATTTTTGATCGCTTCCTCGATACGCTGAACCACTTCTTTCATGCCCTTCATTAAAAAGGGGTCGTGAAGTCCTTTTTCAAAATCGGGTCTTAAAAAGGAGGTCCAGTCCTCCTTTTTGATTCTGCGGTTTATGAGAAGTTGTTCAACTAAATCTTGCGATTTTTTAGGTAAAACTAACCATCTTTTAACCATAATATTTTATTTGTAAAAAACTTTTCCTTCAACCCTCACATCGGCATACTCATGAATATCTGCCTTGTGTTCGGCTAAGACTTTTTTTAATGCATCCAACTGATCATCAACCGATCTCGTGGAATCAAACTTAACTAACCATCCTTGATCGGCCATCGCCTCGACCTGGAAAATAGTTTCATTGATTTCAAAATAAACAATTTTGAAACCAAGCGCATCAGAAAACTTGTTGGACAATTCATGAATAAATTCAATAAAATTGGCTGTGACTACCTGCTGGCCTAATTGGATATTTAAATTTTTATTATCCTGAACAAGAGGAAGATCAGTCTGACCTTGTAATTCGCTAAAGGCAACACCTTTTTGATTAATTAAATATTGTTGATTGTTTGTCTGCCAAATCAGCAAGGCTTGATTCGACTTAATCACAATTTTTAATGTATCAGGAAGACCCCTAACTATCTGGACCTGGTTTACTTCAGGATGGGAGGCCAAAATTTTTGATTTAATTTCGGAAATATTGATAAAAAGAATGTTTTGTCCTTTAAGGCCGGTTTGATCAAAATCATCTAAGGTCGTCCCGGTGATGGTAATGTTCTTAATTTGAAAAAAAGATGAATAAAATAGCGAATAAATTAAAGCGCCAGCGATCAAAAGGATTATAAAAATTGCGATCAAGAATTTTGGAAATGTCCTTTTGACCTTTTGTGGTGGTGGATTAAAAATTTTTGGGGGGGTACCAAACACGAGCCCTCCCTATGCCCCGCTTAACAGGGTTTACCATTGACCAACATATTCAATTTCTTCTTCTAAAGTAACACCAAATTTTTGGGTGACCCCTTCTCTCATTGCTTCAATCAATGTTCTAATTTCCGAAGCTCTAGCCCCATCATTATTTAAAACAAAGTTGGCATGTTTGCCAGATACGACAGCGGCACCAATTTTGAGTTTTTTTGCCCCTGATTGATCCAATAAATAACCTGCCCGACGTTGTCTTGGCAATTCCGGCATCCCCCGGGAACCTTTCCCGGTGACATTTTTTAATTCGTTGGGAATAGGATTTTTAAAAACACAGCCAGCAGAAAGCCCAATTGGTTGAGTTTTAAAACGATTTTCTTTAAAACTGTTTAATTTTCTCATAATTTCTTCTTTTTGATTTTGAGAAAATTGAAAGCGGACTGACAAAATGACTGGTTTAAATCTAGATTTAAATTTTTTTAATCTGCTTGAGCGATATTCAAAATCCATCCATAATCTGTCGAATTGAAAAATCTTGGGAATATTATCTTTGGGATCAATTTTTAGAACCGTCAAATTTTTAACATAATCACCAATTGACTGACCATAGGCACCTGCATTACCGTAGACAGCGCCCCCCACGGTGCCTGGTACGCCATATAGAAATTCTGGACCCGATAAATCATTGGCGGTTGTTTCCATAATCAACCTTGCTAAAGTTAAGCCAGAATCGGCAATAACCTGGCTTTTTTCCTTCAAAACAGCGACGTTTGAGGATGAATTTTTAATCACCAATCCAGGAAAACCATAATCAGAAAATAGAATATTCGAACCACCCCCCAAAATGAAATAAGGAATTTTGTAATCAACGCTGACCCTGACAGCTCTTACTAAATCTTCAATTTTTTTGGCCTCGAAAAAATAATCGGCGACCCCGCCCACTTTTAAAGATGTGTAATTGCGCATGACTACTTGTTCGCGTACTTCCGACAAAATTTCCGTAATCTTCTTAATCTTCAATCGAGTCTCCTTACGTCTCTTTTAATGCCTTGAGTAATGTATTGCCTAATTTGTAAATGTCACCCGCACCCATGGTAATAATTAAATTTTGACCATCGGCGGAATCAATAATTTCTTTGATAATTTTTGACCAGTCGCTAATAAATCTCACGTTACGCTGGTGCCGATGGATTGCCTCTGCTAGTTGTTGCCCACTGATGGTGGCTTCACTTTCCCTTTGGGAAGCATAGATTTCAGTGACGATGACTTTGTCAGCTTCTTTGAAAGCGGTGGCAAAATCCTTTAAGAGTTCTTTAGTTCGGGAATAGGTGTGAGGCTGAAAAACACACCAAATTTTGTGGGTGGGAAATTTTTTTCTGGCGGCCTCTAAAGTCAAATCAATTGAGCGAGGGTGATGAGCATAATCATCGATAATGGTAATGTCGTTGAACTGGCCAATTTTTTCAAAACGTCTTTTAACACCCACCAAATCAGCAATGTTTTTTTTAATTAATTTTTCTTCTATCCCAATTTTTAGACAAGTAATAATTGCCGCGGTAGCGTTTAAGATGTTAGCCTGACCAGGCACTTTTAATTTAAATGGACCAATGATTTTTTCCTGATGTTTAATTGAAAAAATTGTTTCCGTTCGAGTTTCATGAAAATCGATAATTTGCCAGAGTGCTTCTGAAAAACCATAAGATTCAATATTGCGATCGGCCAAAGAGCGCTGGAGCTTTTTTGCTTTTGGATAATCGGTGCAAAGAATGATAAAACCTTTACGGGGAATACGACAGGCAAATTTATAAAAGACGTTAAAGACCGATTCTTCGGAAGTAAAAATATCAGGATGATCCATCTCGATACTCGTGATTATTTCTATTTCCGGTGAAAGATCAAAAAATTTAGATGAAGAGTCGTCTGGACTCTTACGATATTCATCGGCTTCGACAACAAAATAATCACCCTTACCGACATGACCGCTTGTTCCTAAGGACTTAACCTCACCAGCACCAATGACAAAACTCGGATCAAGATTGGCTTTGGTTAAAAGAAAACTAAGCATCGCTGCCGTTGTTGTTTTACCATGAATCCCGGCAACAGCAATTAAGAGCGAATTACGAGCAAAAAAAGCTAAGGCTTCAGAATAAAACATGATCTCAAGATGCCTTTTTTTGGCTTCTTTTACTTCAATGTTGTCTTTGCCGTAGGCGGCCGAGACAATTACGAGATCAAGCTTGTTGGAGATATTATTGCTATCAAAAATATTGACTTCGATGCCTGCCTTGGCTAGAGCGTCATCTGTCACAAAGGTCTCATCAATGTCGGAGCCCGTAACTTCGTCTCCTTTCTCTTTAGCAAGTAATGCTAAGGCGCACATGCCTACGCCTTTGATACCAATAAAATGGATTTTTTTGATTCCGCCAGAGGCGGATTTCGCTTCGCTTAACATTTTTTCTCTTTCGAAGTATATTCTATCTCAAATTAATCATTAAATCCAGCTCTTGAACCACATTCGATGATAAAATTGGGCAGAGGAAATTGACCAGCCCATCCAAATTGGCAAAAAATAAAAGAATAAAAAAATTAACAAGATAAAATAAACAGAAACAATTACTTTTCCTAAATTATCTTTGAGAAGTTTTTCCAAAAGATAAGCTGTGCCAAGACTTAAAAAGAGAAATGCCGGCAAGGCGTGATAATAAAAAAGCACTCTCTTAAAAAAAGCCCAGGGCAAAAGAAATATTAGAAAACTACCTAAAATAATAGTAGCGGTCGTGTCTTTTTTGTAAACTCTCCAAATAAGCACCGGCACTACTATCAATGAAGACCACCAGGCCAGAGGATTACCCAAGCCAACAACACCCACATATTGGCCACCAATATCTTTAAAATAAAGCCAAATTGGTCTCAAGAGCAAAAACCAAGTCCACCATTTTGAACCATAAGGATGACCTTCTTTTAACGTTAAATTATAATTTAGAGATTGTTGGTGCCATTCTAATACTTTGCTGAAAAAATGGCCATCAAGCGGGAAGTTAAAAAGGAAAAAAGCAAGATATATTAATGTTGGTAGAACGAGAATAAAAATCGGAAATTGCCAAATTATTTTTTTAATCGGTATTTTTTTGACGAAAATTATTAAAAGAAATACAAAAAATAACAAACCGGCAATATATTTTACGGAAGCTACCATACCCAGCGATAAACCAGCGAGGGCTAAATAATGTAATTTATTAGTTTTAGCAAATTTGAGAAAGCTCCAGAATCCAAAAAAAATAAAAAAGATCATAAAAATATCCATTAGACCGACTCGGGAATAAACTAAAATCATTCCATCAAGAGCCAAAATTAATGCCATAAATAGTCCGACAATTTTGCCTGCCCGATCGTCAGGCGGGTTTTTTAATTCTTTGCCAACTAGATATCCTAAAAAGATGACGGCGGTCCCAAAAATCGCTGGCATAATCCGCCAACCAAATTGGGTATCACCAAAAATTTTAATACCTAGAGCGAGAATCAGTTTGCCTAGCGGCGGATGAATATCAAAAAAAGAAGTCCCTGATAAATAATTTTTTGCAAAATGGACAAAATAAACTTCGTCGAAGATTTCTTCTTTGATTACTCCCAAATGCCAAATTCTCAGTAGGAAACTTCCGATAATTAAAATCGCCAAAAAAAACCATGTGTGTTCTAGAATCTCTCGACTTAAAAATGATTTAACTGCTTTAAATTGTTTTAAAATTTGCATGCGATTCATGAGAGGATTCAAAGATAACATCAATAATTTCTTCGACGGCATGTGGTTGATAAAATCTATGGGCATGATGCCCCAGAAGTTTACGCAGCCCTTCATCTGACATTAAGTTATCAATAATAGAAAGAAGCGAACTAGAGGTTAAGTTTTTTTCACTCAAAACAACCGCGGCATTTTTATCTTGGAAAATTTTGGCATTGGCCTCTTGATGTTCACCCTTGGCACTTTCTAACGGTATGATAATTGCTGGCTTACTAGCGGCGGCAATCTCAGTTAAAGTGCTAGCGCCCGCTCTGGTAATTATTAAATCAGAATCACGCATAAATTTTGCCAAATGTTGAGTAAAATCATACAGATGATAATTGTTGTCTTTTAATTTTAAAAGTTCAAGATAATCTCGTTTGCCGGCGATGTGCCAGATTTCATATTTTTTTAAAAGTTCACTCAGAATTTGGGCAATCATTTGATTGATTTTTGATGAACCCTGGGAACCGCCAGTAATCAAAAGTTTCAAATGTCCACCAGTCTTAATCGGAGTTTCGGAGAAGTCTGGCGCTACCGGAATTCCAGTATAAACTAACTTTTCTAAGGGTAATTTTTCTTGCAAAGCATTGTACTCCTCAATTGGAAAACCCAGACAGATTTTTGAGGCAAATTTTTCCGCCCAAAGATTGGCCCGACCCATCATTACATCTGATTCATGAATGACTAAGGGAATTTTTAAAAAACCTAACCAAAAAATGATGGGAAAAGTAACGTAACCGCCCTTGGCAAAAATGACATCGGGCTTAAATGAAATAATAATGAAAAAAGCCTGGATAATCCCAATCAAAGTTTTAAAAATGTCCCAATAGTTAGAGAAGGAAAAATAGGGTCGGGATTTGCCAACAATTATGCCCCGGAAAGGTATGGAAAAATCAGTCCGGGATTGATTTTTAATTAAATCTTTCTCAATCCCCTGGCGTGAGCCCACATATAAAATTTTTGCTCGTCTATTGCGGGTGAGGCTTTGGGCGATGAGAATAATCGGCCAGGCATGCCCAGCAGTTCCTCCACCGGTAAGTAGGATACGCATTATGTCTCCATCTTTTGACAAAACTTAGAAATATTTAAGAGGATGCCAACAGCCAATAATGTAACGATTAGTGAAGAACCCCCATAGGAAATAAAGGGTAAAGTAATCCCTGTCAGTGGCACTAAATTAAGCATGGCCGCAATATTAATAAAGGCCTGCAAAACTATCCAAGATGTTATACCGACAGCTAAATATTTAGCAAAATTATCGGGCGCCTCTCGAGCAATTCTAAAACCCCTGACTCCGATAAAAATGTAAGCTAACAAGATAAGACTGGCTCTGAGAAAACCTAGTTCTTCGGCGATAATGGCAAAGATAGAATCAATATGTGGCTGAGGCAAATAAAGATACTTTTGTTTACTTTGACCAAAACCTAAGCCCCAAAATCCGCCTGAACCAATGGCAATTAAGGCCTGGTTAATGTGATAAGCGGCGCCAAGGGTCTGTTGGCTGGGATTTAAAAAAACTAAAAAACGCTGCATTCGATAAGGGGCAATCCTGACTAAGATAACAAAAAATATTAAAGCACTAATCGTCGCCAGACCTAAATGAGTGTAGCGAGCGCCAGCGATAAAGAAAATGACCACGGCCGTCAAAGCAATCACGCTTAGAGTTCCCAAATCTGGCTGGCTCATAATCAGAAAGCCAAGGATAACTATCAAGACAATAAATGGCAAAAATCCTGAAGAAAAATCTCGGACTCCTTCACCCTTTTTCTCAAGCCAAGAAGCAAAATAGATGATGAAGGTTAATTTTACCAGTTCGGATGGCTGAAAAAGAAGATTACCAAAACCAAGCCAGCGATGAGCGCCACCCAATTCTTTACCAATACCTGGAACAAAAACACCAATAAGCAAAAGGATGGTGATGAGAAAAAAAATCAGAGAATATTTGCGCCAAAAACGATAATCAATAAAATAACCTACCAGCAGGGCGATCAATCCAACAGCGAAAGAGATGATTTGGTGGATAACATAATAGAAATCGCCACCGAAACGTTCCCCTGAAATAACAATGGAGGCCGAAGAGATCATTATAATACCAAAAAGACACATCAAAAACACAATTAGTGCCAAAATATAATCAGGTTTACCAGGTCTTATTCTCATAGCTTACTCACTTCGGCTTTAAAAATTTTGCCTCTTTCTTTGTAATTTTTAAAACGATCAAAAGAAGCTGAAGCCGGTGAAAGTAAAACGACCTCGCCTGGCCGGGCGTTCTCTTGAACAATTTTGATCGCCTCAGTCATTGATTGAATTTCATCTATAATTTTAATATCATTGTTGACAACTTCTTTGACAATGCGTCTGGCGGTCAAACCAATGGGGATAATCATTTTAACCTTGCTTTGAGAGATAATTTTCCCAAGCTCCTGATAATCGGAGCCCTTCTCTGAACCGCCCAACAAGAGAATTATGGGTTCTTTAAATGATTGAATGGCGGCAATGGTGGTCTCGGGCGTCGTCGAAAAAGAATCATTGTAAAACTTGACGCCACGGGCTTCGCGGATAAATTCTAAGCGATGTTCTAAACCCTTAAAATCTTTGACAGCTGTTTTAATCGCTCCCAGGTCAGCGCCGGCAAGAAAACTGGCAGTCGCAGCAGCAGCGATATTTTCTATATTATGAGCCCCTCGAAGTTGGATTTGATTAAGAGCGATAATTTCGGTTTCTTTATCTTCAGTTCTTAAAATTAACTTATCATGAAGTAAAAAAGAGCCAATGTCAACTGTTTTTCGCCGTGAAAACCACCATATTTTAGCCGCTGTCGAGGAGGCAAACTCGATACTGGTCAAATAATCAGCATTGATGACGGCAAAATCATCTTTAGTTTGGAAACGCACGATATTTAATTTAGCTTCTATATATTCGGCTTCGTCTTGATGATAATCTAAATGATCAATTTTTATATCCAAGACGACAGCAATATGGGGTGATTTTTCCAAGTCTTGCAATTGAAAACTGGACAATTCTAAAACAACAAGATTATCTTTATTTAGTTTATCTATGAATGATATTGGAGGTTTACCAATATTTCCACCTAAATAAACATCTTTGCCAGCATACTTTAGGATCTCGCCTATGAGTGCTGTTGTGGTACCCTTACCCTTAGTCCCAGTAATACCTATAATAGGGCAGGGACATAGCATAAAAAATAATTTTGTTTGTGAGGAAATTTCCACTCCTGCTTTCTGAGCTTCTTGAATTTTTTTATCAAGGTAGGGGAGACCAGGCGTGCGAAAAACAGTCTTAAAATCGTCTAGATGATCTAAATAGTGTGGCCCGAGTCGGAACTGCACCGGCAGATTTTTCACTTCACGATAATACTCGCCCAACTCTTCCCTGCTCTGCTTATCACATACAACAACATTGGCATTTTGCTCTATCAGATACTTAACTAGGGCGATATTCTCATCGCCTAGACCCAAAACACCAACTTTTTGATTTTTTAATTTTTCCATTATTCTCTCATCCCAATGATCGCTGCTGATGCCGGAACGCCAGCCCCCTCTTTGCGGAAACTGCCATATCTGCCATTTAAACAGGCAGGGCAATCGCTAGCGACCTCGATATTATTTTTAGCCACCCCTTCTTTTTTTAAATCAAACAAAATCGCTTTTCTTAAATCAATGTACCCATCGTGATTACGAACAAAAGTCGCCGAGGGATAATATTCCTTAAATTTTTCCAAAACATCGTCTTTGACGATAAAGTGTTTCTGACAAATTCCCGGCCCAAGAGCAAAGATTAAATCTGCCGGTTCTGAGCCTAAATTTTTTAATTTCGCGATCAAACTTCCAACAATTTGGGCGATAACCCCTCGCCAACCAGCATGGACAATGCCGACAATCTGCTTTAAGGGATCGAAAACAAAGATAGGAATACAATCGGCCAAAGTTATCATAAGATAAATTTTCTTCTCTTTGGTGATTAATCCGTCAGTCTGAGCAATGGCACTGGTCATATCCCGGGCGCCTCGACCTTTTTCTTCTTTAGCAACGGTAGTGATTTTTGATCCGTGAATAAGTCTCGCAACGACAATATCATCCAAATTGATATTTAAACTTTGGCAAAAATGCTGGCGATTTTTAACAATCTCTTCATCGGCTAAATGACCAAATCTCATGTCACCATAATTTCGGGTGGAGAATCCATGAATAATTCCAGGAAATTTAGCCAATATCGAAAATTTGAAGATTTTCTCTTCCATAAGCTTATTCTATCAAAAAAGACCCTGGAAAAGAAGTCTTAAGGTCATCTAATATCTAATTTTCTTGAATATCTTGGTAAAAGTTCTGTTTTATATCGGGAGTCAAATCTTGGGTGACGGATTTAAGATAATCATCAACAATTTTATTGGATTCGAATTCGAGCACTTGTTTAAGATAAGTCGGGTTAAAATTGGATTCAAGGTATTTTTGAATATTTTGGGGCGTCAAATCTTCAACCGATGCCCGCTCTTTTAAGAGCCGTTGGAAAATTGCCATAATAACGATTTTCCCTACCTCTTGAAGCTGACTTTCTGCCTCTTCCAAGGTAAAGCCGATTTTAACCAAGGACTTTTTGATAATTTCCAAATTGGTTGAAAAATCTTTCCCTGGCATTTATTCCCCCACTCTTTGACCAGTGACTTGGGTAACAGCCAAGCGCAAAAAATTGACATCTTCGCCTTCCCATAATTTCGCTAATTGGCTGGCTAAAGTTTGATTTAGCTGCCGCTTATGAGAATCTATCCATTCCTGGCCTCTCGCCTCTGGACTAAATTGTGGTTCTTGTTCAATCTTTGATGGCTTGGTTTCCATAAAATCTCCTTTTAAAAATAAAATGTCATGCCTTGCCTTACGAGGCAATCATCCCCGACCAATTAAAGCAATCATCAAACCAATTGCCGCCATTACTGCCGCAATGACCCAAAATCGCATCGTCACTTTCGTCTCCGGCCAACCGATAGCTTCCAAATGGTGATGCAATGGTGACGATAAAAAGACTTTTTTGTGAAAAATTTTTTTGGAGATTATTTGAATAATCACGGACAAGGCCTCGATCACAAAAATAAAACCAATGATGGGCAAAACTGCCACCGAATTAGTTAAAAAAGCCACTACGGCCAGGGTCATACCTAAAGACATTGAACCAGTGTCTCCCATGAAGAAGCGGGCAGGATAAATATTAAACCATAAAAAAGCTAAAATAGCACCTACGACCGTACCACAAAAAGCGGCTAAGGCCACTTTGCCTTGCACCAAGGCAATCATGCCATAAGCAGCAAAAGCAATCGCTAAAGTTCCGCCGGCCAAACCGTCAAGACCGTCGGTTTCATTGACGGCAAAAGCCATAAAAACAATCGTCAAGACAAATATGGGAATATACCACCAGCCCAAAAAGAAATCACCAATACCCGGAACATGAAAAACATCCCAGCCGAGTTTGAAGAAAAACCACCAGGCACCAACCGCAGCAATGGTTAGATAGATCAGTAATTTAAAACGAAATCTAAGCCCTATCCCCTGTGGCCCCCCTCCTCGGATATTAGCGAGGTCGTCAATTGCTCCTATAATCCCGGTAGCCACCAAGGCAAATAAAGGTAACCAGGTTCCAGCTCGAGAAAAGTTAAAAAGAAGAGTTATGACCGCCGCCGTCATCCAAATCAAAAGTCCGCCCATTGTTGGAGTGTCGGCTTTATCTTTATGCAGTCGATAAAAGATCGGCGCTCTGGCTTCGTCGAAACCGGTTTTGCGGATCCTTTTACCCAAACGGTTGCGATACAAAAAATCAGTAAACAAGGGCGTCCAAATTATGGCGATAATAAATGAGAGAGCTGTCAACCAAAAAATTTTCGCTAAATTCGGCAGATAAAGTTGAATAGTTTCCATATTATTGCTTCAAGGCCTCAACAATACTCTCCATAGCCATACCGCGAGAAGCCTTTATTAATATCATATCACCAACTCTCGTTTCCTTCAAAAGGTAATTAATGACCTCTTCTTTATTTTTAAAATATTTCTGGGTCTGATAATTTATCGCCAAATCGCCCACAGCTAGCACTTCATCAACGATTTCTTTGGCATATTCGCCAATAATTCGGTGGGCTTTTTGAGTAATTTCGCCCAATTCCAGCATATCTCCCAAAACCGCAATTTTTCTCCCGGGTAATATTTTTAAAGTTTCCAAAGCCGCTTTCATACTCAGAGGATTAGCATTGTAAGTATCATCGAGGATGATTGAGCCATTCTTTCCTTCTAACACTTCCATCCGATGTTTTTGGCCATGAATATTTTTTAATCCTCCAATTATTTTTGTTTTATCAATATTAAGAATATTCCCACAAGCGATCGCTGCCAAAGCGGTATAAACATTGTGCTTTCGACCAAGGGTGGCAATTTGAGCAAGAAACTTAAAGTTATCGAAAATTACTTGAAAATTGGTGATTGGATGATAATCTTTTATTTCCGTTGTAATATTTTGGGCTTTGATTTCCGCTTTTCCATCAATGGCATAGGTTTTGATATTGACAATATCTCCCAGCTTCAACTTTCGAAGATTTTCATCATCGTAATTTAAAACTGCCCAACCATCCAAAGATAAAGCTTTTAAAAGTTCGGTTTTTTCGGCAATGATTTTTTTCATCGTGCCAAAGATTTCTAAATGGGCTGGGCCAAGATTGGTGATGACGACAACATCTGGCCTGACGTAGCTGGTTGTAAATTTGATATCTCCCGGTTTATCGGCGGCAATTTCTAAGATCAGATATTTAGTAGCCGAATTGGAAAATACTTTAAAAGGAGCGATAAAAATTATGGGAATCCAGGGCCAGGGCGAAAAGGGTCGGTCCAACGGCACTGGCGGTTTTTTAAAACCTAAAATTGCCAAAGGAATGCCATAGATGGTATTCAAATTGCCTTCGGACCGCCGCACTTGCTCGCCAAAGGCAACTTTCGAGACTTCAAAAATTGCCTCTTTGGTCGAGGTTTTGCCAGCAGAACCGGTGACGGCAATAATTTTGGGCTTGACCTTCTTTAGATATCGGCTGGCCCAGAAACGAAGATAAGATTGTAAAAAATTAGACATAAGGATTTATTCTATCAGATTTATTGACCCCACACAACTCCTTACTGCCAAACGGACTGCGTCCTGTTATGGCTGTGCGTCGTCTGCGGGGTCTGCGCCCCGCACCGAACTTTGTTCTGGTGCTGGGGCTTGACTTTTGTCGAGGAAATTGTTAATTTCAAGTCGGCTAATACCATCCCACGGGGGTGCACCTTCGGTGAACGAGGAACGGCTTAGACGAGCGTTGTCCGCAGGACTACATCGTTTACGACAGAAAGGAATAGATCGTCCCCTTCGCGTCGTGGTCTATCCTTTACAAGGCCAGATGCCAGGCGAATATCTTCCGGAAGCAGATGAACGGATTCATGGAACGATCGATGCCTTTTCGCTGGCGAGTCTTGGTAGTGAATCCTATATCTACTGCTCTGGCGGCACAGCAGACTGTGATGGACTCACATCAGCCCACTACATGGAAAAGCAGGTCGTCACTTTCGCCAGGGATCGAGGCCGCCGCAATATCGAAAGCGCGATTGTCATCGGCCAGCAGGTCAGCTCTCACACGGCCGAGGATATCAGAATCTCGCGACAATTCCTCCTTCATTACGACCTCATCGTTCCCGTTTCTAACTGGCCACATCTGATACCTGCCGGGGTGTATTTCAAATATTGCATCCCAGAGGTTCCTTTCGTCAAATGGTCTTCCGGATCTGGCCGCGGATGCCTGGGATTACCTTACAGTCACTACCTGGCACGAGAATACGGCCACTGGGCCTTCGCGGCCTTGCTCGACTGCCGATTCTATAAGGGACGGTTCCTCGATGAACGCCAGGCGAGGATAGCCGAAGCCAAAAGATCGCTCCGGTTTCCGCCAGTTCCCTACCGCCCCGAGCCGTACTTCATCCAACCACCCGGCACCTAATCGGCCCATTATTCCTGACCTGCCCAGTAGATCTCTCTGCTGGGCATTCTTTTTAGCATTCTTTGTAAAGAACTATCCCGTGGGCGGCACGCGAAAATAATCCAACAGCCACTTGGCCAGCTCGCCGAAAGTTGGGGCGGCGGAACTTTCGGCCCAATCAACATTTTTTGGTTGATCTAAACGGACTAACATCACAAATTTCGGATCATCGGCCGGGGCGAAACCGACAAATGAACCGATATGACGGTCTTTATAATATCCACCACCTGGCGCGGGGACTTGAGCCGTACCAGTTTTGCCGGCGACTTTGTAGCCAGGGACGGCGGCTTTTTTGCCGTGGCCATTGACCACCACGGAAACCATCATATCTTTCACTTTATTGGCAACGTCAGTATTTAAGACGCGTTTCACCTCTTGAGGCTGGCGGACATCTTTTTGACCATCGCTGCTGGTGACTTCCGAAACAATATAGGGTTTCATCAATTTCCCCCCATTGGCGATTGAGGCCATAGCCGTGACGAGCTGGACGGGGGTAACGGCAATACCCTGACCAAAAGCAATCGTGGCTCTTTGAGTATTAGACCACTGCTTTAAATCTAAAACTTCGCCGGGGCTTTCCGTATCCATTTCGATGCCTGATTTACGGCCAAACCCATAATCTTTAAGATACTTATACTCCAGATCTTTGCCTAACTGTTCCGAAACCCAAACCATGGCAACATTATCAGAATTTTCCAAAACCTGGGTCATTGTTTCCCGTCCATAAGCTTGATCGGTTGAAGTATGAATCTCGTAGCTATCTACGGTCACCACATTGGAAAAAACGCCTTCAGTCTCAGGTTGGACTTTACCCTCATTAATGGCCGCGGCCATAATTAGCGGTTTAAAAACTGAACCCGGCTCCCATGGTTTAGCGATACTCTGATTATTGAAAACATCTTGATTGTCTTGGGACACTTCATTAAATTTATTCGGGTCAAAAGTTGGGTCGCCAGCCATGGCTAAAACAGCGCCAGTTTGGGGGTCAATTATTACGATTGAGCCGGAATCGGCTTTATATTTTTTAATTGCCTCTTCTAAAACTTGTTCTGCCTGATACTGAATATTATGATCCAAAGTTAAAATAAAATCGGTGCCATTCTCTGGTTGGGTGCGGGCGCCAATGTTAAAAAGACGCCCAAGAACATCTTTTTCGGCCGTAATTTGACCTCCCGAACCCTTTAACTCATCATTAAAATAACCTTCAACACCATATTGGCCATTACCAGCATCGTTAACAAATCCCAAAATCTGAGAGGCCAATTCTCCTTCCGGATAGAAACGAGATGATTCTGGCAAAACAACAATGCCTCGAAGTTTGAGATTAGCAATTTTATCACCTTCTTCTTCGCTAAGACCATGTTTTAAGGGCGGGACGTAATTTTTATCATTATTAATCTTAGAAAAAATCTCATCCTCAGAAATTTCTAAAATAGGCGCTAATCTTCCAGCAACGTCAGCCGGATTTTTGATATTGCTAGGTATGGCGAGAACTTGATAGTATTGTTTATTGGTGGCTAAGGGAAACATGTCTGAAGCATAAATTTGCCCGCGCTGAGCTGGAAGTTCTTTTTTAACAATATATTGGCCCTCGGCTTGAGCTAGATAAGTTCCGTGCTCAAGAATCTGTTTTTGGAACAATCGAAATCCTAAACCCGCCCCCAACACCATAATTAGGCCGAGGACTAAATTTAGCCTTTTTGACCAAATATGATTATTATTTTCCATATCTAAATCAATCAGTCGGTTCTAAATTAAGATTTTTAGCACTATTTTGGATTTCGCTGAGAGATTTTAATCTTGCCGATTCCACTTCTAGCTGTCTGACATCGGTTTGAGTTTTATTTTTTTGCTCTTCAAGTTCCATAATCTTATATTTGAACGTTGAGGCCTGAGTACTCTGAGCTAAATAAAAAAGGGCGGCAATAGCCAAAAGAACAATGGTGATGAATTTTAGAGAAATTGGACCAATTTTGAAACTGGTGCCGATGGTTCGTTTACGAATGCCATTTTGCCAAGTCTTTGATCGCGGAATAAGCATGTCCCTCCTTAAAAATTTTTTATTGCTGCCCTAAGTTTTGCTGAACGGGCTTTAGGATTATTTTTAATCTCTTCATCTCGTGCGATCACGGGTTTCGGTGTCAATATTTTTAAACTTGATTCCCTCAAAAAATTTTTAACGATTCTATCCTCAAGCGAATGAAAAGCAATGATAACAATTCTTCCGCCTGGAGATAAAACCTGAATTGCTTGTTTTAGGCCGTTTTCTAAAACTTGTAATTCATTATTAACCGCCATCCGCAGAGCGCGAAAAGTGGCGGTGGCAAAATGTTTCTCGCGGCTGGCCCGATATGCCGGGGGTAAGGCGCGCTTAACGACTGCAACCAACTCATCCGTGGTCTTAATCGGTTGGCTTTGACGGACGCGGATAATTTCTCGGGCAATTTTGCCGGCAAACGGTTCTTCGCCGAAATTTTTTAAGATTCTTTTCAAGGAGTGGACGTCCCATTGGTTGATGATATCTCGAGCGCTAAGGCGCTGACTTTCCGGCGACATCCTCATGTCGAGAACAGATTCTTGATTACCTGCCTGCCGGCGAGGCAGGAAAGAAAATCCTCTCTCTGGCGCGGTTAATTGATAAGTCGAGACTCCAAGATCAAAAAGGATGCCATTAACTTCTTTAACAGGCCAAGTTCTAATGATTAAGCCTAATTCGTCAAAGTTGGCATGAACAAAAGCGACTCTCTCTTGAAATTCCGCGAGGTTCTCTCGAGCCTGATTTAAAGCAACGATGTCCTGATCGATGGCTAATAATTGCCCTTTTGGGGCTGTTTTTTCAAGGATCAATCGTGAATGGCCGCCTAAACCACAAGTGGCATCAATAAAATTCTCGTGTGGGCGAGGGGCAAGGAATTTGATAACTTCTTTGGGCATAACCGGTATGTGTGTAAGCATGGTCGCGGTTTTAAGAAGACTAGCAGCCAGTGCCCCTCCTTAATGCCATTCGCCTCGCGGCGAATGACGAAATACCCAATTTTGTTTTGCCCCGCATCGGCACTTAAGCGTGACGATCAGGGCCACCATTCTGTGAGGAATGGTATACAATATATCCGTAAGCAGCCGAAAGTTTTGTTTTTAACTGGCTGCTAGTCAACAAATAAGAAGAATTATACCCCCAGGTCGGCCATATGTTTGGCGATTTGTTCAGTTGCTTTCTCGGTTTTATCTTTATAAGCTTTCCAGGTGCTTTCGTCCCAAATTTCCAAGCGATTATACAAGCCAGCAATGATGGCGTTTTTCTTTAAACCAGCATAGGTTCTAAGATATCCCGGAATCAAAGCCCGACCAAGGCTGTCAAATTCGACTTCCATGGCGCCGGCGAGCATTAAACGGGAAAAGGCGCGCGAATTGGCATCTGATAAAGGCAGGCTGGCTAATTTCTCGGCTAAGAGCGTCCACTCTTTTTTGGGAAAAACCCACAAACAGTTATCAATACCACGAGTCACAACGGCGCCACTGCCAAGATCCCTTCTCATTTTTGAAGGGATGGCCATCCTCCCTTTTTCATCAATTGTGTGGCTGTATTCTCCGATGAACATGCTTGGTTTGTTAAAGTTATCCACAATTATACTGAGTTTTCCCCACTTTTATCCACAATTTTCCACTTCGAGTTCATAATAGGACACATTGATACATATGTCAACATTTTGTCAATAGCCGATCACCTTGCCTGCCCCGCATAATCCACTCCTGTAAGTAGAGGATGTAATCCCTTTTACAGGAAGGATTTGTGCGGGATCAACACTCTAATTCAAACCTGTTAATCTTTTCATATCTCCATAAACCTGTGGATAACCTTCAATAACAAAAAGCCCGGGGCGGGTCGAAACCCACCCCGGGCGTAAAATACATGATCTCAAACTTCCTCAAGTCTCTCAATACGTGAGACTATCGATCTCCACAACTCGCCAAGAGCCGCGAGATAGCGCTGATCGTCAGCCGAAAGACAGGAGTCGAGACGAGGGACTGCGGCGATCACCTCAGCTACTGCCATTTCCGGATGGAACGGCACTACTGGCACTCCACCATTGATGATTGAGAGCTCCGGAGCATGTCTGAAGAAAGTTCTGACACTCTCAATAACAAACTGATCGTCAGGAGCGGCGTTAAGCACATGCTGAAAATCACGAGTATATTGGGCCTTGGTACAAACTTGCACCACAGCCCGCAACGCCTTCGCCCCTCTTTTGGTAGCATCGAGATGCGTATTGTTCGGCAGCACCGGCACCACCAGATAGTCTGTAGCAAGCGCGGCGGCAAATCCACTGTTCGAAAATCCGTTCCGACAATCAACAAAGACATGATTCAGCCCGCAGGATTCCTGCATCCGCATGATCGCCTTGCGGATCCGGACAATGGTAGATTCGGTGTATAGAACACCACCAATCTTCCCCCAGTCTCTTTGGCATGGCATCAGCCAGAGTCTATCTTTCATACCCGCTAACCAATCCTGCCAGTCTGACGATACGCCCAACTCCATCACCTCAACTGCATCAAGCCAGAGCTTGCCCTTGCTCTTCTTACCGCCCATCAGCACATCAAGCAGCGTTCCATCCAATTGGCCGTAGAGAGCGTGCAGACTGGCGCTCAAGCCATTGAGCGTGGCGTTCGACACTTGACGATTCAAGGCCGTGGCGAGGAAAACGTCTATTCCTCCATATTCCTCAACATCAGCATCAACTAGCCCGACTTTGACCGAAAGATCCTTGAAAACCAACCGAAAAGCCAGATTGGCTACCAAGGTAGTCTTCCCACTACCACCTCCGATCGACCAGAAGCCGATGATCGCCATTCTCGTCTCCTTGACTGCGTTACCTTTTGATTATTATCCTCAATCAAGAGAACATCAATACAAAAAAGCCCGGGGCGGGCAACCCGCCCCGGGTACAACATCCGTGACTCAACCCCTCGAGTAGACGGGGGAGTCGGTGACCCCGCCGTGGCGAGGTCCTGTTCTGGTTGCATTCCCTTCGCCCGTGGTTGTGGCTAGAGGAAGGCGCAGCTGTCCATGGTGCCTGTCAGCTCTACGACGAACGTGCGTTTGCGCATGGGCAAAACCTCCTGTATTGCCGGAACGAAGACCAGACGGCCGGGAGGGGGGTGCGCCCCTCGGAGATAAATGCTTTCTCCCCTCGCCTGTCCGAGTTCTGGACCAGGGTCATATCGCGCACCCGATACTTTCCAAGGACGGACCCTGATCCTACAGTAAGCCTGGGCTGTCCGTTTCCGTTCTTGAGACGACTCCAGTCCCTTTGCGACCATTCTCATGCGCCCAGTCCAACCGGCCGGATTCGACAACAACGAACTCTAACCCTGTCACTGCGCCGAGAAAGGTTGTCTCAACGACCCTCAACGGACCCTTTCACCTCCTTTCCCAAGACCTGACGATAACAAACATCTCTATTTCTATTCTAAGACTTAAAAATCCCTAAGTCAAGCCAAAGGGATTTTAATTGAAACCTATTTATTTGAAAATCTTTCAATTATATAAAAGACTGTCAAATACAAAAATGGGTCCGAGGTCGTGATGGCCTCGGACCCGTTCGCAGAGGTGTTGGGCGGCAAGTAGATGGCAGAATGATCTGCCGGGACAATGGCTCTTGGGGCTCCTCCCCGCTGGAGCACCCAAGAGTTGACGCAGGCGCAGAGGTTAGCCTGAGAGTTGTCAGGTGAGACGGAGCCGTCCGTCCAACAAGTCCGGGAGCCACATGATCTGGCTCGGAAACTGCTTGAGAAGTCCTGCCCGGGCATTGGTTCGACCCACCGCGTCTCGTTACATTACTCCTCAACCTCCAGGACACCAGGACGGCTCCGTCCGTGCCCCAGACATGGGCAAGTTTATTATAGACCCAAGAGAGCATTTATCAACAAAATTAAGATAAAAAGAGTACTTGACACGTTTTGGTTTTAAGATTTTATAGCCAAAATACTCAAGAAAATGACGGTAAGAACGGCTAAGATAATAATGGTATATATGAGAAGCTTGACCGCTTCTTTTTTGTTGCCGTCGAGATATAGCATCAACGGTTTTCCCAAAACTAAAGTGCCGACAATGAGGGCTGATAAAGTAAACAAGAGTAAAATACCCACGCCGCCGAGAATTCCGGTTGCTTGACCAAAAATCTGATTACCTTTAGTCATCAAAGTGGCAACGAGCGCAATGTAAACCGCTGTCCCGATACTATTTATTAATGCCGTTTTCAAAAGTGAATTTTTCATCTTATCCCTTCTTATTATTTTATTCTTTGAGTATTGATCGTATTTAAGGATTTTGAGTATTCAGGGCCGCGGTAGAGGCCGCGGCCCCACAGGTTACCACTCTCGAGCTAGGCTGGCGAAGCCCATATTCTCGATTTCGAAGTCAGCCATCATGCAGCTCGGTAAATAGAGGAAATATGTCCCCTCACACACAGTGAGTAGTGGACTTCCGCTAATGATGAGTCTGGTCTGAACGCACTCAAGAGGCACTAGGCTCTCAAATTCCGGACACTCGTTTGGATCGCTATTGAGACCTTCGTCCCAAAACCTGAGCGCTACTTGTTTACCTCGGAAGCTGTACCCAAACAGCTTATAGTTGCCATCTGGAATATGAGTGAGGTCCGCCCACTTCTTGCGCGCAGCCCAAACAACATATAACGTTATCAGGAGGAATCCCCAGCGAAGAAGATGATAGCTTAGCGGCTGAGCGAGACTGTTCTCGATCTCCCTAAGAGGACCACGTGCCAAGAGAAAGGCTGAGATTTCAACTACAAGTAACAAACACACCCAACGGCCCTGTCTTCGAAATTGCGTTTTAGTGTAGTAGCGTTTGAACATTATCGCCAAGCACATAACCCACGTCGACAATATAACAACATTGAGGCAGATAAACAGTGCTAGCATCGGCCTCACCTCCGTGATGAGAGCTAAATATAAAATATCATATTTGCTTAGACGAAAGCAAGATATTTAAACCCCTCACAATATTGAGGTGTTTATTTCCTTCTAAAAACTTCCTAACTTCCCAAACAAATAGTTCTTTAGTTCTTTGATTTCGATGCGCTCCTGTTTCATGGTATCCCGGTCGCGGACGGTGACTTTGCCATCCTCTTCAAAATCGATCGTGACGCAGTACGGGGTCCCAATCTCATCTTGTCTTCGATATCGCCGGCCGATACTGCCTGATTCGTCAAATTCGATATCCCCCCAGCAGGTTTTGAGATCTTTATATATTTCCTGCGCTTTATCAGATAATTTCTTCACCAATGGTAAGACTGCGATTTTAACTGGCGCGATTTGCGGCGAAAGATGCAAAATAATCTCTTTTTCAGTGGCCGCTTCAGTCGTTTTTGTCCGCGGCTTGGTTTCTTCAAATGCGTCGCAAATTATTGCAAGCATTAATCGCTCAATTCCTAAGGTTGGCTCAATCACAAAGGGAATATATTTTTCTTTAGTTTCCTCATCGAAATACGACAAATCCTTGCCAGAGGCGTCTTGATGCGCCTTCAAATCAAAATCGGTGCGATTGGCCAATCCAGTTAGCTCTTTCCAACCAAACGGATAATGATAATGAATATCAACAGTTTTTTTTGAATAGTGCGATAAATCTTCTTTTTTATGCTCATACTGACGGATATTTTCTTTTCTTATCCCCAATGATAAAACGAATTCTTCCCAATTTTTCAACCATTCATCAAAAGCTTTTTCGTCTTCGCCAGGTTTAACAAAATATTCAATCTCGGCGATTTCAAATTCGCGGACACGGAAAAGAAAATCTTTGGTATTGATTTCATTGCGGAAAGATTTGCCGATTTGGGCGATGCCAAAAGGAATTTTTTGTCGAGAAGTTTCCATTATTTGCTTGAAATCGACAAACATTCCCTGGGCTGTTTCTGGTCTTAAATATGTTAAGGATTTTTCGTCTTCGATAACGCCGACGTGCGTTTTAAACATCGGGTTGAATTGTTTCGCCTTAGTAAATACATGCTGACCATGTTCGCCACCCGAAGGACATTTTTCTTTAGGCAAATCATCAGCTTTATAACGTTGGTGACATTTTTTACATTCGACCAACTTATCAACAAAATCTTTTTCATGTCCGCTTGCCTGCCAAACCTTCCGATTCATCAATATCGCTGATTCGATGCCGACGATATCATCGTGATCTTCTACAAACCGCTTCCACCAGATTTCCTTGATATTATTCTTCAGCGTCACACCATAAGGCCCAAAATCATAAATGCCGGATAAGCCCCCATAAATTTCACTTCCCGGCATCACAAATCCCCGCCGTTTAGCCCAACTGACAATTTTTTCTAAATCGGCCATTTATTCTCCTCCTTTAATATAGCAAACTTCCATTAGGTTGGCAAAAATCTCCGCGATTTAAATTCTTGGCCGCTAATATAGTCCAAATAATTTTGGGTAATTTTTTTTGTTTCTTTTTGAATTTCAGTAGAAGTTTTTAATTTTTTCAAATTTTTGAGCCGATTTTTAAGAAAAAATCTCAGGAGCTTAATCGCGTTATTAGAAATCTTAGTTCCATTAGGTTGACAATTACCACAGACAATACCACCTTCGACATTATCAAAATAATTATCATCGCTTAGCAAAATTTTATGGCAGACCAAACATTGATCTATTTCGGGACCAAACCCCAGGATAGATAAAAGATTTAACTCAAAATAGGAAATTAAGAAGTCGTCATTGGTTTGGCCAACATTATTTAACACCTCCAAAAGCAATTCAAGAACTTCCGCGTGTTTTTCATGTTCGCCGGTTAATTTATCAATCGCTTCGGCCAAATAGTAAGAAATGTGGGTTGATTTTAAGTTGTTGCGGATATCAAAAAAACATTCGATAATTTCTGCTTCGGTGACGATGTCTAAATTACGACCCTCGGCCACGACGAGATTCGCCAAACAAAATGGTTCCAAATGACCACCAAGTCGAGAGTTTTGCTTACGAATGCCTTTGCCGATGGCGCGGATTTTACCTAGTTTGTCAGAAAAAATCGTCAAGATTCGATCGGCTTCACCTAAATTAGTTCTTTTTAAAATTATGCCTTTAACTTTGTATTTTGCCATTAGTTCTCAATTTCGCTACCATGGCTTTGTGAGCGGCGAGCAATTGTTCGGGGGTGTTGATTCCCTTCCATTGAGATGAGGAAATTTTATGAGCGATAACTCTTCGGCCTTCTTGATTGGCAATCTGGATTAAATCGGGTAAGAAATATTCACCGGTGGGATTGCGTTTAACTTTTTTTAAAGCTGGCCACAAAAAGGAGGTTTTAAAAACATAGCAGGCGGCATTGACTTCTTTTATCTTCCTTTCGGCGGGCGTGGCTAATTTCTCCTCGATAATACCGGTAACATGCCCGGTTTCATCGCGGATAACTCGGCCCAAACCTTTGGGATCTTTTTTGTGGACGGTCAGCATGGTAATTGAGGGCGATTTTTGCCGATGAAGTTCAATTAAATCAATAATCGTTTGCGGGTCATAAAAAGCGCTATCATCACCCATAACCACTAGGACGTCTTTGATATTTCGAGGAATTTTACTTTCGGCCGCCAACGTGGCATGCGCCGTGCCTAATCTTTTTGGTTGATAAGCATAAATAACGCCATTTTTAAGATATTTTTTGACTTTTTCTGCTTGAAAACCAACAACCACTACCGGTTTCTTAAAACCGGCTTTCTTGATGTTATCCAAAGAAAAATCAATCATCGGGATGCCGGCGATCGACAACATTACTTTAGGGATGTCTTTACAATTTAAACGTGTGCCCTTGCCAGCGGCTAAGATAATCGCTTGCAGCGCATTTATAGATTGTTTTTTGGCGTTTTTGTTCATACTCTTAAATTTTTCGGTTCAATGATATTTTAAATGGCTTTGCGAGTTTTGAAAAGACCCTTTTATCATGTTTGGCACCGCGGGCAATAAAAAGTCCCTCGTCCGCCAAGTTGAATTTTTTTAATTGAGTGGCCTTTGGGATCATTCTTTTGCTGATAAACCGCGGCATGATCCATATAATAGCCTTGTTTTCCTTCAATATTGACATAAGTATTTTCCGAAGAGCCACCATATTTTAAGCCAAGGCTAATGACTTTTTCGATTGCTGCTTTTAATCTGGATATTTCTTTCTCGGATAATGATTTTGCTGGCCGAGTTGGTAAAATTCCCGCCCAATACAAAGCGTCATTGGCATAGATATTGCCGATACCACCAATTTTAGATTGGTCCATTAAGACTAATTTAATTGGTTTAGCCGATCGCGAAAAAATATTTTTCAAGTTTTCAAGTGTAAAATCTCTCGAGCCGGGTTCGGGTCCAAATTTATCCGGCCCTAAGATTTTATTTACTTCTGATGTTTTAACGGCCCGATGCCAACCGAACTTCATCAAATCATTGAAATATAAATGCGAACCATCGGAAAAAGTGTAAATGATGTGCGTGTGAGCATGCGGTAATGGTTGGCCATATGCTTTTTGGAAATGAATACCAACGCCAATTTTATTTTCGCCCTTTGCAACATAGACCAATTGTCCTGTCAACTTTAAATGAATTAATATTGAATAGCCATTGTCTAAAACAATTTCTAAAATTTTTGCCACCCGACGAGCATCATTTATCTTAGCGCCGATGATACTATCACCACCAACGGGGGCCCCTTCGGGGCCAATAAAAAGTCTGGGGACGCGAATCTCCACATCTTTAATCTTTTTGCCTTTAAGTTTTTGGATAATCCCCTGACGGATGGTTTCAACTTCAGGCAATTCCGGCATTTATTCCTTTCTAAAACAAACTCGCTTGTTGATCTCGCTCGGCCATATCAGCGAAAACTTTAACTTTACCATACACGCCGTCGTAGCCAGGCTCAATCTCGATCTCGCCTCTTCTTACACGCCCAATCCCATCAACAATTTTTGAATGAAGATTTTTCGATAATTCCTCTGGCGTCATGTCAAGTAAAATATTAAACTCTCCTCCAAAACGAGACACTAAACTCTGATATTCTTTTTGGACCCTTTGGCTTGAGGTAGTGCTTTCAAAAGATTCAGCGATTATTTCCTGCAAAGGGACTAAATGTTTTGAATAAGGAAAATTTTCGTCAGTATGCCCCGGCTTTCGATCGGCCAATTCTTCAACTCGATTCATGACGCCAATGGTCAGCTTCTTGCCGCACTTCGGGCACTTATTTTCGGGATATTTGGTTTCGAAAGGGTTGGCAACAATATCGCAATTTCGATGACCGTCAAAATGATATTTCCCTTCTTCTGGATAAAATTCGAGGGTATATAAAAATCTTTTAGGATCTTTGGTTTTGATAATGTCAGCAATTTCTTTATAAGTCAATTTATTTTTGTCAAGTTCAAAAACATTAGCCTCGCGGCCGAGATTGGCTGGCGAATGAGCATCGGAGTTTGAGATTAAAGTAATTTTATCCAACTTTGACAAACGCCAATTCATTTCTGGGTCGCTCGAAAGTCCGGTTTCAATACTATTAATATATGGCGTTAATTCTTCGTAACATTCCTGGATCGAATCAAAGCCGGAGTTAGAACCAAAAATCGAAAACCAGGGCGTCCAGGCGTGGGCGGGAATTATGAGAGAATTTGGATTGATATTTAAGATGACCTTGGCCAAATCTTTGGCTGAAAGACCGATAATCGGCCGGCCATCGGAATATAAATTGCCAATGCCAGTTAACTTCTCATTAATTTTTTGGCCGGTTTTGATATCCGGTACAAAGATGATCGTATGGACTTTGCGGACTTTACCACCCTGGGTGTAGATTGATGAGATTTCGCCTGTGAGAATGAATCGCAGCTTGTCATCGTCTCGATGTTTTAATAACCCACTGCCATCTTCAGCGAGCTCTTGTTTGATCTGTCCTAACCACAAGGGATGCGTAAAATCGCCAGTGCCGATTAAATCAATGCCTTTCAATTTCGCCCATTTGGAAATATGTTCCAAATCCATGTCGCGGCTCGTGGCCCGAGAATATTTTGAATGTATATGAAAGTCAGCAATTATTCTCATGGTTAAATGTTAAAGCTAAAATGGTAAATGTCAAAGTAACAACGAAAATGATAAAGGATTAATCTTTTTTTCTTTTGAGTTGAAGTTTTTAGTTTTAAACTTTTAGTTTTAAGTTATTTTCTCCACGGTTTGTCCGGATGCATTTTTTTGATGTAGTCGTAGCAGGTCAAAGTCGTGTCGCAGGGTTTGCCATTAGAATAGGCCGTGTTTTCTGGATCTCCGTACTTGTTCAAATTATTGACGGAAATCCAGGTATCAATTTGGCGGTTTTCGGTATTGAATTTCGGCCCAAGATAAAGGTAGCCGGCCACGCCCAAAGCCCCAAGGATCAAAATGACCAAAATAATGATTAGAACTTTTCGCATTAAACCTCCTTTTTATCTTCCTATTATTATATTAACATTTTTTAAATTGTCGCCAGGGACCACTTCGGTAATGGTCCCATTACCCGGAAAAAACATAATTTTGCCCTCGACTTTGTGTTTGCCTTCGTGAACATTGGGAATGAAATAATCTCCTTTAACATTGGAAACAGCCACCTGACGACCATCAAGATAAATATTGGCGGGAACTAAAATTGGATAATTAGGCGAAACAGAGATTTTGCCGGCAATTGAACCCGGAACATCTGAAGGTAAGGGTTCCAACGTAATATCGGCCTGATCTTCGCTAAAACAGGTCAATTCGATCGTAAATTTAGACTTTTCATAGCCGCGAGCCTCGGCGGTGATTTCATAGGCACCGGCCGGGATAGTCCACTGATATACGCCGTTGGCATTAGGAGAACCTGAACCATTAATCGCCGTAGCCGCTGAAAGGATTCGTTGTTGGCTTCGACGATCAAGAATATCTCCAGAAAGTGAGGCCCCATACCATTCAAAATGCATGGGGTCGCGGTCGCCACCAGACCAATCACCACCCCAGAAGAAACCATGTTTTTTAAAAATATCTACCACCCCAGTGGGAATATCGGAACCACCGCCTTGGGGATTGCGGTCTGGATTAATATCAAGGGCGATCCCCCAGGAATGGAGCGAACTTCCGCCACCGCCTCTTTTGGCACGAAGATTAAAAGCTTGAACGTTGGAAAAGTCATAATTGATTTTTTTGTCCTTAATGTCCGCCTGAACCCTGTCTAAATACGGAACGATGAGAGCATTGATCGTAATCTGATGCCCGGAAAAATTGTAACTGGTAAGATTTGTCCCTGCCCGCCCGAAAAGAGCGCCAATCCTTTTGGTGTTTTGACAACCAACAACAGCTTCGGCGCCGATTTTGAGCTTTCCGGAAAGCCAAAGATACAAATACGCACCCCCGCCGATAATTACGACGATCAGAATAACCAAAATAATTATTCTGGCTTTAATTGTCATGACACTTTAATATTAGCATGCTAACCTTCAGTTAGCAAAAAGAGAGCTTTTTAAGAGCAGGGTCCTTGGCACTGGCCTACTTTCCCGGGACCTTGCGGTCCGAGTATCATCGGCGCTGAGATGCTTAACGGCTCTGTTCGGAATGGGAAGAGGTGTTGCCATCTCGCGATAGCACCAAGGATTCTACCCTCAAAAAATGCAATAAAGTGTCTTGGCAGTTGTTCTACCTGCCCGCCGTTAGGCAGGCTCTGAAAGTTTTCATCAGTCGATTAGTACTCCTCGGCTGAAATCCTTGCGGATCTTACACCTAGAGCCTATCAACCCCGTAGTCTACGGGGGACTTTAACGAAGTCTAATCTTGGGATGGGCTTCCCGCTTAGATGCTTTCAGCGGTTATCCCGACCGAACATAGCTACCCAGCAATGCTCTTGGTAGAACAACTGGTACACCAGCGGTTCGTCCGCTCCGGTCCTCTCGTACTAGGAGCAGCCTCCCTCAAACTTCAACGCCTACAGCAGATTAGGACCGAACTGTCTTACGCATGTTAATCCATTATTACTAATGGCATAGACTATATCTTCACCCTTGTCCAACGCCTCGGACCGAGGGGCTGACGTGTGGCTCGCCTTACGGCGGGCCTCAAGCTAATTGCCTAGATTAGTTATCAGTCGTTACGAGGAAAAATTATTATTGGCCAGATACTCTACCACCTGTTGCGTGAATATCTTTCGTTTTTTAGAAAAGTTATATTTCGCAGTTTCATCAACTAAATGGCAAAAATCTATAAATTGATGCTTAGTCGGTCTTGAAGGTAATTTACTAAACTTTAATAGATTTTTTGCCTGCTGACGTTTTAGACGAAGATAAGGTAAAATCTTTGTTAAAACTTCGATTACATCTTTTATCCCGACGATCGTATATTCTGCCATTTGATCATTTCTTTTTCTGATGTAACCTTTTTTTAAAATTGATTTTAACCATTCTAAATGTTTTACATTCTGCACGTGTTGGTAAAAAACAATGCTTAATCTGATTTGAAAACCATATCGATATCCTTTACGTTTTACTAACTGTGCCATCAAACATCCATCTCCGTCCAAAAATCCTGCGATATAGGCTTTTGTCTCTTCTGGCATAATAAATCTTTCTTCTCTCGGTATTGCCCTCTAAAACGTTCGTAAATTTAGTAGGGTTTCACCGATATTAGTCAGATTTATTGTACTACATTTCTGTAGTAGAACGCAATGTAATTTACGTTCTGAACCCAGCTCGCGTACCCTTTTAATTGGCGAACAGCCAAACCCTTGGGACGTACTTCCGCCCCAGGATAGGGTGAGCCGACATCGAGGTGCCAAACCGCATCGTCTATGTGGGCTCTTGGATGCGATCAGCCTGTTATCCCCGGAGTAGCTTTTATCCGTTGATCTCTATCCACATCACTCTGAGATAGAGGTTCACTAACTCCGACTTTCGTCTCTGCGCGACTTGTAAGTCTTGCAGTTAAGCTGGCTTTTGCGTTTGCACTTTCACTCCGATTTCCATCCGGAGCAAGCCAACCTTTGTAACGACTCCGTTACAATTTAGGAGTCAACCGCCCCAGTTAAACTACCCACCTGACACTGTCCCTTCCCTTTAGGGAGGGTTAGAATCAAAACTCCAACAGGGTGGTGTTTCACTTGTCCCCCGCCTTGCGGCGGGGTCCCACCTACTCTATACAATTGAAACTTTGAGTCAATATCAAGCTATAGTAAAGCTTCACGGGGTCTTTCCGTCTTGCTGCAGGTAACCGGCATCTTTACCGGTATTGTAATTTCACCGAGCCTTTCCCAGAGACAGTTTTCAGACCGTTATGCCATTCGTGCGGGTCGGAACTTACCCGACAAGGAATTTCGCTACCATAGAACGATTATAGTTATCGCTGCCGTTCACTAGGGCTTAAGTTTGCGCCTTGACCTTGCGGTCGCAGCGCTCTCCGTAACCTTCTAGCACTGGGCAGGCATCAGCCCCTATACATCCCAATAATTGGTTCGCAGGGACCTAAGTTTTTGGTAAACAGTCGCCTGAAATACGTTTGCTGCGTCCCGCCTTGCGGCGGGAAGAGCTTATCCCGAAGTTACGCTCGCTTTTTTGCCGAGTTCCTTTGGGAAAGTTAGCTCGATCACCTTGGTATTCGCTACCCATCTACCTGCGTCGGTTTGCGGTACGGGTGCTAAAAGTAGTGGGTTGTCGCTTTTCTAGTCACCGCTTCAATTTTACCTTTCAACCATACGATTGGTAAAACCTCTACAGTGCGTCCCGACAACATAGTCTTTCAGCAGTTGACGAATATCAACGTCATGTCCATCACCCTCACGGGCTAAGGCCCGACTAACCCCCCGTCGATTATCGTTGCGGGGGAAACCTTAGATATTTGGTGGCGAGGTTTCTCGCCTCGCTAATTCGTTACTCATACCAACATTCTCACTTCTCTCGCGTCCACCCCGCCTCACGGCGGGGCTTCACCCACGAAAGAACGCTCCCCTACCACCCCGCCAAAGGCGGGATCCGCATCTTCGGTGGTAATTTTGAGCCCCGTTAAATTTTCGGCGCCGTAATCCTTGACCAGTGAGCTGTTACGCTTTCTTTAAAGGATGGCTGCTTCTAAGCCAACCTCCTGGTTGTCTGGGGACTGCGACATCCTTTTCCACTTAAATTACACTTGGGGACCTTAGATGGCGGTCTGGATTCTTTTCCTTTTGACTGTGAAGCTTAGCCCCCACAGTCTGACTATCTTACTTTAAGTTGACGGAATTTGAAGTTTGATTAGTCCCCCGCCTTTCGGCGGGGTGACCATCCAGAGCTCTACCTCCGTAAACTACATAAGACGCTATACCTAAATATATTTCGGGGAGAACCAGCTATTTCCGGGTTCGATTAGCATTTTACCTCTATTCACAAGTCATCCCATAGCTTTGCAACGCTATTGAGTTCGGGCCTCCCCCACGCCTTTCGGCGGGGTTCACCCTGCCCATGAATAGATCACCCGGTTTCGGGTCTAGTATGTGCCACTATTCGCCCTTATCAGACTCGGTTTCCCTTCGCCTTCGCCCTAAACGGGCTTAAGCTTGCGACACATAGCTAACTCGTTGGTTCATTCTACAAAAGGCACGCCGTCACCCCGCCAAAGGCGGGGCTCCGACTTGTTGTCAGCAGATGGTTTCAGGTACTATTTCACTCCCCGTTTAGGGGTACTTTTCACCTTTCCCTCACGGTACTAGTTCACTATCGGTCACGGAAGATATTTAGCCTTAGGAGACGATCCTCCCATTTTCCTACTAGCTTACACGTGGCTAGTAGTACTTTTCCTCAACCACGAATGGTCGAGAAAAATTATGACAGACTGAGTTTACCTTTCGTCTACGGGGCTGTTACCCTCTTTGGCTGTCCGTTCCAGGTTCCTTCGACTAGAATAAACTCACTTGTCATAATCAGGCAGTTCCCTTTTCGCTCGCCGCTACTGGGGGAATCACATACTAACCCGTCTCCACGAATGGAGCCGAGGTCAGTATCTCACTTTGGGTGAGTGTTGTTTTCTTTTCCTTCGGTTACTAAGATGTTTCAGTTCACCGAGTGCCCTTCCCATGCAGAATCCCCAGCGCTAACAGAGATTAAATGGCCTTTTACTTTGATCCCTAAATTTAATGGATCAAAAGGCTCTCCGTAACGCCGGGGGTTCTGCACAGGATTCCCGCCTCTTCGGCGGGAGGGTTTCCCCATTCGGAAATCTTCGGATCAAAGGATGTTTGGCTCCTCCCCGAAGCGTATCGCACGCCTACTGCGTCCTTCATCGGTCTTCCGTGCCAAGGCATCCACCTTCTGCTTTAACGAAAACTTTTATTCGGGTAGAACAACTACCAAGACACTTATTCTTGCATGATATTTTGTTGTTAAGGTCCAAAAAACCGCCTTTCGGCGGATAAAATACAACTCAAAAACTAAATTGAGCGTTAATTTATCCGTCGACCCCCTTCTCGTTGTTGGTTTCGTACATCAGTAATACTCCTAAAAAAATAAGACCAATCTTATTGTAGCATGATATTTTATTTTGTCAAGCCCCGTTAAAAACAAAACGGGACAACTGATTAACTCTAAAAGAGTCTCCTGTTATTCCCGTTTTGTTAAATATTTTACTTCTCTGGAGAAAACCTTACTTCAATTCTTTGCGAATCCGGTCAATCAAATCCTGGGCAGCATCTTTGCCACCAAGACCGAAGGCCAGACCACCGGCAATGGCCAAGAACGCAATCACTCCAATAAAGAGGGTGGAAATCATGTTCTGGGCAAGGCCAAGTTGAGACAGCGCGGCTAGGAAGGCAAAGATGATAATCGCATAACGGACAACCAAGGCAACAGCTTCAGCCATAACAAAACCAGCAGCCAAGAGTGAGCCCCTAACAACATTGGAAAGGAAATGGGCCAAAACCAGACCAATCAACAAAATCAAACCGGCAGCGACAGCCGACGGCACGTAAGCCAGGACTGTATTGAGGAAATTAGCGACATCAGGCAATTTCAAAGTATTGGCCGCAGCAATAAAGGCAACCAAATAGATTATCCATTTAGCCACTGAAGCCAACAAGGCGGTTGAATCTTTACCAACGCTACCCTTCTTAAGCACATCCTCAACTTTAGCTTTTTCAAACAGAGTCTGAAGACCAATGATCCTGAAAAGCCGATCAATTATAATCGCCACAATCATCCCAACCAGCCAACCGACAATGATGATAATGGCGGCACCGATTAAGTTGGGCAGGAAATTGACAAAGCGATCCCAGATGGTCGTCCAGCTGTCAGAAACAGCCGTTGTCCAATCTTGTAAAACCATTGAATACCTCATTTAAATGAATTAGACCTTAGGATAGCTCGACCTTTGCCCTCAAAATGAGTTTTCTATCCACAACTAAAATACTATATGGTTAGAACAAATCCAAGAGAAATGTCAATACCCTTGGATGATTTTTAGCGGATTATCGTGGATTTTTGCTTTAAGTTGTTTTGGCGTGAGGATTTTTTCGAGGACTAGTCCATAACATAATGGGAGAAATGAGGCGAATGAGGCAAAACCGGTGCCTTTTGGCCTTGCTACCGGCGCATAATCGGAAGCGATACAATCGATGGTTCCATCGGCGAGAGCTTCTTTGATGGCGGCAATATCACGCGATGTCCCGAGTGGCGGATTGACCGGTTTATCCTCCACTTCCGAAGTGTAGGTAAAATAATGGGGGCAAGTTTCGGCGGTAAATTTTAAACCGGCTTTTTTTGCTTTTCGCAATATATTAATAGTAGTTGCTTTGCTAATATGCTGAAAGTGCAATCGGCCGCCTACTTTTGATAAGATTCTGAGATACTTTTCCGCCATTTCGGTTTCCGGCTCTGAATGAACCATCAATAAAACATTTCTCTTGAGCGCTTCTTTGAATAATTCTAAATTTTTTAGACAATCGCCATCGTCGGAAAAACCGGCGACGTATGGTTTAATCAAATCGATATCAACAAGTTCTTTCCCCTTTCGGCCGATAGTAATCGCACTTACCGGGATAGCTTTGATTTGTCGTTTGTGTTTTAGCGATTTTTTAATTTCGGCCACATTATCCAAACACGGATTGGTATTGGCCATATATAAAACCATTCCAATTCCCGCCTCTTTTGCCAGTTTAGTATGGAATGGGATGTTGTCACGAAGATGGGTATGAAGGTCAATAATTTCGTAACCTAAATTTATCATTTTTGGTGGACCGTGGGAGATTCGAACTCCCGACCCCCTGAATGCAAATCAGGTGCTCTACCGCTGAGCTAACGGCCCGCGTTTAGCATGCTACCAGGCGGCTGATGTTAAATAAACCAAGCTTCCTACTATCAACAAAATCGCAATCAGTTTCCAAACTGTATAAGTTCCGCCCATGCCCAAACGGTTTTCAGCCCAACTCATTTTGCCAATCATCCTCACTAACGGTTCAGTGTATTTCAAAATCAAAATCGCCACGCCAGTGCAGATCAAAAAAATTAAAATTTTAATAAATACCATAAGCTGACTCCACTTATTATTATTACCGAAGGTAACCCCCAATACCACTTATTCGCCGGCAAATTGTGATGGAAACGATGATGTAACCAATGAAGCTGGCGGAAAACTGGCCATTTGAGGGCAAAACGAAATATCGGATTATCAAAGACATCTATCGCAATGGCGCCCAAACCGCCGGCGATGATATTAGCAAAATCAGATCTTTTATAAGTAAATAAAATCACGATTGACCAGATTATAATAAACTCAACGATCACAAAAATGTAAATCCAGGCAGGCCAAGGTCGGTCGGCGTCATGAACAGTCTCAAGATTAATTTCCCTTTCATAGCCGGGAATTCGAAGATGGTGAAAAGTCCCAGGATCAACATGAGGGATAGCATCCAAAATGAAATGGAGTAAAAAACCTATTAAAAACGCCACAAAAACATTATTGGTGGTCGTTGCAAGAGCGGCGCCGGCGAGTAAATGGGGGGTAATGGTCATAGGATTAGTGGTTAGGTGTCAGTGAACAGTGGTGGGCAACGAAGGGATCGAACCTTCGACCTCATCTTTAGAATGCAAAATTTTCATGGTGGGCGATGATGGACTCGAACCATCGACCCCGTCATTATCAGTGACGTGCTCTAACCAACTGAGCTAATCGCCCAACAAAAATATCTTAGCAAATTTTCCTTCTTTTGACAACAGAAACGAGGTCGCCATAGCGACCTCGTAAGTATCGGGGCTGGTCGGCCCGGGTCAGATAGTTATGAAATCATCGAGGGTATGTGAAGCCAGAGAAAGGATGATGTCAACGCCAATCCGAAACCAGATGAAAGAAGTCTTGAGAGCGTTGATGATAGCACGTGCCATCGCTTACCATTCCTCGGGCGGCAGCACCAGGATACCTCCCTCGAACTCCTCCAGACTTTCCGGAGGACCCGGCATCCCGTGCTCTGCCAGTCGCTGCCAGCCGGCGCAGGCTATCTCCGGTGGCGGAACATATCCACCAAGCAGCATCTCTTCGATATCCGTTAGTCTCATCGCTTTCTCCTTCCTATGGCAGAATCGCTGGTTTACGCATGGCTAGCCTTTCCCACTCCCACAGATCCGCTTCGGTCCTCACTGGCCGACCATCGGGAAGTCCTGCTAGATCCCGCGGCCAGTTGGTGAAGTCAGCCGGTCCCGGTGAAATCGGCCTTCGTGAAAAGCCACAGATCGAGGGTGGGAACATCATATCTAGGCGTATTCGCCGAAGAGTTTGTCCCGACATCTCGACCTCCTGGATGCGATGTAGCGCAACGCTCGCGCCTCTAACTAAATTATCCCCCTTTTTGAGCACATTTCAAGTAAAATTCATTTCTTTCTGCCGAAAAAGACAAAAGCTAAAAAGAGGAGAACTAAATAGAAGACAATGAAAAAGATAATAAAGTTAAGGATATAATCAAAAACGATTCTGCCGGTTGAGCGGGTGGCAATAATTTGAGCATTTCTTTCCACAAAATTTAAGGCGTAAATAACCAGACCGATGGCTAAAATTCCACTGACGATTGCTCTACCTTTTGACCACAACATTTTCCCTCCTTTACCCCGAGCGATCGTAGAGTCGAGGGGTCTATACTTTATATACATCATATACCAAAAAGAAGCCTTTTGACAGGCCTCTTTTTGAAAATGGATGCAAGGAACGTTTGTTTTAACGTCCCTTCAGTATTTTTACGGTTGCAAGAAACGCTGCAATAACACAATCATATCTCCGCGATCGACACTATGACCCCGCAAGATAACCGAAGCTATCTAATGGGGCTAGGTGTTTACTCCCTAGAAAGGAGGTGATCCATCCGCAGATTCCCCTACGGATACCTTGTTACGACTTAGCCCTCCTCACCGACTTGGCCGTGGTCGCCGACTGGCGACTTCAG